>JAAVHZ010000062.1 GCA_014799465.1 Lachnospiraceae bacterium | reverse complement strand
GTTTCATTGCTCTGGCTTTCCTCGCCATGCTTCTGCCGGATTCTGGCTTTTAATGGCCTTTGCCCGGTCTCAGGGTCGGGTGGTTTCTCGGTGTCGTAGACCTCAATCTCCGTCACCGTTACCCCCCGGCACTCGGTCTCCCGCGTCAGGGTCGCCTCTTGCTTTCCCTCGCTCCGGCTTTCGCTTTGGGCGCTGGCCGTCACATGTTCCGTTGTCTCCGTCCGGCTCTGTTCCGCAACCTTGCGATGGGAGCAGCAGCTCGAATTTAACAGGGCAGCGGTCAATATGAGGACAGCCCCAAATACGCTCCAGAGCTTTGTTGAGCCTTTGCACATCATTGCGTAAGTTTGTTATTTCTGCTTTGAGCGGCGGAACAATACTTTCCATGAGTATGTCCGCAGCCTTTCGCACGTTCTCCAGTTCGTGGCTCTTGACTTCCGCGAGCTTGTCTTTCATTTCAGCCCGCAGCCGTTCAATCTCTATTCTGTATTTGTCGCGCTCCAGCTTACGGCCTACCCATGCCCTGATCGGGGCAGCTATCTCCGCCGAAAGCGCCGATTTGATGATTGTTATTATTTCGCCGCTCATTCATTATCTTATTGTTTAATATCCACTTTTGCGAGCCATTTTTTTACATCGAAGCCGGGGCACGGCTTATTTGCAAACTCATTATGCCCGTGAACAGTAGCGCCAGGATAACGCTTTAGCAGTTCTTTAACCAGCTTTACAAGCGTAGCCTCTTGGGCTGTCGTGCGTGTGTCCTTTCCGATATTTTGCCAATTCGGGGTCTTACGTGGCGGACAGCCGCCAACGTAACACACACCGATTGACCGCGTATTATGTCCGGTGCAATGCGCTCCGTTCACTGCCTCGGACCGCCCGGGGCGAATTTCCCCGTTAAGTCCGATAACAAAGTGATAGCCAATATCCGAAAAACCACGCGCCACATGGCTTGCTTTTATCTGAGCGTTTGAAAACTCCTCACCCTCCGGCGTTGCCGTATAGTGCAGAATGATTTCGTCGACCTTACGCTTCCCGGGTGTTGCGCCCATAGCCGCCCAAGTCTTGACACCGACCACACCGTCAGCCGTCAGTCCCCTGCGCTTCTGAAACTCTTTGACCGCTTCCTCGGTCAAAGGTCCGAAAATACCGTCAGGCATGAGGTTTAACCGCTGTTGCAGGGCTTTGACCTCCGCGCCTCTGCTTCCTCGTTTCAGTATAGCCATAAGTTGTTAAGCTTTGGCGCTGACTATTGCCGCACGACAGTTGGCCTCAGATAAAGGCAGACAAATACCGTACTGATCAAAGTTCACGAGGTTGCGGTGGTTAATAGGATCGTTCTCTGCCTTGCTCCAGTAGAATTGTGTAGAGCCTGCGGCTTTCATCATTCTGCCGGCATAGAACGCAACGGAGCTCTGCATATCAGTTGCACCGGGGATCGCGCCCCACGCAAGTTTTTTTCCGTCTGCATTGAAGTAGGGTGTGCCGTCGTATTCGTAAATGTCAAAGCCATACAGGCGACCGATTTTGCCCTCGGTCTGGTTAATGTTGTAGTGGTCTTTGAAGCGCTGTTCTGTCTGGAGCAAGTCGTTCACATGGTCGGCACAGAGCACCAGCACGCGGTCAGCCTTGGGAATACCCATTTTATCAAAACTTCTTTTGATAGCCAGAAGGTCCGCCGAAGTCATGAGCTTGCGACCGTCTGCTACTTCGCCGGTTGTATAGAGCACAGGCACGCCCTTTTTATTTTCATCCGGGGCAATGGCATGTATTGCGCGCTGTCCGAAAATCTCCACCAATACATCGCGGTGGCGCTCTTGAACGCTTGCCATTTTGTCGTAACTGATAGCGTGAAGCTCATCATTTGTTACAGGGGTTGCCTCAGTCGTGAACTTGTCAAGGCTCACGGGTTTGTCCGCATCTTCCAGCGCTGTAATGGGGATTGGGTAGGTAGTGTTATTTACAAGCACCTTGGGGTCACCGCCAATCTCGACGAAGTGGATTACATCGTTGTTTACATATTGGTTATAACTGCGGATCCTTGCAAGCCAGCCCCATGATTCCAGGGCTGTGCGGAACTGCTTGATCTGCTCACCGGTCCAAATCTCTGTGAGGACACCGATTCGGATTGAACCCGCGGGGGCTGCCTTGCATAAGGCAAACGCCAGAACATTGCCGGCGATTGCTCCGGCTTCGGGAGCGCAGCCGATTGCCACGGCACAGGTAGCGCCGGCGGTGGCATTGAACGCTACGGCCATAATCATGCAGCTGACTATGCCGAGCAGTTTTTTAAAAAAATTGTTTTTCGACTTCATTACTGTTGTTTGATTGTGTTTATAATAGGGTTTATTTATTCGCTGAGAGGCGGGCAGTCAACGCCGTACTCTTCTTTGTAAAGTCGCATATACTCTGCGGGCTGATCTTTGCGTAGTGCTATGAGCTCACTCTGCGGCACATCGCTTAACTTGGCGTATGCTTTAGGCTGTGAGCCGGCACCGGGCGCGCTCTGCCGTGAGAGGTTCAGGATGTCGGTAGGCTTCCGCTGGGCCGGCATAGCCTTGAATGTGTCTGCAAGCATTTCGACGCCTGCTGCTTTGCCAAGCGTAATATAATGGTCACGCTGAGCCGCCAAAATCTTTCTTTCGTTAATTGCTTGATCCACGCACTGAGTTACTGCCGCAAGTTGCAAAGTCTCGGCGCGGTCCGCTTTTGTTTTCATCAGCTGGAGCGCGGCGGTTGCCTGCTCGTCGCTGGCATCCTCGGGAAGTCCTAAGAGGATTAACTGGTCTTTGTTCATCGCTGTTTTTAATTGTTTATTATTGTTATTGATTTCCTCACCCTCGTAGGGTTCATTCCCCGGCGTGGGTTCGGATTCATTAGGTTTCAGAAGAGGAAGTGTCGGCGCGTCCTCTCCGGCGGCAAGTTTCAGCAGCTTGCCGTCAGCCCCACAAAGTTGCAGGGCTTCGTCATTGCCGCCAATATCCACAATGCTGACCTCAATAAGTTTGCACCGTGTCACCGTTGCACGTGTCTGCCCCTCCAATGCTAAAGCCGGGTCGGGGTTTACCTCGATAGGCTCCAGAGCTGCCGAAGCCATACGTAAAAAACCGCTGTCCCATTTGCTCTCTATCTTCCGTGCAAATTCATCGTTCTGGTCAAATACCGGTGTACCTATTAATTTGTCATCTTCAACTCTGAGGTTATCAATTTTGCCGATAGGCATTGACTCACCGTCAAAAGCCCGGCGGTGCATCCACAGCAAAACAGGGTTGCGCTCGTACTGCTCAAGGTCTATGCCGGAAGTCAGCACGCGAGTGCCATAGCTGTTGACTGCCTCTGTTGAGATTATTACTTCTTTCATTGATGTTGTCTCGTTCAAAAAAATGCCCGGGGCACGAGGGGGCGGTGGTGGTGGAGGGTGTGGGTGTGCCCCCCCTGCCCGGGGCGGTTAGTCAATCTTTCTTATCTTTTACCTGATTGTTGTGGCGGAGGCAGGACTCGAACCTGCGACCTCCGGGGAATGAGCCCGGCGAGCTACCAGCTGCTCTACTCCGCATTATGGCTTTTAAGTCGTTCAGCGGTGCAAAGTTCCATATTGTTCGCAACCCTAACAAAAAGAGTGTAAAAGTTTTACACTCTTTTTTATTATGGAACATTTTTACCCCAACTTTGCACCGTGAATTATCGCGCAAACCGAATGTAAAGTGGAGTTTACTCCTGCTTTACTGAGGTACCGCCGATAATGCAATTTAATTGAAAACGCCCCCGCAGTAGGGGCGTTAACTTAATTACATCGCTTAATTATGAATGGCAACTAAAAAGGAACGCGAACAGCAGCGCGAACACGCACGCCTCCTCTATATGCAGGGAGAGCCCCAGAAGTCTATTGCTGAAAAGGTCGGGGTCTCGGCTCAGACTGTTACAAAATGGGTCGCGGAGGGTGGCTGGGAACAGGCACGCGCCGCCGCCAATATCACACGCCCGGAACTGGTAAATAAAATTCTCAACAGTATCAACGTGCTACTGGAGGACCTCGCAAATGACCCCAGCCCGGAAAAGACCGCCGCAAGTGCCGACAAGCTGGTGAAGTTTGCCGCCACTGTTGAACGTCTCGACAAAAAAACTTCCGTGGTTGACATCATTGAGGTTTTTATGGCTTTCAGCAAATGGCTCCAGTACCGCATGAGCTTCGACCCCAACATAACGCCGGAACTGCTTAAAACTATCAACCATTATCACGATCTTTTCATATCCGAAAAGTTAAAAGAGTCTTTCTAACGTATGACAAAAGCGGAATTAAAAAAAGCGATTGAGGAATGGAAACAGCACTGCGAAACGGTGCAGGCTGCCACTTCCATAATTATCACCGAAACGCCGGCACAGCGTCTCGAACGCATTACCCGGCTGCGCTCTGATTATGCCGCTTTCGTTGATTACTATTTTCCGCACTGGACTATTAACCCGGAAACGGGCAACGCTACCCCCTGCGCTAAATTCCATATTGACGCGGCAAATAAGATTAAAGCCAACCGCAACCTCAAAGCAGGTTTTGTCTGGCACCGTGGCGCGGCAAAGTCAACCAATATGGACGTATTTGTCCCCATGTGGCTAATGTGTCAGGAACGCCGTGAAATTAACGTCATGGTTATTGTCGGCAAGTCTGAGGATAACGCCAAAACTCTGCTGGGCGACATTCAGGCGGAGTTACAGTACAACCAACGTTATATTGCAGATTTCGGCGAACAGTACAACGCCGGATCATGGGAGGAGGGGGAATTTGTAACGCAGACAGAAGTCGCATTTTTTGCCCGCGGTCGCGGACAGTCGCCCCGTGGTCTGCGCTACCGCTCCCACCGTCCGGATTACATCGTCATTGACGACCTCGACGACGACGAGCTGGTGGAAAGTCCTGCCCGCGTCTCTAAGCTGTTCGATTGGGTGCGCTCCGCTCTTTTCGGCACGCTCGACGGCGGCCGTGGCCGCTTCTTTATGGTCGGCAATATGATTGCTAAAAATTCAGTGCTGGCGAAGTGGTGCGACATTAAGAGCGTGCACGTTACCCGCGTGAATATCTATGACCGTGTCGGCAACATCTCATGGGCTGCCAAATGGACCCCTGCCGAAGTGCAGGCACTCGCGGACGTGGCCGGTTATCGCGCATTTCAAAAGGAATACATGAATAACCCTATAATTGAGGGTGCCGTGTTCCGCAACGAGTGGATCCACTGGGCCAAACGCCCGGCATGGTCCAAATTCTCGGAAATTGTGCTTTACATCGACCCCAGCTTCAAAGGCTCCAACAAAAACGACTTCAAGGCTGCCAAACTCTGGGGCAAGGTCGGCACACAACTCTGGCACCTCCGGGCGTTTGTCCGTCAGTGTTCCGTTGCCGAAATGGTTCGCTGGTGTTATGACCTCTACGAGTGGGCCCGCGATCAGGGTATTGCCGTGCGCTGGTACATGGAAGCGAATTTCATGCAGGACACCATCCTCGACGAGTTCATGCGTGAGGGTGAGCTGCGCGGTTATCAGCTCCCAATGACCGGCGACAAACGCAAAAAACCTGACAAGTTCCAGCGTGTTGAAGCCGTCTCGCCTCTCTGGGAGCGTGGCTTTGTCTATTACGACGAAAGCCAGCGCGACGACCCGGACATGCTCGCCGGCATAGATCAGACGCTTGCCTTTGAAAAAGGTATGCGCGGACACGACGACGCTCCGGACGCTGATGAGGGCGCTATCTGGATTTTACAGCGTGACTCCCGACAAAAGAAAATTGTTTCATCAACTACAATAGGGTTGCGACCTAACGCAAAAAATGTATCATGGTGATATTTGAATTTTTCTGCGCCCTCCTGTTCGATTGGCGCAAAAATCGTGCTATCAGCGAAGCTCAACGCTCGGCTGACCTTTATCGTAAAAAATTTCTGGTGCTTGTGCTTCATGGGCGCCCTATCTGCGTCTCAATGCAGGGCGTGAAAAAATTGATCCGGCAAAAACGGTTGCCCGGTCTGACTGCCGAAAAAGCCCGCGAAATTGCAATTTTTGAAGCAATCCCAAAAATCTCTCGCCCATGTTCTTGACTCTCGATGACTACCGGAGTGTGTGTGACCAGTACGAGCTCAAGCAGATAGCACAAGACGAAGAAACACGCCTGACCGCCGAAGCTGCCGCATTGGAGCAAATCGGTTCTTATCTGCGCTATCGCTATGATATGGCCCGGGTGTTTGCTTCTGAAGGCACAGAGCGCAACGCAATGTTAGTGCAATGCGCTGTAAATATTTCTCTTTGGCTTATGATTCACCGTCTCCCTCAGAATATGGGACACGAACGCCGGGAATGTCTCTATAACGACGCGGTCAAGTGGTTGCGCGATATTCAAGCCGGCAAAGCCTCCCCGGACTTACAGCTCTATGAAAGTGAGGACGGAGACGACGTGCGCAACCCCGTGCGCTACGGGTCAATGAAACCCGGAAGATACGACTGGTAAACACCAATTAAACATCGTTTAACCCATGTTTAAACTATGCTCTAAAATTGAAATTAAGGGCGACCGCTCTTGGTCTCTTGACTTCGTGACTGCCGTGGAGATTGTACGCGACACTGAAAAGCTCACAGCCGAAGCCAAAATAACACTGCCTAAAAAAATGAAGTGGAACGGCTCGGTCGAAATTTCTGTGCATCGCGGTGACTCCGTGCGCATCTATCTGGGATATAACGACAAATTGCAACTTGCTTTTGTGGGTTATGTCCGTGACGTCGGCTTCAAAACCCCCGTGGTGATTACCTGCGAAGATGATATGTTCAAGCTCAAACAAATGCCGGCACAGAAAAAATCTTACCGCTCTGTTACCATTGAAAAGCTGCTCAAGGATCAGGGAATAACTTACCGGCTCAACGTTATGGGCGAACAGTCGCTTGGCGCTTACCGTGTCACTGCCGACACCGTGGCCGCTCTGCTCGGCAAGCTATCAGAACAGGGCATCCGTTCATTTTTTCGTTATGAGAATGGCGAGCCGGTTCTTTATTGCGGCGTGCTCTTTGACCGCGACAGTACCCCTTCGCAAGTGTTCCGTACCGGACTTAACATCATTTCAGACCAGAGCCTCCAGCAGCAAAAGGCGGAAAATATGCGCCTGCGCGTTAAAGCTGTCAGCCTTATGCCAAACAATAAAAAAATTAAGGTTGAAGTCGGCGATGCTGACGGCGAACATCGCACCCTGCACACCTACAACAAAACAGAACGTGAGTTAAAATCGTGGGCGGAGCAGGAAGTTAAACGGCTTAAACGTGACGGACTGACCGGTTCGTTTACCACGTTCGGGGCTTCTCTGGTTGACCCGCTCGACGCTATCGGCATAATCATTGACGGCACTAAAATGGGCGTGTATCAGGTAAAAAAGAATGTAATAAAATACGGCGATTCCGGCTTCCGTCAGGAAATAACGCTCGGGCTTCGCGTGCAATAGTTTATAGTTATGCAGAATTTACGAAACGTTATCAGACAGCTGGCACAGCCTGACGCTGAAACCGTCGCGCTTGTGTGCACAGTTGACGCGGTCGATAAATCGGCGCGCACAGTTGACTGTTCGCCAATCAATGAGAGTGCGCCCCTGCTCGGGGTCAATCTTCAAGCCAACCAGGAAGGTGAATGTGGAGTGTGTCTGTTCCCCGAAATAGGCTCTTACGTTGTGGTCGGTTTCGTTGCGGACGGAGCCGCCGGGGTGGTGCTTCTCACTGAGAAAATAGAGTCTGCCGAAATTGTGATCGGTGACACCTCGGTAGTTATAGACGGTAATGGTATATGCTTCAATGGTGGTCTCTTTGGTGGTCTTGTCAAAGTAGCAGACCTTACAGAACGCCTTAACATTATCGAAAACGACATCAACGAGTTAAAGACCATATTTTCCACCGGTTGGAATCCTATGGCTCAGGACGGTGGGGCTGCTCTGAAAACGGCTGCCGCCTCTTGGTATAGCTACCGACTCACTCCAACGCAGCGTAATGACTACGAAAATGAAAAAGTAAAACATTAACATCAACTGCAATGGCTAATATAATAACCAATATACGCGACTATTTCAACCGCCCCTCTCGCTCTGAACTTGTAGAACTTGCCCGACGTGTAAGTTCAAAACAGGGGTTGAAGCTCACAGCACAGCTCCAGCAGCAGACCGACAGCCTGACCAAAAAGGACGTGGCAGACTGGCGCGCCGCTCATCAGGTGGCTATTGACTACGAAAGCCCGAACCGTTGCCGACTTTATGACATTTACGCCGATTGTGTCCTCGATGCTCATCTTTCCGGCTGTATCGCTCAGCGAAAAGGTAAGGTGTTGCAAAAGGATTTTCGCCTGGTCAACGCCGACGGCAAGGAAAATATCGACGCCACAAAGCTGCTGCAAGCCTCCTGGTTCCTCGACTTCCTGGATCTGTGTCTGGACTCTATCTACTGGGGGCCTACTCTCATACAGCTGGGCAACATCGTGCGCGACAATGGCCAAATGCGCTTTGACGGCATGGAACTAGTGCCGCGCAAACACGTTGTGCCTGAATACGGGGTTTTAGTCAGCAACCCGGGTGACGACTGGCGACAGGGGGAGACTTACCGCGAAGGTGATATTGCCAACTGGTGCGTGGAGGTCGGTAAACCGCGTGACCTCGGTCTGCTTCTTAAATGTGCGCCCTCCTGCATCAGCAAAAAGAATATGCTCGCTTATTGGGACGTGTTCGGTGAAATTTTCGGTATGCCTATGCGCATTGCTCGCGTTAACGGTCTTGACGACGCCGAACGCGCCAGAACCGAAGCTGCCCTCAAAGAGATGGGCGCAGCTCAATATATCGTTACATCTGACGGCACGGAAATTGAGATTAAGGAAAGCAGCCGCGGCGACGCTTACAACGTCTATGACAAGCGCGTGGACCGCTGTAACTCTGAGCTGTCTAAGCTGGTGCTCAATCAGACAATGACCATTGACTCCGGCTCCTCGCTCTCTCAGTCAGAAGTGCACCTTGAAATCTTTGAACGCACCACCGAAAGCGATGCTATCATGTGCGCCCACATTATCAACGGGCGACTGCTTCCTCTTATGGAGTTGCACGACTTTCCGGTCAAAGGTTGCCGCTTCCAGTGGAATAATGCCGCCAGTTTCTCCCCTGCAGAACAACGCGAAATTGAACGCCTGGTCCTGGAGTATTACAACATTCCGCCGGAATACTTCACGGAAAAATACGGCGTGACTATTGATTCCCCACGTGAAACCAAAACACAGCCCGATCGTTTTTTCGACTGAGCCCCGCGCAGAGCTCAACAATGAGACTGGCTGACACGGCGGGGCTTCGTCGCTCTTATATCTATTTTAACAGCGCTCTGGCTTCTCTCTATGAAAATGACTTACTGGAGCTCGCGAACGCGACAGACAAGCCCGATTTTGACGACACGGCCTTTTTTGACGCTGCCGGCATGGTTTACAATGCCGGTGGCTTCGACCCGTCACAACTAAACACTCCGGAAGCTCGCCGGCTTATTGCCGAAACTCTGAAACAGCTTAACACTGCCATCAGTTCCGGCGTGCCCCATGAGGTCCCGGAGGTGGTGCGTTATGCTCTCGAAAATAATGCTTTTATATTCTCCGGCTTCAAGGCTTTCCACACGCTGCTCGAGGTGGGGCTGTCCCTGACTACCGACAAAGGCGACATTAAACCGTTTGAGACTTTCCGCAAGGACGTGGAGCAGGTGAATAACCGCTACAATCATAATTACCTCTATGCGGAGTATAACCACGCGGTCGGGGCTTCCCTAATGGCTGCACGCTGGCAACAGATTGAAGC
>JAAVHZ010000061.1 GCA_014799465.1 Lachnospiraceae bacterium | reverse complement strand
TCATGTGCTTCGCTCGACTTGCATGTGTTAAGCACGCCGCCAGCGTTCATCCTGAGCCAGGATCAAACTCTCGTTTAATGTTTTGCTCAAAATAACGTTAGCTATTTTGTTTCCTTTTCATTATCAGATAACTTGGTTATCCAATAACTTCTTTACTGTTTTCAGGTTTTTGTTCTCTGAAATTCTTTTTTGAATTTTCAGGGATGGTTCTTCGCTGTTCAGTTATCAATGTTCATATTTTATGACTATCAAAAACCGTTATCATTAATAACCGTGTTTTCAATGTTCATATTTCTTTGTTGTTGTTTTGTCAGCAGCAACTTTTATAGTTTAACATACTGTTTTGTATTTGTCAACAACTTTTTTTATTTTTTCTATTTTTTTCCTCTCTTTCAGAGGGCGAATATTATAATAACATATTCATCATATCCTGTCAACAACTTTTTTCTACAATTTTCAAAAAAATAATCAATAGGAAAAACGGAGAAAGAGGGATTTGAACCCTCGCGCCGCGTGAACGACCTACACCCTTAGCAGGGGCGCCTCTTCAGCCTCTTGAGTATTTCTCCAAATTCTGAATTACTAAAATTTCCTATTTGATTGTGACGCACAAATTATTATACATATTTTCATTTTATTTGTCAACATATTTCTTTAATTTTATTTTCTATTCTTTTTCTTACCTCACTTGCTATGTCAGATGTTTTCATTTCCTTATATTCTTCATAATATAATGGCTTTAAATAAGATATCTTTACTTTTACTTTTTCTGTAGAATGATTATCAAACACTTTATATGAATCTACTAATGCGACAGGGACTATTGGTGCTTTTGCCTTAGTAGCGCTCTTAAAGCTTCCTCCCTTAAAATCTAACAGATTATTCTGCTTTTTACTTCTGGTTCCTTCTGCAAATATTACAAAATTTCTTCCGAGTTTTACTTCCTTTGTCATTTCTAATATAACTTTCATAGACTGTTTTACATCTTTTCTGTCTATCAATTGTGCTTTTATCAATGATGCTATTCTTTTTAAAACTAAATTATTTTCTACTTCTTTTTTCATCACAAATGTAATTGGTCTTTCATTGGTTTCTATCAATATTAGTGCATCATATAAACCTTGATGATTTGGAAATATTACATACCCTGTATCTTTAGGAAGATTTTCTATTCCCTCACATTCTACAATAACATTTGCAGATTCATTTATGCTTTTTACAATATTACGTAAGAGTTTATATCTTGCTATTTCACTATATTTTTCAGATTTTGAATATTTACATATTTTATAGTACCAATAAGGTACAATATATAATTTCTTTAATACAAGTAAGATTATTCTCTCCATTTTCTCCTAATCTCTTTCATATAAATTATTACCCTGATTATCTATTACTACTACTGCAGGAAAATTTTCTACTTTCAGTTCACGTATAGCTTCTGTTCCTAAGTCATCATAAGCTATAACCTTACTATCCTTAATTGACTTTGATAAAAGTGCACCTGCTCCTCCTATAGCAGCAAAATAAACAGAATTATTTCTTTTTATTGCTTCTATTACTTCATTACTGCGTTTTCCTTTTCCTATCATGCCTTTAAGTCCCAAATCTAAAAGTTTAGGTGCATATTTATCCATACGGCTGGCAGTTGTTGGCCCTGCTGAGCCTATTACTCTTCCTTCTCTTGCCGGTGATGGTCCCATATAGTATATTATATTATCCTTCATATTAATCGGAAGTTTTCCTTTATTCTCTAAAGTTTCTGCCATTCTTTTATGTGCTGCATCTCTTGCCGTATATATTATTCCTGTTATATATACAAAATCACCAGCATGTAAATCTTTTGTTATTTCTTCTGTTAATGGTGTATTTATATATCTATCCATCATTTTTACCTCTCTTTTTATTTATATTTCTCTGGTTACATGCCTGTTTACATGACAACATATATTTACGGCAACCGGAAGTCCTGCAATATGTGTAGGAAATGTTTCTATATTTACAGCAAATGCTGTATTTTTTCCTCCAAGACCGGCTGGTCCGATATTAAGTTCATTTATTTTTTTTAGCATCTCTTGTTCAAGTTCCTTTACATATTCAATTTCTGAATTAGTTCCTACTTTTCGGGTTAATGCTTTTTTGGCAAGTAATGCACATTTTTCAAAAGTTCCGCCTATTCCTACACCTACTACCATTGGAGGACATGCATTTGGACCTGCATCTTTAACAGCAGATAAGATTGCATTTTTAACGCCATCTATTCCATCAGCAGGTTTAAGCATATACACTTTACTCATATTCTCACTGCCAAATCCTTTTGGTGCCAATGTTATAGTTATTTTATCTCCTTCTACTATATTATAATGTATTACTGCTGGAGTATTATCATTTGTATTTTCTCTGATTATAGGATCTTTTACAACTGATTTTCTGAGATAACCTTCTACATACCCCTTTCTTACTCCTTCATTTATTGCATTTGTAAGATTTCCGTCAGATATATGTACTTCCTGACCTATATCCGCAAATATTACAGCCATACCTGTATCCTGACATATTGGTATCATATCTTCTTCTGCTATTTTCATATTTTCCTGTAACTGACAAAGTATTTTCTTACCTATTTCAGAATCTTCGTTATCATATGCTTTTTTATATGCTTTTTGCATATCTTCTGATAAATGATGATTAATTTCTATACACATTTCACTTACATTTTTTATTATATCATTAACACTTATTTCTCTCATTATACTATATGTCCCTTCTTAAATATTTCAAAAAAGGGTGCTTAAAAACACCCTTTTTATTATTCTTTTATATCATCTGTTTCTTCTTCATTTTCATTTTGTATCTTTTCTCTAACTTTTGCTATGCTTACTATTTTTTCATTTTCATTAGTAATATTCATAAGTTTTACACCTGATGTTATCCTGCTTAATTCTGATATATCTGAAACACATATCTGTATTATTGTTCCTGTATTTGTTATCAGCATTATTTCGTGGTCATCATTTACTGCCTTCATTCCGATAACATTTCCGGTTTTTTCTGTGATTTTGTAGCATTTAACGCCTTTTCCACCTCTGTGCTGTGAACTGAATTCTTCTATTGATGTTCTTTTACCTATACCATTTTCAGTAACTATCAGTAATGAATTACCCTGGGTATTATGCTGCATTGCAACTACTTCATCCCTTGGTTCAAGATTCATTCCTATTACACCCATTGATGTACGTCCTGTTACTCTAACATCATTTTCGTTAAATCTTATACACTGTCCGAACTTTGTTACAAGAAATACATCTCTTTTATTATTGGTAGTTTTTACTTCTATAAGTCTGTCATCATCTCTTAGATTTATTGCCTGTATACCTTTCTTTCTGATATGACCATACTCCATAATAGATGTTTTCTTTACTATACCGTTTTTAGTTGCCATAAACAAATATTTTTCTTCACTAAATTCTTTAATCGGTATTACTGCAGTTATTTTTTCTTCAGGTTGTAATTGAAGTAGATTTATTATTGCAGTACCTCTTGCTGTTCTTCCTGCTTCCGGTATTTCATAAGCTTTAAGCTTATATACCTTTCCCATATTTGTAAAGAACATTATATAATGATGAGTTGTAGTCATTAATAAATCCTGAATAAAATCATTCTCTATAATCTGCATACCTTTTATGCCTTTACCTCCTCGGTTCTGGCTCTTAAAGTTATCTACAGTCATCCTCTTTATATATCCCAGCCTTGTCCTTGCAATAACTGTATTTTCTACAGGAATTAAATCTTCCATAGATATATCATATTCATCAAAACCTATGGATGTCCTTCTGTCATCACCATATTTGTCTAATATTAATTTTATCTCTTCTTTAATAACTATTAACAGTTTATTTTCATCTGCTAAAATTGCTTTATATTCTTTTATCTTAGCCATTAATTCTTTATATTCATTCTCTAATTTTTCTCTTTCCAGACCTGTTAAAGCACGAAGTCTCATGTCTACTATTGCCTGTGCCTGAACATCTGTAAGCGAAAATCTTTCTATAAGTCCTTCTTTTGCTGCCTGTGTATTTTTTGAACCTCTGATTATTTTAATAACTTCATCTATATTGTCAAGGGCTATCATTAATCCTTCTAAAATATGTGCCCTTTCTTCTGCTTTATTTAAATCATACTTTGTTCTTCTGGTAACTACATCCTTTTGATGCTCCAGATATAAATCAAGCATCTGATACAGGTTTAATACTCTTGGCTGATTATTTACCAGTGCAAGCATTATTACTCCAAATGTATCCTGAAGCTGGGTATGCTTATAAAGATGATTTAATACTATATTTGGATTAACATCTCTTCTCAGCTCTATGGATATTCTCATACCTTCTTTGTCTGATTCATCTCTTAAATCGGTAATTCCATCTATCCTTTTATCTTTTACCAGCTCTGCTATCTTTTCAATTAATTTTGCTTTATTTACCATATATGGAAGTTCTGTGACCACAATTCTGTTTTTACCATTTTCCATTGGTTCAATATTAGTAACCGCACGTACTATTATCTTGCCACGTCCGCTTCTATATGCCTCTTCTATTCCATGTGTGCCGATTATAGTACCGCCTGTTGGAAAATCAGGTCCTTTTACTATTTCAAGAATCTCTTCCAGATTAGTTTCTCTATTTTCATTTACATGGTTATCTATTATTTTGATAACAGCATTTATAACCTCCGTAAGATTATGAGGAGGTATATTTGTAGCCATTCCCACCGCTATTCCGCTTGTACCATTTACAAGAAGATTTGGATATCTTGATGGTAATACTACCGGTTCTTTTTCTGTTTCATCGAAGTTTGGTATGAAATCTACAGTATCCTTATTGATATCTGCTAACATTTCCATAGAAATTTTGCTTAATCTTGCTTCGGTATATCGCATTGCGGCCGCACCGTCACCATCTACCGAACCAAAGTTTCCATGTCCATCCACCAACGGATATCTTGTTGACCATTCTTGTGCAAGATTAACAAGTGCTCCATATATTGAACTGTCTCCATGCGGATGGTATTTACCCATTGTATCACCAACGATACGGGCACATTTTCTATGTGGCTTATCCGGACCATTGTTTAATTCTATCATTGAAAAAAGAACTCTTCTTTGTACAGGTTTAAGTCCATCTCTTACATCTGGAAGTGCACGTGCAGCTATAACACTCATTGCATAATCGATATAAGATTTTTCCATAGTTTTCTTAAGGTCAACCTCATGAATTTTATCGAATATATTCTCATCCATAATTTATACTTTCCTTTCCTAAATGCAGGATTTTATATATCAAGATTTGACACATACTTTGCATTTGCTTCTATAAACTCACGTCTTGGTTCAACCTGATCGCCCATTAATGTTGTAAATGTTAAATCTATATCTGACTGTGAATCCTCATCAATTTTAACTTTAAGCAATATACGTTTTTCCGGATCCATTGTAGTGTCCCAAAGCTGTTCTGCATCCATTTCGCCAAGTCCTTTATATCGCTGAATCTTATTATTATTATCTCTGCCAATTTCCGTCAATATTGAATTTAATTCTTCATCACTGTAAGCATATCTTACTGTCTTATTTTTTGTAATTTGATATAGAGGCGGCTGTGCCAGATATACATGTCCCTGTTTAATAAGTTCCGGCATAAATCTGTAGAAAAATGTTAAAAGCAATGTGGCAATATGTGCTCCGTCAACATCAGCATCCGTCATTATTATTATTTTATTATATCTTAATTTTGATATATCAAAATCTTCATGTATACCTGTTCCAAATGCTGTAATCATTGCCTTTATCTCTGCATTTCCAAGTATCCTGTCAAGTCTTGCTTTTTCTACATTTAGTATTTTTCCACGAAGAGGAAGTATTGCCTGAGTAGCCCTTGACCTTGCCGTCTTTGCCGAACCTCCGGCTGAATCTCCCTCGACAATGTATATCTCGCAATTCTCAGGATTCTTATCGGAACAGTCTGCCAGTTTTCCCGGAAGTGATGTACCTTCAAGTGCTGTTTTTCTTCTTGTAAAATCTCTTGCCTTCCTTGCAGCATCTCTTGCCCTTTGTGATAATATTGATTTTTCACATATTATCTTTGCCACCGACGGATTCTGTTCTAAGAAATATGTAAGTTGTTCCGAAACTATATTATCTACGGCACCTCTTGCTTCACTGTTTCCAAGTTTTTGTTTTGTCTGACCTTCAAACTGTGGTTCTTCAATTTTTACACTTACTACAACCGTAAGACCTTCCCTTATATCTTCACCTGCAAGGTTAGGCTCATTATCTTTAAGCAGTTTGTTTGTACGTGCATATTCATTTATGGTTTTAGTAAGTGCACGTTTTAAACCTTCTATATGTGTACCGCCTTCCGGTGTATTTATATTATTAACAAATCCATATATATTTTCTGTATATGCATCATTATGTTGTAATGCTACTTCTACATTTACCTTATCTTTTATGCCCTCACAGTAAATAATATTTTCATAAAGTGGCTGCTTTCCTTTATTCAGATATTGCACAAATTCTTTTATACCACCTTCATAATGAAACACTTTTTCCTTTTTATCTTCTCTGTCATCTCTTAATATTATTCTTATGTTCTTAGTTAAAAATGCCATCTCACGAATTCTGTGCTTTAATATGTCATAGTCATATACTGTTTCTTCAAATATTGTTTTATCAGGAAGAAATGTTACTTCTGTCCCAGTTTTATCTTCAGGACATTCACCTATTACCTCTAAAGGAAATAAAACCTGACCTTTTTCATATTTTTGTCTATGTATTTTTCCGTCTCTGTATACTTTTACTTCAAGCCATTCCGAAAGTGCATTTACTACAGAAGCTCCTACTCCATGAAGACCTCCCGATACTTTGTATCCTCCACCTCCGAACTTTCCTCCGGCATGAAGTATAGTAAATACTACTTCTACTGCAGGCTTTCCTGCTTTTTCATTTATATCTACAGGTATCCCTCTTCCATTATCTTTTACTGTTATTGAATTATCTTCATTTATCTGAACATCAATTTCAGTACAATATCCTGCTAAAGCTTCATCTACAGAATTATCTACTATCTCATACACAAGATGATGCAAACCTCTTGAAGATGTACTGCCTATATACATACCCGGTCTTTTCCTTACAGCCTCTAATCCTTCAAGAATCTGTATTTGATTTGCGTCATATTGATTTTCTGTATTGATACCCATCTTAATCCTCCATTCTTCCAACCATGCCACCGCCAGTGCTGACTTGTAACTTGTATTATCACAAACAATACATGAAATTATATCAAGAAGAATCGCCCCAGCGATTCTTCGGTGTGAGACTTAGAAAATCTTAGGCTGCGTCTTTTGCTGCCTTAGATTTTCTTCTCACACTTTTCACACTTGCCACTTTCAACTTTATATATTCTTTTTGCATTTATCCTGCTTTCTATAAATTCATCCAATCCGGTACATGTTATAATCGTCTGGATTCCATTAAGACTGTCAAGAAGATGGTTTTGCCTATTGCTGTCTAACTCTGACATTACATCATCTAATAATAAAACCGGCACATCTTTAATTAAATCCTTTACAATTTCAATCTCTGCCATTTTTAGCGAAAGTGCACATGTTCTTTGCTGCCCCTGACTTCCATATTTTCTAACATCAATTCCTTTTATATAAAATCCCATATCATCTCTGTGAGGTCCGATAGATGTAGATTTTATACTTATATCTTTTTCTCTGTTATTCTTTAATTTTTCTAAAAAATCATCTTTTAAGATATTTGGTTCATATAGAATTGTAAGCTCTTCCTTTCCGCCAGATAAGTTTTTATGAATTTTATATATTATTTCATTTATATTATTTATAAATTCTTCCCTTGTTTTTATTATTTTAATCCCATATTCTGTCAATTGCATATCCCATACATCTAACGTATCAGCAAGGAAACTGTCATTTTTAAAATGTATTTCTTTTAGTAGTTTATTTCTCTGTTCTAATACTTTATTGTATTTCATTAAATTGTGAAGATATATTTTATCTAATTGACATAACTCCAAATCTATGAATTTTCTTCTTTCTGACGGACCATTTTTTATAATATTCAAGTCTTCAGGTGAAAAGAATATGATATTAATTAATCCAAGAAGTTCTGAAACCTTCCTGATTGGAACACCATTTACTGCAATTCCTTTTGATTTGCTTTTTTTTAAATGCATATCAATTCTTTGAGATATTCCATCTTTTCTGATAAACATTTTTATATGTGATTCATCACAATTAAATCTGATTATTTCTTTATCTTTACTGCCTCTATGAGATTTTGCCGTACCACATACATATATTGATTCAAGCACATTCGTTTTGCCCTGTGCATTATCTCCATACAAAATATTCGTACTGCTGTCAAAATCAATATTCAATGTTTTATAATTTCTATAATCACTTAATTCAATGGATTCTACATACATAAGCTGTCAGCTTTCTGAAACCAGAACCTTTTCGCCATTATATTCAATTATATCACCGGCTCTTAGTTTCTTTCCTCTCTGATATTCTGTCACTCCGTTGACCTTTACTTCTCCGTTTATGATTACGATTTTTGCTTCAACTCCTGATTCAACCAGATTTATAGCTTTTAATGCCTGTCCCAGCTTTATATATTCTTCTCTTAATACTATTTTTTCCATCATAAACCTCCATATTTTAAATATAGAATCACATTGCAACAGGCAGAATCAGGTAATTATAACTTTCATTTTCATCTTTCATATACATAGGTGCCTTTGAGTTGAGAAAATATATATTTATCTCTTCATCATCTATTACTTTCAATGCTTCAAGAAGAAACTTAGGATTAAATCCTATCATTAAGTCTTTTCCCTCTTTGTTTATAATAATATTTTCATTCATTGAACCTATTGTAGAATTAATCTTAAGCTCCATTTCCCCATCCTGTATAGCAAATACAATTGGCTTTCTGTCGCTCTCTTTAACAAGAAGAGTTGCTCTGTCTATACAATCTACAAAATCTTTCTTGTTTATAATAACTTTTGTCTCATAATCATTTGATAACATCTGTTCAACATTAAAATAATTACCTTCTATTAATCTTGATACAACAACAGTATTCTCAAATTCAAATACAATATGGTTATCTGTAAAGAATATCCTTACTTCATCTTCTGCATTTCCACTTAATATTTTTGAAATCTCATTCAGTGTTTTTCCCGGAACTATAACTTTTATATTATCAAATGCATCTTTAAGCTCTATGTTCCTAAGCGATACTCTGTGTCCGTCAAGAGATACTACTTTCATTTTACCATCAAATATTTCAATTAAAATACCGGTCATTATCTTATTGCTGCTATCTGCAGGAGCTATAGAGAATATTGTCTGTCTTATAATTTCTCTTAATGTAAACTGTGATAAAAATATAAACTTGTTTTTTTCTACATCAGGCAGACTCGAAAAATCTTCCCCTGTTTTACCGGCTATATTAAAATGAGCTTTTTCACAAGAAATATCCATTCGCATTGAAGAGTCTGTTTCTATAATAACTTCACTGTCAGGAAGTTTTCTTATAATCTCTGAAAATATTTTGGCATCTATGGCAATACTTCCTTTTTCTAAAACTTCACCTTTAACTTTTGTCTCTATTCCAAGTTCCATATCATTTGCCGTAAATTTTATCTCATCAGTAGTTGCGTCTATAAGTATACATTCCAAAATAGACATTGTAGTTTTTGAAGGTACTGCCTTTAATACTATATTAATAGCATTAAGTAAATCTGATTTATCAAAAATAATTTTCATAGTGTATAACTCCTTTTCCGCATTGGCATTATAAATAAATATATATATTAATCCAGTAATAATATTATTATAGGGTGTTAGTTTGTTAAAAAGTGGTACAAGCTATTAATATTATAGGATTTCTGATGATGATAAATATGTTTTTCATATGTTTAAACCATATTGATAACCTGGTAATTATCAACATAATAAAAAATGTTCAAATATTTCTAAAAAACGGTATTAACAATCTAATAACAGCAAACTAACACGTTGTAAACATCTTATTAACTTAATTTGGACTTATTTTTTTTGTAATTACTTCAATTGTATTTTTCATATTTTCATTTGAAGCGATTTCAGATTTTATCTTTTCAAATCCATATAAAACTGTTGAATGGTCTCTGTTTCCAAGCAGCGAACCTATATTGGTGAATGATTCGTCTGTAAGTGTTCTGGAAAGATACATTACTATCTGACGTGGTATAGCTATATTCTGGCTCTTTTTTTTAGAATAAATATCTTCAGGGGTAATATTATAATGCTCTGCAACTATTCTTGTAATCAGTTCGCAGGTTACTTCACTACTACTGTCAGGTGATATTGTATCTTTAAGAACATCCTTAGCAAGATCAAGATTCATTTTTAATGGTGAAATCTTTGAATATGCAACTACTTTATTAAATGCACCTTCAAGTTCTCTTATATTTGAAACAATATTTGAGGCTATATAATCAAGTATGTCATTATCTATATCATTTCCTTCTATCTGAGTCTTTTTCTGCAATATAGCCATTCTTGTCTCATATTCAGGTGAACTGATATCTACTGCAAGACCACATTCAAATCTTGTTCTTAATCTTTCTTCAAGTGTGGTCATTTCCTTAGGAGGTTTATCAGATGAAATCACAATCTGTTTTTTAGATTCATATAGGGTATTAAATGTATGGAAAAACTCTTCCTGACATCTGTCTTTTCCTATTATAAATTGTATATCATCTATAAGAAGTACATCTATGTTTCTGTATTTGTTTCTAAAGTCATTAACACGCTGACTGTCATTTCTTATAATATTAATAAGTTCGTTTGTGAAAGCTTCACTTGTTACATATAGAACTTTCATATTTTCATTATGTTCCAATATATAATGTGCGATGGAATGCATAAGATGGGTTTTACCAAGTCCTACACCACCATATAAGAATAAGGGATTAACTTCTTCAGCAGGAGATTCAGCGACTTTTAATGCATAAGCATGAGCAAAACTGTTGCTTCCACCAACAACAAAAGTATCAAATGTATATTTGGGATTAAGATTTGCTTCTGTGATTCTGTCATTAAATTGTGAGTTTCTTTGCCTTTGTTCATCTGTAAATGGTTTATCAGAAGTATTAATATCTTTTTCAGATATAAAAGATATTTCAAATGGTTGTCCCAGTACTTCGGTTATGGTTACTTTGAACATTTTTGAAAATTTCTTTGTTATATAGGATACACCCATTGTATCTTCTACCAAAATAGTAATAGTATCATCTTTTATAGAATATAATTTTAATGGAAGCAGCCAAGTCTTAAATGAAACATCAGAAATATCATATTCCTGCTGCATTATATTAAGTATGTCGTTCCATTTATTTTGTAATAATTCAAACATTTTTATAACCATACCTTTCAAAAAACCTAATCATATCTATATTCTATAACAAAATGAAGTAATTTTCAATTAAATAATAATATTTTGATAATAGTTCAGCCATAACCCATAATCCGGCAAATTATGAATAGCATGGATGAACTGTTACATTACACCTATAAAATATACATAAAAAAACGAAAAAGATAAATCACACAAAAATGTGGATAAAAATGTGGATAATGTTGATAACTTTTAAAAAAGCTTAAAAAACAGATAAAAACAGGTGTGAAAAAAAATAAATTAAATTGTATGATAATGTTAAATTAAGTTTACGATAATATAATGATAAAAATTATGATGTTAAATGTGAATAAATTAATTAAACATTATTAAGTTGATAAAATCGGCTATTCCGAGATTTTAAAATAAGTTTATCCACAGTTATCCACATTTTATCCACAAAATGTGGATAAAATTATGTAAATTAAAAAAGTAAGTTATGTAATGTGGATAAAATAGGTTATTTACATACTGATAATACTATTTATAATATAATTCATTTGAGATAAAGAGATAATAATGGTATAATCAATAAATATAGAATTATAAAATGTCACAAGTAAGATGACCCTTTTATGGAGGTAAATATGCAGACTATTATTATTATATTGAATCCGGCGAAACTTGAAAATCCGGATTTAGATTTATGCTATTGTATTCCAGACCGTATTGAAGAAGTATCTAATGGTACTATACAAGATAACGGATATGATTATATAGATACTGAAGAAGGACAGCCTGGTCCTCTGATGGGAATCTGGCTTAAAACAGAATCAGCAAGCGAAAATTGGTCTATTATTAAAAAACTGTTTCAAGAGGAAAAATTCAAAGAGAATGATTTATCTCTATCAGCAGAAATTCTTATTTCTGAAAATGATACAGAAGATATAGAAAATTGTATTTTGGTTTTCCCGACTATATCATAAAAGAAAATTTACATCAAATTATATGGTAGATGAAATGAGTAAAATTCTAAGACGTGAAGAATAGAAAATATGTAATATGAAAAATTTTACTTGACTATACCAAATTTATTAAATATAATTGTAATGATATTTTCCAATTTTATATCTAAGTAGAAAGAGGAGGTGCATTTACAATGAAAATGACATTTCAGCCTAAAAAGAAGTCTAGAGCCAGAGTTCATGGTTTTAGAGCAAGAATGAGTTCTGCAAGCGGAAGAAAAGTTTTAGCTTCAAGAAGAGCAAAAGGAAGAAAGAAATTATCAGCTTAGACCGCATATATGTGGTCTTTTCTTCTCTTTAAAGGAGAAATTAAATTATATGAAAAAATTTAATTGTATAAGAAAGAATGAAGAATTTCGATATGTGTATAAGAATGGTAAATCCTATGCAAATAAATATCTTGTTATGTATATAGCAGATAATGGGAAAGATAACAACAGAATTGGAATATCAGTCAGCAAAAAAGTAGGAAACAGTGTGGTCAGACATAGGATTACTAGACAAATAAGAGAAATATACAGACTTAATAATAATAAAATAATACAGAAAAATGATATAGTAGTAGTAGCACGGGTTAATGCTAAAGATGCTGATTATGCAAAGCTGGAAAGTGCATATCTGCATTTATGTAAGATTCATAATATTATATCAGAAAATTATATAGAACAGAGTTGATAATATGAAAAAAATATTGATAGGAGCTATCAGATTTTATAGAAAATATTTATCCGGATTAAAGAAGAATAATCACTGCAGGTATATACCTACCTGTTCTCAGTATGCTATAGAAGCAATAGAAAAATATGGTTCTTTAAAAGGAACATTTTTATCCTGTAAGAGGATATTAAGATGTAATCCTTTTTCAAAGGGAGGATTTGATCCTGTTCCATAGAATGGAGGAAAAAATTGTTTAACTTCTTATTATTAACACAGAATAGTACACCTATCATAGGTTGGTGTGCAAGTATTCTTGGAAGAATTATGCAGGGGCTTTATGCTTTATTTTGCATGATTGGAATTGAAAATATAGGTCTTTGCATTATAATTTTTACTTTGATAATTAAACTAGTCTTGTTCCCGCTGACATTAAAGCAGCAAAAGTTTTCAAAGCTTTCAACTTTAATGAATCCGGAGATTCAGGCTATCCAGAAGAAATATCAGGGAAAACGTGATAATGAATCTATGATGAAGATGCAGCAGGAAACACAGGCTGTATATGAAAAGTATGGAGCATCTCCAACAGGAAGCTGTCTTCAGATGCTTATACAGATGCCTATATTGTTTTCTTTGTACTATATTATAAGTAATATACCTGCATATGTGCCACAGGTTCAGGATTATTATAAGCCTGTAAGTGAAATCGTAAGTGAAAATTATGATTATTTTGATTACTTTGATACTATTATATCAGAAGATGAGAATTTAAAGTATGATTATATATCAGATGTTGTTAAAGATTTTGAAAAGACAGATGGTAAGAATAAAAAAGTAATAGATGTTCTTGCAAAATATTCAAATAAGCAGTGGAAGAATCTTGAAGATTCTTATGAGAATATGGACAGCCTTATAGCTGATTTACAAAAGTATTCAGATAGCGACTGGAAAAAAATAGAAGATAAGTTTAAAGATAAAGACAAAGATGAGTTTGAAAATTTTGTAGAAGTTATAACAAATGAAGAAAGTGCAGAGAAATTAGTCGAAAGTTATTCTGAATCTAAGGAAGTAATAGACAGTTCTAAGAAAAAGATAATGGATATTAATAATTTCGGTGTGATTAATCTGACACAGACACCTGCTTCAGCAATGGGTTGGGCAATAATTATACCAATATTGTCATTTTTAACACAGTGGTATAGTACAAAACTTGCATTTTCAGCAAATCAGATGGGTGATGATAATCCGATGGCATCTTCAATGAAGATGATGAGTACAATAATGCCATTGTTTTCAATGTTTATAGCTTTTTCTGTTCCGGCAGGACTTGGTCTTTACTGGGCAGCAAACGGATTATTCCAGATAATTCAACAGTTTGCATTAAATAATTACTTTAAGAAAGTTGATGTTAATGATATAATAAAGAAGAATGTAGAGAAGCAAAATAAAAAGAGGGAGAAACAGGGGTATGTGGCAAACAAAGTAATAAACGCTGCCAATACTAATACAAAGAATATTTCAAATAATGTAAAAGTAAGTAACAAAAAGGAATATAACAAACAGGGTAAAATTAAATCCGGAAGTATGGCTGAAAAAGCCAATATGGTAAGGGAATTTAATGAAAGAAACAGATAGGAGGTCTTTACATTATGGATTATGTTGAATTTACGGGAAAAACAGTGGATGATGCATTAACAGAAGCCTTAGTAGAACTGGAAGCGACAAGTGATAAGATTGAATATGAAGTAATAGATAAGGGAAGCAATGGTATTCTGGGATTTATTGGAGGAAAGCCGGCAAGAATAAAGGTAAGAAAAATATATACATTAGAAGATAAGGTTCAGGAATTTCTTGGAAAAGTTTTTAAAACAATGAATCTTGAGGTAAAGGTTGATATTGATTATAATGAGTCAGAAGGAAATATGAGTATCAATCTTTCAGGTGATGAAATGGGTATAATAATAGGAAAAAGAGGTCAGACCATAGATTCCCTTCAATATATTGTCAGCCTTGTAGTAAATAAGGAAAGCGAATCATATATAAGGGTTAAGCTTGATACTGAGAATTACAGACAGAGAAGAAGAGAAACTCTTGAGAATCTTGCAAAGAACATAGCATATAAAGTTAAGAGAACCAGAAAGTCTGTATCACTTGAACCTATGAATCCATATGAAAGAAGGATTATACATTCAGCTTTGCAAAATGATAAATATGTGGCAACAAAGAGTGATGGAGAAGAACCTTACAGACATGTAATAGTTTTTTTGAAACATTAATAAGCGGCGAAAAAAGTCTGCTTGTTTAATCATGCATGAAGTTTAGATGTCCGCAGAAAGCGGGCATCTTTTATATTATATTAGAATGGAGAATATAAATGTATAAGACAGATACGATTGCTGCAATATCTACTGCTATGAGTAATTCTGGTATAGGTATTATTAGAATTAGCGGTGAAGATGCATTTATTATAGCTGATAAGATATTTACACCATTTAAGGGAAGCAGAAAGATTGAAGATGCAGTATCCCATACAATACATTATGGATATATAATGGATAAAGGAAAAGTAGTTGATGAA
Organism: Lachnospiraceae bacterium; assembly: GCA_014799465.1. Lineage (GTDB taxonomy): Bacteria > Bacillota > Clostridia > Lachnospirales > Lachnospiraceae > UBA2821. The sequence continues at coordinate 34,216 of JAAVHZ010000061.1, read as the reverse complement.
GTGTTGCTTATGGTGATGAAGTCGCCTAATACTTATACAAGGGAAAATGTGGTGGAGATAAATTCTCATGGCGGAATACTGGTTATGCAGAAAATACTCAGGCTTATATTAGAAAGCGGTGCAAGATGTGCTGAACCGGGAGAATTTACAAAGAGGGCATTTTTAAATGGAAGAATAGATTTGTCACAGGCAGAAGCAGTTATAAATGTAATAAATGCTAAAAATGATATGGCACTTGATATGTCTGTAAATCAGTTGAAAGGTTCAATATCAAAAAAAGTAGTGGGTATAAGAGAAAATATTCTTCATGAAATAGCTTATATTGAGGCTGCACTAGATGACCCTGAACATTATAATATGGAAGATTATGGTATAGAATTAAAGCCAAAATTAATTGAGATAAGAGAAGAACTTCAGAATCTTCTTGATACTGCTGATAATGGCCGTATTGTAACAGAAGGGATTAAAACAGTTATACTTGGAAAACCAAATGTGGGTAAATCGTCACTTATGAACAGTCTTCTTGGTGAGGACAGGGCAATCGTTACAGATATTGCAGGTACAACCAGAGATATACTTGAAGAAAATATAAGGATTAATGGAATAAGCCTTAATATTATTGATACGGCAGGAATAAGAGATACAGAAGATATAGTTGAAAAAATAGGAGTGGACAGGGCTAAGAATCTGGCATCCACTGCCGACCTTATAATAATGGTTCTGGATTCATCAGTGCCTATAGATGATGATGATAGAGAAATAATTAATATAATAGAAAATAAAAAGGCTATAATATTGCTTAATAAATCTGATTTGGATATGGTAACTTCTGTAGATAATGTTAAGGAAATATCAGATAATTTTTCTAACGGACATGATAAAAAGATAATAACAGTGTCTATAAAAGAAAATAAGGGGATTGATATATTGACTGAGACGGTTAAAGATATGTTTTATACAGGAGATATATCTTATAATGATGAGGTTTATTTAACAAGTGAAAGGCATAAATCTGCAATATCTGATTCGATAAACAGTCTTAATTGTGTTATTGAAAGTATAGAAAGCGGAATGCCGGAAGATTTTTTTACTATTGATCTTATGAATGCGTATGAGACCATGGGAACCATAATAGGTGAGCAGGTAGGAGATGACCTTGTAAATGAGATTTTTAGTAAGTTCTGTATGGGTAAGTAAATTGGAGTATAGTGTGAGAAGAAAATCTAAGGCAGCAAAATGCGCAGCCTAAGATTTTCTAAGTCTCACACTGAAGAATCGCTGGGGCGATTCTTCCGATATATTTTCATTAATATTTGTGACGCCAACTGAAAGGCGATGGAATGGAGATTAATATGGCAAACGTAAAAGAAGAATATGATGTACTTGTAGTTGGTGCAGGTCATGCCGGATGTGAGGCAGCACTTGCATGTGCCAGACTTGGATTAGAAACTATAATGTTTACTGTAAGTGTGGAAAGCATAGCAATGATGCCGTGTAATCCTAATATAGGCGGAAGTTCCAAAGGACATTTGGTAAGAGAAGTAGATGCCCTTGGGGGTGAGATGGGAAAAAATATAGATAAGACATTTATACAGTCAAAGATGCTTAATAAATCTAAAGGTCCTGCAGTACATTCGCTAAGGGCACAGGCGGACAAACAGGATTACAGCAGGGAAATGAGAATAACACTTGAAAATACCGAACATCTTACTATAAGGCAGGCGGAGGTATCAGAACTTATGGTAAAGGATAATGTTATAACAGGTGCAAAGACATTTTCCGGTGCCGAATATCATACAAAGGCAGTTATACTCTGTACGGGAACATATCTGAAGGCAAGATGTATATATGGTGATGTAAGCAATCCTACAGGACCAAATGGATTACAGGCAGCGAATCATCTTACGGATTCTCTTAAATCTCTTGGAATTGAAATGTATAGATTTAAGACAGGAACTCCTGCAAGAGTGGATAAGAGAAGTATTGATTTTAGTAAAATGGAGGAGCAGCTTGGTGATGAGGTAATAGTTCCATTTTCATTTTCTACCAATCCTGATGATATTCAAAAAGAACAGGTATCATGCTGGCTTACATATACAAATGAAAGGACTCATCAGATTATAAAAGATAATTTGGACAGGTCACCGTTATATTCGGGAATGATAGAAGGAACAGGACCAAGATACTGTCCTTCTATAGAAGATAAAGTAGTAAGGTTTGCAGATAAGAACAGGCATCAGGTATTCATTGAGCCGGAAGGCAATTATACTAATGAAATGTATCTTGGAGGAATGTCCAGTTCACTTCCTGAAGATGTTCAGTATGAAATGTATAGAACAGTACCGGGACTTGAAAATGTTAAAATAGTAAGAAATGCATATGCGATAGAGTATGATTGTATCAATCCCAGACAGTTAAAACCTACTTTGGAATTTAAGAATATAAAAGGCTTATTCAGCGGTGGTCAGTTTAACGGAAGTTCAGGATATGAAGAGGCAGCGGCACAGGGTCTTATAGCAGGAATAAATGCATCTATGGAAATACTTGGAAGGGAGCAGATAATACTTGACAGGTCACAGGCATATATAGGAGTGCTTATAGATGACCTTGTAACTAAAGAAAATCATGAGCCTTACAGAATGATGACATCAAGGGCTGAGTACAGGCTTATTTTAAGGCAGGATAATGCTGATTTGAGACTTTCTAAGATAGGTTATGAAGTGGGATTAGTACCTGAAGATGTATATAAGAAGGTAGAACTTAAGGAAAGATTGATAAATGAAGAAATAGAAAGACTGGAAAAGATTACGGTGGGGGCAGGTAAGGAAATTTCTTTGTTTCTTGAGAAAAATGGAAGTACACCTTTAAAAACAGGAAGTAATCTTGCAGAATTAATAAAAAGACCGGAACTTGATTATGAGAAACTAGGAGAATTTGATGAGAAAAGACCACAGATTCCAAAAGATGTTATAGAACAGATAAATATTAATCTTAAATATGAAGGGTATATTAAAAGACAGTTGAAACAGGTGGAGCAGTATAAAAAACTGGAGAATAAGAAACTTTCTGAAAATTTTGATTATAGTCAGATAACAGGACTTAGAAATGAAGCAAAGCAGAAGTTAAATATGTATAAACCTTTATCTATTGGTCAGGCATCCAGAATATCGGGTGTATCTCCGGCGGATATATCAGTACTTTTAATATATCTTGAGCAGCAAAGAAGAAAGTAATGGTGAATAAATGAATAAAAATGTGGATAAGTTTTGCAAGGGACTTCAAGAACTGGGGATAGATTACACTCAGGATAATATAGAAAAATTTTTAAAATATTACGATATTCTTATTGAGAAAAATAAGGTAATGAATCTTACAGCCATAACTGAGTTTGATGATGTAGTGTCAAAGCATTTTTTAGATAGTCTTTCAATAGTAAAAGTAATGGATTTAAGTAATATTGAAAATTTGATAGATGTTGGTACGGGAGCAGGATTTCCGGGAATCCCAATTAAGATAATGTTCCCTGATATTAAAGTGACATTGCTGGATTCTCTTAACAAGAGAATTAAATTTCTTGGTGAAGTGGCAGAGGAATTAAAACTTAACAGAATAGATATGTATCATGGAAGGGCAGAAGAATTAGGGAGGAACGTTGAACATAGGGAGAAATATGATTTGTGTGTATCAAGGGCTGTAGCTAATCTGTCTTCTTTGTCTGAATATTGCCTGCCATTTGTAAAGGTAGATGGAAGATTCGTATCATATAAGTCAGGGGACTGTGATAAAGAAATAGAAGAGTCAGGAAATGCTATAAATAAATTATCAGGGAATATAGAGAAAGTAGAGAAGTTTAACCTTCCTGATTCGGATATATCAAGAAGTTTCGTGTCTATAGTAAAAGTTAAAAAAATATCTGACAGTTATCCTAGAAAATCAGGTATTCCATTAAAAAAACCATTATAACAGATGAATGGAGGATTACATATGAAAAGATTGAAATCGTTTTTATTTGTACTTACTGTGTTTGTTATAGTCTGTTTATTTAACTTTCTTTTATCGGATAATTTTAAAGGAAAAGAGGAAGATACACAGGAAGAAACATATTATGATAAGATTGGATTTTCTTATGTTGAAAGTGATAATCTGGATTTATATGAGTATACCAGATATGAGTATGATGATGATGGAAATATGACAGAAAAGAATACTTATGACCGTGATGGAAAGTTATATAAAAAAGAAGAATGGGAATATGATGATAAAGGTAATTGTATAAGTGAATATTATATAAGTGGAATTGGACATGGATGGGCAATAAGTCATGACTATAAATATGTTTATAAATATGATAATGATAATAACATAATCCATAAAATAAAATATGAAGACAATATTATGAGTTATTTTGAAAGTTATCGTTATCTTGGAGATATTATGGCAGATGTGATATATTATTATGATAAAAATGGTAGTATTTCTGGTTATAATAAAGAGATATATAGTAAAAGTGGTCATGAACTATGTTGTTATAGATATAATTCTGATGGAATATTTACCGGTTATATATATACAAGATATGATGAAAAGGATAGGTGTATCTTTAGAGCTAAAGGAAAAGATGAAGACAACCCTCAAAGAATTTTAAAGGCAGCATATGATGATAATAGATATGTAGGTAAACAAGTATATAAGGCAGAACTTGGACTTGTTAAAGTTCAATTAAATAAGTTTACAGAAGATGGAGATGTGATAAGGAATCTGAAATATACTGGTCCTGAAGGTGAAGAATGGCTGGATGAGAATAATATACATGGATATCTACCACGAGATAAGGATGGCGGAAAGCTATTAGAAGAAGGGTATTGGGCAGATTATGATAATAATAGGCATAAGATAAATGAAATGAATTATGATGCATTATATAATGATTATAAATTAAGAAGTTATGTTATCTATGCTTATGATAACAATGATAATATATCTAGAAAAATAGAATTTAGAGTTGATGATAATTCAGACAATATATATTATAGAGAAGTGACCAGTTATCAATATGATAAGTCCGGAAGATTAAAGTTAGAATATACTGAAGAATATAATGATAATGTAAAGCGAATAAGCCAAGATTATGAAGACGGAAGTAGAATAACGTTGGAATTTTATGATAATGAAAGTTTATTATCTGTTACTAAGAAAGATGAGCAGGGAAATCTTAGTGAAAAGATAAAATTTGATGAAGATGGAGAAATAAACTGCAAAGAAGTATATTTATATGATGGAAACGAATGTAAAGTAAATGTATATGATATAGAGGACAATCTGTTATATGTAAAGGAATGATGAAATGAGTAGATGCGAACAAAAAGTGAATAAAGATGGAACTGTTAAGGAAAGTTTAAATTATGATTATGAAATACATAATAATAAGCAAACGACAGCATTATTAGTTAAGTCTGTAATAGCTATAATAATAGGATTTTCTTTTATGGTTCTGAGTAATACAATTTTTAATGTTGGAAAGAAAAATGAAAGTGTTACTGAAACAATTCAGACTTTTGATTATAATGAAGATTTGATAGAAGAAGAAATAATAGAAAAAGAATTAGATGATATTTTAGAAAAGTATGATGAATGGAGTACCAGAGAGATAAATTTTAAATAAAGCTGCTATAAAAAAGGTTTAGAAAAGTTGTTGATTTTCTAAACCTTTTTTATTCTATTTATCTATATTAGATAATATATATTCGGCTGTTTTTTCAGGTGTTTCTATATGAGGATATAAATGTGTATTATCCATATAAGTAAAAGTCTCTTTTGTTATATTTTTAATTGCATGTTGATAATTAATATAAGTCTTTCCCATAATAATACTTGTAAATAAATATTTTGATTTACTGCCTTTATAATGAATACTGTCATAATAAGTATTCATATATTCGTTTAATCTGAAATTGTTATCAGTATTTTTAAGACAATACTTTTTACTGAATATACAGTTGTATATAAATGTTCCAAGTATAGGTGTATTTATAATTTTTCCTATAATGTGATTTAATTTAACTGTTGATGGTTCTGAAGGATTTATCATAACTATGTTTTTTATTACATTTGAATTATAAAGTTCTGTCATTACTGCAATTCTGTTTGAACTTCCAGATGTCACAATATCGGTTTTTGAAGATATAATATCATTAATAAAATCAATAATAAGTTTTACATACATGAAATTAGTATACAAAAAATTGTTTTTATCAGAATTTCCGCAGCCTGGTAAATTAAGTGTATAGACAGTGTGATTGATGGATAAATGTTCTACGATATAATTCCATTCATTTATATTATCTCCAATAGACAGGTTATGGATAAGAAGTATTGGAGAACCTGTTCCAATCTTCCGGTATTTGATATTTCCAAATTTGCTTTTGTAAGTAAGAAAGTTATCCTTATTAAAACAGTTATTCATATTTGCTAGTATGGATACACATTTATTTATAGCTGCTATTGAAACTGTAGTAAATGTTATAAGTTTTACAATACTTTTTCTATTCATATTAAATTCTCCGATCATTTTTAATAATATTATTATAACATATTTTCTGGCAAATATTATAATAAATGTGTTATAATTTTAACAGTTCAGCCATGCAGAGAATAATATATAATGATTTTGTGGGGGCTTGCTCACTAAGAAGTTATTATATATTATTCTCTATAGGGCGGACTAGCCCAACATTGGCATGGCTTATTTGTTACAGATAGTATTTTAAAATTATAATATGAAAGGTTAATAAATTGAATATGAAAAGTTTTGAGGAATTTAAAGAAACATTATTGGAAAGTTTTGATATTGAACTTAACGAGTATAAAGAGAAATTTGAAAATATTCAGGATGTAATAATGAAAAGCAATATTAAGATACAGGAGATTGATAAAAAAATATTAGAACTTTCAAAAAGTAAGGATAGTTCATTTGACATATTCTCTCCTTCTGAGCATGGTGAGGATTTCAATTCATTGGAAATAGGAAAACTGAATAAGACTATGGAAGTTTTGAAAGAAGAACTAGAGACTGATAAAAAGATTGAAATGGAATTGAAAAGTAAAATTAGTAATAAAGAAAAAATAGTAAAAATGGTAGATACATATAAAGTACCTAAAGAAGAAATATCAAATATAGGTGAAATTAAAAAATGTAAAGAAAAATTAGAATTCTGTAGTAAAATATGTATAACAGATAGTAACAGATGCAAAATAGAACTTGAAAAAATAATTAATGATTTATCAAATATTATCGATGATAATGTTTCACGTGAAACATTAAACTAATATTTCACACAGAAAATGTTTCACGTGAAACATTGGAAAAATTGAATTAGTTATGGAATATAAATAAGTATAGTGATATAATCATATAAGACACAATTAACGAAAGAATGAAAGGAAGTTAGATGGGTAGGGTTATAGCAATAGCAAACCAGAAAGGTGGTGTAGGTAAAACTACAACATCAACAAATTTATCAGCATGTTTAGCTGAAATAGGAAAAAAGGTTCTGGTTGTGGATATAGATCCACAGGGAAATGCAACCAGCGGATTAGGAATAAATAAGAATGATCTGGAATATACAATTTATGATTTGTTTATAGGAGAATGTAAGTTAGAAGATTGTCTGATAGTAGATGCATTAGAGAATTTATCTATATTGCCTTCAAATGTTAATCTCTCAGGTGCAGAAATTGAATTGATTGGAATTGATAGAAGAGAGTACGTACTTAAACATAATATTGAAACGATAAAGGATGATTATGATTATATAATAATAGATTGTCCTCCGTCTCTGAATATATTAACTGTTAATGCACTTTCAACAGCAGATTCAGTTCTTGTTCCAATTCAATGTGAATATTATGCTCTGGAAGGATTATCACAATTAGTATATACCATAAATCTTGTAAAAAAGAGATTGAATCCTTCTCTTACAATGGAAGGAGTTGTATTCACTATGTATGATGCAAGAACAAATCTTTCATTAGAAGTAGTTGAGAATGTAAAAAATAATCTTAAACAAAATATATACAAAACTATTATTCCAAGAAATATTAAGTTAGCTGAAGCACCAAGTAGAGGTATGCCTATAAATGTATATGATTCAAAATCTGCCGGAGCAGAAAGTTACAGATTATTGGCAGAAGAAGTTATTAATCATAATGAAGAAGATAGTTATGTACCTAAAGAAATAATTGAAAGGAAAAGGAAACATGGCAGGAAAAAGTAAAAAGACAGGTTTATCCAGAGGATTAGAATCTTTGATTCCACAAGGAGTAATGGAGGAAATAGATAATAAGGAAGAAAAACCTGCAGGTGAAACAATAGTTAAACTGTCACAAATAGAACCTAATAAGAATCAGCCAAGAAAAAATTTTAATGAAGATTCTTTGCAGGAATTAGCAGATTCAATAAAACAATATGGAATAATACAACCATTAGTTGTTCAAAAGAAAGATAAGTATTATGAAATAATAGCCGGAGAAAGGAGATGGAGAGCTGCCAGAATAGCCGGAGTTAAAGAAGTACCTGTTATAATTAAGGATTTTACTGAACAGGAAGTTATGGAAATAGCGCTTATAGAAAATATACAGCGTGAAGATCTTAATCCTATAGAAGAAGCACAGGCATATAAAAGATTGTTAGAAGAATATAGTTTAAAACAGGATGAAGTAGCAGAAAGAGTGTCAAAGAGCAGAGCAGCAGTTACAAATTCTATGAGATTGTTAAAATTATCTCCAAAGGTTCAAGAAATGCTTATAGATGAAATGATATCAAGTGGCCATGCAAGAGCACTGCTTGCTGTAGAGAATGAGGATGCCCAGTACAATCTTGCCGTAAAGGTAATGGATGAGAAATTAAGTGTAAGAGAAACCGAAAAACTTGTAAAGAATTTTAATAACCCTAAAAAGGAAGTATCACAAAAAGAAGAAATAAATAGACTGGTATATGAGGAAATTGAAAATAAAATAAAAGATGCCATAGGAACTAAGGTTAAGCTGAATCCTAAGAAAAATGGAAAAGGAAAAATAGAAATAGAATATTATTCCAATGATGAATTAGAAAGACTTACGGATATGCTTACTAATATACAAAATTAATAGAGGAAAGGAATATAAAAATGGATAGCAAAATATTAGATTTTATTGGTTTAGATATTGATCCGGTTTACTACATTATTGGATTGTTGGTTATATGTATTGGTCTTTTAATATTTAATATTGTTACAAGACATAAGATAACACAGTTAAGTAGAAGATATGACAGGTTTTTGAGTGGAAAAAATGCAGAGACACTTGAAGATGCTATAGTTGAAAGATTTGAACAGATAGAGAAACTTGCAAGAATATCTAAAAAACAGCAATCAGAGATTAGCCAGATTCAGGAAAATATGAAAATAGCATATCAGAAGCTTGGTATAGTTAAATATGATGCATTTAGTGAAATGGGTGGAAAGTTAAGTTTTGCACTTGCATTACTGGATAAGGAAAATACCGGATTTGTAATAAATGCTATGCATAGCAGAGAAGGCTGCTATACATACATTAAAGAAATTGTAAAAGGAGAGTCATACATTTTGCTTGGAAATGAGGAAAAGCAGGCAGTTGAAATGGCTATTAACACTGATAACTATATGGTTCAAAAAGATTAAATATTAAAAATCAATAATTGTGACTTCACCGGATTTGAGAGTAGTGATACCGTTGGAATTAGATATTATAAGACCACCGAAATCGTCTATACCTATTACTTTTCCGCTGTAAGTCACATTTTCTATATTATAAGAAATATCATGATTAATTAAAATGGAATACTTTCTATATTCTTTCATATATTCAGTGTCTGGTAATGAGTAGTATATTTTATAAAAGTTGTACAAAATATCTCCAATAAGTCGGTTTTTTGATATATCTGAATTAAGAGAACCGGCTATCTCTGCTAACTCATCAGGAAAATTATCAGTAGATAGATTTATTCCTACACCGATAATTATATAATCAAATTTCCCACTTTCAAAACCTGAAGATGCTTCAGTTAATATTCCGGCAATTTTTTTATTATCCATGTATATATCATTAATCCATTTTATACCAGGATGTTTGCCAGCCAGCGTTTCTATTGCTCTGCATATTGCAACAGCAATAACTCCGGTTATAAGAACAGCAGTAGATGTGTCAAACTCTGGTTTGATTAGAAGACTGAAATATAATCCTGTTTTTGCCGGTGAGTAAAAACTTCTTCCAAATCTTCCTTTTCCATTTGTCTGTTCATCTGCAATTATAAGAGTGTTGTTTGGGATACCGTCAATAAACATTCTCTTCAACATATTATTTGTAGAATCTACAGAATCATATATTATAATGTTAATATCATTAGAATACTCTTTTAGATAATGTTTTATTTCGTCTTCTGATATAACATCATTTTCAGAAACAATCCTGTAACCTTTATTAGTAACAGATTCTATTTTGTATCCTTCATCACGAATTGACTTTATGGATTTCCATACAGCACCTCTGGATACATTAAACTTATCAGCAAGATACTGTCCTGATACGAAACATCCTCTGTTTTCTTTTAATTCATTTAATACTTTAAACTTTAAAGACATATTAATCACCTGATATTATTAAATTTTACTTATATGTATGATATTATTATACTTTAGCATATTTATCTATTTGTTGCAAATTAGATATGTGTATTATATAATTATTAAAGTGAAAAACCTATTTAGATAAAATAAACTGAAAGGATGCAAATTATGCATAGCTATCTTAGACCTATTGGTTTTAGCAGATATATTAATAAAGTAAGGGTTAATGACATTATAAAAAGAGTTATGGAAAAACCCGATTATAGAAATGAGCTAATGGTTACTACGGAGGAGACTATATTTGAATTCAGAAAAGAATTTGCAGAAGATATGGGAATAGTGGTTCATGGTATTGTAAATGAAAAGCAGGATTATGAGATTGAATATTATTTTCCGTATTATAATGGAAGGAATGTACACGTTATGGAGGATATTTCCATAGAGAAAAATGTGGCTGTTTCTTCTTATTATGGAGCATGTGAAGATGTAAGACTTGGTGTTTCATTAATATTCTACCTTCAAAACAGCATGGATTATCTTGAAAAAATACTGGGAGGTACAGGATTGTCCAGATATTTACCTATAACATTGAGTGCTTTTGCATTAAATGGAAAAGTAATTTTACCGGTTAAGAAGACAAGGGAAGACATTCAGCGTAATAAGTCAGAATTAAAGAATAGAAATAAGCTTATTGCTGCTGCTAAACGTGGTGACGAAAGTGCAATGGAGACACTTACAGTAGCTGATTTGGATACATATACAAGAATATCAGGAAGAATTATGAAGGAGGATGTGTTTTCAATAGTTGATTCAAGTTTTATGCCATATGGAGTATCGTGTGACAGATATTCAATAATAGGTACAATAGTTGAAATATCGGATACCATTAATGTTATTACAGAAGAAGAAATATACAAGATGACAATAGACTGTAATGGCATTACATTTGATTTGGCTATAAATAAGGCAGATATTGTGGGTGAACCTGCCATAGGAAGAAGATTTAAGGGGATAATATGGATGCAGGGTGTTATTGGATTTTAAAGGATTGACGGAATGTTAAAAGTTTGGTATAATTCTATATTGTTGATGTAATACATTTATAAATGTCGCTATAGCTCAGCTGGATAGAGCGACCGCCTCCTAAGCGGTAGGTCGGAGGTTCAAATCCTCTTAGCGACGCTTTAAGAAATGCCGAAGATACTGGAGTTCCAGAGTTTTCGGCATTTCTCATTATTTGAGTTTGCAAATCAAAATGATGTTTCTGCTAATTTTCTATATTATTTTAATGATAAATTTGCTAATTGAAAACGCAATAGTTTCAAGTTCAATATAATGTTAAGAAGGGGTTAGAAGGGAATGAAAGAAAGAGTATTTATAAAGAAAAATGTGTTTACTTGTGTGATGTTTGGAGCTATTTTTTTGTTTATTACATATGAAAGCTTTATTTCAGATACAGATTTATCTATTTTAGCATTTTTTATCGCAATTCCTACATTTATTTTATCCTTATTAAAATTAATGGTGGATATATTTGAAAATATTAATGATAAAATAACAAATTTTCTTAAACAGACAGAAGAGAACAAGAATATAGAATGGAAAGTGTTAGATGATATTCGAAAGAACGATGATAACAATGTTATTGAAATTATAAAAGAATACTTGAATAGTCATCAAGGGTATGAATGGATTGAAGAAAATTTGGAGCAATATCATAAAGCTCGTGGTGTTAGAAAAAAGGTACGAAAAATGAGACGTGCTATTTTGTATTTTTATTATTCTATTTTCATGTTCATGTTTTTGCTTTTATTATTACATACAGAATTAACAATTACTATTTCAAATGGATTATTAGGTGAAATTAACTTGGATTTATTTACTTTGTGGTCTCTTATAGTAGTTTTAATTGAAATCATGATGAAAGATATTTTTGAAGAGATTGTCATATTTTTCTTAAATAAGAAGATAGGAACAAATTTAGACTGGTATTAATAATATTCAAAAATCATTAATATATGTTTTCTATACGCGTTATAATATGAGTACAACAGAGTCTATTATAAATATGAAACAAAAGTATTCAACCAAGCCGTAAAAAGAAGTATAGCTCGTCTTTCAGAAAAATTTGGATTTTAAATTATTAAAGATGTATATGGATCTGTGAGGTCATAATTCGTGACTTCAAAGGAAGATAAAAAAAGAATAGCAGTTAGAAAAGGTTAGAACTAAAAGTAGGAGGATGATAATGGATATGGTGTGCGTATAAAATTGTCATTTGTTTTTACAGAACAAGAAATAGCAATGCTTTCTGCTGTTTTTCGTAGTGATGTTGCCATCCGAGTAAGTATTAGAATTATGGATACTTTTGTGAAAGTGAGGAAGTATATGGCAAATATATCTTTGTTATATAGATTGTTAAACGCAATGAAAATTCGTCAAATAAATTACAAAACCGAAACAGATGATAGTTTTGAGATAGTTTTTGAGTACATATCCGGAATATGAGTAATCCAGTCAAAAGGTGATTTTTGATGGGCAGATATATGATGCATTCAGTTTGATTGTCAGCCTTATACAAAAAGCGGACAGGGAGATTACTCTAATAGATGGATATGTTGATGTTGGAACATTAAACCTTTTTTCAAGGAAAAAAGAAAATGTGGCGGTTACTGTCTATACCTTAAAACGGACAAAGCTAACAAAAACAGATATAGAGAATTTTAATGCACAGTATTCAACATTAGAAGTAGAATATACAAAAGTATTACACGATAGATTTTTAATTATTGACCGAGAAATAGCGTATATCATATAGGAGTATTTTTGAAAGACGCAGGAAAAAAGTGTTTTGGAATAAACCTTATTCAAGACGAGGGAATCATCAGGGATATATTATAGTGGTTGGAACTGGAAACGGAAGAATAGGGAACCTCTTTAAGGTCACAATTTCCGACCTTGAAGAAAAAAGTAAATAGTTTAAACTATTTAAAGATTAGTTGTTAAATTAAGGTATGAAATGGGAAAGGTTTTACACCATACCATTTCCTAAAATTCAATCCCATTGCTAATCGCCTGCTAAAAGGAGCATCTAAGACACCTTAAAATCAGCAATCGTCGGTACGAGATAACATTTTTAATCAATGATTAGCAGGCAAATACAGGGATTATATAATACTAAGAGGGAGTTGCCTACGGGCAATCTGTTCTACTCCTAGGCGGTAGGTCGGAGGTTAAAATCCTCTTAGCGACACTGAAAAATTCACCGAAAACGTTATTTTTAGTTTTTTGGCGTTTTTTTTTCAAAAAAATTCTAACTTGTATCAATGTACGATTAGCAGAAGGGATTTTTGCTAATCAAAAGGAATATCCTGCTAATCAGAGCAAAAATAGTGATAAAAAGCCTGCTAATTTAAAAGGCTGTGGAACATTACAAAAAGCAGAAAGAGAAAGGTGATAATATTTTAAACGATGATCTAAAGTATGAGGAATTTATGCTGCTTGGAGTAGAGGAACTAAATCATAGATTTACCAGTCTGGAAGAGAAAGAGCAAAAGGATAAACTGAATCAAGAGTAGGTACAAGAATTGGAGTATTTTTATCCTGATGTAAGAGTGAAATTTTGCGAGAAAACTTTACATGAATAACTGATTGAAAATATGGGATAATAATGGTATAATTAAGCCACAGATAAGGAGGTGTATATTATGCCACAGATTATTCCTATTAAAGAATTGAAAAATACTTCAGAAATATCCGATATGTGTCATAAAACACAGGAACCAATCTTTATTACAAAAAATGGATATGGAGATATGGTTATTATGAGCATAGAAAATTATGAAGATACCATTCAGAGATTAAATGTTTATCGAGAACTTGAAATATCTGAACAGCAGATTAGTGAAGGAAGAACAAAAGATGCAAGAGGATCACTTAGTTCCATGAGGGAAAAATATGACTTATAGACTTATTATTACCAATAGAGCTGAGGAATTGCTAGATAAATTAGTAAATCACATCTTATTTAAGTTCAAAAATGAACCAGCAGCAAAACATTTGCTAGATAGAATTGATCAGTTGTATGACCGTATGGAAGATAATCCATATCAGTTTGCGGATTGTAGAGATACTTTTCTTAAGAACAAAGGATATAAAGAAGCAGTAGTGAAGGATATGGACTATATTCTAATCTTTCGTATTGATGGGGACATCGTTTATGTACTTGGAATCTTTCATCAATTAGAGAATTACAAAGAAAAATTATAGTAGAAAGCATTAGACTGTGAAATGTAGGTATCAATTGAGAAAGCTTTTACAGCGTAACATTTCCCTAAATTTAAGTGCATTGCTAATTGCCTGCTAAAAGGAGCATCTAAAATGTCTTAAAATTAGCAGTCACATGTAGGTTCAAATCCTCTTAGCGACGCTGAAAAATTCGCCGAAAACATTATTTTAATGTTTTCGGCGTTTCTTATTTTCAAAAAGAATTATAACTCGTAGCAAATGCGATTAGCAGTAATGTTTATGTCAAAGAATTGACATTTATGCCAGATGACTTGTTTTTTCATATTATTAAAATAAAAATGTTGGCTTGTATTAAAAAATGAAAGTCATAAATGAAAATTAAATTAATAAATATTAGTAGGATTAAATAAATGAGAAAACAAGAATTTAAAATGGCTTTGTTATTGACTAGGTTTGCTATGACGATGTCTGCGTGTTCTCAAACTAATGACAAAACAGAATCAGAACATAAACCATTAAATTCTGAAATTAAAGAGGCAACAGAGCATACTAATAATGTAAACTCTGAAATTTATAAGCTTCTTGATTTTTCTGATAAGCAGAAGCAGGATTTTGCACAGAAGGGATTAATTACTGCACCGGAATCATTGGAAATTAAATCAGAAAATGGTAATTTGGTGTGGAGTCAGAATATATATGAATTCGTGCAGGATAAGGATGCACCTGATTCAGCGAATCCAAGCTTATGGCGTAATACGCAGCTTAATTCATTGTATGGATTATTTGAGGTGATGGATGGCGTTTATCAGGTAAGAGGCTATGATGTTGCTAATATTACTTTTGTACGAGGAAGTCAGGGATGGATAATTTTTGACTGTACCACAAGCGTTGAAACTGCAAAAGCTGCTCTGGAACTGTTTGAGAGCAAATTTGGTGAAGCACATATTTCAGCAGTTGTTATAAGTCATGCCCATATTGACCACTTTGGTGGTATAGGTGGTCTGATTTCAGAGGAGGATCTGGCTGATCCATCCCTGTCGTTAGAGGAACAGATTGCTTCAGGCAAAACATTAATTATTGTACTTGAGGGATTTGAAACTGCCGCCATGGAAGAAAATGCATTTGCTGGTAATGCCATGAAACGTAGGTCAAATTTCCAATATGGCTCATTGCTGGAAAGGGAGAAACAGGTAGTCTTTCAGTGGGAATCGGATTGACTACCAGCAACGGAACAACTGCATATATTTCGCCTACTTTTGAGGTGACCGATAATCTATTTGAAACCACTGTAGATGGAGTTAAGATGATATTCCAGTTTACACCGGGAACTGAGTCTCCTGCAGAAATGAATACATATCTTCCAGAATATAAAGCATTATGGATGGCAGAAAATTGTACAAGAACAATGCATAATATATATACCTTGCGTGGTGCAGAGATTCGTGATGCAAATGCATGGGCGAGATATATTATGGAGGTCAAGGATCTGTTTGGAAATGATGCAGAAGTTATTTTACAGTCTCATAATTGGCCTCACTGGGGAAAAGAAGTTATTAACAAATATTTGTTAAATACTGCGGCTGTATATAAATTTATACATACCCAGACTCTTCAATATATAAATGAGGGTTATACAGAAACTGAGATTGCACATAAGATTGAACTGCCTAATGATTTGGAAAAAGTATGGTATACAAGACAATATTATGGAACTCTGAAACATAATGTAAAAGCTGTTTACCAAAAATATATGGGATGGTATGATGCTAACCCGATTCATTTGGATGAATTAGAACCGCCTGAGTATGCACGTTATCTTTGTGCAGATGCTCTGGAGCAGCTTGGATATCAGGCAGAATCCGGTGCATGGAGAAATGCTTATCTGAATGCAGCATATGAACTTCGACATGGAACAGATTATTATCCTGATACTTCTGTTGGAGGAACAGGTGCATATACTCTTGGAATGAGTACGAAAACAATGCTTGATTATCTAGGAATATGCATGGACGCTAAAGCTATGGAAAAGGAAAATCTGGTCATTAATATGGAGGTAACAGACGAAAACACTAAGTATCTGCTGAGAATTCATAATGGTGTTTTATTGTATTCAAAAGAGTCATGGAGTTATAATCCGGATGCCACAATACGTACTTCCCGTACCGGAATTTTAGGCATTGCCTTAAATAATCAGAAACTTATGGATGCATCTATTGAATCGGTGAGTGGAGATGAGGATGTTTTAAAGATTTTGACTGGAAATCTTGCAGAATTTAACCCTTATTTTAATATTGTAGAACCTTAAATGACCTGTAAATTCACACGTTAATTTTCTTCCTATTTATTTGTGGATTGCGTATAATAAATGAAGAGGAGATGATGAGTATGCCAAATATTAAACCAATATCAGATTTGAGAAATTATACAGAAGTATTAAAAGAAGTAAAAGCAAACCAACCAGTGTATCTTACTCGAAATGGTAGGGGAGCATACGCTATTGTAGATGTTGATGAGTTGGATCGGTTAAAAGCGACTATTCAACTTTTAACAAGACTGGAAGAAGGAGAGCAGTCTGCTAGAGAAAAGGGATGGTTAACAGCGGATGAAGTAGAGGCTGCGTTGGGATTGTAATATGCCTAAACTGATTTATGCACAAAAAGCATTGGATGATTTACAGAGGATAAAAACTTATATATTGCCAAGCAGTTTGGTGAAGATAAGGCAAAAGCCTGTGTCAAGGAGATTACATCAACTGCCAAACAGTTAGAATTGTTTCCCAGAGAAGGTTCCTGCTTAGAGGATCTAATAGAATATCCCACAGACATTTGGCACCATCTGGCAAATCAATGATTGCAGTACTCAAAAAATGCCTGTGATAGTAAAAAATAATAAGAAAAATAAGTATATATAACCATTTATTGCAAAGCAGATGTGTCAATGTTATAATCATTATTACAGTTATAATGTATTTGATTAAGAAACCGGAGAAAAGTATGCACTATATAGTATTTGATTTGGAATGGAATCAGGGCAGTTACAGAGATAATAAAAAAATGTATGGAATGCAGTTAATGAATTTTGAGATAATAGAAATTGCGGCTGTAAAATTAAATGAATCATTAGATATAATTGACAGATTTCAAAGAGTAATTAAACCAATGGTATATGAAGAACTTCATCCGATTATAAAAGATATTACGGGATTTACACAGGAAGAACTTAAGAAAGGTGTTCCGTTTGTGGATGGAGTAAAGGAATTTTTGGAATGGTGTGGACAAGATTATATTTTTTGTTCATGGGCTACTCAGGATTTAAAAGAACTGCAGATGAATATGTTGTTTTATGGGATTACTTTGGTTGACAGACCCCCGTTATTTTATTATGATGTGCAGAAACTGTTCAGCTATGCATGTGAGAATGGGGATGACAGAAGGTCACTTAAGTATGCAGTTGATTTTCTTAAACTGGAAGAGGATATACCATTCCATAGGGCTTATGGAGATGCATACTATACTGCAAAGGTCATGCAGAATATTGATTTTGATAAGGTTAAAAATAAGATTTCTATAGATACATTTGTAATACCGAAGGACAAATCAGAAGAGGTAAGTCTTTCGTTTGACACATATTCAAAATTTATATCAAGAGGTTATAGAAATAAAGAAGAATTAATGTCACAAAAGTATATAACAACCGTAAAATGCCATGTGTGTGGAAATATTGTAAAGAGGAAGATTGGATGGTTTTCAGATGGCATGAAGAATTACTATTTTGCAGGTATCTGCAAGAAGCATGGCAGGATAAAAGGCAAGATAAGACTTAGAAAAAGTGTTGACAGAAAGGTATATGCCATTAAGACTATAAAAGTTGCATCAGATGAAGAGTATGAAAAAATAGTTCAGAAAAAGAAACAGATTAAGTTAAAAAGAAAAAAGCAGAGTTAGTAAAAGTTTACCCCAAATGTATTAATTAATAATTTATACATTTGGGGTATTGTGATAAATGGTTCTATTTTGTATTTTTATATATATTCATAAGTTCATCAAGTTCGCTAAGTAAGCAGTCAACCTTTCCGTAGAAAGCATCATTGTTGGAAGGGTCATCAAAGTTATCCCTGATGTTTTCCAGTTCAGAAATAATTGCATTAAGACGTTTTTTTCCACTTCCATCAAGATATAATAAGTACCTGCTCCTCTCATTTTCTTCAGGA
The DNA here is from genome assembly GCA_014799465.1 of Lachnospiraceae bacterium. GTDB lineage: Bacteria > Bacillota > Clostridia > Lachnospirales > Lachnospiraceae > UBA2821. The sequence goes on along the minus strand of JAAVHZ010000061.1, from coordinate 15,118 downwards.
GTCATTTTTTTAAGAACTACTTGAACATTTGGTTTTTCTCCTATATATCTGTATGTGATAGAAGGTGATGCATGATTAAAAAGATTCTGAAGGTAATAAATATCACCGGTTTCTTTATAATAGTGCCATGCAAATGTTTTTCTCATGGTTTGTGCACCGATTGAATTAATGCCTATTGATTTTCCGGCAGATTTAAATATTCTGTAGGCCTGTTCTCTGGATAGAGGCTGTGAAGAACCGCTGTATCCGGTTATTACATAGTCATCAGGATTTTTGTCCTTTGTGTATTCTTTTATTATCTTCTGAACATTTTTAGGGATGTTAAATGTTCTTTTGATATTTTTTGTTCCTATAGATACTGTAATGGAATTTTTTCCGGCAATATCTTTAACCTTAAACTTAAGTATATCCTGAAGCTGAAGTCCTGTTCCTACTCCGATTTCAAACATTATATAATATTTGTCATCATAATTTCTCAAAATTTCTTTAAATTTTGTAAGTGTTTCATCATCCTTAATAGGTGCGACCCAATTCATAAATATTCTCCATTCTGTCTTATGACTTTTTGATGTTAAAATGTTTTCTACGCTTATATATCAAGATTATAAGCAATATTGCGACAAAAGTCCATATAAATATAAAAATATAATTTCCGGACTTTTGTTTTTCAGGTGCCTGATTATGTACTGCGATGCCGGGACCTGATTTGAAGGAAGCACTATCTGAAACATTAAGGCTCAGATTGGTACTGCCGATATGCCTGCCGGCATAGTAGTAATCAAGAGAAGCTATTTGATTTCCGGTCTTTTTGCTGCCATTAAAAAATGTCATATTTAAATGGGCATTTTTAAAGTCCAGACCATTAGGCAACATAATGGCATCATTTGAATCAAGTGAAAGAATCTGTTCTGATTTTGAAAATTCAGTTTCATTTTCAGAAATATTTTCCATGAAAAAGTTATTAAAACCATAATCCAACAGTAATCTTGTATCATTATATACATTATAGTAGTTTGATTTCATTATAACACATATAAGTGTTATACCGTTACGTTTGGCAAAGGTAACAAGAGTATTGCCTGATTGATCCACATATCCGGTTTTTCCGCCCAGTATTCCTTCATAATAAAATTCATTTTCAGGGTAGAGCATTTTATGGCGGTTGGATACACCTCTCGTTTCTGCCGTAAGATTAGTGTTTGGTATCCTGTAAGTGGTATTGGATTCGATTTCCAGAAACTTTTTGTTTTGAATGGCATCTCTTGTAATCATTGCCATATCATAGCAGGTAGTATAATGGTCTTCATCAAATAAACCACTTGGATTGTTGAAATGTGAATTTTTAGCACCGGCTTCTTTGGCACGATTATTCATGATATCAGCAAATATCTTTAATGCAGTTTTGGATTCATCATATTCTTCACCTGATGCCTTATACTTGTTAATTGTGTCTGTAAATGTTGTTGTTTTTCTTGCTACATGTTCACCTGCCGCATTTGCACACTCATTGGCAGATGCAAGCATTACTCCATATAAACAGTCTAAAACGTTAAGCTGTTCATTTTCTTTCATGCCTATGTGGGCATCACCATATACGAGTGAATACACGTCATAGTGATAAAAATTAACTATTTCATCAAGGCTGCTGTTCTCAAGTGTAATGAGTGTTGTAAGGATTTTGGTAATACTTGCAGGATACATTACATCATTCATGTTTTTATCATACAGAACAGTACCTGTAGATGCTTCCATTACTATTCCGGCTTCAGCAACTACATCCGGAGGTGATGGCCATGTTTCATCAGAAATATCTGTATCCGTTATATTCTCATCTGCAAAAGCATATGAAGCATTTACCTGAAAAATAGCAGTACACATAAGAAATATACATAGAGTATAGCAATAAAGTTTTTTCATTATTTGATTTCCTCTTAGTGGTTGTAAAAATTAATCAATTATATTCATTATACTAAAGCGAATATCTAATTTCAACTCAATATTAAACATATCTAAATTCGCTTAGCGAATATCTAATTTCAACTCAATATTGAACATATCTAAATCCGCTTAGCGGATATCCAATTTCAACTATCCTTTTCATTCATTCGCTTTATGACTTTTAATCGTGTAAATTCTTCTCTTTCTTTTTCTTCCAAAAAGTCAGATATGTTTTTAACCAATATTTCGTATTCAGGAATGGTTATATTCTGTAAGGCATTTGCACGTTTTTGAGTCTTTTTTATATTGTGTGCCAGTCTATATGCTGAATTTTCAATTATAGACAGCTTTAAAGTTAATATTTTAACCTTTTCAAAATTTGATTTGGCTGCGTCAAGGGATTCGGTGGTATTATAAAATGCGTATACGGGTGAGCCGTGTAATTCGTCATATTCTACCAGAGGTATTTCGGTGCCCATTATACTTCTTGTTTTAATACGTATTGAATCTTCTATTGGAACTGCATCAGCAAATGAATTTACTTCGTTAATGCCCATTTCAATATTTGCTTTTTGAAGGGCTTTGTAGGCAGTTGAAAATGTTTTGTCTATCTCGCTTTGAATTTCCTTAGCCTGATCTATCAGATTCATAAGTTCTCGAATCAGAATATTTCTTTTCTTGTCCATAAGTTCATAACCCTGTCTGGCAAGTTCAAGGGAGTTTTTTGCAAGTATTAAGTTGCCTTTGGTTGGAAAAGCTTTCAGATTCATTGAACTGTTCTCCTTTTAATAATATTTTTCTATATACTTAGTGTCTATCCGGTCAAGTTCTTCTTTAGGAAGCATGTGTAAAAGTTCCCATCCGAGTTCAAGTGTTGTAATTACATCTCTGTTTTCGTTTTCTTCCTGTCCGACAAATCTTGTTTCAAATGCTTTACCAAATTCAAGATATTTTTTATCGGAAGGGGATAATTCATCTTCACCTATTACCGATGCCAGTGCTCTTGCTTCTCCCACTTTTGCATAAGATGAGAATAGCTGGTTTGCAACTGACTGGTGGTCTTCACGCGTATATCCTTCACCAATACCGTCTTTCATAAGTCGTGAAAGAGATGGAAGAACATTAATAGGCGGATAAATGGACTGACCATGTAAAGAACGGTCAAGAACAATCTGTCCCTCTGTTATATATCCTGTAAGGTCAGGAATTGGGTGTGTTATGTCATCATTTGGCATTGTAAGTATAGGTATCTGGGTTACGGAGCCTTTTGAGTTTTTTACTATTCCGGCTCTTTCATAGATAGTGGCAAGTTCGCTGTATAAATATCCCGGATAACCTTTTCTTGATGGAATCTCACCTTTTGAAGATGATACCTCACGCATTGCTTCTGCAAATGATGTCATATCTGTAAGTATTACAAGTACGTGCTTACCCTTATCAAAGGCGAGATACTCAGCAGCAGTAAGTGCAGCTTTAGGAGTTATAAGTCTTTCAACTACAGGGTCATTTGCAAGATTTAAAAACATTACAACATGATTTAGAACTCCACTTTCCTCAAAAGTTCTGCGGAAAAACTCTGCTACATCATATTTTACACCCATTGCTGCAAAGATTACTACCAATTCTTCGTTGGAATCATCTCCTAATGATGCCTGTTTTACTATTTGGGCTGCAAGGCGGTCATGGGGAAGTCCGTTTCCTGAAAAAATGGGAAGTTTCTGACCTCTTATCAGTGTGGTAAGACCATCAATTGAAGATATTCCTGTTCTTATATAATTTCTGGGATATTCACGTTCTACCGGATTTAGAGGTTTTCCGTTAATATCTCTGTATAATTCTGCATCTACAGGTCCAAGACCGTCAATAGGACGCCCTATACCGTCGAATGTGCGGCCTAATATATCAATAGACAGTGGTATTTCTAAAGGATGTCCCGTAAGTCTAGTATGAGTATTTAAAAGAGACAGATTTTCTGAACCTTCAAACACCTGTATAACAGCTTTATCATCATATACTTCTATGATTTTTCCTATTTTTTTAGTCTTTGAGCCATCATCCACATGAAGTTCCACAATTTCGTCATATGCTGCACCACGTATGCCTTCTATTGCCACAAGAGGTCCCTTTATCTGACTTAAACCTAAATATTCAATTCCCATAATGTATTCCTTTCATTAATGATTATAAACATGAGTCTATCCGTTTTTCAAGATAACTTCATCATAAAAATTGTCTATAGCTTCTTTGTAATTATCAAAATATTCAAGATGGTCATTAGGAACATCATATTTCATCGCAATAACTTTATCAAATATATCGCTTTCTTTTAAAACGGACATTGGCATATTTAATGATACAAGTGCCTTTGAACGCTCATTAAGGTAAAGAATGGTTTTCATCATTAACAACTGCTTTTTAAGGGATACGCAGGTATCGTCTTTGTGAAATGCATTTTGCTGAAGGAATCCCAGACGAATGACTCTTGCTATCTCTAAAGTCAGTTTTTGGTCATCAGGCAGTACATCGCTTCCTATAAGTTTGACTATTTCTATAAGGCTGCTTTCCTGATTGAGTATCGCAAGTATATTGTTTCTGGATGGTATAAATTCAGGACTTACATTTTCATCATACCACGGAGCTAAGTCATTAAGGTATTCACTGTAACTGGTAAGCCAGTGTATTGCAGGGAAGTGCCTTGCATATGCAAGTGATTTATCAAGCCCCCAGAAACAGCGGACAAACCTCTTTGTATTCTGGGTTACGGGTTCGGAAAAATCTCCTCCCTGTGGTGATACGGCACCAATAATGGATACTGAACCTTCAGAATTGTTAAGGTTTTCTACATATCCGGCACGTTCATAAAAAGCAGAAAGTTTGCTGGCAAGATAAGCAGGAAAACCTTCTTCTGCCGGCATTTCTTCAAGACGCCCTGATAATTCTCTGAGTGCCTCTGCCCATCTTGATGTGGAATCTGCCATTATTGCTACATGATAACCCATATCCCTGTAATATTCAGCCAATGTTATTCCTGTATATATGCTTGCTTCACGGGCAGCAACAGGCATATTTGATGTATTGGCTATTAATGAGGTTCTATACATCAGCGGATTGCCGGATTTGGGGTCAACAAGTTTTGAAAAATCTTCAAGTACTTCTGTCATTTCATTTCCACGTTCACCGCATCCTATATATATGATAATATCTGCATCTGACCACTTGGCAATCTGATGCTGTGACATAGTTTTTCCAGTTCCGAATCCGCCGGGGATAGCAGCAGTACCGCCTTTTGCAATAGGAAACAAGGTGTCAAGTATTCTCTGACCGGTTACAAGCGGAATTGAAGAAGAATACTTTTTTGAAATAGGACGGGGAACTCTTATTGGCCATTTCTGGGTCAGTGTAAGGGTATATTCGCTGCCGTCTTTTAAGGTTATTATTGCAATTGTATCATTTATTGTATATTCGCCATCAGGTACTACTGATTTTACTGTACCTTCTATATAAGGCGGTACCATAGACTTGTGCAATACAGATTTTGTTTCAGGTACCTCGGCAATTATTGTACCTCCGGAAATATATTGTCCTTCTTTAATCGTTACATGTACATCCCATTTTTTCTCTGTATCGAGAGAATCAACAGAAATACCTCTTGAGATGTAGATGCCTGATTTTTCGGCAATTCCTTTTAAAGGGCGTTCAATTCCGTCAAATATGTTGTTAATTATTCCGGGTGCAAGTGTAACAAATATTGCACTTCCTGTTGAATACACAATATCTCCCGGTTTAAGTCCTGAAGTCTCTTCATATACCTGTATAGTGGTAATGTCAGATGTCAGGGAAATGATTTCACCTACCAGCTTTTCGTTGCCCACATATACCATTTCACCCATTTTAAATGCAGTTTTGCCTTTGATATAGACAACAGGACCATTTACTCCGTATATTGTGCCTGTATAAGTATCATTCATGGAGAAACCTCCTAATAGTTAATTCTATAATTTTCTTTTAATTCTGATAGTTTTGATTCAAATGTTTCGTCAATAAGGATATTTTTTGAAGGAATGACAGCACGTATTCCTCCGATAAACGGAAATTCATTTATATTAACAGTAATATGAAGTGCAGTTTCCAGTTTTTCTTTTAGTGACGAATCATCAGGGTCAATATATATTTTTATGTCATCTCCTTTTGCAAAGTCAGTGGCATATTTTATACATTCACATAAGTAATCAAAATATTCAGAAGAAGCTTTAAAGTCATTTAAAAGTTCATTTACTTCATTAAATATTTTTTGTTTGTATTTTAGATTTGTTGAAGTAAGTTGCTTTTTCAGTTCAGTCTCCCTTTCAGAACAATCTTTTTTAATATTTCGTCTGATTAAGGTCTTTTTCGATTGCAATGTTTCTTTTGCTGCCTCAGAAGAGATTTTTTTGTGATTTTCAAACATCTCATCCAGCCCTGCTTTATATTTATCCATAATATCGGCTGCCTGCTGACCGGCTGCCTGTATGGATATATCCATAAAATGCTTGATTTTTATATCGGTGTTCAAGATAATACCTCCAATACTGTTTAAAGCTTAAGTCCTATTGCTTCGTTTACATAAGACGTTATAAAATCGGCTCTGCGTCCTGTTCCATGACGGTCAGGAATTTCAACCAGCAAAGGTTTTTTCCTATTCAATTTTATATCATTAATTACATCAGGAAATTCGCTGCTCAGCTTTTCTGTTATGAGTACAATTCCTATGTTCTTATCAGATAACACAAAATCAAGAGCTGCCTTAATCTCATCCTTTGTATGTGCCACACAACCATCAATACCCGCCAGCCTCATACCCGTATGAGTATCTACATTATCACTTATAAGATACATCTGCATAACAACAAGCTCCTTTCAAATAAGCCAACGCAAGTCGGCAGTGCCAACACAAGTTGGCACAAACAAAACCTAAAATTATATCGGAAGAATCGCCTCCAAGGCGATTCTTCGGTGTGAGACTTAGAAAATCTTAGGCAGTGTCTTTTACTGCCTTAGATTTTCTTCTCACACTTCACACTTTATACTTTACCAATTATCATAAATGAAATAATAAATCCATACAAACAAACACCTTCTGCAAGTCCTACGAAAATAAGTGATTTACCAAGTACACTCTGGTCTTCACTTATGGCACCAAGTGCAGCACTGGCAGCATTTGCAACAGCGATACCGCCTCCGATACCTGAAAGACCTGTAGCAAGTGCAGCACCTATATATCCCAATCCTCTTGCAAGACCATCAGCAGAAGAAGCAGTTCCTGCCGCCATAGCAGTGCTTGAAAAGAGTACAATCTGAGATATAATAAGGATTCCGAAAAATGCTATTACATTAAGGGCAAGAGCTTTTTTGTACCGACCTCTTGATTTTTCACCTATGGCGTAAGCCGCAAACGGAATAACTATACTTAATAAAAGTGCTATTGATAATAAGATTTTAACTGACAACATAAAATGTTACCTCCTGTTATTATAATTTTATAATGTTATAAATTTGTATTTCGAAACGGTTTAAATTCCCGTCCTGTTCCGGAGTAAAATCTGCTGAACATTTCGTAGAATTCCAATCTTAGTACCTGGATGCCTACAATAAGACCTTCCATGCCCATTACTAAAAGGTTGCCAAGAACTATAACTAAAATGTTCATAGAACCACTTTCTGCACCTGACAGCATTATTACAACCTCCATCATTGCTGCATGGCTTACCGCAAAAGCACCCACACGCACAAATGATAGTGTATTAGAAAAATAGCTTAGCAGTACTTCAAACAATTCAAAAAATGTCTGGGTTATAAACATACCAACACTTCCGGTTATTTTCTCTTCTTTTTTTTGTATTAAATGAGAAAGAGGTTCTTTAAGTCCGATAAGTATAAGTGGGATTATAAACATTATAACCAGCACTGCGGTAGCAGGAAGAGAATGTCCTGTCATATATAATATAATGGTGGTAATGATTGAAGCATAGAATACCAATCCTGCCACACCATTTGTATCAAATAATGTCTCACCTATATCTTTTGATACTACCTTATTTATTATATGAAATACCATAGATAAAAGAATAAGGAACATTCCAAAAATAATGGCGACTATAAATATTGTATTAAGTGAACCTACAAGCGGCAGCCGGGTTATTTTTTCGGTAGGACGCAGCCATATTGGTTCTATAATGTCTTCAAATCCAAATATGCTTCCAAACATAAATCCGAATATGGTTGAAAATATACCGGCACATGATACTATTGCCGCAAGATCCATTTTTTTAAATTTGTATAATAAAAATCCTCCTATAACAAGGCAGAGCCCCTGTCCCACATCTCCAAACATTATACCAAATAGGAATGAGTATGTCAGTGCAACAAATATAGTTGGGTCAAATTCGCTGTAAGACGGAAGACCGTACATTTTTATAAACATTTCAAATGGTCTGAATATGCTAGGATTTTTTAGCTTTGTAGGCGGCTTCTTTGAATGATGTTCTGATGGTTCTTCAAATATGCATATTACATTAGAATCATCGCTTATCTTATCTGAAAGTGAATTAGCATCTTTTGAACTCATCCATCCGCATATAATGTAAAAAGTAGTTCCGTCCTCATTAGTCTTTGCTGCCATTTTCCTTACGTCAAAATTCTCATATGCCGTTTGTATACGTTTATATGAGCATAGAATAATATCTTTATCATTATTCAGATATGATGACAACTCATCTGTAAGGGCATTTATCTTACCATTAATTGAGTCAAGTTCCTCAAGAAGTGCAGCACATACTTTTTGCGGAGTTCCTTTGGAATCTTCAGGTATAAATGTTTCCTCAAAGTGAAGAGAAGTACATATGGCATCTATTTTATCACGTTCTATAGAAGGAACGAAGTACAGGCACCAAACATATTTTCCATCCTCTCTGCATTTTACAAAAATTATTGATGGATTATTTTTACAGAAGTCTTTAAACTTTAACCAGTTTTCTTTAGGAACTCTTCCAAATCTGAACTTAATATTTTTAAAATTAATTATAGAAGAAATATCATACTTTAAATCTATAAATGGAGATATTTTATCATATTTTGATTGTATTAATGATTTTTCCTCTTCCAAACGGTTTATTTCATCCTGTCTTGCATGAATCTTTTCACCGATTGAAGTAATATGTTTATTAGCAGTATCTACATTCATTTTAGTTTGGGAAGATATATTTTTATCCGGAAGATATGAAACAAGTTCGGATGCATTTGCTACCATATCTTTATATGGATTAGCTTCAACATATGGCTTAAGGTCATTTGATGAACTCCATTCCAGCAATGCATTTTCCAGATGTATTTCATACTTTGACAGATATTTGTTGATAACACGATCGATATCATCTGTAGGACCGGTAAGACTTATGAATTTCATTTTTTCTATCAATGGTAATCACCTCCGATGTTAAGCATTTTCAAAATTTCTTCAGGTGAATAGGAGTAACGTATGCCTTCAGTTATTAAAGTGAGTTTTTCGGTTTCCTGCTCCTGAAGATATAAATAGGTATTCACACATGCAAGTGAATAAGGATATTTACGAAATATATTCTGATAATGTCTGTTCATAAATCTATTATAATATTTTTCAATGGATATATTGTCAAAATCGTGCACATCATGTCCATAATATGTGTCTGAAAGAACTTTCATAAATGTCTTTACACTGTCAGATTCTATAAGTTCATATACCTGATGGTTTTTTAATTTGTAATTAATAGGTATGACCATTTTAATTATTTGTGCAGTTGTCATGTTATAATATTTTTTGCATCTGTATATCCATTGAAGATTCAGCAAATCTATTTTGTAACCATAAGAGTCGGTAATGACTTTAAGGTCAGTTCCCTTTAAAAATTTATTTTTTGTTTTCCAATAGAATGTGAATTTGAATAAGTCAAGGCTTATCTCGTAATCAAATAAATTTTTCTCAGGTAGTTCATTTACTTTTGCAAGTGGTTTGTAATACTTTGTACCAGACAGTACCGACAATAACTCTTCAATGTCATTTGCCGCTTCTGCTTTGTCTATAGGTATATCTGAAAATCTTTCAAAATATGGCTTAAGTAATTTGATATCCACAGGCAGAGGACGATGGTTGAATAGTTTTCGTAAAATCTGTTTAATAAGTTTTGTTTCAAAATGCATAAAATATAAATCAAGAAATTTTCGCTGCTGTATAGTAGAGAAAGTATATATTTTTGCATAATTTTTATATGAAGATAGTGTTAATATCTGTTCCAAATTTCCACGATGGAAAAATGAATCATCAGTTGTTTCCGGAAATAAATCAATATATCCCGGATGATTCTGAAGATATTGTATGACTTCCGGAACGGATGAGAGACCGGCAATTTCAACATATTCATGGTCAGATATAAGTTTATTCTTCATTCCATGTATTTTGGTGTTCAATCCACTGTATGTGAAAGTGCTGCCCATTACAAATCCCCCTGACGTTTTAATAAATTGTTAAGGATGTCTTTTGCCCATTTTGTATGGTTCTTGTTATATGCATCCTCTAACTTTTTAATACTAGAATCCGTATCTTTTTGCAATTTATCCATATAAGTCTGAGTTTCTTTTTTTAGTTTTGATTCATATGCAGATAATTTATTTTTTATAACGGTGTCTAATTCCTTGTCATACTTGCGGGTCTTATGTTTTATCTCCTCATCATATTTCTCTTTTTCTTTTTCAGTCTGTAATAAAATATTTTCAGCGGCATTGTCAATCTTTGAAAGTTCGGCTATAACCTGTTCAATCTGAGTATCCATATATGCTCCAATCTGTTGTATTTTACAACAATAATAATTTACACTACTATATAATACTACTTTTTTGCAAAAGTTACCAACAAAATTTGCTTAAATTCTTTTTTTTTTCTTATTTATAGTGTATCATAAATACGATATTATAAACATATAAGGAAGGAAAGAATAAATGAGACTCAGAAATGTAAAGGGTTCAAGGGAAGCTATAGCGGACAGTGAGTATACCGTAAGCAGTCCTGAAGAGCAAAAGGGCAGATGGAATCATATTTTTGCTAATGAAAATCCGGTACATATTGAGATAGGTATGGGAAAAGGCAGATTTATAACAGAATTAGCTGTTATGCATCCGGAGATTAATTTTATAGGAATAGAAAAATATTCCAGCGTTCTTGTAAGGGCAGTTGATAAGAGAAAAGAACTTGATATAAATAATCTTATGTTTGTAAGAATGGATGCAGAATATATTGAAAATGTATTTGCCGAAAATGAAGTATCAAAAATATATTTGAATTTTTCCGACCCATGGCCAAAGGACAGACATGCCAAAAGACGTCTGACTTCAAGACAATTTCTTGCAAGGTATGATAAAATCCTGAAAAGAGATGGGACTATAGAGTTTAAAACAGACAACAGAGATTTGTTTGATTTCTCTATGGAGGAAGTACCGGCAGCAGGATGGAGTGTTATTGAATATACTTATAACCTGCATGACAGTCAGATGGCAGTCGGAAATATTATGACAGAATATGAAGAAAGGTTTTCATCTATGGGCAATCCCATTCATAAAATGGTAATAAAAAGGAATGATAAAAGTGCATAGATGTATAAAAAGAACAATTTCAGATATAGTATGCAGCAAAAGAAAATTAAACAGGAAAATTCTTAATTGTAAAAAATCATGGGATGAAATTTATGCTTTTTTGAATCCCAAATGTAAATAGTGGAGGTTTGTAATGATTAAAGTTATAACAGATGAAAATTTTGAACAGGAAGTACTTAAATCAGAAATACCGGTAATAGTTGATTTTTATGCTGACTGGTGTGTGCCTTGCAAGATGATGGCACCGGTACTTGACATGGTTGACAAAGAAAGGGGCGGTAAAGTAAAGATTGTAAAGATTAATGTAGACGAAAATCCTGATACCAGATCTAAGAACAGAGTAATGTCTATACCAACATTGTTATTTATAAACAAAGGAGAAGTGAAGGCGAGAGTAGAAGGTGCAGTAACAAAGAGTGTTGTGGACCAGAAACTTGAAAAAGCGATAGGATAGCAGAACACCTCCAAATGTCATCAATGAATTGACGTTTGGAGGTGTATTTTTTATTTTATGGTGAATCATCTTTAGAAGTTTCGCTTACGTTCTGCTCATCCAGTTTTGTGCTGTCTTGGTTTTTATTATCAGTTTTTATACCATAATTGATAAAATCTGAAGGGCTTAAATTCTTTTTTTCCAGTCGTTTATTAATAAACTGCTCTACCAGAAAGGCTATAACCGCAACTACAGGAACGCCTAAAAACATACCTGCCACACCGGCAACCCATTGTCCTGCTGTAATGGCAAATATTATCCATACAGGTCGAAGTCCTGTACTGCTTCCAAGAATCTTTGGACCAAGATACAGTCCATCAAATTGCTGCAGTACCAGTATGAGTACACAAAATACCACACAGTATTTCCAGTCTACCGTAAGTAAAAGTATGGCACCCGGTACGGCACCAATAAACGGACCAAAGTAGGGAATCATATTTGTAATTCCAACTATAAGACTTATGAGTACAGCATATTTCAATCCAAGCATCGTCATAAATATAAAACACAGCAATCCTATAATAGTCGAATCAATAGATTTTCCGATTATGTATTTGCTGAATATTTTGTTGCATTCATATACTGTTGACAGAAAACTGTCAGCTTTTTCTTTTGAGACAACGGCATATATCAGTCTTTTGATATTGAGGCTCATTATATTTTTATCAATCAGCATATAGCATGAAACCATTATGGCTATTATAAGGTTAATAGTCCATGATATAACTGAAATTGAGGTGTTATATATAAGCGGCAGCAGTTTGCTGATTGAGCTTTGCAGTATTTCTACGATATTCTGGCTGTTTTTTTCTATAATTGAATTGATATATGTCAAATCTAAATCAGGGTACTTATCATTTATTTTTTCGGTAAATTTTATGAGTTCGTTATAATATTCCTGTATTCCATAATAGATGCTGCTTATGCTGTTATATAATTCAGGAATAATTACAACTATACATACTGCTATAATTCCAAATACCAATATATAAATTAGCAAAATGGATAGGAATTTTCTGACTGATGATTTTTTTAAATGCAGCAGTTCTTCAAAAACTTTTTTATCCATAAATTTTATCATTGGGTTTAAAAGGTATGCTATAAAAAATCCTATTAAGAATGGGCTGAGCATTGACAAAATATGTTTTAAATGTTCAAGTGTATCTGCCCAGTGCCATATGACTTTTAACAGCAATGCTGAAATGATAATAGTAGCTATAACATATATGCTTATTGTGTAGTATTGTTTGTTTTTCTGAAAAATGTGTTTTTCAGATTTTTCTTTGTTTTCATTCATATTTTAACATCACGCCTTTCTGTGGTGGGTTCGTTTTAGTATACTTATATAAGTATATCATAATATCTGTTTGAATGGGGGTGAAATTATGAAATTTTGGTGGTATGGATGTGGAATGTTATAATTGAATAGAGAGGGGTTATGATGTGGTATGGTTTGAGTTTTATATGTTAAGGGGGGAATGTGGAGGGGGTTTTGGTGTTGATGTGTTTAGGAGTATAAAAGTTATTTCAGATAGAAAATTAAATTGGATATGGGATATGTTAAAGTTTAACGTTGTGGGAACTCTCTATTTCACCCGGCATCATAATTTAAATACATCAAATGTTAGAGTTCAACATATCATCAAGAGGTATATATCTCGCCTGTTCCAAAATTTAAATACATCAAATGTTAAAGTTCAACAAAATAAGCAGATATGAAGGAATATCCCCTTGTATATTTAAATACATCAAATGTTAAAGTTCAACGTTTTTCCGCATTTATATGAAAAGTAAGGAAGTTGTATTTAAATACATCAAATGTTAAAGTTCAACAGAAATGTTCGTCCCGGATGATGATTTTTTTAAAGAATTTAAATACATCAAATGTTAAAGTTCAACCATAATAAAAAACCTCTACTGGAGTTTCAGTACAAATTTAAATACATCAAATGTTAAAGTTCAACTGTTTCAACTCCAATTTCTTTCATTAAATAATGTTATTTAAATACATCAAATGTTAAAGTTCAACAATATCGTCCGTTTCGTCCTCTTCCTTGTCCGTGAAATTTAAATACATCAAATGTTAAAGTTCAACATGTTTACATTTTCTCTGTTTCCATCTTTGAATATAAATTTAAATACATCAAATGTTAAAGTTCAACATTCCTTTAACTCCTGCCATACATCCGGCATAAAAATTTAAATACATCAAATGTTAAAGTTCAACCCAGCCTGTATCATCATTTGTAATGGGTTTACTTGCATTTAAATACATCAAATGTTAAAGTTCAACCTAGGTTTTACACTAGCCATTATATAACACATTATATTTAAATACATCAAATGTTAAAGTTCAACTGATTGAGATAATCCCGTTTTTGCTCTTAATTCTATTTAAATACATCAAATGTTAAAGTTCAACATTTCTTCAGGGACAGCTGGTATGGCGTCTGTCCATTTAAATACATCAAATGTTAAAGTTCAACCCCCAGCAACCGTCACATGCTCTTTCATTGCACCAATTTAAATACATCAAATGTTAAAGTTCAACTTTAATCTATTCTTTGGTTTCTCTTTAACAATCATCATTTAAATACATCAAATGTTAAAGTTCAACAAATTAGCTTATATGGATGGAATTGATTCCATTGAATTTAAATACATCAAATGTTAAAGTTCAACTATGTACAGCCTGTATACTCTTATCTTCAATGCTATTTAAATACATCAAATGTTAAAGTTCAACCCGCCTCAAATAAAAAGTCTGCCGTTTCCTTTAGATTTAAATACATCAAATGTTAAAGTTCAACATGTTGGGTGGTCAGGGTCGCAATAAAATTTTATATTTAAATACATCAAATGTTAAAGTTCAACAAGTGCAGAAACAGAAGAAGTTATCCTATTAGTCATTTAAATACATCAAATGTTAAAGTTCAACTATAAAAGTAATCAGAAATCTATTAGGGTTTCAGAATTTAAATACATCAAATGTTAAAGTTCAACCATACGGCTGTTATATGTGTGCAGGAG
>JAAVHZ010000060.1 GCA_014799465.1 Lachnospiraceae bacterium | reverse complement strand
TCAGCCATGCAGAGAATAATATATAATAATTTCGTGGGAGCTTGCTCACTAAGAAATTATTATATATTATTCTCTATAGGGCGGACGCCCGACATGAATAATTTGCCGGCAGATATTTTAGTTTTGAGGCAGCTGCATGTTTGAACATGAGTTGGATAGTTGCTAATATTTGGGATGAGTACATAAGTTTTAGAAAATGCGTTGACACAAATATTATTTTGGAATATACTCAATATAGCTAAAAGACAGTTCGTTTGTACCATCCTGTCTATAAACAAAACCAGGACTACTCATATAGTATAAATGTGTATTATATTGCAGATTTCTTTAGTTGATTTTGTAAATAATGTGTTATATTATGGAGCAGGACTGAATTGGGTTCTGCTTTTTTATTCTTGCGAGCGACAAACCATAGTTGACTTGCAGAGAATTTCAGGAGGATATATGTATATATTAAAAACAGAGAGCTGTTTTGATTCAGCTCATTTCTTGTCAGGATATGTGGGGAAGTGCAGCAATATTCATGGGCATCGATGGAAGGTGGAAATTCAGGTATCTTCGGAGAGTCTTTGTGAAGATATTCAAAATAGAGGTATGGTTGTTGATTTTGGGAAATTAAAAGATGATTTAAGAAATCTTGCAGAACACTTTGACCATACACTTATAATTGAAAAAGGTACATTGAGGAAGGCAACAATGAATGCTCTTAATGATGAGGGGTTTGCTGTCAGGGAAGTAGATTTCAGACCTACTGCAGAGAATTTTGCAAGATATTTTTATGAAGAAATGTCAGAAAGAGGATATAATATATATCTTGCTACGGTATATGAAACGCCTAATAATTGTGCAGCATATAAGTGTGAAAAGAAAATCTAAGTCGGTAAAAGACACCGCCTTAGATTTTCTAAGTATACCAGCATGAATTCCTTCACGCTGTGAAAGGATTCATGCAGAAGAATCGCATTGGCACTGGTGACTGTGGTGACATGATTGGAAGTTTGGGAGATGGATTTATTGTATATAAATATCAAAATGGGAAAGGAATAGGAGAATTGTAATGGAATACAAAGTGGCTGAGAAGTTTGTCAGTATAAACGGTGAGGGGACTCGTTCGGGACAGCTTGCAGTATTTATAAGATTCTGCGGATGTAATCTTAATTGTTCGTTTTGTGATACAGCATGGGTAAATGAGGAAGATACAAAGTATTCACTGATGGATGAGATGCAGATAGTCGAATATATTATGGAAAGCGGAATTAAAAATGTGACACTTACCGGAGGAGAACCACTCAGGCAGCCGGGAATACACAATCTGATACAGATGCTTACAGATAAAGGTTTATATGTAGAGATAGAAACAAATGGAAGTGTGCCAATAAAGGAATATAAGAATATAGTTCCTTTGCCTTCATTTACACTTGATTATAAACTGCCAGGCAGCGGAATGGAAAAATATATGGATACAGAGAACTTTAATTATGTTTCGCACAATGACACGATAAAGTTTGTTGCAGGTGATATGAAAGATTTGGAAAAATTCAGAGAAATAATAGATAAATATAATCTTGTGGATAAATGTAATGTGTATCTTTCGCCTGTATTTGGAAGGATTGAGCCGGAGAAAATGGTGGAATATATGAAGGCATACAGGCTTAATGGAGTGAATATGCAGTTACAGATTCATAAGATAATATGGTCACCCGATAAACGCGGAGTGTGACATTATAAGAAGATGGAGGAAGAAATGGCAATAGATTCAGAGGCAATAAGGAAGCATGTAAGAGGAATAATTGAGGCACTGGGTGCAGACCCTGACAGGGAGGGACTTAAAGATACTCCTGACAGGGTGGCAAAGATGTATCAGGAAGTGTTTGAAGGTATGAACTATACCAATAAAGAGATTGCTGAAATGTTTGATAAGACATTTACGGATGAAATGGATTTTGAATCGGATTCTAAAGAGCTGGTGGTAGTAAAAGATATTGATATATTCAGTTATTGTGAGCACCACATGGCACTTATGTATGATATGAAAGTGACTGTGGCATATATCCCGAATGGAAAGGTAATAGGACTCAGTAAGATAGCAAGAATAGCAGATATGGTATCTAAAAGACTTCAGCTTCAGGAGAGGATAGGTACTGATATAGCAGAAATTATGGAAATAATAACAGATTCAAAGGATGTGGCGGTACTGATAAAGGGTTGTCACAGTTGTATGACTGCAAGAGGCATTAAAAAGTCGGGTGCCATGACATATACATCTACACTTCGTGGAAGGTTTCAGGATGATACAGCATTACAGATGAGGATTATGTAATCAGGAGGTAGTAACAGATGAGAGCATTAGTGTTATTCAGCGGAGGGGTGGACAGTACCACTTGTCTTGGAATGGCAATAGAAAAATATGGAAAAGAAAATGTGACGGCATTATCCATATCATATGGGCAGAAACATACAAAGGAAATAGAAGCAGCAGATAATATAGCAAAATATTATGAGGTAGAACATATATATCTTGACCTTGCTAAGATATTTGAATATAGTGATTGTTCGCTTTTAAGTCATTCAAAAAGTGATGTTCCGCAGGAAAGTTATGCACAGCAGTTAAAAAAGACTGATGGTAAGCCTGTATCGACTTATGTTCCATTTAGGAATGGGTTATTCTTATCATCTGCTGCAAGTATAGCAATATCTAAAAATTGTTCGGTTATATATTATGGTGCTCATAGTGATGATGCTGCCGGAAATGCATATCCGGACTGCAGTGATGCATTTAACAGGGCAATGAGTGACGCGGTATATATTGGCAGCGGTAATCAGCTTACGATAGAAGCCCCTTTTGTATCATGCACAAAGTCGGAAATAGTAAAGAGGGGATTAGAGCTTAAAGTACCATATGAATTGACGTGGAGCTGTTATGAAGGCGGTGACAAACCGTGCGGAAAATGTGGCACATGCATAGATAGAGCTAAGGCATTTGAGTTGAATGGATTAAATGACCCTGCACTTTAAGGAGGAAACGTATGATGGAAGGAAGAAATGAGATGGAAAAGCAGGGAATTACTCTGCTTGGGAATCAGGGAACGGAGTATCCTGATGATTATGCACCACAGGTATTAGAGACATTTATAAATAAACATCCTGATAATGATTATTTTGTTAAATTTAATTGTCCGGAATTTACAAGCCTTTGTCCCATAACCGGCCAGCCGGATTTTGCTTCAATTATCATATCATATGTACCGGAAGAGCGTATGGTAGAGAGCAAATCATTAAAATTGTATTTATTCAGCTTTAGGAATCATGGCGATTTTCACGAAGATTGTGTAAATATTATTATGAAAGATTTGATAAAATTAATGGAGCCAAAGTATATAGAGGTATGGGGGAAGTTTACACCACGTGGAGGAATTTCTATTGACCCTTATTGTAATTATGGGAAACCGGGAACTAAGTGGGAAGAAGTGGCATGGAACAGACTGGCGAATCATGACCTTTATCCTGAAAAAGTAGATAATCGTTAATCATCTGCATAATTATGTTAGAAATGAGACATACTTCCTATTGTAAAGTATATTTTCAATTGGAGGTATGGAGCATGAATAGCAAGTTATCAGAAAAAGAATTATCAGCCGTGCAGGATATCCTTAGCGAAGAGGAACTTTTAATTAAGAAGTTTCAGATGTTGTCAGAGCATAGCAGCGACCCGGCAGTAAAAGCCCAGATGTTAGATATATCGAACAAGCATCAGGAACATTTTAACAGTATCTATTCGCAGTTATGCTAATAAGAGCAGAAATGGAGGATTATTATGCAGGGAATTTATTCTGAAAAAGAAATATTAGGAGATGCTTTAACAGCAGAAAAGACAGCTACAAGCAATTATAATATGTTTGCAAACGAGTGTGCACACGAAGGGCTTAGAAATGCAATATTAGACTGTCTTTCCAAAGAACATGCAATCCAGGTGGATGTATTTAATAAGATGCATGAGATGGGATATTATCCGACACCTGAGGCACAGGCTGATAAGGTTTCGCAGGTTAAGCAGAAGTTCAGCCAGACAGCGACTATGTAAGTCAAAATTGACTTTGTCTCATTGCTTGTGGCAAAAATATTGTAAGTAGTATCTTAGGGCGGCTTGATAATATCTTAAGCCGCTTTTTGAAATTATTTCGGAACAGGAGATACATATGGAATATAATCATGCAGACCATTTATTTGGTCCGGTATTTGATGAACATTCAAAGATACTTATACTGGGTTCGTTTCCTTCAGTGAAGTCAAGGGAACAGAACTTTTATTATGGTCATCCGCAGAACAGGTTCTGGAGAGTATTACTATCAATCTGTAAAAAACAGGGAGAAACGGTTGAAACAATAGAGCAGAAAAAGAAGTTTCTTTTGGACAATAGAATTGCACTGTGGGATGTAATTGAGTCATGTGATATAAAAGGCTCGTCTGACAGTTCTATTAAAAATATTAAAGTAAATGATTTGAATGTTATTCTTAAAAAGTCAATGATTCAAAAAATAATTTTAAATGGAAAGAAAGCACATGAATTATATAGAAAATATTATGGTGATATGGATATGCCGAATTCAGTTCAGCTTCCGTCCACAAGTCCGGCAAATGCCGCCTGGAGCTTAGAACGGTTAATTGAAGTGTGGGGAAAAGAGATAAGTATTATTGATATCTGAGTACCGTAAAATGTAGACATTTGTAAAAATTAAATGGTGAAATAGAAAGTGATTAGTAAAATTTAAAGATTTTCTTGTCAATTAAAGATGGTTTATGTATAATTAAATACATATTATACGGTACAAAGTGAATGGAGGATACAAGTATTATGAAGAAAAGTGTAGCAGCTTTATCATTACTGTCTGTGATGTTAATATCTACAACTGTTTTAGCCCACAATGGATATATGGGTAAAAGTGTAATCTGCAAAGATGACCTTTCAGGCTCATCAGATATAGTGTATAGTGCTACAGGAAAGGCAAGATTAGATGTGAATGCTATTTCTGATACAACAGGATGTAACTATGCAAAAGTTGTTGTTGTGAATATAGATACAGGAAAGGTTACACCGAAATACAATATGTATGCACAAAATACCAGATTTTATTCTGCCGAAGCAGGAAACCTTAAAGCGATGTTTCTAAGAGGCAGTTCAGCCCCTGGAAAAATGAGAGTGAGCTGTGATTTTTCTTCAAGCGAATAGACATCGGCTTAGAGGAATCAATTAATATTGTAACAGTTCAGCCATGCAATTGTCGGCGGGCATCCGTCCTATAGAGAAAAACTTTCAAAGGAAGAAGTTTGTTTAGAAGATTGACAAACTTCTTTTTTTGTTATATTATTACTGTGTTAGCTGTATCATATTAAGAGGTACAGTTGATACAAATGATACGGTTTTCAAAACAGGCTGATGCAGAAAGTGACAGCAACTTTATAAGGAGGGAAATCATGGATAGGAACAAAAAAATTTTAGCAGTTACAGTATTAATGGCGTCATTTATTTTGACAGCGTGCAGCGGTGTAGAAAAAATAGAAAAGAGAACAAATACTGCCAATGAAAACAATAAAAACTTAAAAGTGTCAGGAATGATATTTGAGACTAAAAGTATAAGTGAAATAAGGGCTGATGCAGAAAAGAGCATGAGTGTTTTGGGAACAGACAGCAGTGAATACGGCAACATAGGAAAAACCGACATAGTTCCTATTATAACGGATGAAGATGAGATTTATAATATCAAACTTACAAAGTTAGACGGAAATAAACTTACAGAAACCGGCTCATTTAGTGAGGAAATAGAATCAAAACGTATTATTGATTCATATCAGGTATACCGTAATGACAAAAAGAAAGTAAAAACTAAACTTAATATTCCGGATGGAACGGATATTGAGGATTTAATAGGATTTGTGGAAAATTATATGGATACTACATATTCAGATTCTTTATTTAAGTGGGTTGTTGAAGATGTGACAGTCCAGACGTCATCTGATGAAAAAGAATTTATATCTGTTAGTGTAAGACCTTCATATGGTGGGGTTGTTTTTGCTAAAACGCTTGTAATTAATGATGGTATACCGGCAAAAAATGTAGCATTTGATTTTAGATACGGATGCCTAAATTTTACCTCAATGAATAAAATTGATGAGTACCATGATATATCTCCATATTATGAAGTTGAAAAACAGGGAGAGGCAATCAGTGAAATATTAAGTATAGAAAGTGTATTGTCCATAGTAGCAAATAAAATAGACAAAGATCATGTGAATGAGATTAAGCTGTTTGAATTGGCATATGTGTTAAACAGGAATATGACAGCAGTTCCGATATGGAATATTGTTATAAAGGAAAAAGATGCTGAAAGGACTTTTCAAATAGATGCGGTTACGTCAGATGTGTATTTTGGATGAAAGGAAAGGTATTATATGCGGATAGAAGTAAATAATTTGTGCAAAGTTATAGATGGAAAGTATCTTGTAAAAGACATCAGCCTGAAATTTGATTCCGGGAAAATATATGGGATAGTCGGTCAGAACGGCTCAGGAAAAACAGTATTATTCAAACTGTTACTGGGACTTATGAATAAGAATTCCGGTGAAATTACTATTGACGGTAAAGTGCAGAAAGGATTTATGAAAGACGTGGGGTTTATAATTGAAAGACCAAATTTGATACCTTATTATTCTGCCTAT
Organism: Lachnospiraceae bacterium; assembly: GCA_014799465.1. GTDB lineage: Bacteria > Bacillota > Clostridia > Lachnospirales > Lachnospiraceae > UBA2821. The sequence goes on along the minus strand of JAAVHZ010000060.1, from coordinate 40,572 downwards.
AATAATTTGAAATTTATAAGTTCATATAAGGGAAAGGTTGATAAGGATAAAATAATTAAAGCACTTGAGCTTGTGGGATTATCAGCAAAAGAAAAGAAGAGGGTTAAAAACTATTCGCTGGGAATGAAGCAGAAGGTTGCAATAGCAATGGCTATAATGGATGATCCAAAAATATTGATTCTGGATGAGCCGTTGAATGCCGTGGATGATTCATCAGTTAAGAAAATAAGGGAAATAATTCTTGAATATAAGGAAAAAGACAGGATTGTATTGATTGCTTCACATTATAAAGATGATATTGAATATCTTTGTGATGTAGTGTATGAGATGAAGGATGGGGAGATAGTTCAGGCACCGGAGAAATGAGTGCAGACTATAATGTAACATCAACATTTTAAGGAGGGCAATCATGAATAGGACTAAAAAGATTTTAACAGTAACAATATTAATGTCATCATTTTTTTTGACAGCCTGTAGTGATGTAGAAAAAATAGAAAAGAAAACAAATACTGCCAATGAAGAAAATAAAAACATAAAAGTGTCCCAAATGATATTTGAGACTAAAAGTATAAGTGAAATAAGGAACGGTTCAGAAAAGAGCATGAGTGTTTTGGGAACAGACAGCAGTGAATACGGCAACATAGGAAAAACCGGCATAGTTCCTATTATAACGGATGAAGATGAGATTTATAATATCAGACTTACAAAATCAGACGGAAATGAACTTACAAAAACCAGCTCATTTAATGATGAGATATCATCAAAGCGTATTACTGATTCATATCAGGTATACCGTAATGACAAAGAGAAAGTAAAAACTAAAATTAATATTCCTGATGGTACGGATATTGAGGATTTAATAGGATTTGTGGAGAACTATATGGATACTGAATATTCAGATTCTTTATTTAAGTGGGTTGTTGAAGATGTGATAGTCTATACGTTATCTGATAAAAGAGATGTTATATCTGTTACTGTAAGGCCTTCATATGATGGTGTTGTTTTTACAAGAACGCTTATATTTGATGATGCTATACCGGCAAATGCAAGATTTGATTTTATGGACGGACTTCTAAATATTACATCTATGAATAAAATTGATGAGTACTATGGAATATCTCCATATTATGAAGTGGAAAGACAGGGAGATGCAATCAGTGAAATCTTAAGCATAGAAAGTGCATTGTCCATAGTTGCAAATAAGACAGACAGGGAAAGTGTGAATGAGATTGAAATGTTTGAATTGGCATATAGGTTAAACAGGAATATGACAGCAGTTCCGATATGGAATATTGTTATAAATGAAAATGACGCTGTCAGGAATTTCCAAATAGATGCAGTTACGGGAGATGTGTATTTTGAATGAGAACTTTAATTACTGAATATAAAAGAATGTTTTTTGAAAAAAGGATTATATGGCTGATTGTAATTACTGTTATTTATGTAACGGTATGCAGCCTGTTCTGGAATCTGAAGTATAAATTGGATTACGGTTATTTTGAAATAAGCTATAAGCTATCTGCTTTTAAGCTGTGGCAGGATATCATAAATGAAATCTATGTGAGAGTTCTGATGAAGATTGTACCATGCATTGTCTGCGTTTTTTCATTTATGGATGACAGAAAGAATGGTATTGATAACCAGATATGTATAAGAAATCACAGTAACATTTATTATATGGTAAAATACATAACAGTGATTACGGGCGGAATGTTATATAATTTTTTGTCCGTGATACTTATATATGTGCCATTATACTTTCTGCTTTCCACAGGAGATGATGGTTGGAATTATCTGGATAGGTATGAAGCGTATGTCGGTAAATTTTTTACCGGAAACACAGCAGTTGAATTTGTTCTGGTTATTGCTGTATGCTATGCATTTGTAGGCGGGGTTTATTCTGCAATGAGCTATGTCATTTCGATGTGGATTGATAACAGGGTATTGGTCTGTATAATGCCATATATAATATGCGAAATATTACAAAATGTATTGTATATTGTTCGGAAAGTAACACTGGCTAATACAATCTTTAGTGAAGTAGATGTCTTGATGAATGACAGACCTTTTATACACTGGGTACATTATTTTGTGTTGTGGATTCTGTTTCTTAGCATTCTGCTTATAATAAGTTATACAATCAACATTAAGAATAAAAAGTAATCTTACGGTTTGGAGAGAGAAATGGACAAAAAAGTTTGTACGGTAAATGTAATTAAATCAAAAATAAAGCGGCCGGATTTTATTATGAAACTGATTCTGTGTATAGGTTTATTGGTATGTACACTGCATAATGACATTGGAACATTAAATTTTGATTTTGAATATAATCAATCAGGGGCAGAAAGTGGCAATATGTTAATGTATTTATTGTTGGCGTTTACTGACTGCTATTCGGTTTTACTGGCATTTGCAATATTGGTACCGGATATTGTGTATGAAGAATATCTGACAAAAAATGTATATGTAATGTATGGCTCAAGGAAAAAAGCATATTTCGGTATGTTAAAACTGATAGCGGCATTTTCACTTTTCTTTATATGTTTATATTCATTACTGGCTGTTATCATAGGAATCTGTGGGGGGATAGATTTATCATTCAATCTGACAGAAAATGCCATAATGGAATGGGCAAAAGAACAGGAATATTATATTATCAAGTCTACCAGCATTTACATTCCCGTTTCAGTTATAAAATATAATGGTCTGCTGGTATTAGGAATGACTGTTTTAAAATATTATATGGGGCTTATATTGTTAGCTATGATAGGTCTGGTATTCAGCATAAAGAAAGACAGTGTACAGTATGGTGCATTGGCGATAATGCTTACACTCCTTTTTAATATTGCTATATTTCAATACAATGGTCCATGGGCATTTTATGATTGGGGAATCTCAATTGATTTGTCAGGAATGTTCAGTTATATAACGATACAGAGATGTTTTGTTTATGATTGGGCCGGTATTAAAAAAGATGTGGTGGCACTGTTCATAGATACAATGCTTACAGGCGGGGTATGGTTTGTGGCATTATCTGCGATAATATACCGTATTTTGAAAAAGAAAGATATTTAAAGATAATATGAATGGAGGACAGCATTATGAAGAAAATAGCAGCAATTTTGTCATTATTGTCCATAATGTTTATTTCTACAACAGTTTTGGCAAATAATGAATATATGTGTAAAAATGTAAACTGCAAAGATGACATTTCAGGCTCATCAGATACGGTGTATAGTGCTACAGGAAAGGCAAGATTAGATATAAATGCTGTCTCTGATTCAACAGGATGTAACTATACAAAAGTTTTTGTTATGAACACATATACAGGAAACATTACAATGAACTATAATATGTATGCAAAAAATACAAGATTTTTTTCTGCCGATACAGGAAAACTTAAGGCTGTGTTTCGAAGAGGCAGTTCAAGCCCTGGTGAAATGAGTGTAGACTATAATTTTTCCATTGTAAACGGGATTGATATTAAGTTGTTTGAATTGGCATATAAGTTAATCAGGCATTTACAAACAGATGCAGTTACGGGAGATGTGTATTTTAAATGAGAACTTTAATTACTGAATATAAAAGAATGTTTTTTGAGAAAAAGATTGTCTGGCTGGTAGCAATTACTGTTATATATGTAACGATATGCAGTCTGTTCTGGAATCTGAGGTTTAAATTGGATTATGGCAATACTGAAATATATTATGCACAATCTGCTTTTAAACTATGGACGGATACTATCAATGAAAGTTTCATGGCAGCACTGATGCAGATTATACCATCCATGGTCTGCGTTTTATCCTTTATGGATGACAGAAAAAATGGTATTGATAACCAGATATGTATAAGAAATCACAGTAACATTTACTATATAGCAAAATATATCACAGTGATTACAGGCGGAATGTTATATAATTTTTCATCCGTTATACTTATATATGTGCCATTATATTTTCTGCTTTCCACAGGAAATTACGGATGGAATTATCTGGATAGGGATTCTGCGATGGTCGGCAAATTTTTTACCGGAAACACTGCTGCTGAATTTGTTCTGGTTATTGCAGTGTGTTATGCATTTGTAGGTGGAGTTTGTGCTGCAATGAGCTATGTTTTTTCAATATGGATTGAAAACAGGGTTCTGGTCTGTATAATGCCATATATCATATTCAAAATATTAATAAATATATTGGGGCAGAAGACAACTCTGGCTAATATAATCATTGGTGAAGTAGATAGTTCTATGGAGTTTAAACCTTTTATATACTCAGTTTACTATTTTTTATGGTGGATTCTGCTGCTTAGTATTCTGCTTATAATAAGTTATACAATCAACATTAATAACAAAAAGTAATCTTACGGTTTGGAGAGATAAATGGACAATAAAGTTTGCATGGTAAATGTAATTAAATCGAAAATAGTGCGGTCGGATTTTTTTATGAAGCTGATTTTGTGTATAGTTTTACTGGTATGTACACTGTCCGGTCTGCTTGAAATAATACCTTTTGAATATCAGAACATAGGAACAGAGGAGTGTAATCTGTTAATGTATTTATTGCTGGCTGTTATTGTAGGTATCTGCGGAGGTTTGGATTTATCATTTGACTTTACTGATAATGCAATAAGAACATGGGCAAATGATTAGGATTTTTACATTATAAGGTCTACACCAATATATGTTCCGGTTTCAGTTTTAAAATATAACAGTTTGCTGGTTTTGGGAATGGTTATTTTAAAATATTATGTGGGACTTATATTATTAGCAATGCTCGGACTGATATTCAGCATCAAGAAAGACAGCGTTCAATATGGTTTATTAGCTATAATGCTTACACTTCTTTTAAATATGGCTATACTGAATTACTATGGTCCATGGAAATTCTATAATATACCACATTTTGAAAAAGAAGGATATTAAAAATATTTATCCTGTACCTGTTCAAACAAATCATTCTTTTTTAAACCGTTCTTTTTAGCTTGAGGATAAAAAAAGTAAAAAGATGCTTGTACTTTCCAAAGAAGTCTCGGCCAATTTGGAGAAATGAATAAATCTTTTCCTTTATCTAAAGCGGTAATATTACAGGCTAATTCTTTGAAAGCTCTTCCTATATTTTTATTTGGTCCATGCCCTAAAGGAATATCCTTAAGAAACGGCAGCATTTCACCGGCTCCAATGCCAATTCCTTGTCCCCATGTTAGTTCCATTGCATTGCACCAATTTTTCATTTGATCTAAGGCTATATGATTTTGCCGTCCTTCAAAAAAACCATTATTTATAATACAATATACCATCTTTTTCCTAAATAAATGTTTTTGCCTTTCCAATTCGATAAGAAACCTTAGCATATGAGCAGGAATGCTGTCTATATAAAGGGGAAACGCAAAAATGAGTGCGTCACAACCCCCGATTTCTGCAAATAGGATTTTATCCCAATTATCCCTATTGATATGATGTACAGAAATTCTGTTTTCGCTTATAAACGGAATAAGATATTCAATCATCAATTCAGATGTACTTTTCTCTGATTTAGGGCTACCATTAATGATACTAATCTTCATAGAGTATTTACCTCCTCAGAAAGTTGAGTTATAGATTCAAAAAATGAAACAGAGTAATCGGATGCAGAAAAGTTAATGCTATTGGCTCTAACTAACTTTTTTGCAGTAGCTATTTCCAATGAGGTAAGATTTTCACCATAAAAATAAGAAATAAATTTTAAATTATTTTTATATCTTTGCTGATGATGTGTTTCGTTATTTTTTATTTTGAAGAAAGGAAGCAAATAAGAAATGCTGCGGTCTAAAATATTTTTTACAAACGGACTATATCCACCATAGAAACATTTACTGATAACCATAACATTGTCAGCTCTTGAAAATAATTCGCCTAAATTTTCATAGCCATCTTTTATTACGCATTTTCCAGGCGTCTTTATCCAACATCCAAAACATCCGACACAATTCTTAATAAATCCTGTATCCGAAATAATATGAGTATTTTCGATGGTATTATGAAATAGCCTTTCAAATTCTTGTGTGTTTACATCATGTATTAAAATATTCATTGACTATTTTCCTTTCATGGTTATACATATGGAATTGAAATAGATTTAATAATTTGCTCTACCCTCAATTCCCAATTATCATCGTATTCAACATTAGGCATTGTAATAATGGCGGATAATCCATGCACTAACGCCCACATAGCAATAATCTTATCTTGAATCGTTTTTTCGGGTAGCTCCGACCTGTGAAAAATTGAGATTGCTGCCTTTTGCAAAATAGCAAGTGGTGGATTATCTCTATTATTTGAATTATCTAATGACAACTTTATACTGATGTTTTTTCGTGAAAACAAAAAGTCATAGTAAAAAGGATTTTGGTAAAAAAACATTACATAGGCTTTTCCGAGCATTGGAAGCAGTAAATTACTATTCTCGTATTCTTCAAAAGACTTTTCCAATGAGGCAGTAAATAAGTTCATAATATGTTGTTGTATTGCAACCAGAAATTCATCTTTATTCTTAAAGTGTGCATAAGGAGCAGCATTGCTAACGCCACACTTTGCAGCTACCTTTCGTAAAGATAATGATTCTTCGCCCTCTTGCTTGATTAATTCAATCCCCATTTCAATGAGAGAGTGACGTAAGTCACCATGATGATACGATTTGCTTTTCATACAATATTCTCCAATCTTAACACTGTAAATATAATATCACGCAATCTTAACGCTGTCAAGATTGCGTGATATTGTACTCAAGCTTTATATATTCAGTGCCATCAAAAGATGCAGTCAATGGCATAATGGTCAACATTGACCTGAGGATAGTTTCCTGTCTTCATCCAATAGTTTTTCAAAGTCTTTCCGGCATACGGGATGGGAATAGTGATACCCCTGCAGCAGTGTGGCGTTAAGTTCTCCCACGATATCCGCTACTTCACTGTTTTCCACACCTTCTATAATGGAATTATATCCTAATCTCCTGCACATTTCCAACAGGCTGTCAACAATCGCATAGTCTATGTCGTGTCCCGGCTGTGCAAGCTCCCGGATAAAAGAATGCTCTACTTTAATATAATCCACGGGAAGCCATTTTAACATCTCCATGGAAGCATACGCCGTTCCAAAATCATCCAGTGCTATTTTAAATCCTTGTTTCCGCAGCCTGACAAACATTGCCGCAAGTTCTTTGGGAGATTCTACCTGACAGCTTTCAGTAAGTTCTATAATGATATATTCAGGATTCGCCCCATACTTTTCTACATAGGAAACCGCTTTCTTTTCAAAATCATCGTCTATAAACTGCTGATAAGATACGTTAAAGCTGATATGCAGTTCTCCGTATCTGTCGCACCATGCCGCCTGCTGCATAATAGCCTGCTCCATGACCCAGAACCCCACATCTTGGATATCGCCGTAATCTTCTAAGATTTTAATGAATTCCATCGGATAGGAATCTTTGATTTGTTCCCCTTTCCATCTGAGAAGGCATTCACAGCCTGCAATCGAACCTGAATCAGGATTGATAAATGGTTGAAAAAATAGTTCAAACCCTTTAAAGCTATTTTTGACGCACTGCTTTAAATCTTCCCGCAAAACCAATCCTCTCTCATGTTTTTCGGCAATCTTTTTTGAGAAAAACACTATGCTTGCCCTGCGGTTATTCTTGGCATATTCCAGCGAGTGCTCCAGTTTATTGATAAGGGCTTCCCTTGTATCCGCATCCTGAGGAAAAGTTGCTCCGCCTGCCGAGATGGAAATCCCGACCTTCCGCTCGTCATCCAGTTTAAGGGTATCAATTTTCCTGCACAGTTCCTCATAAAAATCCGTTACCTCCTGCGGAGTAGATTCAAAAGCAAGCACAAGGAATTCATCCCCGCTAAACCGCATCGCTTTCCACCCGGAATGACATAAATCACTTATCACTCTGGAAAATTTGATCAAAATCTCATCCCCTGCATTATATCCATAGCCGTTTATAATTTTCCGGAATCCGTCTATGCCGAGCAGCAGGGCGGTTCCGGACAGCGAAGCAAAGTCGAAATGGTGCATATCATGTGCTGTCAAAAGTCCGGTCAGAGAATCATATTTGCTCTGTCCGTCTATTCTTGTCATAAGCCCTGCAAAAATGACAGGATTTCCCTCTGCGTCACGAATTAAGCTGCCCTTACATTCTATCCAGATATAGGTTCCCTCCGCATTTCGTGCCCTGTACTGGCAGTGGTGAAACTTCTTTCTGCCGGAAAATACACCTGTGATATCATCCATGTAAGTGTCTAAATCATCCGGATGCACATATTGTGCCCATACATTCCCTGCATCCACCAGATATTCGCTCTCCAGCCCGAAATACTCCACGGCGGCCCAGGACCAGCGGGAAACATTTGTCTTCATGTCACATACATAAATGTATACATTATCAGATGCCTTTGCAAACGCTTCAAACAATTCATTATTGAAAACATCACTCATGGTATTATCCTCCGTCCTTTCTTAATCCAGTTTTACAACTAGATTCTTTCCAGCAGCCTTTGCCATATAGAGGGCTCTATCCACCCTGTTATAAAGCGTATTGGCATCTTCATTCTTTGTCTGTGTAACACCAATGCTGACTGTCTGACAACAGTATTATAAATTCCTCTCCGCCCCAGCGGTCGAGACACCGAACTCTCAAACCTTTAATTGCCTGAAAAAGTCTGAATTTATATCAAGTATAGCATAACCGATTGTGTCTGTCAAAAGTTGCTGATGCATGTATTGGGCGGCAAGTGACAGTTCAGCAAGGGGCAAAAATATATAGTCAAAATAGAAAATCTTTTGTTAAATAAAGCTGTAAATCAAAACTTCAAAAATGTAATTCCAAAGAACCTTCAATTAAAATTTTATCGTTCACTTTATAATCTACTGCATTTTCAAATTCAATCAAAATTTTGTCATTTATAATAGATGAAAGTGCATATATAGAATAATCATCTATTATTTGTGATACTTTTACTACAGCCTTGATATGTGAGGAATTTTCTATTGGTTGTCTATGCATTAATTCCATATCGGTCAACTTGTTAAAAGTTACTAAATCAATAGATATATCACATTTTATAATATCTCCGGCTTTCTTTTTTACAGATGTCATGTTGTTCTCTAAATATTCATCATATTCTAAGAAATGAGCTATAATTTTTTCGCCTGTACCTGTTTCTTCGAGTACTACAATTCTTTCGTATCCGTCTGTATAAATTTTGTTTATTAGCATATTTTTCTCTCTTATCTATAATTAAGGAATAAAATCATAAAAATAATCATCATTCATATCTCTATTAAACAAATCAGGTGTGGAAAATCCACACCTGATTAAAATACTATTTATTTTCAACTTCAGCCATTTTCATAGCACGAACCTTTGTTGAAAGTCCAAATAAGTTGATAAATCCTTCTGCATCATGGTGGTCATACAAATCACCAGTTGTAAAGCTTGCAATTGATTCATTATATAATGAATATGGAGAAGTAGTTCCGGCTTTAATAATGTTTCCTTTGTAAAGTTTAAATTTAACTTCACCTGTTACATATTTCTGTGTAGTCTCTATAAATGCCTGTACGGCTTCACGACGAGGAGAGAACCATTTGCCTTCATAAACTATCTGTGCAAGTTTGTTGCCCATTTCTTCCTTGAGCTCATATGTTTCACGGTCGAGAATTAACTCTTCAAGCTGCTGATGAGCTTCGTAGAGGATTGTTCCTCCCGGAGTTTCATATACACCACGGGATTTCATTCCAACTACACGGTTTTCTACTATATCAATTATACCTATACCATGTTTTCCGCCAAGGGCATTGAGTTCACGGATAATGTCAGATACTTTCATTTTTTTGCCGTTTACACTTACAGGCACACCTTTTTCAAATGTCATTGTAACATATTCGCCTTCTTCAGGTGCCTTTTCAGGAGTTGTACCAAGCACAAGCAGATGGTCGAAATTCGGCTCATTTGCAGGGTCTTCAAGTTCAAGACCTTCGTGGCTTATATGCCATAAGTTACGGTCACGGCTGTAGCTTGTATCTGCTGAGAACGGAAGATTAATTCCATGAGCCTTACAATATTCTATTTCTGATTCACGGGAATCCATTGTCCATTTCTCATTTCTCCATGCGGCAATTATCTTAAGGTCAGGGGCAAGTGCCTTGATACCAAGTTCAAAACGGATCTGGTCATTTCCCTTACCTGTAGCACCGTGGCAGATGGCAGTGGCACCTTCCTTACGGGCTATTTCAACAAGACGTTTTGCGATAACAGGTCTTGCCATGGAAGTTCCGAGTAAATATTTATTTTCATATACGGCATGAGCCTGTACACAAGGTACAACATATTCATCACAGAATTCATCAATAACATCTTCTATGTATAATTTTGCAGCACCACAGGATATTGCTCTTTCTTCAAGTCCGTCTAATTCTTCACCCTGTCCGCAGTCTATACATACACATATAACTTCGTAATCGAAGTTTTCCTTAAGCCAAGGGATAATAGCAGTAGTGTCAAGTCCGCCTGAATAGGCTAATACAACTTTTTCTTTCATTATATATGTCCTCCATTTGTTTATTTATATTAAAAATCTATACATAAATATACAACATGAAATATAAAAAAGCAACTACAAATTGGAATGTTTTTTAAAAAAGACTTGCATAATATTCAGTTAAAATGTATAATTATAAATTATTTATTGTAATAATATTAATATTAGGTAGAAATATTTCACAAAGCGTAATATAATTGTGTAAGATTTTACAGTTTGTAATTAGGAGGCAGGATATGATTAAAGTTGGTATAATAGGTTCAACAGGTTATGCTGGTGCAGAAATAGTCAGACTTATAACACAGCATAAAGAAGCAGAAGTAGTATGGTATGGTTCAAGAAGTTATATAGATAAGAAATATTATGAAGTATTTCAGAATATGTTTCAGATAGTTGATGCTAAATGTATGGATGATAATATGGAAGAACTTGCAAATCAGGTTGATGTCATATTTACTGCCACACCACAGGGATTATGTGCATCACTTGTAAATGAAGAAGTATTAAATAAAGTGAAAATTATAGATTTAAGTGCTGATTTCCGTATAAAGGATGTGGAAGTATATGAGAAATGGTATGGTATAGAGCATAAAAGTCCGCAGTTTATAGATGAGGCGGTATATGGGCTTTGTGAGATTAACAGGGATAAAGTAAAGAGTGCAAGGCTTATAGCTAATCCGGGATGCTTTCCGACCTGTTCCATTCTTAGTATTTATCCAATGGTAAGGGAAGGAATAATAGATAATTCTACTATTATAATAGATGCAAAGTCAGGAACTTCAGGTGCAGGACGTGGAGCAAAAGTAAACAATCTTTTCTGCGAAGTAAATGAGAATATAAAAGCATATGGTGTTACGAACCACAGACATACACCGGAGATTGAAGAACAGCTCACATATGCTGCGGGAGAAAATATTTTTCTTAATTTCACCCCACACCTTGTACCAATGAACAGAGGTATACTGGTGACTGCTTATGCAAAACTTAAAAGCAGGGTATCTTATGATGAAGTAAAGGCTATATATGATAAATACTATAATAATGAGAAATTTATCAGAGTGCTGGATAAGGATGTACCACCGGAAACAAGATGGGTGGAAGGCAGTAATTATGTTGATGTGAATTTTAAAATAGATGAGCGTACAGGCAGAATCATAATGATGGGTGCTATAGATAATCTGATTAAGGGTGCGGCAGGACAGGCAGTACAGAACATGAATATTATGTTTGGACTTGAAGAAACAATGGGACTTGAACAGGTTCCGATGTTTCCGTAATCAGCATATCAGGAAAGGAAAGTGAAAGATATGAATAATGCTATAGATGGCGGAATCGTGGCTGCAAAAGGATTTAAGGCGGCAGGAATTGAGGCAGGGATAAAAGAAGGTCATTCAGGTAAGAAAGATATGGCAATGATATTTTCTGATGTGCCATGTAAGACGGCAGGAACTTTTACTACTAACAGGGTAAAAGCAGCTCCGGTTATATGGGACAGGGAAATTGTTACAGGATGCACAGAAACCAGAGCAATAGTGGTAAACAGCGGTATAGCAAATGCATGTACGGGAGAAGAAGGATATGGATATTGCCGTGATATGGCGGTAAAGGTCTCGGAAGTGATGGGCATACAGGCGGAATCAGTTCTGGTGGCATCTACAGGTGTTATTGGGAAGCAGCTTACGATGGATAAGATAAGTAAAGGTATAGAGATGCTTTCATCGAAACTTGGAGATACGAAAGACTATGCAGGAATGGCAGCAGAGGCCATTATGACAACTGATACACATCCAAAGCAGATTGCCATACAGACGGAGATTGGCGGGAAAACCGTTACTGTAGGAGGAATGTGCAAAGGTTCGGGAATGATTCATATAAATATGTGTACTATGTTAGGTTTTATTACGACCGATTGTGCAATATCAAAAAAATTGCTTCAGAAAGCATTAAGTGAAACGGTGGAAGATACATTTAATATGGTATCTGTTGATGGCGATACATCAACAAATGATACAGTGCTGCTTATGGCGAACGGACTGGCAGAGAATCCTGAAATAACTGAACAAAATGATGACTATTATAAATTTAAGGAAGTACTTACGGAAGTTGCCACATATCTGTCAAAACAGATTGCAGGTGATGGAGAAGGTGCAACAGCATTATTTGAAGTAAAGGTAATAAACGCAGTATCTAAAGCACAGGCTGTTACACTTAGTAAGTCAATAGTCACATCCAGCCTTACAAAGGCGGCAATATATGGGCATGATGCCAACTGGGGAAGGATTCTTTGTGCCATGGGATATTCGGGTGCAGATTTTAATCTGGAGACAGTAGATATATATTTTGAAAGCAGTGCGGGCAGAATAAAGATTGTGGAAAACGGAATTGCCACTGACTACAGTGAGGAAGAGGCAACAAAGATACTATCAGAACCGGAAGTTACCGCAATAGCAGATATAAAGATGGGAGCTATGGAGGCAACTGCATGGGGATGTGATCTTACATATGATTATGTAAAGATAAATGCAGATTATAGAAGTTAAAAAGGATGGAGATTGTAATGAAAGAAGAAATGAATCAGTATCTTGAAAAGGCAAATGTGCTGGTAGAAGCACTTCCATATATACAGAGATTTAACAGAAAGATTATAGTAGTGAAATACGGCGGAAGTGCCATGGTAGATGATAATCTTAAAAAAAGTGTGATTGAAGATGTAACACTGCTTAAACTTGTAGGGTTTAAACCTATTATAGTTCATGGTGGAGGAAAGGAAATAAGTTCCTGGGTAAATAAGGTTGGCATGGAATCTAAATTTATAAATGGTCTTCGTGTAACAGATGATGCCACTATGGAGATAGCGGAAATGGTACTTGGAAGAGTTGGAAAATCACTGGTTACAATGGTGCAGGAACTCGGTGTAAAAGCAATAAGTATTAGCGGTAAGGATGGCGGACTTCTACAGGTTGAAAAGAAATACTCAGATGGAAAAGATATAGGATATGTAGGTGATATTAAAAATGTAAATGCATCTATACTGTTTGATTTGCTGGAAAAAGATTTTCTGCCGATTGTATGTCCTATAGGTCTTGATGATGAATTTAAGTCTTATAATATAAATGCGGATGATGCAGCATGTGCCATAGCAAGGGCAGTAAACGCAGAGAAGTTAGCATTTCTGACCGATATAGAAGGTGTATACAAAAATCCGGAAGATAAGTCAACACTTATATCTGAGCTTACAGTGCCGGAAGCACAAAAACTGTTGGAATCAGGCCATATCGGAGGAGGAATGCTGCCTAAGCTTAATAACTGTATTGATGCTATAGAAAATGGTGTATCAAGGGTGCATATTTTAGACGGACGTATTGCACACTGTCTTTTACTGGAGATATTTACAAATAAGGGAATTGGTACAGCGATATTAAGTGAAGACGGACCCAGATATTATAAGGAGGAGAATTGATGAATACGAAGGAATGTATTGAAATGGCAGAATCAAGTATTCTGCATACATATAACAGGTATCAGTTATCCATTGACAAAGGGGATGGAGTATATCTTTATGATTCCGATGGAAATAAATACCTTGACTTTCAGGCGGGTATAGCAGTATATGCTTTTGGATATGGAAATAAAAAAATAAATGATGCTCTAAAGGAACAGATAGATAAGATTATTCACACATCAAACCTTTATTATAATGAGCCTGCTGCAACAGCAGCAAAGAGACTTATCAAACTTGCAGGAATGGACAGAATATTTTTTACAAACAGCGGTACTGAAGCTATAGAAGGTGCAGTAAAGACAGCACGACGTTATGCTTATGATAAAGACGGATGTACGGATCATGAGATAATAGCCATGAAACATTCTTTTCACGGAAGAAGTATGGGAGCATTGTCGGTAACGGGAAATGAAAAATATCAGGAGCCATTTAAACCGCTTATAGGAGGTGTTAAATTTGCTGAATTTAATAACCTTGACAGTGTAAAATCACTGGTTAATGATAAGACGTGTGCCATTATACTTGAGCCGGTTCAGGGAGAAGGAGGAATATATCCTGCAACTGAAGAATTTATGAAGGGTATCAGAAAAATTTGTGATGAAAATGATATTCTGCTTATATTTGATGAAATACAATGTGGAATGGGAAGGACAGGCAAAATGTTCGCTCATGAGCATTATGGTGTAAAGCCTGATATAATGACACTTGCAAAAGCACTTGGATGCGGAGTGCCAGTTGGTGCATTTTTGACTACGGAGAAAGCAGCAGCTCTTAAACCGGGTGACCACGGAACCACGTATGGAGGTAATCCGTTTGCGGCAGCAGCTGTAAATGCAGTACTTGACCTTTTTGAACAGACAAATGTACTGGAGAATGTTATAGAAGTCAGTGAATATTTTGAGAAAGAACTTGATAAGATTACAGAGGATTTTGAGTGTGTGTCAGGTCATAGAGGAAAAGGGTTAATGCAGGGATTAATTCTTAATAAACCTGCTAACGATGTAGTTCTTAAGGCTATTGACAATGGTCTTTTGGTTATAACGGCAGGTGCACAGATATTGCGAATGCTTCCGCCTCTTATTATAACAAAAGAAAATGTTGATGAAATGATTAAAATATTGAGAAAGGCACTACAGTAATGCATATGGGTATAAATAAAAGAGAAGCATCAGGTATTCTGGCTGCCATAATACTTATGCTTATAATGGGAATACTTACGGTATTGTTTACGAACTGGCTTACGGGAGGGACAGATGATAAAACCATGACTCAGGGGGTAATGACATCATCTGAAGTAAAAAAGAATGAAGTAACAGTATGGTATTATAATGATGAATTTACACCGTTTTTAGATGCAGCGAATGTAATATATGAAAAAGAATGTGGAATAAAGCTTAACTGCATAAAAGTAAAGGAAGAGAATTATCTGGAATCAGTTAACGAGCATAATATTTCGGGCATTGATATTCCGGACATATATATTATGAACAGTTCAATGCTTGAAAAGGCTGTACTCGCAGGTCTTACTGAGGAAAATACAAATGATGATATATTTAATGATAATGTATATTCTGACACGGCGATATCTGCGGTGACGTATAAGGGCAGAAAGCAGGCATATCCACTTAACTTTGATACTTCATTTTTGGTGTATAATACTGCATATACCCAGAATCCGCCTGCCACATTTGATGATATTATTAATTTTTCAAACAGTGTGGATGAGACTATAAGCGGTTTGGTGGAAAATATTCTGTTATGGGATGTTAAAGGCCTTATGTACAATTATGGATTTGCAGGTGGATATCTGGAATATGGGGGAAAGAATGGAGATGATGTGTCAGTAAAATCATTTACTAATGATAAGTTAATTCAGTCTATGGCATATTATCATAACCTTAATCAGATATTTTCCATAGATATAAATTCGGAAACGTATGATGATGTTATAACAAGATTTTCACAGGGAAAAGTTGTGTATGCCATTTTAAAAACAGATGGTATAAAAAGACTTGAAGAGGCAGAAGGACAGGTTGGATATAATACAGTGGTTTTGCCGGATTTAAATGGTGAATTAACTACAAGAGCGCTTTCGGTTACTAATGTGGCAGTGGTAAACCCTTATGCGGATAATGGTGATAAAGCGGAGAATGCAGCGGAGTTTCTATCATATGATATGGCGAATATAATGTATGAAAGTACGGGAAAACTGTCCGCAAAGAAAGATATAGAATATGAAAACAGCCATCTTAATGTGATACTTAATCAGTATGATAAATCCGTTAATCTCCCGAAACTTATGGAGGCAGGAGACTTTGGGGCAAAGTTAGAGTCTGTTCTTAATCAGATTTGGCAGGGTGCAGATATACAGCAGTCACTTTCATCATTGGAAAGATAGAGATTACTAAAAAAGCAAATTCTAAATGAGGTGTATAAGAAATGGGCATATATTTAAATCCCTCGAATGATAAATTTAAAGAAGCATTAAATTCTGTGATTTATGTGGATAAGTCGGAGTTGATTCAATATACCAACAAGGTGTTACATACAACACAAAAGTATTTATGCGTCAGCCGTCCACGCCGTTTTGGGAAATCAATAACAGCAGATATGCTGGTGTCATATTATAGCAGAGGATGTGATTCAAAAGAAATATTTTCAGATTTATGCATCTCAAAAAATAGTAATTTTACAAAATATATGAATAAGTATGATACTATATTTCTTAATATGCAGGAATTTCTAAGCCAGAGTACAGACATAGAGGGAATGATATCGCTGATACAAAGAAGTGTATTGTGGGAATTATTAGAAGAATATCCATCTTATAGATACTTTGATAAAAATAATTTAACAAGGACTATGAAAGATATTTATCAAAACAGCCAATGCCCTTTTGTGATTGTAATTGATGAATGGGATTGTATTTTTAGAGAGTATAAAGAAGAAAGAAAAGAACAGGAACAGTATCTTGATTTTTTAAGAGATTTATTAAAGGACAAAAGCCATATTCATCTGGTGTATATGACAGGAATTTTACCAATTAAAAAATATGGAACACATTCTGCACTCAATATGTTTGATGAATATTCCATGATTAATCCAAGGCAGTTAGCAAAATATACAGGGTTTACGGAAAAGGAAGTTTCAGATTTGTGCCCAAAGTATAATATGGCTCAAGAGGAAATGAAAGAATGGTATGATGGATATCATTTTGAAAGTACAGATAATATTTATAACCCGCGTTCTGTTGTTGCAGCAATGACAGCAGGCAGGTATGATACTTATTGGAATCAGACAGAAACCTTTGAGGCTTTGCGGATGTATATAGATATGAATTTTGAGGAATTAAGAGATGATGTTCTGTCTATGATGGCAGGAGAACAGATTCCGGTTAATGCAAAGAGTTTTTCTAATGATATGACTACATTTCAGAGTAAAGATGATGTACTGACGCTTCTGGTGCATCTGGGATATCTGGGATATAATAGCGTAGAAGGCACTGTATATATTCCGAATAATGAAATAAGAATGGAATATGCCAACGCTGTATCGGTGTCAGAGTGGGGAGAAGTATCTAAATCATTGAAAAATTCGGCAAACACCTTAAGGGCGATTTGGGAAAAGCGTTCAGAACCGGTAATCAGGGGAATAGAGCAGGCACATTTTGAAACCTCTCATTTGCAATATAATGATGAAAATGCATTAAGTTATACCATAGCACTGGCACTGTATGGAGCAAGAAATTATTATAATGTATACAGGGAGTTTCCGGGTGGTAAAGGTTTTGCAGATATGGTATATGTGCCTAAAAGGAAATTTCAGGATAAACCGGCAATTGTGGTTGAGCTGAAATGGGACAAAACTGCAGTGGGGGCAATTGAGCAGATAAAAGAACGAAGGTATTGTGAGAGCTTAAAGGAATATAAGGGAAATATTCTGCTTGTAGGTATAAATTATGAGAAAAATACGAAAAAGCATACTTGTGTAATAGAGGAATACATTTTTTAGAATAAATACCCATTTAAAGGAAAAACTTTTACTGGAGGTGACTTTAAATGGGTTTTATTATTGCATTAATATCGGGAGTACTTATGAGTGTTCAGGGAGTATTTAATACACAGGTTACAAAAGGAACATCTATGTGGGTATCTAACAGCTGGGTTCAGATATCTGCATTTATTGTCTGTATAGGTGCATGGCTTTTTACTGACAGAAAGAGTTTTATGGGACTGCTTAATGTTTCGCCTAAATATATGCTTTTGGGAGGAGTTATAGGTGCTTTTATAACATATACGGTTATTAAAAGTATGGCTATGATGGGGCCGGCAAAGGCGGTAATGATTATAGTTATTTCCCAGATTGTATCAGCATATCTTATTGAACTTATAGGAATGTTCGGTGTTGAAAAGTCAGATTTTCAATGGCAGAAATTTGTATGGGCAGCAGTTGCCACTGTAGGTGTATTTATGTTTTCTAAATGAGGTGATGGTTTAGCCATGCAGAAGGATTTGTATATAAGATAAAAAATACTATTGTAAAGTTATTAAAATTTATGTAAAATAAATATTAGTGTTTAAAGTGTCTCTTCTTTTTGTGGAAGGAGAGCATATAATGAAATTACATGATTGGTTAAAATGGGCAGCTGTTATATCAGCAGTATGTATTTTTGGTGTAATGTATATTACACGTGATAATGGTATGGAGGAGCCATATATTCAGGAGTTATCCTCAGAAGAGATGTCAGAACACCCGGAAAGTATTCTAACATCTGCATTTTTATATGTTGAAGTATGTGGGTGTGTGAATACACCGGGAGTATATGAAGTGCCGGAAGGGACAAGAGTATATCAGGTTATTGAAATGGCAGGAGGGCTGAAGGAAGAGGCAGGCCCGGGAACTGTTAATCAGGCAGAAGCAGTTACTGACGGACAACAGATATATATACCTTCTAAAGATGAGGAGATTTTACAGTCCGAAAGTATGGGAAATGGACTTATAAATATTAATAAGGCATCAATGGAAGAGCTTATGTCTTTACCGGGAATCGGACAGTCAAAGGCAGAGGCAATAATATCTTACAGAGATTCTGTTGGAAGATTTATAAATATAGAAGACATTATGAATGTAAGTGGTATTAAAGATGCTGCTTTTAATAAGATTAAAGAATTGATATGTGTATAATAAAGGAGATTGTGGCAATGGGGAACAAAGTGCTTGTTGTTGATGATGAGAAGCTAATAGTAAAAGGAATCAGATTCAGTCTTGAGCAGGATGAGATGAAAGTAGACTGTGCTTATGATGGCGAGGAGGCGTTGAACCTTGCTAAGGAGAATGAGTATGACATAATTCTGTTGGATGTGATGCTGCCTGTGTTGGACGGGTTCGAAGTGCTAAAGCAGATAAGAGAATTTTCAAATGTGCCTATAATCATGCTTACTGCAAAGGGAGATGATATGGACAAGATATTGGGGCTTGATTATGGGGCTGATGATTACATAACCAAACCTTTTAATATACTTGAAGTAAAGGCAAGAATTAAGGCAATTATAAGGAGAAGCAGTAAGAATAGCCATATAGAAAACTCTAATGTTATTATCAAAGGTGAACTGAGGATAGATGTGGATGCAAGACGTGTGACTATAGAAGGAAAGGAAATAAATCTTACGGCAAAGGAATTTGATTTGCTGGAACTTTTGATTACGAACCCTAACAAAGTGTTTAGCAGGGAAAAACTCCTTAATATAGTATGGGATTATGAATATCCGGGAGATGTCAGAACCGTAGACGTACATATAAGACGTTTGCGTGAAAAGATTGAAAATAATCCGAGTGAGCCGAAATATGTGTATACTAAGTGGGGTATAGGATACTATTTTAAAGAATAGTGCGGTTTATGTATGCAGAAATGGTGTGAAAATAAAATGTCTTTTATAAAAAATAAATTTCTTAAAAATATGAGGTTTAGGGCATTGGCGTTTGTGATTGTTCTTGCTATTGTACCTCTGTTGGTAATGGATGTTACTCTTTTGAACATTGCCAGAAAAGTAATGGTGCAGCAGAAAATGGACAGGCTTCAGGGGCAATGCAATATATTGAGGAATAATCTTGTAACATATAATTATCTTGATTTGATTAATGGTGATGATATTGAAATGGTTGCCATTAATGCGGAATTGTCACAGCTTTCAAGTATGTATGACGGGAGAATACTGATTATTAATAATGATTTTAAAATAATCAATGATACATATCAGATGGATACCGGTAAAATATGTATTTCAAATAATGTAATTAAATGTTTCAAAGGCGAAAACGTATCAAAGTATTCAAAAGATGAAAATTATATAGAGTTAACGCTTCCGATTACAAAGAATAATTCAAATGATATAAATGGAGTAATGCTTGTGAATTTTTCTGCAATGGATGTTGATGAAGCCATGAATAATCTGAGAACCAGAGCTGGAATTATTGAACTTGCCATATTTGTAGTTGTGGTGTTTTTGTCATCAATCTGGTCAAAATCACTGGTTCGCCCATTCAGGAAGATAGAGAGTACCATAGAAAAAATCAGTGACGGATATTCAGATGAAAAGCTGATGCTGGATGAATATTCAGAAACAGAGAAGATTGGTGAAGCCTTTAATCATATGTTGGAGAGAATAAGAAAGTCGGATGAGACAAGACAGGAATTTGTATCAAATGTATCACATGAGCTTAAAACTCCTATAACTTCCATAAAAGTTCTGGCAGATTCTCTTCTTATGCAGGAAGATGTACCACCGGAATTGTATAAAGAGTTCTTAACTGACATAGCACAGGAGATAACCAGAGAGAGCGATATAATTACAGATCTTCTTACAATGGTAAAAATGGAGAAAAAGACAGAAGAGCTTAATATAGTTCAGGTAAATATAAATGAATTGGTAGAATTGATATTAAAGAGGTTAAGACCATTGGCAGCAAAACAGAATATTGAACTTGTATTTGAAAGCTTTCGTCCTGTGATAGCAGAGGTTGATGAGGTTAAGATAACAAGTGCTATTACAAATCTTGTTGAAAACGCTGTTAAGTATAATGTGATGGATGGCTGGGTAAGAGTTTCGTTGAATGCAGACCATAAATATTTTTATCTGAAGGTGTCAGATTCGGGTGTGGGAATACCAGAAGATGCACAGGATAAGGTGTTTGAAAGATTTTACAGGGTTGATAAGACCAGAGCGAGGGAAACCGGAGGTACAGGACTTGGTCTTGCCATTACAAAGAATATAATAGTTATGCATCAGGGAGCAATAAGGGTATACAGCAAAGAAGGAGAGGGAACTACATTTAATATGCGTATTCCTCTTACCTATATTAATGGTCAGACGGTGAAAAAGTAGATTGGAGCATGTTTATGAAACAAAGGTTACTAATTTTAATCTCGCTTATTATGTGTGCATGCTGTTTGTCCGGATGCGGAAAAGAACAGTCTTTGCCGGATGACGGATTTAAACTTTATTATCTTAATAAAGATGAGAATAAACTCGTAACAACAGATTATGAAGTAAAGTCTGATAATGTTACGGAGCAGATTACAGAGGTATTGGATGCGGTTAATCAGGTGTCGGATAAGATTAATTGTGTAAATGCCATGCCGGAATCAGTAAAAATACAAGATTGGACATTGAAAGAACAAAATCTTACAATAAGCTTTAGTCTGGAATATCTTAATATGAAAAAGACAAGAGAAATAATGTGCAGGGCAGCATTGGTACTAACATTGTCACAGATACAGGGAGTTGACTATGTGACATTTAATGTGGGGCAGGAACCGTTAAAGGATTCAATAGGTGAACCGGTTGGTGTGATGAAAGCAGCAGATTTTGTGGACAGTTCAGGTTCTTCCATAAATACTTATCAAAATGTTGATTTGATACTTTATTTTGGAAGTGAAAGTGGTGACAGGCTGGTTGAAAAAAATGATAACGGAATATATTCTGAAAATATTTCAATGGAAAGATATGTACTTGATAAGCTTATAAAAGGACCTGACAAATCGGGTCTTGTAAGGACAATTCCGGCAAACACAAAAATAATAAGTGTGTCTACAAAGGACGGAATATGCTATGTCAATCTGGATAGTTCGTTTCTTGCTGAGGCAGTAGATGTGTCAGATGAAGTGGAGATATATTCCATAGTGAATTCCTTGTGTGAACTTACTACGGTCAATAAAGTTCAGTTCAGTATAAATGGTGAAACAGATAAAAAACTCCATAACACATTTGAACTTAGTGGGACATTTTCAAGGAATCTGGATTTACTTGATGATAAAGAAAAAGAAGTAGAATAAAAGAGAGGGTGAAGTAATATTAAAAGACCATTGCTTTTAGTGATGGTGGCACTTGTACTTGGAGAGTTGATTGCATACGGGCATCGGGAAATGACAGTGGGTATTGCCGTGTTAGTATGTTTTTGGTGTTTTATAAATTATATATTTGACAGAAACTTTATATGTCCCTGGAGATGCATGATTGGTATTATATGTGTAATTGCAGGATATTTACTAATGTCAGATATGAATATGAAATATGATAAGGCTGAGAAAAGGTTTTTGGCAGATTTACGAGGTATTACGGGAACAGTATCAGATATTGAGGATACTGCTAAAGGGTATGCTCTTACAGTAAAGTTATCAGAATATAATGATGAAGTCATTTTATACGTTAAAGATAATAAGGGGATAAAAATAGGCAATGTAATTGAAGCTGAGGCAGATTATATTGAATATGAGGGGGCACGCAATGAAGGGAATTTTGATGACAGGCAGTATTATCGTTCTGTCGGAATATCGGGACGGTTTTACGGCAGCAATATTATAATAAAAGATTTTAAAGTATGGCTGTTAAAGCAAAAGATGTATGAGATAAAATGCAGCATTAAGAAAAACTTAAGGCTTTTATACAGTGAAGAAAGGGCTGCGTTATATGATGCCATGCTGCTTGGTGAAAAGAGTGGAATAGATGAAGATGTAAAGGAATTGTATAAAGGTGCAGGAATATATCATTTGTGCTGTATATCCGGAACACATATGGCAATATTAGGCTTAGGAATATACAAGATATTAAGGAAAAGGTTTAAATATACAGTTTCCGGTACAGTGGGGATAGCTGCTGTTATTATATATGGCATGTTTACAGGAATGATGATATCTGTAGCACGTGCCGTTATTATGCTTTCGGTGAGAATGGTGGCGGATATTCTGGGCAGGAGCTATGATATGATATCCTCATTGTCATTTGCAGCAATTATCATAATAATTAGTAATCCATATGCATTGCTTAATTCGGGTTTTATGCTTTCATTTGGAGCAGTTGGAGCAGTCTGCACTATTATTCCGGCAGTTGAAATCATATATTCTGTTAAAAGCAGATTTTTAAAAAGCTTTTTTGTTAGTTTTGGAATTCAACTGATGACTCTTCCGATTATGGCATACTATTTTTTTGAAATATCAGTATATGGCATATTTATTAATCTTGTTGTGATTCCTTGTATAGTATATATAATATTATCGGGAATGGGAGGATTAGCTGTCTCCATATATAATATAAGTGTTGGAAAGTTTCTTGCAGGAGTAGGAAATTATGGACTTGATTTTTATGACAATCTGTGTAGGAATGTTTTAAGGCTGCCGTTTTCGGAGTATGTGACAGGAAAGCCGGATATATGGAGAATAGTAATATACTATGCAGTTTTGATGATTGTAGTATTTATTGCTCAGAAATTATGTAACAGAGAAACAGAATTTTCAGAAGAATATTGGTATGTGAGATATGGAAAGATTATCGGTGGCATATCTATGGTTGCAGTTATGTGTATTACACTGCTTTCGGGGCACAATGATGGCTTATGTGTAAAATACATAGATGTGGGACAGGGTGATTCCACATTTATACAGATTAACAGTGATATGGAATATCTTATTGATGCAGGAAGCAGTGATATTAGCGGAGTGGGAAAGAACAGGATAATTCCGCTGTTAAAGGCGAGTGGAGTGGGACAGCTTGACTATCTTATAGTGACTCATACGGATAATGACCATATTAATGGTATAGAGGAGCTTATGAAGGAACGGATAGGAAGTAAATCATTTGTAAAGACTCTTGTGCTTCCTGATATATCAGCAAAAGATGAGGCTTATGCCAAACTGGAAAAACAGGCGGTCAAAAATAATGTTGCTATTGAATATATAAGTGCAGGAAAAGGGTGGAAAGGCAAAGATTATATTTTTGAGTGTCTTTATCCTGATAAGGGAGTGGTTGATAATGATAAAAATGAGATGTCAGTGGTAATGAGGTTATCTGCTGGCAGAGCAAATATGATGTTTATGGGAGATTTGGGAAAAGAGGGGGAGAGAAATCTTATATCATCAGTCGAATTAGGAAAGTGCAGTATTTTAAAAGCGGGGCATCATGGCTCGAAAAATTCGTCAGGTGAGGATTTTCTTGATATTACGAAACCGTTAATAGGTGTTGTTTCTTGTGGAAAGAATAATACATATGGGCATCCAAACAGAGAAACAATTGAACGGTTTAATGAAAGAGGCAGCAGGATATACCGCACAGACAGGGATGGCGAGATAATAGTTAGGATACGGGATAAGGATGTTAGCGTGAAAGTTTATAAGGATTAAGGAAGGCTGGATTTGGTATATGAAAAATGTCAGGCATGATTTGGATAGCGGAAATATTAAAAAACTCTATTTGATATATGGTGAAGAAGAATATTTGAAGAAAAATATAAAGAACCAATTTATAAAAACTATTACCGGCGATAAGGAAAATATGAATTGTTCTTTATTTGAGGGAAAAAATACAGAGTTAAAAGAAGTAATGAATATGTGTGATACACTTCCGTTTTTTTCCGAACGGCGATTGGTTTTAATGGAAAATACGGGTGTATTAAAGAAGGCTGATGATAAATTTTCAGAATATATAAAAAATGGGATTCCTGACACTACATGCCTTGTGATTATTGAGTCGGAAATGGATAAACGCAGTAAAATCTATAAAACCATTAAGAGCAGCGGATATGCCTGTGAGTGTGCACATCCAAAAGCGGCAGAACTTACAAAATGGATACTTGGCATGTTGGGAAAAGAAGGGAAAAATATAACAAAACCTGTAATGGAATATTTTTTGGCATTGTCGGGAAATGATATGGAAAAAATTGCTGTTGAATTGGAAAAACTGTTCTGCTATACATTAGAAAAAGATGTAATAGAGAAAGAAGATATAGATGCAATATGTTCTCCGGAGATAAACGGAAAAATATTTGCCATGATAGATGCAATGGGAGAGAAAAAGCAAAAGGAAACACTGGAGCTTTATTATGATCTTATTAATACAAGGGAAGCTCCCTTAAAAATATTATATATGATATCAAGGCAGTTTAATATTATGCTTCAGGTAAAGGAACTTGTGTCACAGGGATATTCATCTAAGGATATAGCAGGGAAATTGTCTATGTCGCCATTTGTGATAGGAGGTGCAGTTAAGCAGTGCAGGAATTTTTCATTTAAGGCAATAAGGAAAGCCGTAAATGATGCGATAGATACTGAAGAGGCGATAAAAAACGGAAGGCTTGAAGAGAAGACCGGGGTTGAGATGCTGCTGATTCGTTTTAGCAGAAAAGCGTGAGAAGAAAATCTCATGGAGTGATATAATAGAATGTATTAAAATCAATTATCAAGAGGAGTCTGCGTATGGAGAAAAACGAAGTTCTTATTTATGCAACGGAAGATGGAACTGTTAAATTAGAAGTTATGATGGAATCAGAAACAGTATGGCTTAATTTGAAACAGTTATGTGAATTATTTCAACGTGACAAATCTGTTATATCAAGACATATAAGAAACATATTTTCAGAGGGAGAATTGGAGAGAGATTCAGTTGTTGCATTTTTTGCAACAACTGCGGAAGATGGAAAAACGTATCAGGTTGCCTATTACAATCTCGACGTGATCATTTCTGTGGGCTATCGTGTAAAATCCATTCGTGGCACGCAGTTTCGTAAATGGGCATTGAAAATCCTGAAAGAGTATATGATAAAAGGATTTGCACTGGATGATGACAGATTAAAAAATCTTGGCAGTGGTAATTATTTTGAAGAATTACTGTCACGAATCAGAAGCATCCGTGCAAGTGAAAAGGTATTTTGGAGAAAGATTTTGGATATTTATGCTACCAGTATAGACTATGATCCAAAATCTGAAGTTTCTATACAACTGTTTAAACAGGTGCAGAATAAGATGCATTGGGCGGTGCATCATCATACTGCGGCGGAAGTGATTTATGAGAGGGCTGACAGTGAAAAAGAATTTATGGGGCTGACAAGTTGGTATGGGGAATTTCCTAAAAGGTCGGATACGGAAATTGCGAAGAACTATTTAAGCAGAGAAGAACTTGAGATATTGGACAGGCTTGTTTCAGCTTATCTGGATATTGCAGAACTGCGGGCAATGAACCGTGAACCGATGTATATGAAAGATTGGCTTGAAACAATAGATGACTACTTAAAAATGACTAGGCGTGATATTTTAAATCATAAAGGAAAAGTATCTCACAAGCAGGCACTTGAGAAAGCACATAAAGAATATGAAAAATATTCAGAGAAGGCGAAGTTACATTTAACAGCAGTGGAAAAGCATTATTTAGAGGCTATTTCTAACTTGGAAGGAATTGAAAAGAAACAGGAGTAATTTAGACTATGAAAGATATTGATAAATCTGCATATTATCATAAAGTAATACAGCATAAGGAAAAGAATAATGCCGGAGAATACGAAATTATTCGGAATGCAACGGGAGTACAGGATGTGGACAGCAGATTATATTATCGTACATATATACCTGCTTCATTACAACAGGTGGACGGACAGCAATTGCTGACAGATGAATGGAAGCACAGGCTTAAATTCATTTATAGAGAAATCGGTAAAATGCAGGGACTTAGTTTTTATGAAACTGATTTCAGAGTCAAAAACAGACAGCTTTACAAGCAGGAATGCATTTCTGTTTTAGAAAGTGATGACATAAAGGTACAATTAACGGATGTATTTTGTCCCAGTTTGTCGGAAGATATTTGCAGGAAAATGGTTCTATATGAATGTGTGGAAGAACATAAAGACTGCATTTGTGATATTATCCTTCAAGGAAAAATTAAGATAAAACATCAGAGTGTAGCATTTCGGAAGAATCAGATATGGGAAAATACAAAATTTAAGAAAGTAAGTTTGTTAGAGTATAATCCGCCGACACCGGAACAAGTTTCTGGATTGATGCGTGATTTGGAAGCCTATTGGAAAGAAACGATAAAGATAGATGATATTATAAAATCAGGGCTTTTGGCATATCAGTTCCTGACCATTATGCCTTATAAGGAAGACAATGAAATTTGGATAAGTATTTTGTTGAACTTTTTTATGAGACATCAAGGAATGGGAAGCGATTATTATATTCCATTTGCAAGATATTTTTTAGAGCAGGATGCGGAGCGGAAGATAGCAATGCGTCAAGTTAGGGAAAGTGGAGATTACGGTATATGGATTCGGTTTTTTATACATGTTGTGGAAATGGCGGTTGCAAAAACGAATCAGGCGATTATGCGGTTGGAACAGATTCATAAGAATACCTTGATTTCCATACAAAATGAAAAACAAAAATCATTGTTGCAGGAGGTATCTGTATTTATTGAAGAAAATCCAGTTTTTGTCATTTATGATATTGAACAGGAGTTTCAAATATCATATAATACTGCTGCGAAATCAGTTGCCATTTTAGAAAAATATGATTTAGTAAAGGAGATTTCAAATAAGCAGAGGTATAGGGTTTATTGTTATGAACATTATCTGAAAGAGATTATAAAATAAGTTGTTTTTGCAAATCAATATAAATAATGAACGAGGGAGAATTGTAATGGGATTTAGCACGGTTATTTTACGTTTTAGAGATTTAGTTACCGAGAAGGATGCTACTATAGGTCAGCATAAAGAGATTATTAAAAATAAAAATTATGTTTGGTGGGGATGGTGGAATAAAGGGAATGAAAAAGTGCCTTATGATGAATTTTCTGTGTTGAAAGGGAGAATTGCTGGAACTTTGGATTTATATCTTATGGATTCAGGACAAAGAAAGCTTTATAAGGCAAAATGTTGTGACATGAAATATATGGATAATAGAAAAATGAAATCTCCAGAGATAGACCATACACCTGATTATTATAATAGCCAAGATTATTATGCATGGTTTAAATTGAGCGAAATTCAGGAATGTGATAATAATTTGGTTCGAAACTTTTCATATGTTGATGTAGCATCTATATATATGGAGAGTGATTCTAATTATAGTAAGTTTAGTAATAAAAGGATTTATAATGTTCAGGAAATGATTCAGCAAAATAGGACATTGTGGTTCATTACTATGGCTATCTGATTTGCATTTTGGAAATGATAATATTTTTAAAGTTAAAATAGAGGACAGTACGGATGTAACAATGGCCATGCATATAATAAATGCATATAATGACGAAAAATCAAATAAAGAGGCTAACCGGCTTGGGGGGGTTATTAATTACAGGAGATATTACTTCGTTTGGAGAAGAAGCAGGTTTTGAAATGGCAAAAGAATTTATAAAAGAATTAAATAGGGATTTGGTAAGAAAATTTAATGCAGAGAATATTATAATCTGCCCTGGGAATCATGATTTAATTAGAAAAGATAAAAATTTAGACAAAGGGATTCCGGAGAAAGTATGGGAAAATCCTACCAGTATAAAAGCTTATAAAGAATTTTATTATTCTATATATAGTTTAAATCCTAATCAATATTTGGCATGTGGGCGTAAATTGTTAATGCCATGTGGTAGGACGGTCGAGATAGCGTCTTTAAATAGTCTTATTTTACAACAATATAAAGATTTTGAAGGACATGGCTTTTTGTCTGGGGAACAGCTGGAATATGTTGCAGAACAAATGGGGTGGAAGAACAATGAGCAAACAAGTTCTATTAGAATGGTTATGATGCATCACCACTATTTACCTGCTTGCTTTATAGAACAGGTGGATGTAACAAAGCCAAGCAGTGTAGTATATGATTCAGAACATCTTATGCAATGGTTAACAAAATATAACGTCAGGTTTCTACTGCATGGACATAAGCACCAATCATTTATTAAAAAAATAATCAATTTCGACAGTAATAATGAAACGGTTGATGTAAATCAATCAAAGGAGCTTTATGTAATTGGAATGGGAGGAACAGGTGCGAGTAAGTGTGATAATAAATTTGCGACATTAACATTTAAGTTTAATGAAATTGTTGTCAGATATTTTAGAATACATGCTGATAATATCGAATCAGACAAATGTATTCAAACTATACATATACCATTATAGTATAACTTGGAGGTAAAAGATGATAAAACTATTTATTACGGACTTGGATGATACTTTATATTCGTGGATTGGTTTTTTTATACCGGCTTTTTATGATATGGCAAAAGAAATATCCTCAATTGTAGGTGTACCACAAGAACAGTTGCTAAAAGAATATAAACAAATTCATCAGGAAGTAGGAAGTGTAGAGTATCCATTTGCAACAATAAATCTTCCTTCTGTTAGAAATAAATATGACGGATGTTCTGATGAAGAGATTAGAAAAGAACTTGATTCTGGATTTTACAAATTTAATTATGCACGTAAAAAATTATTGAAATTATATCCAGAAGTTATAGATACTTTAAAATTTTTACATGATAGAAATATAATCATAGTTGCGTATACTGAATCGGCAGAAGAAAATGGTTTTTATCGTTTGAAAAAGTTAGGAGTTGATGAGTATTTCAAAGAGGTATATGTATCGGATAGTTTGTATAAGTATTCCCATGTGATATCAACATTACCCAAAACGCATAAATTGCAAGGGAGAAAACCTAATGCAGGGATATTAAGAGAAATTTGTGACAATGAAAATGTTAGTGTTGAGCAAGCGATATATATTGGGGATAGTCTTAGCAAAGACATGTTAATGGCAAAGCAGGCAGGAATATTATCCGTGTGGTACAATTATCAACAAAAGGATGTTGCTGACTTGTATAAAAAGTTAGTGACCATATCACATTGGACAGAGCAAGATTTTCAGAGGGAGAAACAATATAAGTATGAGTGGAAATCAAATGGATACGCTCCGGATTATACAATTAAAAATTTTGATGAGTGTATACAAATAATATCTAATATTAATAAAAGATGAAAAAATTTTCTTTTATACTTGACATAAACTGATGGAAATAAAAGAATTGCTATTATACTATCAGCACTATTTTTGTAAAAAAAACGGATATATAGCTATTGAAAATGTTTTTTAGAGAAATGGAAAATGTAAGTTATCATGTTGAACAGTACATATTAATGAAGAGTTAAAGCTTAAAGTATCAAATGCTATATCTATCAAAGATAATTTTTATTGTGCTCCCGACATTAATGTCGGGAGCACAATACTGCATTTTTGAATGTTTTGGTTATTAAGAATCATACACATAAAAATCATCAGTTTTGCGTTGACAAACTTCATTTTTTCTATATTACATAAAGAAAAAATGTGATATACTATATAAAATATGTAATAGAGATAAATATCAAAGATATAGAAATGAGGAAAATTTGAAATGGAAGATTTTAATTATTTGTTAGAGCAAAGTTATAAAATATGTGAAAAATATGAAGGGAATGGCAAAGAGTATAAAACAGGTGAGCTGGTAAGCCAATTTAAGGATGATATGACTAATATGGCATATCTGATTGCTGCTGTAGATGGTATTTTGGATAGGCAGGAGCTTTATACTATCAACAATACATTTGACAGAATTTATACAGAAGAAGTACTTAAAGAAACATATTGGCAAGATTTTAACAGTGAAGACTGCTTTTTAAGAAAAGCACCCAAATCACTTATGTACATTATAAAGGAAGAAAAAAAGCTTGATAATAATTCATTAAATGTTTTCTTAAAAGAATCAAGGCTGTTATATAAAACTTTTAAGCAGTATGGCTATATAGTCATTACAAGTAATTCCATGAGACTGAAAATTCAGATAAATGCACTGGAAGAGTTTGCAAGGGAAATGATTAAGGAAATCCTTAATGCAGAAGAGGATATTTTTACCGAAGAAGAGGAAGTATCCAAAGAGTCAGACTTTGAAGTAGCAGATATAGAGCAGATTGGTGATATGAAAAACATACTTAAAGAGATTGATTCGATGATAGGGCTTGATGGTGTAAAAAAAGAAATTAATAATCTGGTAAATCTGCTGGTTATCCGTAAACTCAGGGAGGAGCGGGGATTTAAGCAGCCCATAATGTCAAATCATCTGGTATTTACAGGCAATCCGGGAACTGGAAAGACGACTATAGCAAGGAAGATGGCAGAGATATATAAGTGTCTTGGAATACTTGAAAAGGGTCATCTGGTAGAAACTGACAGAGCAGGAATGGTGGCCGGATATATGGGTCAGACGGCAGAGAAGGTAACTGCACTGGCAGATAAGGCAATGGGCGGAATACTCTTTATTGATGAGGCTTATACATTGTCTAATTATAAGTCAGAAGGAGACTTCGGACAGGAAGCAATAGATACTCTCCTTAAGATTATGGAGGATAGAAGAGAGAATCTTGTGGTAATAGTTGCGGGATATCCAAAGCCTATGGAAGAGTTTCTTGATTCAAATCCGGGACTTCGTTCCAGATTCAATAAATACATAAGATTTGAAGATTATACGGCGGGACAGCTTTTTGAAATATTTAAGATGATGTGTAGGGAACAGGATTACAAAATCAGTGAAAAAACACTGGAATTAGTATTGTTAAAGCTTGGACGTATGGTGGCAAACAGTGGTGAGAACTTTGCAAATGCCAGAGAGGTGCGTAATTATTTTGAACAGGTAATATCAAGACAGGCAAACAGGATAATGAGTATTGGAGGCGGTGATGTGGATACGCTTGTCACGATTACTGAGGAGGATGTGTAGGAAACCAAGATTTTTTTAAAAGGAAGGGATCTGATATGCTCTCGAAATCCTGCAGGCTCAAAGACCGACACACAGCATTCATTTTACTGTAGGTCTGAAAGAAAATTCAATATCTGGTAACAAGCCAATGAAAAGACAAAAGACTGTCCTTCTGTTTAGGAGCAGTCTTTTTCTCATACACTTTCAAAATTCACTCGTTTCCTTCTGTTACTTTTAGCAGGTGCAAAAGTTCATCCGTTACCCTGTCTAAGGCTGTTAATTGTGCACTTGATAAGGAACTGATTTTGGCTGCTATCGTTTCTGAATCTGGAACTGCCTGTTTTCCACAAAGCAACCATTCACTGGACACATTCAACACTTCACATAGACTGATAACTGTTCCTAAAGAGGCTCCGGCTGCCCCACGCTCAATGGTTGAAATGAATTGGGTTGAGAGGTCAATTTTTTCCGCAAGTTCTTCCTGCGTCCATCCCCTATCTTCACGAGCTAACTTAATTCGACTTCCAATCGCAATATTTAAGGATTTCTTATCCATCTGTTTTTATCTCCTAACTAATAATGATATGATTACTCTAATACAAATATTGCTTGACATACACAACATACCATGCTTATAATACTAATACAGTTATAGATATTTTCTTCTAACTATAAATAGAGCAAAAGGAGTATTCCCACGATGAAATGTTTTAATCATACCGAAATAGAAGCTGTCGCAACCTGCCAAAAATGCGGAAAGGGATTGTGTCGAGAGTGTGCCGAAAAGTATACGCCTTGTATGTGCGATACCTGTGCCGCCAAGATTCAGCAGAGCAAGCAGGAGCAAGCCCAGAACAGAGAAAATCAGCGAAAGGAGAAATACAAGGCCGCTCTGGTTGACACCCGCAGCGAGTTCATAAAAACCACTGCTATCGGCATTCTCGTCAGTATCATTGCTACATGGTGGACGGCCAAAGATGGCAAACTTAGTAGTTTTGGCGACTATGCGAATACAATTGTCGCTTGGTTTTTTGTTCCATTTGGTTGGAAATTCCTTACATATCTGCAATCGTTCTTTCCCGTCTCATTATTTGGGACATTTTGGTTTTGGATAATATACATAGCAGTTAAGGCGGTATTATCGATTATCGTTGGAATCCCCGCCTTTATTTATCAGCTCGTGAAAACAATCTTGGCCCAACGTAAAATTAACAATCTGAAATAGCAATATTGGAAACTACACTTTCAATATTTTATTTTAAAATGGAGGTAAGAGATATGAGAAGAACAAACCTTATGGGAATGAGCCTTATATTAGTGATGTTGACGGTTTCTGTTGTAGGTTGTGGAAGTAAAGATGTCAATTCATCATCTGTTTTAACAGAAACGGAAACAGAAACAGAGACTGAAACAGAGACAGAGACTGAAACAGAAACTGAAATAGAGACAGAAACCGAGACGGAAACAGAGACAGAAACCGAAACTTATCAGCAGGTTGTACAAACAGAAACCAATTCTAATTCAAGTTATTTTGATTCAAGTGGTTATGGTTCAAGCAGTTCTGATACAAATAGTTATGATACAAGTGGTTCTGATACAAACAATTATGATTCAGGTGGTTCTGAGCCCAATACTGTAAACACACATACACATAGCTGGAAAGAACATACAGCAACAGAACAGGTATGGGTTCCTAATATTGTTACGGTTGATGACTATGAAGAAAAAACAACAATGACAGAAGTTCATGAATGTCGTTGTGGGTTAGTATTTGATAACGTCGAAGAACTTTATGCACATCAGGATGATTCAGTAGAAGCATATATTAATGGTACTGCTAAGAGTTTTTGTAGCGGACACATAAGTATTCCTAAATATGTAACTGAGACTGTAAAAGTTGGTTCTCATGAAGAGGATCAGGGACACTATGAGAACAGCACTTATGTTGACTATTATTATTGTGACTGTGGAGCAACAAAGTAAGAACACTTAAGATGGTCGTCAGAGGTATAACAATACCTATGATGACCACTGTTTTTCGGTAATTTTTCCTACATCATGAACAGACATTTTCAAAGACTGTAGACAGTACCTGTCTGTGGGACTGCGGGGTGTCCCTGCACCCTAAAAATTTGTGAATAAAAAATATAATCAAATATCATCTTAAATAAAAGGAATCCAAAAGTTACATATCATACGTTTATCAGGGTCACAGATGATATTTGTGGTCATACTGCTTTTGGTTAATTAAAAAAATGAAAAAAGGTGGAAAAGATTATGAAGAATGTAAAATTAAATACGGTTGACAAAACAATCAAAGAACAAAGCAAAATCAAATGGATCATGAATGGAAGTTGGAGAAAATTGACCCGTGGTGAAAAAGTAGCAAGGGTTGTTTTGAAGACTTTACGTTTTGCATTGATTACAGCCGTAGTTGTAACAGTTACAAGTCTTGTAATTGGAACAGTATTGGGAGTATTGGTTGCTATAGGAATTGCCAGTGCTATTACTGATGGTTTTAAAAATGCGAGCAGAGCAAATACCAATAGACTTTATGGACATTATAAATGGTAACAATGAGTGTCAAAGCCCTTTTTCCTTATAAAACAACAATCAGGGATAAACCTTGGCTGTTGTTATTTTTTTCCTCATCGCATATGCAGTGTGAAACTCCTCAGGGGCAAGTACCCGAACCCCCAAAAGCTTATATATTATAACACTAATATATGTTTATAATGAAGTTGTAACAGGTAAAGGCTCTAAACAATATAGATATATAATTTCGTAAAAAATGTGGTTGACAATTTGTGTGTATGAACATATAATATTAGCAGAATTGAAAGAGAAAACTCTTTGGAAGGAGTGGCATATTCTATGTAAGTAAAGCATAGAGGTTGCCGCTCTTGATTTTTTTATTGTGTTGAGAGTTAAGCATAATACCATGTATTACAGTAGTTTCGTGTATATATAATCAAATAAATAAAAAATTGATATTTGAAAGACGGGTGAAAATGTATGGAAGCATTTGGTTATGATAAAAAAGATAATGAATATAATAAAATTATAAAATTAAGTGAAGTTACTTTAGACTGTAATAAGAATGATTTAGATAAAATTATAGAATTTTTAAAGAGCGTTCGTCAGGATATTGCAGAAAAAAATGTTGAAGATGGAAGTCATTGGCATTATAGAGATTACAATGAATTATGGACAAAACAAGAATCTGATTTTATAATTTATTTAGATAATAGTACAGTAGAATAACAAAATAAAAAACCTGTTGCAAATATTACTATGAGCAACAGGTTTTTTTATAATTAAATTATGCCATTTTATTTACAGCAGCAGCTAAACGTGAAACTTTTCTTGATGCTGTATTTTTATGATATATGCCTTTTGAGCAGGCTTTGTCAATTTCTGTAGTAGCAGCCTTTAAAGCAGCTTCAGCAGCAGCCTTATCATTTGCAGCTATTGCAGCATCAACTTTCTTTATTGTTGTCTTTACTTTTGAACGGATTGCCTTATTGCGGGCAGCCTTTGTCTGGTTTACTAAGATTCTTTTCTTTGCAGATTTAATGTTAGCCAATTCAATTACCTCCGAAAAACTTGTTTTATAATGTATGACTTCATTGAGAGAGTTATGAAGCCTGTGTTTACAATTTATGTTTACATGACGTGGACATGCGGACTTGCCACATAAACACACTAGAATAGTTTAATAAATTATGTTTCGAATGTCAATACATAAAATGTAAAATTCTGCAAAAACTAATTACAGATTGTAACAGTTCAGCCATGTCATTCATAATTTGAAGGAGTGAGTTAAAAGATGGATATTCAGATAAGAACGGATTTAGCATTGGAGACAAGAGAAAGTTTTGAGGGAACAAATGTTGAGATAAAAGGAGTAGTTCTTGAAGAGGAAAAACGTTGTGATGATTCCATAAAAGTGACAAGGGTTATCATAAAGAACCGGGAGGGAGCGGCAGCAATGAGAAAACCTATAGGCACTTATATTACTCTTGAAGCGGAAAAATTAAGGGATGATGTAAGTGACTCAAATCTGTCGGGAATTGCACTGGAGCTGAGCCGTTATATAAGAGAGCTGTTACCAGTCATGCAAAATGGAAAGATACTTATAGCCGGTCTTGGAAACAAAGATGCCACTCCTGATTCTTTAGGGCCTGAAACTATAGAGAGAATACAGGTCACAAGGAATTTTAATGAGTTCTATGGAGAGAATGGCTGGGAAATAAGTTGTATAGCTCCGGGAGTAATGGCAAAGACCGGCATGGAGAGTATGGAGATTATAAAAGGAATAGCAGACCAGATAAATCCTGATGTGGTAATCGCCATAGATGCATTGGCTGCGCGCAACGCAAAAAGACTGAATACCACAATACAGCTTACCGATACAGGTATTAATCCCGGTTCAGGTGTGGGCAATCACCGCAAAGGTCTGACAAAGGAGACTATAGGCGTTCCGGTGGTGGCAATCGGCATACCTACTGTTGTAGATGTTGCAACTATTGTAAGAGATATTATGGATAATCTTATAGAAATGTTTTCAATACGTGATGAATATAAAGAATTGACAGACGGTGAACAATATCAGTTTATAAAAGAGATTACATCTCCTGAAATACGAACGTTATATGTTACGCCAAAAGACATAGATGAGGATATAAATGTACTTGGATTTATATTATCTGAGGCACTTAATAATATATGGAAAAAAACAGAATGAAATGGTTACTATCTTAATATACTGAAATATGGTAATGATTTGGCAGTACTTTTGACTGGTATAGTCAAAATTTGACCACACCAATAATATATAAGGAAAGGTCTAAAAGAAAAGTGGGCAAAAATGGTAAAGATAAGTATATAAGAAGATTTAACATTATAGTTATTATTGTACTTACAATATATATTGTAGGAAAATATGAAAGTCAGATAATAAAAGATTCTATTGATAATGTGATTTTTGACATTTCATCAACTACAATAAAAGAGCATTATTCCATATACCGTTATGTCAGAAAGGCTGAAAAAAAAGAAATGCTGGTAGAATCTCCTTTTTCACTGGCACTTCGGTATGATAGTGAAAGAGCACTTGAAACTGTTCCGGAACCTGACCATATAGATTATATTGAAGAGACAAGCAAGCAGGAGGAACCGGAAACAGAACAGAGTGTGCCGACAGAGCCGGAAACAAAAGAAATTGAGACTTTGAACAATACACAAGAGGCATTGGCTCCGGTATCTCTAATTAATCCCTCAACTCTTACATTTGAGTATCTTATGAAGAACTTCTATACGGTTGCATCTGCTACAGTTGTGTATGAAAGTGATTTAAATGGACCTGAGCTGATGGCAAGAGATATGACTATGAAACAGGATAACAGCAAACCGCAGATTCTTATATACCATACCCACGGACAGGAAGGGTTTGTGGATTCAGTGGAAGGTGATGCATCTACCAAGATAATAGGCGTTGGAGAATATCTTGCTTTGCTGCTTAGAGAAAGGTATGGATATAATGTTATTCATATAACAGATTCTTTTGATTATATAAATGGTGTTTTAGACAGAAGTAAGGCATATGATTATGCGTATACAAAAATATCACAGGTACTTGCTGATAATCCATCCATAGAAGTGGTATTGGATATACATAGAGATGGAGTAAACGAAAATCTTCATTTGGTAACTGATGTAAACGGAAAGCAGACATCACAGATAATGTTTTTTAATGGAATGAGCAGACTTGCTTCTACAGGTGAAATAGCTTATCTGTACAATCCCAACAGAAGTGATAATCTTGCCATGAGCCTTCAGATGAAAGTAAAAGCTATGGAATATTTCCCAGGATTTACGAGAAGGAATTATATAAATGCATATGAGTATAACCAACAGGTCAGACCTAAGTCAATGCTTATAGAGGTTGGAGCACAGACTAATACTCTTCAGGAAGAAAAGAACGCAATGGAACCGCTGTCAGAATTGCTGAATATGGTGCTTAAGTGAATAGTGGGAAAAGAAACTTGCTAAAAGTAAATCTTTAAGAATGCTAATATCCCTGTATCAAAGGAATGGCATGAAGACTATATGAAAGCATATAATTAAGGAATAATTTTTAATAAGCTGCCACGCTAAAAAATTGGTGTGGCAGCTTATTTTATTACATACATTTTCATTGTAAAATTCCCCTAACTGCTGTATAATTTAATTAATATAATTGTTCGTGGAGAGGGTGGTGGATATTATGTTCGAGGATAAAGATTTTAACATTAATGAGATTGAAGTAAGGGTGGATGAGGATTTGATGTCCGCCTATATGACGGTAAGCCCTTTGGATTATGACAAGAAAATACCGGTTGAAACCCTTATTGATGTTCTTAAAGAGAATAAAGTTACGTGTGGAATAATGGAAGATGTGTTAAGGGATATAACTGAGAACAAATTGTTTTATATCGAATATAAAGTGGCAGAGGGTGAACCGCCTGTTTTTGGCAATGATGGATATTATGAGATTCCATTTTCATTTGACTTTGACCAAAGACCGAAGATAAACGAAGACGGAAGTGTGGATTATAATCAGTTTGATAATTATTGCAGGGTATCAGAAGGGGATATTATAGCAATATACAGACCGGGAACAAAAGGCAAGAATGGGTCAGATGTTCAGGGAAATAAAATTCCCGGTAAAAACGGCAAGGAGCAGCCGCCGTTAAAGGGTAAAGGGTTTAAGCTGGATGAAAGCGACGGCAGGAAATATATTGCACTTATGTCAGGAAGACTTGAGTATACAACTAATAAGTCTATAAATATATCAAACTGTTATGAGATTGATGGTGATGTAAATCATGCAACCGGCAATATACAATTTCCGGGTGATGTGCATATAAAGGGAAATGTTACTTCAGGAGCATATGTTAGGGCATCGGGACAGATTATAGTTGATGGTCATGTGGAGGCATCTTTTCTGTATGCAGACCGGGGTATTGTGCTTAAGAATGGTGTGCAGGGAGCAGGAAAAGGAAGGATTGAAGCAGGAGGAAGCATATCAGCCAAGTTTTTTGAACAGACTATAGTCAGGGCAAAAGGAACTATAGTTGCAGGTGCTGTACTGAACTGCGATATTGAATCAGAAGAAAGTATTATAATATCAGGAAAAATTGGAGTTATTCTTGGTGGAAGGGCGAAGGCAGTATCTTATATTGAAGCAAATGTGCTGGGAAACATGGCTGAAACAAAGACATTTGTAAAAGTAGGCGGTGGAAGTGAAATGTATGCAGCTATTGCAAAAAATGATGAAGATATAGAACAGTTTAATGAAGAAATAAAAAATATGGATATTGCAATAGGAAAGATAGAGGCATCGCTTAAGGAAAAGAGTGCACAGTATCTTACAGATAAAAAAATGGAACTAATACGTGCTAAGTATAAAAAGACAGCAGACCTTGACAAACTTATTAAAAAGAGGAAACAACTTATAGAGTTACTGGCAAAATCTGAAAAATCAAAGATTAAGGTAAAAAAGAGTGTATATCCGAGAGTCAGTATTAACATAAATGATATTGTTTATATAAATAAGTCGGAGAATTTTAATGTAAGTTATGAAAAACGTGGAGGAAACGTGGTGGCAGTTCCTAATGTATAGTATAAATATCCGGTATAAACAACAGTGCGGCAGATGCATGAAAAAATGACGAATTTATTCGGAGTTTTTCCATACGTCTGCCGCATAAACTATATAGGCGTTTATTGACAAACTATACAAATTCATATAGAATTACATATTGATTTATTTAATATAATGGATAGGAAAGAAAATGAATAGAGATATTTTTGATAAAATTATGGCTTTGCCGGGTATCAGGACATTTGAACCGTTTTACAGGAAAAATAAAGAAATGCTTTTGTACCTGTTTTTTGGATTTTTAAGTTTTATGATGAGCATTTCTACATATGCACTGTTCAATAAGGTATTTAATATAAATGAGCTTTTGGCAAATATTTTTTCATGGATTATTACAGTAATGTTTGCGTTTTTTACAAACCGTATATGGGTATTTGATTCTCCCACAAAATCAATGGCTGAATTTGTGAAACAGATGAGTTCCTTTTACTGGGGAAGAATAGTAACCCTTGTTATTGAAGAAATTATTCTGTTTGTGTTTATAACTTTGCTTGGAATGGGCAGTATGCTTATAAAAGTGATTGCACAGGTGGTAGTTATTGTGCTTAATTATGTTATAAGTAAGCTGTTTGTATTTAAGTAAGTTTATGGAAAAACCGATAATATATATAATGGTATTAAAAGGTTTTTAAAGTCCAGCTAATAAATGTCAATAAAAAAATGAAAAATATTGGTTTAATTTTTTGGCTAAAAAAGGGCGCACTTACCCCTTGATGAAAATACCATTTTTTAAGATATTGTTGGGT
>JAAVHZ010000059.1 GCA_014799465.1 Lachnospiraceae bacterium | reverse complement strand
GACCCAACAATATCTTAAAAAATGGTATTTTCATCAAGGGGTAAGTGCGCCCTTTTTTAGCCAAAAAATTAAACCAATATTTTTCATTTTTTTATTGACATTTATTAGCTGGACTTTCCTTCAATTCCCAATTCTTTCTCTGACAACTGTGATTTTGCAATCTGAAGATATTCCTCACATGATTCCAGAAGTTCTTTATGAGTACCCTTTCCTACTATCTTTCCTTCATCAAGGACAAGTATCTCATCTGCATTAATTATCGTACTTATTCTCTGTGCAACTATAATTACCGTCTTATCCTTCACCTTTGATTCCAGTGCTTTTCTAAGCTTTGCGTCAGTCTTCATATCAAGTGCCGAAAAACTGTCATCAAATATAAATATATCCGGTTTCTTAGCTATTGCCCTTGCAATGGAAAGACGCTGCT
This sequence comes from Lachnospiraceae bacterium, assembly GCA_014799465.1. Taxonomy (GTDB): domain Bacteria; phylum Bacillota; class Clostridia; order Lachnospirales; family Lachnospiraceae; genus UBA2821. Next base: position 18,658 of record JAAVHZ010000059.1, on the reverse strand, counting down.
TCTGTCCTCCCGATACGTTTGTACCTCCCTGTGAAATATAGCTGTCATATTTATCTTTTTTTTCTTCTATAAAGTCTGCTGCCTGTGCTATTTCCGCTGCCTCGGCAATCTCACTATCATCTGCATCTTTATTACCAAATCTTAAATTCGAAGCAATAGTTCCCGAAAATAATATTCCTTTCTGTGGTACATATCCTATGCGGTCTCTGAGATATTTCATTGTAACATTCCTAATATCTGTTCCGTCTATGGTAATCTTACCATCCGTCACATCATAAAGTCTTGGTATAAGATTAACAAGCGTTGATTTACCGCATCCGGTACTTCCTATAATAGCCGTAGTTTTTCCCGGTAATGCAGTAAAATTTATATCATCAAGTACATTTTCATTTGCACCCGGATATTTGAAATTAACATGTTCAAATCTTATTACTCCATTTTCTTCTGATACTTTTTCAGGTGTCCCGGTATCAATAATTGAAGAAGGTGTATTAATTACTTCATCTATACGTTCCGCAGCAACTCCTGCCCTTGGAAGCATTATAGACATCATTGTAAGCATCAAAAATGACATTACTATTAACATTGTATATGTTATAAATGCTGTCATTGCCCCTATCTGCAAATGACCGTCGTCTATTCTGTGTGCTCCCACCCATACAATAAGAATACTGATTCCATACATTATAAACATCATACCGGGCATCATAAATGTCATTACTCTGTTTGTAAACAGCATGGTCTTAGTCAAATCTTTATTTGCATCATCAAAACGTTCTTCTTCTTTTTTCTCTCTTCCAAATGCCCGTATTACAGAAAGTCCGGTAAGTATTTCCCTTGATACAAGGTTCACTTTATCAACCATAACCTGCATTATCTTGAATTTTGGCATTGCAAGTACAACCAGTATTCCAACATATGTCATAATTACTACCACTGCAGCTACAATAATCCATCCCATTCCGGTTTTTGTATTTACTACCTTTACTATTCCGCCGATTCCTACTATAGGTGCATATAATACCATCCTTAACAGCAATGTACTAACCATCTGTATCTGCTGTATATCATTAGTACTTCTTGTTATAAGCGATGCAGTTGAGAATTTATCCATTTCGGCATTTGAAAATCCCACAACCTGTTTAAATATCTTTCCTCTGAGATTCATTCCTATTCCTGCACCTACTTTGGATGCAAAGAATCCTACTATAATAGTAGCAACCCCTGCTATAAGTGCCACACCTATCATTTTAAATCCTGAAACCCAAAGATAATCTTTCTGTATCTTATCTACATCAATTCCTGCTGCTTCATCATTTTTTGCAGCATATGCAACACCCATGGAATCCGTGATCATGTCTCCTGCCTTATTAAACTCTGCTTCCATGCCATTACGCATTTCCAATATAGCTTCCTGCTGCATACTTCCTGAATCTGCCATCGCTTTAAAGACACTTCTCATATCTACATATAATGTATCTTCCTTTTCATATGTAGTTAATGACATCCCCATCATCTGACCAATTTCATCAACTGTTTTATCTTTAAATGAATCCTCCTGCTGTCCCATCTGCAATGCCATCTGTTTCTTAAAATTTTCTTCATCAACTGAAGACATAGTATAATTCATTATTAATGCCATACTCAGTTTTTCATTGGCATTTTCCATCTCTTCTTCATCTTCTATATTGATTCTGTAAATATCTCCATCAATTTTGTAGCTTTTCTGCCAAAGCTCTTTTTCATCAGAAGTCATAAACAGCTCTGCCAGTTCGTATTCTTCCTTTGTAATTGCTTCGGGCAGTGCATACTCTATACCTTTATTCTGTATTCCCTTATCAATAATATCTGATGTATACTGAGGCAGTGCAAGATCACACCATGCCTGTATAGTAAGAAATACAATTATTATCAATACTGATTTCCAATAAGGTATCAGATTTTTAAATATTTTACTCATTTAACCTCTACTTCCTTTCTATATATTTTCTATTGCTTATTTCTTTTTTACATACTTCGTATAACCGTGAAATATATTCATTCAACATATATATGTCATCAGGATTCATATTATCCAGTACACTTTCAAGAAAATCATCCATAATAGTTTCTGCTTCATTTAATACCACCCTGCCTGACTCTGTAAGATTAACGTATGTGTTTCTTCTGTCACTAATATCTGAACTTCTTATAATATACCCCTTTGACTCAAGCCCCCTCAACGTTCTTGATACTGCTGAAGCTGAACAATGGCTGGCTTCCACAATCTCTGAGACATATGCATTTCCATCCCGTTCATTCCCCGACTCTTTTATAGCCATAAGTACAGCAAACTCTCCCTTGCTGATATCCGGCATAATAGAAGATATGTTTAACTGTTTGAACTTAAAAAAAGAATCAAGTATTTTCTTATACTGTAATTTCAAAATCTGCCCTCCTTTTATTCCTGCATAACAAGCTCTCTGTGCATTACTCTGACATCCATTCATTTACATGGTTAATCATTTTCAATGTCAAGAATTACCACTGTTAATTTATAACAGTGCATTTGATGTTACCACTATATATTTTAATAGTCAATAAAGTTTATTATTTTTTTACTAATTTTTCTTATGTTTTTATGAATTATATCCACAAACTTTATATTAATTTTCTATATCAAAACAAATATTCACATATTGCCTAATTTTACATTTAATTAAATTAATACTTCTTAATATAATTTGATAAGACGTTAAAACCAGTCCTTATTGACTTTAATCAATCTCCGTAGTATTATGTGCCGTAAATACTTATATGGAATATAAGATATTTAATTTTATCTGCATCAAAAAGAGACACTGGAGCTTAATATCTTTAGTGTTCCTTTTTACTATATGCCATTTTATTTATGCTGCTGCTTTTATTTATATAATATGAGTAAGACCAAAGCCAGTCTTATTGACTTTATACAATATTTGTAGTAACTTATATTATGTAAGCACTTGTGGGAATACAAAATAATTAAAAAGGAGTGGTTTCTTATGAAAATCAGAAAAACTTTAAGAAAATTAACCGCCATTGCCATAGCATTGGTAATATTATCAGGCATGCTAATCACATCAAAAGCGGACTATAATCCTGTAAATATGTACTATTGTGACAATGTTATTAACTGGCGTGGTTCATTGCAATTCAATGTTTATGTTCAGATTGATGCAGGCAGTGCGGCTAATAAACAAGTCATTATTCATTATAATGCCGGAGACGAAGGATGGAAAGACCAGAATGCTTCTTATCTTACTACAATAGATGGTAATAAGGAAATATGGGTTGCCACTGTTTCCGGTTTCGCCATATCAGGAGAATACGCCATTAAGTATATAGGTGATGGAAATACATATTGGGATAACAATAACGGCAAAAATTACACTAATGATGATATATTAGGTGTAGCAAATGTAGAAGCAATACGTACGCATTATCAAACCCCAAATAATTATTATATATATGCAGCCGTAAAAAACATCGGCTACGCCAAAAAGGTTACTGTAAGATATACTCAGGATAATTGGGCATCCTATAAAGATGTAGATTTATCATATTATCATTCAGCACCTGACGGAAAAGACTTTGAATATTGGAATTGCTCTTTGAATCTGGATGAAAATAAAATGGATGACTTCCAGTATTGCATAAGATATGAAGTAAATGGTCAGACATATTGGGACAATAACTTTGGCCGCAATTATGACAAATCATTTTACAGACCATTGTAATAAGACATACATAAATAATAAGGAGTTGAAAACTTATGAAAATGAAAAGAACTTTAAAAAAATTAACAGCAATAATCATGGTACTCGCAATACTTTTGGGAATACAGGGAAACGGAACTGTAATTAACACACAGGCATCCTATAATCCGGTAAAATTGTATTCCTGTGATAATGTATATAGTGCACGAGGTGCTGAAAGCTCTATTATCTACATACAAATAGATGCATCCAGTGCTGCTAATAAGTCTGCACTTGTTCATTTTAGTGATGACACCGGAAAATGGTATGACAGCGAACCTGCAACATTCTTTACTAAATTGGATGATAATACAGAAATATGGAAAGCCGGTATTGGAAGTTCCAACGGAATTGATGAATTTGTAATTAAATATGTTGGAGACGGTAAAACATACTGGGATAATAATAATGGTAATAACTATACCAAGAGCAATATATTAGGAGAAGCTAATGTTAAATCAGTACGTTTAAGAACTCATTTTTCAGATTACTGTGAAATATTAGCATGTGTTAAAAATATAGCATATAATAAGGTTGTAAGAGTAAGATATACTCAGGATAACTGGGCAACTTACAAAGATGTAGATTTAAAATATGATTCGCCTTCTACTACCGTAGATAATCTGGAATGGTGGACAGTGACCTTAGATCTTGATAAAGATAAAATGTTTGAATATTGCATATACTATCAGGTAAATGGTCAGACCTACTGGGACAATAACTTTGGTGCTAATTATGACCGTTCATTTTACAGACCTTTATAATTAATACTACATATCTATTTGAAAAATTTCCCACAAGAATAAATTTACAAAGTCAAATACCCCGCAGCAAGCTGCGGGGTATTTGACCCTTGCGGCAGTCGCCAAATGTCTGCAAGCAGCCACTTGGCTCGTTGCTCGTAGGAATAAAACGTGGCTCAATATGCAGCCACGTTTTATAATTTACTACTTTTCGTATCTATGCAAATCACAAATATCTTTAAATGGTATATTTGCATCTGCAACTTTTAATAATTTTACGTTTTCATCAATTCCCGATACCATACCGGTTATTTGAACATATTCGTTCTTCCTGAAATATTCCACTGTAACGATATCATTTTTCTTTATCTGATGGAATTTTCTGTCTAACTCTTCCATATAATCTTCAGATAAATCCCTTTTAGGTACTTCTATCCGTTCTCTTTCCCTAAGTGCCTCACGATAACCTTTTAATGCATCAAACGGCATAAATTGTTTTGCCCTGTCTGCCCTTTCCATTCTCCCACGATTATCAGCCACTTCTATGACCTCCTATCTGTCTGTTTCGCTCCATTGCCGTCCCTGACTCCAATAAATCCATTCCTCTTAAAACAGCATTTTTCCCAAATCTGTTTTTTATATCAAGAACTGACCTTTGAAGATTTTTCTCAATTTCTGCATTCTTTATATTAGTAAAAAGGTCATACTGCTCATAGGACTCATCCATTACATTATTAAAAGTCAGGCTTATCCTCCTTATAGGAATATTCTTATCTGCAATACGCTCATACAGACTGACTGCATATGGCATAATCATACTATACAAATTTGTACAAACTGTCATTGACTGAGTACCTCTTGCGGAATCATGTTCATACTCATAAGCATACCCTATAATAATAGATAAAGACTCTGTCACAAGCCCTTTTTCCACCATATCCAGACAAAGCGAATCTGTCATTTCCTTTAAAACAATCAGGCATTCTTTATAATCATAATTTCTTAATAAAACCTGACTTGAAGATAATGAATTACTTTTAGGTCTATATGACTTAATATCAGCCATAATGGTACTTTCCCTGCCCCATGCATGGTCAATTAATAATTCTGCATCCACGCCAAACATCTTATACAATATCTTTTCATCTGCCCGTGCAATATCTCCCATAGTCATAATTCCAATTTCAGAAAGTCTTTTTTCCACACCTTTCCCAACTCTCCAAAAGTCCTTCAGCGGCTTATAATCCCACATTTTTTTCCTATACAATTCTTCGTCCAGATATGCAATATTATCACTATTATGCTTTGCCAAAATATCCAAAGCAACTTTTGCAAGATAAAGATTTGTGCCAACACCTGCCGTTGCAGTTATTCCCGTAGCAGACTTTATATCTTCCATAATGCACACTGCCAGTTCTTCTGCACTCATCTTATACATCCCAAGATAATCAGTGACATCCAGAAAAGCCTCGTCTATTGAATATACATGTATATCATCTTTTGATATATACTTCAGATAAATTGCATAAATATCTGCTGAATATTCAATATATAATTTCATTCTTGGCGGTGCCATAATATAATCTACATTCTTCGGAATCTGATATACCCTGCATCGGTTCGGTATTCCAAGTGCCTTCATAGATGGTGAAATAGCAAGGCAGATTGTTCCTTCACCTCTTTCAGGGTCGGCAACTGCAAGATTCGTTGTCATAGGATTAAGCCCACGCTCAACACATTCTACCGAAGCATAAAAAGATTTTAAATCAATGCATAAGTAAGCTTTCTCATTCATTAACGAAAGTACCTCCTCTTTCTTATTATTTCTATAAGAAGAATACTTATTACATTGTAAACAAATCTTATTAAAAATTATGACATAGTCTTTCCAATATCTCCAGAAGATATTCCCATGTCCTTTTCACGCTCTCCACATCCATCCGTTCTGCCGGAGTATGAATATCCTTTATATCCGGTCCAAATGATACACATTCTAACCCAGATATTTTTCCTGCGAAAAGTCCACATTCCACACCCGCATGTATTGCCTGAACTATTGGTTTCCTTCCATTTTGTTCTTCATATATTTGTAACATCAATTCCCTTAATCCTGAATCCTTCATATATTCCCATGCCGGATAATCCCCACTGCATGTCACACTTCCTCCCAAAGCTTCCATAAGACATTTAAGCCTTGCCACCAACTCATCCTTTTCCGTAGAAATACTGCTTCTTACTGAAAAGCTCATTGACACTTCCTCTTCAGAAGTTGTAAGAATACCAAGATTCAGCGAAGTCTGCACAAGCCCTTCTATATCACTGCTCATTTTCTGAATACCATTAGGAAGATTCACCAATGCAGTTATTATTCTATCCTTTAAGCTGCCTACCATAACTTTTGCAGTTTTTTCCTCATTAAGTTTAACTTCTATACTTATATCTTTATCTGTATTTTTATATTCATTAGAAAGTATTTCACTTACATCTTTTACATAGTCTTTAATATTACTTATATCCTTCTTATCTATAAGAAGAGATGCTGATGCTTCTCTTGGTATGGCGTTATCCTTTAATCCTCCATTTACATTTAATATATCAAATGATAGTTTGCTTTTCAGACCATATAGAATCCTTCCCAATATTTTGCAGGCATTGGCTCTTTCCTTATCAATTTCCACACCGGAATGTCCTCCTAAAAGACCTGATACCGTTATATCAGCGTGTATACCTTCCCTTGTTTCCCATTGACAGTCCATATGGCATACAGCCGTAACTCCTCCGGCACAACTCACAAGAAGATATCCCTCTTCCTCTGAATCAATGTTAAGCATACGTTTTGACTTAAGAGGTGTACAGTCAATACCTGCTGCCCCGAGCATTCCAATCTCCTCATCAACGGTAAATACCACTTCAAGCGGCGGATGAGGTATATTATCAGACTCAAGTACTGCAAGTGCATATGCCACTGCTATTCCGTCATCTCCGCCAAGAGTAGTTCCATCGGCACTGATTACACCATTATTTAATGCTAATTTTAATCCTTCTGATTTAAAATCTATCTCAACGCCGCTTTCCTTCTCACATACCATGTCAAGATGCCCCTGTATTATTACAGGCGGAACATTCTCATATCCTGCTGAACCATCCTTAAATATAATAACATTATTAAGCGAATCCTGAATATAATTCAGATTATGCCTCTTTGCAAAATCCACACAATAATCGCTTATTCTTTTTGTGTCTGACGAGCCGTGAGGTATGCCTGAAATTTCTTCAAAATATTTAAAAACAGCCTGTGGTTCTAATCCGTTTAATACATTCATTAATTCATTCCTCCAAATCACTCCATTTTCATGACAGAATTAGCACATAACATCTCATACAAGCGATTTATTCTGCCACATTATTATTGCAGGCAATGTCATCCACATATGCCAAAAGTTGTTTTTCCACAGCAAAATCAGCCGAATATGGATAAGTTTTTTCCGCTTTATTTACCATGTCTAAATATTTCTGTGCTTTTTGGCTGTCTGCCTTATACAATTTGTAATATGCATACCAAACCCTGTACATAGATATCTGACCTTCTAACAGCTTATACAATGCCATGCATTTTTTACCTGTCAGTTCCTCAATTCTATCCTTATCCATGTCTGTCACAAGATGTACAAATAAATTCTCTGACTTAACTATTCCTTCATGAACCGGTAATATTTCTTTTGCATTTTCATTTGCATAAATACACATTTCCTTAACCTTTTCAAAATCCCTTTTTTCTATATAATATCCTATAGCCGTCACATAACCGGAAACATTTATAAGATTATCAAATTCACATATATCTTCTAAATATTTAAACCATTCATCCGGCATATCAGTCGCAGCAATCCCTCGTGATTGTCTCTCAACGATATTAAGCTGAATCCAGAATGTTTTAAGTGCCGTTTTGCTGTTTGAAAATACAAGTGTATTGTAGCCGTCATTTGATACCGGTTTTACTGGTATACCGTTAATCAGGCATGTAAATACACCTACAATACCTGCAATCAGCCATATTATTGATACTATTCCCCCATATGTTATATTGTATAGTACAATAGCAGCAATTCCGGTTAACAGATTTAATATGCAGCCTCCCATATTATATAGTAAATATGGATATGTACCATTATCCATTTCGGGAGGAAGCATCAGGCATTGACCGGCTGTACCTGATATCTTATACTTTTTTAGCCTGATTGCACCATCTTTTCCTTTTATAAACATAAAATTTAAAAATCTTATAGAGCTGAACTTGTATCCTGTAAGTAATCCGAATATCATATGTCCGGTCTCATGTATAAACGTATGAAGTAAAATCATAATATACATTATTACCATTACTACAAGTGTACCAATATAAACAGCCGGTAAATCAAGGTTTTTATTTGGAAAAATCCTCTCTATTACATCCAGTCCTGCCCATGCACATGCTCCTCCCATTGAAAATGTCAGAATATTTAATATTATCTTTTGTTTCTTCATATCTTTTTCCTATCCTTCAAAATCAAGACACATTCTGGTCATCATATAAGGTCTTACATCATTATCCGCCACCTTAACATGCTCAGGATGAACGGAATATCTGCTTAATGCTTCTTCATCTTCAAATGTTGAATCCAGCATCAGGTCTGCATTAGATGATGAAAGTGATTCTGTCTGTACATGAATATCTATAAGTCCCGGTATCTTTCCCTTTAATCCTTCCAATCCGGCTTTTACATTTGACTTAATGACATCCTTTTGTTCATTATCAATATCATCTTTAATTTTCCATAATATTATATGCTTTACCATATTTGTTCTCCATTTCCTATTTTATTTATTTTATATTATAGTATACTAAAACAAGGGTTTCAATATACTCTCTTAGTCAAATACCCCACTGCGTACAACGTGACTTTGAGCAAGACACGCTGCAGAGCAGTGGGGTATTTGACCCTCGTAGCAGTCGCCAAAATGTTAACAAGCTTGCACTTGGCTCACTGCTTTGAGGGAATTAACTGGGCCAACCAGATTCGAACTGGTGAAATGCAGGAGTCAAAGTCCTGTGCCTTACCGCTTGGCGATGGCCCACCATATTATAAAAAAAAAGTTAGCAACTACTTTAGCAAAGTACTTTCTAACTAAAGGGTGGATACAGGGATTCGAACCCTGGGCCTCCAGAGCCACAATCTGGCGCGCTAACCAACTGCGCTATACCCACCATATAAAATGTGCCCGAAGGGATTCGAACCCCCGACCCACGGCTTAGAAGGCCGTTGCTCTATCCAGCTGAGCTACGGACACAAGGTAATTTACCACTTAGAGTAAACTAAAGCGGGTACAATCTCCCGCTAAAGCGAGTGTAATCTCCCGCAGAAGCGGGTGATGGGAATCGAACCCACGTATCTAGCTTGGAAGGCTAGTGTTCTACCATTGAACTACACCCGCATACAATCGGGGTGACAGGATTCGAACCTGCGACCTCTTGATCCCAAATCAAGCGCTCTAGCCAAGCTGAGCCACACCCCGTTCTAGGTTTTGTTGTTTCACAACGCAAAACCTATTATAACCAAAGTATATAAAATTGTCAACAACTTTTTTCATTTTTTTACAGATATTTTATCTCATACGTAATATTATCATCATTATCAATATTCATCACCATATAAGAGGGTTTATGGTTGGATTGTCTCGGTAATGACAAACTTCCCGGATTAAGCACTGTTACTCCATGCATTTCTTCCAATACAGGTCTGTGTATATGTCCAAACATTACTATATCAGCTTCCCTTTCTATTCCTTCCATTACAATAGTTCTAAGCTCAACTGATACATTATAGTAATGTCCATGAGTAATAAATGCCTTGTATTTTCCTATATTAAGTACTTTTTCTGAAGGCAGATCTGAAAAATAATCATTATTTCCCTTTACTATTTCACATGGACAGTCTGCCAGCGTTTCAATATAAATCTCCGACCCCTCTACATCTCCCAAATGAATAAGTAAATCTATATTTCCTTCCTTTTCAAGAACCACTTCTACATTCTTATCTCTGGCATGCGTATCACTTATAATCAGTACTTTCATATCTCTCTCCATTCTCTATTTGCTGTTATAATCAAACAATTTGTCACGCATCATCCTTAACGCAATACCCCTATGGCTGATTTTGTTTTTATCTTCCGGAAGCATTTCACCTGTGGTCATTCCATACTCAGGAACATATAAAATAGGATCGTATCCAAAGCCAAATTTGCCCTTTTCCTCATACCCTATAATTCCCTCAATGGTTCCTCTTGTTGTAAGCACTTCTCCGTTTGGTAATGCTGCTGCTATGGCACATACAAACCTTGCACTTCTGTCGCTCCCCTCCACTCCATTAAGCCGGTCTATCAAAGTCTTATTCTTTATAGAATATGGAGTATCTTCTCCAAGATATCTTGCTGAGTATACACCCGGTTCTTTATCAAGATAATCTATTTCAAGTCCCGAATCATCTGCCAATGTTATACATCCTGTAAGCTCCATTACTGCCTTTGCTTTTATTATGGCATTTTCCTCAAACGTCTTTCCATTCTCATCTATCAGTGCATATATTCCTGCTTCCTTCATTGATATTATTTCCATTGGAAACCCTTCCATTATCATCTTTATCTCATCCATTTTGCCCTGATTTGATGTTGCAAATATTATCTTATCCATTTATTCCTCCATTCCTGCAATTTTCTCTACTATATCCTTCCCAATTCATGAAGTGCACGATTTATTCCATTAAGTAATCCTTTTGCTGCATTATTCTGCCCCTCTTCCGATGTAAGCACATTCAAATCAGCTTCATTACTCATAAAACCTAACTCTACAAGTGCTGCCGGAACCTTTGTATATCTTACCACATATATTGACTTTCCATCAACAAGACCTTTATTCCCAATTCCCATTGACTTCGTTACCTCTTCATCAAGAATAGATGCAAGCCAGTTAGAACTTCTTATTTCCGATCCATTCAGGCTGTTATATAATACACTTGTCCCATTAACTGCAGAGTCATCATACCAGTTTGCATGTACGCTTACAAACAAATCCGGCTGTATTATATTGGCAAATCCGGCTCTTTCTTCTACTGCCCTATATAAGTCACCCTCTCGTGTAAAATACAGTTTAAACGGCTGATTTGCAGCCATTTCCTTTAACTTTCTGCATACTGACATTGTAATATTCTTCTCAAATATACCATTTATGTTCGCCCCTGCATCCGAACCGCCATGTCCGGGGTCTATCATTACTATTGCCGTATCTTTCTCTATGTTCAAAAACCTCATATAAAGATTTCCGTCTTTAAAACACCACACTGTTTCATAATAGTCATTTAATACAATATCTATTGATATGATATCCTTTTCGGAACGATATTCTATCTGTGCAATCTGTGCCGCCGTATTTGTTACCTTCGCCACATCAAAAGTAGCACCATTTACATTAAAGTTAATATTAACTGCCTTTCCAATCGCATCTATAGTTATTGTTACATTTTCTTTTGATACTGTTCCAGGAATCGGTATCACCAGATTATCATCAGGATTCATCTCTATTGTCTGTTCTTCCTGCTTCTCATCTGATGTTACAATTATCGTATTCTCTGGTTCTTTTGCATGTATCTTTGAACCATATCCTGATGACACTTCAAAAACGACTATTATTAATATCAAAAATAATATACTTGATATGGTGGCGGTTCTTACCGTCAATTCATCCATCCAGTCATAGCTCCTATTCTTCAGCATTAACCGTAAATGCCTTAAGACACACATTACACTGATGCTGTTCTTCAGTATTTTCCCACTCTATGCCTTTAAGGCTTACATAACCTTCTCCATCAGATATATCTACCGTATCTGTCTGATAGTCATTTCTAAACTCTATAGCAACCGGTCTTTCGGCATCCGGTGTATTTATTTTTACAATTATAGCATACTTCTGTCCTTTATTCAAATGAATGGTCTTATCCAGATTCACTGTATAATATCCTGCATTTTCAAAAGTTCCTGATGTAACAGGGTCACCTCTTCTGCTAAGTGAAATAACATTTTCAAAATTCTCACACAAATATATGCTATAATCTGTATTCCTGCCTATAGCATAAAAACTTACTGCCTTAAGTTCTTCTTCTTCCTTACTTGTATATACATTTGCAAAATATGCTTCTGACTTTCCATATCCAATCTGGCCTACCCATCCGCACAAATCCGACTGATAAATATTTTCATAGTTATCTGGCGATTCTGCCTTTGTGTAAGCCACATTGCTCTTGCCTATAATAGTATCATAATATGATACATAAAAATCTCCGTTATTTCCAAAAGCTTCTCCCCAACTGTTTCTACAGATAAATGCCCCATCTCCTTCAACATCTACATTAAAATTTTCTCTGGAAAAATTATCATCCCATCCTATTATTACAATATCATGATTTGGATTAGCATCCCCTGTATAGCAGTATGAATTATAATCTCTGTTATAATACATTGATTCTACAAGCCTTGAATTAGTGTTTGCCGCATATATTGAACTTTGTACACCTCCATACTTAAGTATCATGGATTTAATGGAATTATAATCCTTCTCTCCTATTATCTGCACTTCTTGAACATGTTTAACAGCCTTAAGTTCAGTATTTGTAATACCATCTCCATAAGGATCATCTTTCTCCAGCACCGGTCCCTGCCATGACGCCAGATATGCTATTGCCATCTGATAATCACCGCCTTCTTCCTGTGACAGATTGTATGAATTATTAAGTGTCATGTGATCCTCCGAAAAATCAAGTGATTCTCCCGGTAAAAGTGTACTCTCTAATGCTGCTAATGATGCAAATGCCCAGCATGTACCAAATTCTCCCTGATTCTTTACAATGTTTATCCTTCCCTCTTCCTCATAATTATAATATGATGGAAGTGTACTGACCCCAGGATTCCTGCTGATTATAGTTACCTGATTAGTGCCGGGTTCCCATTTATATTCATATCCAAATAATTCTGCCAGTGCCGAAATTGACACAAAACTTCCTTTTGTCTCTTGGACAAATCTTATACTTACATTTCCTACATCTCCGTTAATTACGGGTAATGAATCTGACATATTAATCTGTAGTTCATCATTACCTCTTTTAATTTTAAGTATCGTACCATTATAAATATCGGCCGCACACTCAAACATTTCTGCAACTACAGATACCGAGCACATAAGTTCCATATCGTCTGACATATACATACTTACATCTCTGCTATTGTATCTCTTCCCATCTATATTAACAGTAATAACTGTCGAATTTACACTTGATGCTATTATCTTATTCCACTCTTCCGGCTGACTGCTTATTTCATTTCCCAAAACTATATACTCACGCTGTATAAATGCAGAATATCCCAAATACATAATTGCCGCAAATGCAATAATCAAAATTAGAAATATGCCCCTGTTTTTCACTGACTATTCTCCTGCTTTCTCCTTTTCGGTGGTTTTTCTCCCATAAACTGGTAGAAATACGTTTTCATCATACCATTATATATCTTTCTATTCTTACTTGCCTTTATTCCCATATCACGCTCTGCATTTTCATATGCAGTTATAACAAATGCAGACCATTTATCCAAATCTTTATACTGCCTGCCAAATACTTCGTACAGCTCTCTTAAATTTTCTTTTTCTTCAAGTCTTTCCCCATATGGAGGATTTGTTATTATAAATCCATATGGCTTTGGGTGGCTCAGCCCACTTACCGGTCTTTGTTGAAAATGAATCATATGTTCCACACCTGCATCTTGTGCATTTCTTCTTGCTGCCTTTACTATATCACCATCAATATCATATCCCTGAATATCCACATCAATACTGGTCTCCATAATGTCATTAGCCTCATCTATTGCATGATACCACCATTTTTTATTAATAATATTATTCCATTCCTCTGATGTAAACTCCCTGTTAATCCCCGGAGCAATATTCGCTGCTATCATTGCTGCTTCAATTGGAAATGTACCGCTTCCGCAAAACGGGTCAACAAGTATCCTGTCTTTCCTCCATGGTGTAAGCATAATAAGTGCCGCCGCCAGTGTCTCTGTTATAGGTGCCTTAGATGTCATTCTTCTGTAACCTCTCTTATGAAGCGATTCCCCTGTAGTATCTAAAGCTATGGTAACTTCATCTTTATTAAGAAACACTCTGATTGGATACGATATTCCGCTCTCTTCAAACCACTCCTTATTGTATATTGATTTCATTCTGTCAACTATAGCCTTTTTTACAATGCTCTGTATATCAGAAGTACTAAACAATTTGCTTTTAACAGATGTAGCCTTTGTCACCCAGAATCTTCCATCCTGCGGAATATAATCTTCCCATGGCAGTTTTTTTACATTTTCAAACAACTCATCAAATGTAACAGCTTTGAATTTTCCAATCTTTATCAAAACACGTTCTGTTGTACGTAAAAATATATTACTTCTGCATACTGCCTCTTCATCACCTGCAAATGTAACCCTTCCATCTTCCACATTGTTTATATTATATCCCAAATTCACTATTTCTCTCTTAAGTACAGATTCCAAACCAAAATGGCATGGAGCAATTAATTCAAAGCTGTTCATTTTTCTTATCCTCTCATCTCTTCTATTGTATCTATATTAAGATTATAAGAGGTAGATGTCAATTGGATTTTTATTCAATTGAATGTAATTCAATTTTATCTCATTCAATTTTATCTCATTCAATTTTTCCTCTATAAGAGTGTATTCCTCCTGTAACAATTTTTATATTGTAAATATGTCCAAACTCTTTAGCAGCCGCAAAACTCCTTCCGCCACGATCACAATACATTATAAGTTCCTTTTTGTTATCTATTCCCATAATACCTTTCTCTAAATCTTCATAAGGAATATTTATTGCTCCGGGCACATGACCCTCATTATATGATGTTTCATCCCTTAAATCTATTATTAAACAATCATTACAATTTAAATATTCTTCAAGTTCCCAACTGGAAATCTGGCTAAATTCCATATACTGTCACTTTCCTCTGTTTTTAATATAATATGATTATATCATTCAATTGGTGCCATTATGTATACAAAACAGGCTGTGGTCCATATAAATACCACAGCCTGAAGTTTAAATTATCTGCAATCTGTTGTCTGCTTATTTTCAGACTTATTCTTTGATGAATTAGATGCTGAATCTTTTGAATAGTTTGATGCTGAATTCTTTGATGAATTAGTGCTGGCATTAGTACTATTCTTTGCATTTTTTGCATTATTGGTAGACATAATTAAGTACCTCCTAATATTTTTTTAATCTTACATCCCTTATTTTCCGCATATCTCAGGGAAATATTCAAAAATTTAAAAAAAAATAAAAAAAGTACTTGCATTTTTCGACAACATCTACTATAATAATTCATGTAAAGAGAAATAACCCTTCAAATGTTTCTTTTTACTTATAACCCCTTATTAATTATTTATACTCCCCTCAAAACACCTTGTGGTTCCCCCACAAGGTGTTTTACTTTGTTATATAAATATTATCGGTTAAATATATTTCTAATAACTGAGACTATAATAAGTATAATTAAAACCGGAACTACTATTTTCAAAAAAATAGTCAGTATTCCCGCAAGAATTGCTGTAACAAGCAAAATTGCAAGTATAGATATTACAGCAGCTATCAGTTTATAATACCACCTGTCAATATTTATTGTTGTACTTTTAAATTGTTCGGATTTGCTTTCATTAAATCTATTAAATGCTGAAGCATTTCCTGTACTTTTATAGTTATCCTTAATTGACTTGGCAATAAATCTTGGATTACCCAGTTCATCTATTATGTCTTCTTCTGTTCTTCCCATTGATATCTGCTTATCAAAATAGTCATTATAGAATGATATAACTGAATTTTTTTCAGCGCCATCCAATTCTGACAAACATTCTTCCAGTTCTTTCAAAAACTTTTCTCTGTTCAATGCTTTACCTTCTTTCAATTAACTTGGTATGCTGCAATCCAATCCACTGTGAAGTGATATATTTTCTATGGTTCTTTTCAACACATCTTCATTCCCATTTACCAGATAATTATTAAGCTCATCCAGAACAAACGAGTACTCCTTCAATGCATATTTGAATAATTCGGGAAAACTCTCATCTCTTATAATATCCTTTTCCCACGGATTATACCATTTTTGCTTTTCTTTATTAAGTACATCATGTTCATTTTGTATACTCTTCTCCACAATAAACATCGGAGATATTACTTTTCTTTTAAGGATTATTTTTTCTAAAAATCCTACCAAACTTTTTTTAATTCCATATTTATCATTAAAAATCGTACTGCTTTGTTTAAAAATGTTAATAACAAGCTCCATCCTCTTTTTGCTAAGTTTTACATTAGAATAGGTCTTTTTAAATGCTCTAACAAATACTTCTGCCAGAACTTCTATTTCTACATTGCTTATATTAAGTGTTTCCTTCCTTCTGAAATAGTACAAATCCATATCTTTATACTTACTTATATACATACTGTCTATATCTGTTTCTAAATCAACATGTTTTGAGAAATAGTCCTTTCCTTTATGCTCATAATCTGTAACAGCATATACGTATGGATGACATATTTTATCCAGCGTGCAATGCCCTAAAAACCCGGCAAAGTATGATATTGCTATCATCCTTTTATCTTTATCCTCCATATCTTTTATGCTTTTTATAAAATTACTTTTAAAAGCTCCAACATCTTTTGTATGCATTATTGAACCAATATTTCTCTTATATAGTACAGGTGACAGAAAAAAATAAAAAAATAAATCAGGACCCTGAAGTCCCATGTTATAAACCTCTTGATGTCTGTTTATACACTTTTTGACATAATTATTGTCATAATCTTTTAGTAATTCCTCTCCAAATAAATAGTGTACCGCAAATCCAGGCATTTTTACCTCCTAAAATTAATCTTATTGACTTATTTTACCATATTTACAACAAAATAAAAGCCTGAAAACATATAAATATACATTTTCAAGCTTCTAACTAGCAGGGGATGAGAGAATCGAACTCCCACCAAAGGTTTTGGAGACCCCTATCATACCATTTGACCAATCCCCTATATTAAGTTTTCAAACGTGCGCTAGAGGATTCGAACCCCCGACCTTCTGGTCCGTAGCCAGACGCTCTATCCAGCTGAGCTAAGCGCACAATCTACCAATAATTATGGTAATGCCGGCGACCGGAATCGAACCGGTACGGGAGGTTAGTCCCGCAGGATTTTAAGTCCTGTGCGTCTGCCAGTTCCGCCACGCCGGCATGTCATATAAATGACTAATGGGACCTACAGGGCTCGAACCTGTGACCCTCTGCTTGTAAGGCAGATGCTCTCCCAGCTGAGCTAAGATCCCATTGCTCTAAGTAAAAACAGTAATAACAGCGACCCGAATGGGATTCGAACCCACGACCTCCGCCGTGACAGGGCGGCGCTCTAACCAGCTGAGCCATCGGGCCGTATTTAGTGGACCTTCGGGGACTCGAACCCAGGACCGACCGGTTATGAGCCGGTTGCTCTAACCAACTGAGCTAAAGGTCCATAATTTTGAGTAATTCTCAAAACTAAGCCGATGATCGGACTCGAACCGATAACCTGCTGATTACAAATCAGCTGCTCTGCCAATTGAGCCACATCGGCATTAAACCAACTAAATAATGCCATCTATATACTATACCATTTTATACAAATTTAGCCACCTAGGTGGCATAAATTGTTGTTTTAAACAACAGTGACTCCAAGGGGATTTGAACCCCTGATACCGCCGTGAAAGGGCGATGTCTTAACCACTTGACCATGGAGCCATATTTTTTAAGCTCCCCGAGTTGGGCTCGAACCAACAACCCCACGGTTAACAGCCGTGTGCTCTACCATTGAGCTATCGAGGAATAAAGGTAACCAACTGCTAGTACAAGCAATTTTGTACCTTCAAAACTGCACATCAAAACCAAACTGACATTCCTTCCAGACCTTTTCCTGGTCAAGCCCTCGACCTATTAGTATCAGTCCGCTCAACATGTTGCCATGCTTACACT
>JAAVHZ010000058.1 GCA_014799465.1 Lachnospiraceae bacterium | reverse complement strand
TGGTTTACACAAGAGGAATAAGAACGGGGGCGGTTTTTATTATACGTTTGCTTTTCTTGACAAAGAAGATAACGCATATAATCTGTTTGTTAGTGAAGAAATGTATAACTACATCAGCCGTCAGAACTTTAGGAAATTTGAGGAAATACAGGTAACCATACATATCTATAAACAAACTGACAAACCTGGTTACAATTTCTCCCCGATTGCCGTGGAAAAATCGGTTTTTACCGAGGACAACCGCAATCTTGCGGATAAACAGAACCCCGACAACAAAGCAAAAGGAAAAACAGCATAACTGAAAGGAGGTGATTACATATGGATATGTTACTTACAGAAAATACTGGTTTTGCATCTGGTGTTGGAAGTATTGTGAAGATTTTCACTGACAGCGTACTTCCAATGCTGAAAACCGAACCAATGATATACTTCGTAGCTGTAGCAATATTCGGTGCGGCTTGCATGATATTCAGACACGCAAGAAAAGCAGGACATTAAAAAATAAAAGAGGTGTAAAAGCCTCTTTTTTTAATAAAAACAGGAGGTATAAAAATGATTAAAATAAAAGATAAAAAAAATTTATCTGATAATGATTACTGTACATGGAAATTAGAACAACTTACGTCTAAAATCTTATTTACATTATGGTTAATGGCATTGTTTACAGTTATGTTATGCTCCATAATTTTTAAATTAACAATTAATGCAAAAGCCGACACTGGTAACATAACAGGCGGTGGAAAGTTTCTTCCACCAGATGTTGAGGGATGTACAACGAAAGAAGTAAAAGGAGATATAGGAATTTATAATTATGGGGCAGAAAACAATTTTAGACTGGGAGAACGGCAATATACAAAAGCCTACATAGCGTGTCGTGATGATGCAGAGGATTTCCTTTGGGCTGTAAACGTTAAGGAATTAAAAGCACATTACCTTTACTTTGTCCGAGACAGTAGAAGAGAAAGTGAATACAGTTCGGACTACCATATACTTAGTTTTTACACGAGAAATCAAAGTAATAGCCTTGATGCCTTAAAGAATTTTGAAAAACCAGATAGTATAGACGATTATGACAAATATAACGGTTCTAAAAGCACATTAAAAAGTGGTTATACTTTATTATTTAATTGCTCTGCAAATATGTCAAATATTGAACGAACCGAATATGACATAAACTATGAAACTGATATTCCAATACATTATAAAACGCTTGAAACTGCGAAAGAATTTAATGATTGGATTAATAATAATGAATGGGATTTATACAATCACCCTGACCAGGATTATAGTGACGGAGGTTTTACCGAAGATGGTGATATGAAAGAGAATGTCCTTTATGACTTGGAAGTACCTAAAAACATAAAAGTAGATGGTTGGAAAGAAAGTTTTTTAGGAAGTAGAAAGAACCTAATTGTAACATGGAAACAAAGTGACAGCGTAAATGTAGAGGACTGGCAGACTGAACTATACTATAGGGAAAAATGGAAAATAAAAAGGTTTCCATGGTCAGCATCAGAAGTTCGGGACACTGGTTATACCAAAGAATATGATTTATATGGTGTTACGCTTAATTTTAAAAACCGCTACACCTTTGAAAAAGACATAATGGATAACTGGATTAAAAACGCATATGAAACAGGCGGTACATATGACATTACCGATAAATATGTCCGACTGCGTAATGCATGGTATGAAGAAGATAAGAAAATAATGCATTACAGTAACTGGATAACGTGGCATGTCGATATGGAAACTGGGAAAATAGATGTAACCGAAAATGAGGACAAGGACCCCGAGAATACTGAAGAAGATAACGTAAAAACTGATTCAGAGGACTACCCCCCGGGTGACGATTATACAGATAAAAACAATGATAACACATCTTATGATTTAGATGGATTCCTCGAATATTTAAAATCTGCCATAGCCGCAATCGGTGACGTTCCAGACATGTTAGGCAAGGTTTTCTCTTTCCTACCGCCATACTTTGTAACTGCAATACTTATAGGTATCGGACTGCTGATAATACTGCGTCTGCTAGGGAGGTGAGAAAATGGAAATTATACTAAAACTTGTAATTGGAATAATGGAAACTAAGTACCCTATATTCGGGTTCAACATAAGCTTTATGGACTGCCTTGTATTTACAATAGTGGCAACCATACTACTTAATTTTATATACAGATTATTTTCGTAAGGAGGTAAAAAATGACCGCACTGGACTATTTCAAAGGTATTTATGAATTACTGACTGCTATATTCTTCCTACAAGTCTATAAATCATTAAAAGGAACTGTAAGAATGAATTTATATAATAATAAGAAAAGGAGATAAAAAAATGGATTCTATAATACAATCAATATGTGGTATATCAACCATTGACCCTACAACAAGTGCATACTTAAAAATAGTGGTGTTCTGCATCATGCTAGATACCATATTGTCTATGTTTAACCAGTTAAAAAGTTAGGAGGATTTAAAAATGGAAATATTAATAATACTAATAGCGTTATTTGCCCTCTATATGTTTCCAGTACTTAGATGTGCTCTCTGCCACCCTTTTGCTATGATAGGTTATGCAGTAAAGGACTGCTACTACTACTTTGCACATAAGAAATATAACGAATGTAGAGAGTATGGCAAGATAATAGACGTTACTGCATTATTTGGCGGTGGAAAGACACTCTCTAGCACAATGTACATAAGGCATATATACAACCGCTATAATGGTAAAATCGTCTGGAATGAAAAAACAAAGGAATTTGATAAACAGGTAATAAAAGTATTGTCTAACGTGGAATTTAAAGACATTCCGTATATACCTTTAAAATCCGCTGATGACATTATCCACATAAACGATAACGAACCTATTACTACTGTTGCTCTCGTTTTAATAGATGAGGCTAGTACGGAATTTAATAGCAGAAACTACAAGACAAATCTGCCTACAGAACTGCTTAACCAGATACTTACCTGTCGCCATAATAAAATAGGAATTGTATTAACTAACCAGAGATTCGGACATCTGGATGCACTGCTTAGACAAGTTACCAGTATAGATAAGGAATGTAAAAAAATATGGCGGTTTCTTCGAATAGACTACTATGATGCGTGGGACTTAGAAAACTGCAACAACCCTAGTATGTGTACACCACTCCGCAGAACGTGCCTGTTTGTAAAAGATAAAGATTATAATGCCTATGATACATATGCCATAGTAGAGAATTTTAAACATAAAGTCGAATCTGGAGAAATTCTAACGGATGATGAATTGCTTGCTTATAAAATGCCAGTACAAGACAATCTGGATAATGTGAAGAAATTAAGTTTCAAGGCAAAAATGAGGTTAAAAAAGACAAGATAGTAGGGGTGTTGGCGACTAAGGCTTTGCCTGTCGCCCACTCCCCTACCTTGACTATAGCAACACATCTCCCTCATTTTCTCAAAACAATCAACTAATTTGATATATTTTAATCTACTGCACCAAATAAAACAGTTTAAAATATATCAAGGAAAGGATGTAAAATGAAATTTTATAACACTAAGATAATAGACTATGGAAACGGCAATAAACAGGTAATAACCTATAAAAAGCCTGTGCCACTACTTGAAAAGGAATACGGAGAACAAAAAAGCGAAAAGGCAGATAAAAACTCTCTTAAATACTGGTCACAAGTAATAGACATTGTACCGCCTACGGATAGTGAGAAGTTTAAAAAAGAAATGCACTCCCTTTACTCTTCCGCTAACAGGACTAAGAATGAAGTTTACAAGCTTGCTAGGGCAAATAACTGGGAATGGTTCGTAACTTTCACATTCTCAAATAAACAGGTTGAGGATAGAACTGATTATGCTAGTCTTGTTAAAAAGGTGACTAAGTATTTTGATAATTGGCGACAACGAAAATGTCCCAGACATGAAATATCTCTTTGTACCGGAACAACATAAGAAGATAGAGGAAAACGGCAAACGTGCTTGGCACTTTCATGGACTTTTAGCGGATGCAGACGGACTAACTTTTATAAAGCTTATGGATGCAGAGAAAGCCTACTATGATATACAAACCGCAGATGATGTCTATAGGATTAAAGAATATAAGCTAGGATTCTGCACCGCCACTAAGGTTAAAAATAAAGATAAAGTTAGCCATTACATAACAAAATATATAACAAAAGCCGTAAGCGGTATGTTAAAAGGCAAAAGGCGATATATCTACAGTAAAAACTGCAACAAGCCTAAAGAATACTGCTATATGTGTACGGAAATGGTAGATAGAAGTTGTTATGAAAACTGGTATAAGCCTCTGGATGATAACGTGCATTTTTCAGATTTGGTAGATATAAGTAAAATTGTTTATAGGAAAAAGAAAGTTGTGGAAACAGAGGACTTCCAGAATGAGTATACCTGGTATGAATTAGAAGGTGACTATTCACCAGTTATTAGCAGAAATAAGATTATAAAGGAGAATTAAAAAATGAATTATAATGAGTTAAGAAATGAAATTGATATGTTAAGAGGAAATATAAACAGAATTATGATAACATAAGATAAAGCTGATTTAGATAATAATTTTTGCGGTGCTATAGATAGACTTAATTTGATATATAAAGAAAATTTAAAAAGAGTTCTATATCCAGAGGGGGAATAAAAATGGGTGAAAATAAAACAATAAATACAAGTACAGATTGTATATGTTATCATTGTGTAAATCCGATGTGCGAACTTCCACATTGTGAATCATACAATGACGAATACTGCCGTTACAATCTGGAAAATAAAGCGGAATGTGTAAAAAAAGAATGTGAATATTACTTATCAGATAATTCAAAAGATGATATAAAAGAATGTGATGATTGCATATGTTTAAATTGTACACAAGATATATGTGATGTACATGACTTTTGTGACTGTGGTTTTGCAGAAACTAAAGACGAATATATTATATTTCAAGCTGATATAGAAAAATGTTTTCGTAAAATATGTGACCATTATAGATAAAGGAGAAAAAATAAAATGAATTTAGACGAAACTATAACAGAAATAGACGATATTATCGGTAAAAGTACAATAAATATTTCTATAGCTAATATTGATGTAATCGCAAATGACATACTTATAAATGCTGTGGGTAGGTATTATTTTAATAATGGGTTCAACTGTAGTAACTTTAAAATATGGTTGCAAGAAGTTATAACAGAATATTATAATGAACACTACCCAGTATATTCAATTACTCTCGGTAATTATATATTAGCGTGTATGGTGCGTGATGATGTTTTAATAATTGAAGAGGATAATGAATTAAATAATTTAAAGGATTGGTGGGATTAAAAATGAAAGTATATACATATGAATTGATTGGTGAAGAGATAAAGACTGTTAATAGAAAATGCAAGATTTATATAAATCAGATTAATACACTTTATGAACGTTTATATGATATTGTACTCTTATATAGAATAAACAACGCTCTTGATAGATTTGAATTTCTTACAGAGTATGTTATAATATACATGACTGCGATAATGTGTTTTGATGCATTAGTACAAGAGGAAGTTATAGACGCAGTTGATAAGTTAAATTTTATGAATTTTTTTCAAGAATGTTACAACTTTGTTCCTAAAAGATAACTACTCGTTAAACTGTGGTTTTTCAAACGGAGGGCGGTACTGCTACCCTCCTATCGAAAAACCTGCAATTTAACGAATAGTTATACCAATAAACTTATGAAAGCGGTGTTTTAGAATATGGAATTACAACGTTTATACAGTTTTACAAGACGTGCCATTGATCAGTATGGAATGATTAATGATAATGATAAAATTGCAATAGGCATTTCCGGTGGCAAAGATAGTCTTACACTTTTATATGCTTTAAGTGGTCTTAGAAGATTTTATCCAAATAGATTTAATCTTGAGGCAATATCTGTAGATTTAGGGTTTGGAATACAGGATTTTGATAAAATAGATAATCTTTGTAATGAACTTAATATATCATTACATATAGTTCATACAGATATAAACCAAATTGTATTTAAAGACCGTAAAGAATCAAATCCCTGCTCATTATGTGCTAAAATGCGTAAAGGTGCACTTAATGAGCAGGCTTTAAAGCTTGGATGCAATAAAATTGCATATGCCCATCATAAAGATGATATTATTGAAACAATGCTTTTGTCACTTATATACGAAGGCAGATTTCATTCATTTTCGCCGGTTACATTTTTAGACAGAACCGGACTTACTGTCATAAGACCATTAATGCTGATAGATGAGTCAAATGTTATTGGATTTCAGCATAAATACAATCTTCCTGTTGCTAAAAATCCATGTCCTGTAGATGGACATACTAAACGTGAATATGTAAAAAAACTTTTAAAGCAGTTGAATGATGAAAACCCTGGTGTAAAGGAACGAATGTTCAGAGCTATTCTGGATGGAAATATACCAGGATGGCCTGAAAGAATTGTTTGAATATAGATTGGAGGTTGTTAAAAGCATGAATGCCAAAAACTATCATGATAAAACGGATATTGAAAATCAATTAAAACTACGGGAGATTATGAAAGGACTTCCTGATTTTTGTAAGACATTTTTTAGGGGAATTGAGCCTACTACTGCTTCTAGAACCCGTATGGCTTATGCATATGATTTAACTGTATTTTTTAATTTTATAAAGGATGCAAATCCTAAGTATGCGGTTATGGATATAAAAGAATTTCCAATAAATATATTGGACGAATTAAAAGTTGTAGATATTGAAGAATATTTAGAATATTTAAAAGTATATACAAAGGATGAGAGTCTGCATACTAATCGTGAAACCGGAATAAAAAGGAAGTTATCTTCGCTTAAATCTTTTTATAACTACTACTATGTAAATGAAATGATTAATGAAAATCCTGCATCTAAGGTAAAAGTTCCAAAGCTCCATGAAAAAGAGATTATAAGACTCGACCCTGATGAGGTTGCAGATTTGCTGGATATGGTGGAATCAGGGGAAAAACTTACTGATACACAAAAATCATATCACAAAAAAACTAAAGTTCGTGATGTGGCAATAATGACATTGTTGTTAGGAACGGGAATACGAGTATCAGAGTGTGTAGGAATAGACATTAATGATATTGATTTTAAAAATACGGGTATAAAGATACGAAGAAAAGGCGGTTATGAGACGATAATTTATTTTGGTGACGAAGTTGAAAAAGCTCTTATTGATTATTATAATGAGCGTAAAGATATTACTCCTGTTTCAGGACATGAAGATGCATTTTTCCTGTCTATTCAAAAAAAGCGTATGAGTGTCCGCAGTATTGAAAAATTGGTGGGTAAATATTCTCAGCTTGTTACCCAGCTTAAACATATCACACCACACAAATTAAGAAGTACATATGGTACAAGCCTATATCGTGAAACAGGCGACATATATCTTGTGGCAGATGTTCTTGGACATAAAGATGTAAATACAACCAGAAAACATTATGCTGCCCAGGAAGATGAACGAAAATGGAAAGCAAGAAATGCCGTAAAACTTAGGGAAGAAAATTTTTAAAAGAATGTCACTCACAATCAATATATGTGAGTGGCATTCTTTCTATTTATTTTATTGATGCGTTCATAAAATTTTCAGACTCTTTTTTACTAAATACACATCCACAATAATTTTGCCGATACAGATTATACTCCGCTGAAAGTTCTACCGAACGTTTATAACCATTTCTTTTCTTAAAATCAGAACAAAGATATTTCACACCATACTCCTCTTCTAACCGTAAACCTATCTCATTAAGCTTTTGAGCATTTTTTAATGGACTAATGGATAACGTTGTTGTAAAATAATCAAAATTACCTCTATGGGCATATTCTGCTGCTTCCCTAAGACGAAGTTCATAACATTTAAAACACCGTTCCCCTCCTTCAGGTATATCCTCATAACCTTTAATAGCATTATAAAATCTTTCCGGCTCATAATCTGTTCTTATAAAACTGATTTTATGTTTTACCGGAAGCATGTCAATAAGCCTCTTCTGCTCTTCTATTCTATATTCATATTCTTCAATCGGAAATATATTTGGGTTGTAATATAATACTGTGATGCTGAAATGATTAGATAAATATTCAAGAACATAGCTGCTGCAAGGAGCACAGCAGCTATGAAGAAGTAATGAAGGTGTGTTTCCTTCTGCCTCAATACATTCAATTAGTTTGTCCAGAACCTTTTGATAATTTATTTTGTTCATAAAATAAAACCTCCGGTTCTAAAAATATTTCTTGCTGCCCCACAGATTACTTTTCTTTAAGTCCAGATATTCATTATAAGCCTTTTCAAGTATCTGCTTTTCATTTGCAAATTTGAGTAAATGATAAGCTTCATGAAATTTATAATAACCTGAATCAAAAAAATACTCTTCTCGTTGTGGTTTACTGTAATAGCTGTCTGCCATCATTAGATACCAATGAACTTCTTTATCCACCACATCCTGAGGTGTCATAAACGAATACTTACTTTTGCCAATATACTTAATGATGGAAGCACTTACACCAGTCTCTTCCCTTACTTCACGTAAGGCAGTTTCTTTATACTCTTCTCCCTGCTCTACTGTTCCTTTTGGAAGAACCCAGCCTTCGTATTTGTTCTTGTAATTCTTATACAAGACCAAAATCTTGCCACGAAATATAACCACACCCCCACAGCTCGTTGCTTCTATCATTGCAAAGCCTCCTGTTCTATTGGTGTGTCAAAATATATATAAGACCTAAAAAAATTATAACTCATTTTAATATGTCATGCAACTGTTTTGTACCAAATTTTAGTAACTAAAATAGGCATCAAATACATTTCGTGCTGCTGGGACAGCCCATGTAGAACCGGCTGCCATATCTTCCATAACTACACATATAGCAAGTTTTTTTGTGCCATTATCTGCATAGCCCATAAACAGAGAATGAGAATTATCACTTGAGTCAAACTGTGCGGTTCCGGTTTTACCAAATGCTTCGTAAGAATCAGATATTAATTTTGTACCGGTTCCGTAAGATACTACTGCTCTCATATATTCAGACAGTTCTTTAGCATCCTTTTTACTAAGTAATTCTTTATATGTTTTTGGTTTATACTGCTTTACGTTCTTTCCGTCATGATTTTCAATATGGTCAACAAGATAAGGTTTCATAAGTGTACCTTCATTTGCAATCGCACAAGCTATAAGCGAAAGGTGGAGAGGAGAAACCTGAGTTTTTCCCTGACCGATTACAGTCTGCATTGTGTCAAAAGTTGAAGCACCTGATTTAAGGCTGAAACTGCTTTTTGAGTAAGACATATCATAAGGCAGTTCGCTGTTGAATAAAAGACTGCTGCACAATGAATTAAAGTTATTCAGTTTTAATGATAATCCAATATTGGCAAATGAACTGTTACATGAATATGCAAATGAATCCATAAGTGATTCTGCACCATGCACATTTCCATTATAACATTTTATGGAAGAGTCACCTTCAGTAAGTGAACCACTGCAGGCAAAAGAATAGTTTCCATAACTTTCGGGATTCTCATGCATATATTCCAAAAGAGTAAATGTTTTAAATGTAGAACCGGGAGGATATAATCCATTTGTAGCTCTGTTTAGAAGACATGTATTTCCTTCAGAATTTACGATATAATCCCAGTCATCTTCTATTGAGTTAGGATTAAAATCCGGTTTTGACACCATAGCTATTATTTTACCGGTATCAGGGTCAATGGCAATAACTGCACCATCATTATTACCTATAGAATTAGATGCTGCTTTTTGAACAGATACATTAAGGGTTGTAATTATATTATCTCCAATATCTTTTTTACCTGTTAAATCATCATAAACAAGTTCTAACAAACCAGAGTTTGAAGTCAGCATTTTAAAATTGTAAAATAATTCAATGCCTGATTTTCCGTTGGTTGCATATCCTACAACGTGTGAAAATAAATTACCATATGGGTAAGTTCTGCTTTCACTTCCATCTGAATTTGTTATGGTAGATGCAAGTACTTCTCCATTATCAGCATGGATTTCCCCGCGTACTACTGACTGTGCAAGAATATTTTGACGTTTGTTATATGTGTTATTGATAACTTCGTCGGCATCGGTATATTCGAAGTGCACAAGGAAAGCCAGCATTGCAAAGAATAATACAGTAAATGCCATGGTAACATTTATTATACGTCTGTTAATGCTTTTTTTCTTTTTTGTTTTTGGTTTTTGTTTTGGCTGTGCATCTTGTTCCAAAGGATTATCCAAATTATTCTTCATCATCATCAACCTCCTTGTCTTCAA
The DNA here is from genome assembly GCA_014799465.1 of Lachnospiraceae bacterium. Taxonomy (GTDB): domain Bacteria; phylum Bacillota; class Clostridia; order Lachnospirales; family Lachnospiraceae; genus UBA2821. The sequence continues at coordinate 79,467 of JAAVHZ010000058.1, read as the reverse complement.
TATCGTCCGGTATACTAATACTTATTCCCTGTATAATTGCAAATGTAATAAGTGTACAGAGAATAGAACTTCCTCCATAACTGACTAATGGAAGGGTCACTCCTGTAAATGGGATAAAGTTAATGGCTCCTCCTATTGTCAGAACAGTCTGAATGGCATAGGTCATTCCAAGTCCAAGACCGGTAAGTTTGTAAAACATAGACGGATGTCCCATTGCTACTTTTATAAATGTCAGAAATGTGCTAAAGCAAATAAGAATCAGCGATATTGCAAAAAATCCTCCGAATTCTTCTGCTATGGCAGAAAACACTAAATCTTTGGTAACTATAGGTACAGATTCAGGAAGCCCCTTGTACAATCCCATGCCGAGCCAGCTTCCGGTGCCTATGGCAAACAATGACTGAGCCACCTGATATCCCTCATCATCTATAACACCCAATTGAAATGGATTTTTATATGCCAGAACTCGTACTCTTACATGGGCAAAGAGTTTGTATGCTATAATTGATGCAAGACTGCCTCCTGCTGCTCCCGCTGCCAGCCATCTAGCCTGACCAGTGGCAACATATATCATAAATACATAAACTATAAAAAATATAAGTGCACTTCCGAGGTCATGGGAGAATACCAGAATAATAACATGCATTCCGGCAAATATGGCTGATATTACTATTCGCTTAAATTCTTGATTTTTATGCAAAAGTGATGCAATAAAAAGCACATATAATATTTTTACAAATTCTGAAGGTTGAAATGTAAAAAATCCCAAATCAATTGATAGTTTTGCACCGTAAGTAAGTCTTCCCATAACAAGAACAACACCAAGCATTACTATTCCTGCGATGCAGTACAGCCATGTAAGGTAAGGCAGATTTTTAAGAATTTTAATAATAATTGGTATGAAAAAACACATAACTGTAGCAACTGCAACTATAACAAATTGTTTAAGTGCGTTATCATATGAAAGCCTTGTTAAAGTTATAAAGCTTATACATAAAAGCATACACATATTGCTTAGCAGAGGTCTGCTTAATTTTTTTCCATAGCATATGCCAAATATTGCTTTTGTCACAAGAAAGTATGCAACCTGTGCCAGATAAAGCATTATGATATTTATATCTTTGGTGTTAATATATATTAATACAAAAGCCGTTAAATGTATTGTATACATTATAAGCCCCTGCAGATGATAAGCCGCAGAGTGACGGTTCTTACGACCTTTTAAAACTATAAAACTGCAATATGTATAAAATACTATTAGTATAATAAATGCGTACTTTGCCATTGAAGTCAATAAATCAGTCAAATTATCACCTCGTTTAATCTACTTTCCGTTTAAAATGTCCTCGTGTCAAATTATCAATGTCATTTTCATTTTCATGATATAAAAAGTTATTTATAAATTTTTTTGCAATATTCACAGTTTCTTTTCCTGATTCAAATGTGAAATTAAGTCTTATATCCGAATATTTCATATCCTCTATCTGTGATGAGAATTTTAGTAAAGATAAAGGCTGGCAGTTATATAAAATGTTATAACAATACCTGCAGCTTGTTTTTACACGGAATATTTTCTGATATCTGTCTTTTAGTTTATATATACTGTTCTTATTATCACATACATTCATAGTCTTTTTACCACATCCGGCAGTTACCATAAGTGGCATATAGCCATAAACTATAATCTGGTCATTAATATTATTTCTTTCCCATAATTCTTTTTCATTTAGCTCTAACGGTGCTGTTGTTGAGGATATTCCGTTTTCTCTTAAAAACACCCCTGACAAATCATTCATTGTATATAAGCTATAATCTGCTATAAGTTCCTTACCAAAATGTTTAAAGTGAAACAACTCATCTACATTTTTGACTACATAACCATCTGCACCATAATCAGCCTCAAAAAACTTCTCCGCTCCATTTCTGAATATGAAAGGCAGCGTAATATAACATTTTTTTTGATGTTCATGGCATTTTCTTACACATTTCTTTATGGTTTCAGTATCCAAAAAATCAGAAGACAGATATATGCTTTTAATTTCGTTGATATACAAAAGAGATTCCATCTGCTCAGATGATTCCACAGAACATATAATATTTATATTATGCTCAATATTGTCTGTATTTTCTGCATCACAGTTAATCCTTATTATACTTTTTCCATCATTTCTTTTATGGTATTGAAGCATGCAATCGATTAATGATTTTACGGCATTTCTGCGGAGTTCGTTAAGAGATTTAACAGGAATAAATAATCCGTCATCAAGGTCTATGTCAATACTTGCTGCTTCAAAAGGCGTGCCACCAAACTTTATAAGCTGTTTTTCTATTTTGTCTGAAGTGGCAGGCTGATTAGTTGATAAATCAGGAATATTTCCTGTAACAGATGACTTATAATTTTTATATTCTAATTCAAGTTTCATAGGTTGATTTTTTAATATATAAGCTTTTATATTTACAGGAAGCTTTTTATCTTTTGCTACATACTTATTATGAAGTTCGGTTATTCGTTCTGAATCTACACTATTATATGAAGGTTTTGACAGTGTAATCATATGACGTCCGTTATGACAATTATAATATCCATCAGAAAATCCACTGCGGCTGTATAAATCAGTAAGTTTCTTATAGTCATCATCACTTACATTATAGTAGTCCTTTCCGTTTTTTAAGTAAATATCAAGATATTTTCTATAGATTTCCGTTACTCCTGCTACATATTCAGGGCTTTTCATTCTTCCTTCTATTTTAAGTGAATATACTCCTGATTCCAGTATATCAGGAAGTATATTTATGGTGCAAATGTCTTTAGGACTCATAAGATATTTTTCATTTTGATTGTTTTTGAAATTGCTTCCGGTTATATCATACGGAAGTCTGCATGGCTGTGCACAACGTCCTCTGTTACCACTTCTTCCGCCTAACATACTGCTTAAAAGGCATTGTCCTGAATAACAGTAACATAAAGCACCATGTATAAAGCTTTCTATCTCAATGTCCACATTTTCATAAATACATTTTATTTCTTTTAGACTTAGTTCTCTGGCTGTAACTACTCTTACAGCTCCGGCTTCTTTCATAAGCCTTGCACCATCTACCCCGGTAATAGTCATCTGGGTACTGGCATGTATATCAAGTTCAGGAAAACTTTCACGTATAAATTTAAATACTCCGAAATCCTGAACTATGACAGCATCAAGACCCTGTTTATATAACGGATTAAGATAATCAAATAGTTTAAATTTTATTTCATCATTTTTAAGAAGTGTATTTACCGTTAAATACAACTTTTTATCATGTAGATGTACATAATCAATAGCATCTTTAAGCTTTTCATTGTCAGGGTTTTCCGCATATGCCCTTGCACCAAAATAAGAACCACCCATATACACCGCATCTGCACCGGCATTTATGGCTGCCCTGAGACTATCATATGAGCCGGCCGGAGCCAGCAATTCAGCTTTTATTATATCCATCCTTTACACCTGCATTCTGATAAATAAGCCGAACAAAATGTCCGGCTTATTTATTTTTCTTTTTTTCATTTATTTGTGTTTCCAGTCTCACTATCTGTTTTTGAAGTTCACTGATTTCATTATGATAAGATTCAGCTTCTTTTTCTGCCGATTCAAGCTTTATCTGTAACCCTATAACATCATGCTTAACATCATATAACTGCTTGTCCTTTAATTCAATTTCATTCTCAAGACTGTCTGCCTGTTTCTTCGCTTTAAAATAGTCATCAGCAATATTTAATTCCAACAAAGCCTTCTGCATATCAGGCGAAAGCCTTGAATATCCTTCAGTACTTTTGAATTCGCTTATTTTATTGTTTATATATGAAGCCACCTTTTGCAGATATTCTTCGCTTTCATATCCACTAAGAGTATAAATCTTTCCATCCAGGATAACCTCGGTGTTGTTTTTAGATGACATATGTACACGCTCCCTTAAATATATTTTAACCAACTAAATTATATTATAAACTAAATTAATTGAAATACAAGTCAAACTTAAATCATATTTCAGCACCGATATGTCTGTATGCCAATTCAGTAGCTATTCTTCCACGAGGTGTCCTGTTTATAAACCCATTTTTAATCAGATATGGTTCATATACATCTTCAAGAGTACCGCTGTCTTCGCCAAGTGCTGCTGCCAAAGTATCAAGTCCAACAGGACCACCTGAAAACTTATATATAATAGTATTAAGTATATTTCTATCAGAGTTATCAAGACCAAATTTATCTACTTCCAGTAAATCAAGGGCATAATTCGCCACTTTTTCAGTAATTATGCCATCATATTTTACATCCGCAAAATCCCGGACACGTTTTAGCAGACGATTGGCAAGCCTCGGCGTTCCTCTTGATCTTTTTGCCAGTTCTATGGCTCCCGAATCTTCAATAGGCACATTTAAGACTTTAGCCGAACGGCAGATAATCTCCTTTAGTTCATCTTCATTATAGAATTCCAGTCGGTTAAGCATTCCGAATCGGTCTCTTAACGGTGCAGTAAGCATACCGGCTCTTGTAGTGGCTCCGATTAATGTAAATTTTGGCAGTTCAAGCCTTATGGATCTTGCTGATGCCCCTTTTCCTATTACAATATCAATAGAATAGTCTTCCATTGCAGGATAGAGGACTTCTTCCACCTGACGGTTAAGTCGATGAATTTCATCGATGAACAACACATCATTTTCCTGAAGATTATTAAGTACTGCAGCAAGTTCTCCGGGTTTTTCTATTGCCGGTCCTGATGTTATTTTAATATTTACTCCCATTTCATTGGCAATAATACCTGCAAGTGTAGTTTTTCCAAGTCCCGGAGGACCATAAAATAAAATATGATCTAATGTTTCATTTCTTGATTTTGCTGCTTTTATAAATACTTTTAGATTTTCCTTTATTTTAGATTGACCTATATAATCATCAAGTAACTGCGGCCGTAATTTTATATCCGTATCTGCATCTTCAGTTGTCAGATTTGTATTAATAATTCGTTTTGACATTACTTCTGCTCCATTCTGAAATTAATATATAATAAATTACATAATCTGTTTTAATGCTGCTTTTAAAATCTGCTCAGTATCAGCATCAGTCCCTAATATGCTTAATGCTCCATTTACAGCTTTTAATGATTCTGTTGGAGAATATCCGAGTACAGTCAAAGCTTCAAGGGCTTCAGATTTATTATCTGATGATGCTTGGATGGCATTTGCAGATACTTCAGAACTAAATATATCTTCAGGTTTTAGTTTATCTTTAAGCTCAAGTATAAGTTTTTGTGCTGTTTTTGGACCAATTCCCTGTGCCTTTGATATACGTTTTGAATCATTAGACATTACAGCCATCTGAAGTTCTTCGACAGATATTGAAGACAATATATTTAACGCTCCCTTGGGACCTATGCCGCTGACCCCAAGAATAAGTTTGAATATTCTAAGCTCATCTTTAGAAAGAAATCCATATAGAAGCATGGCATCTTCACGTACATTAAGATATGTATATATTTTAACACTGTCACCTGCATTTACTTTCATTGATGCCGAGGTAAATATATTATAACCTATATTGTTACATTCTACGACTATTCTGTCTTCATAAATATCTTCAACAGTACCTTTTATATATGATATCATAATTTATCTCCTTTTATAATCTTGTGAACTACAGGTTTAACTTTAAGTGCCAGAACTCCGACTAATATACCAGTAATAATACCGGATAATATAAGTACAGGAATATAATATACAACCGAATATGTATCCACTATAACAGATGCAATAAGGAGCTGTCCTATATTATGGCTTACACCTCCTGAAATACTTACACCGATTATTGATATTCCTTTAATTTTTTTAACTAAAAACATGGTTATCATGCTTATAAATGCTCCTGAAAGACTGAATATCACAGAAAACATATTTGTAAATAATATGCCATTTATAAGTATTCTTATGAAATTTATAGTAAATGCCTCTTTTATACTGAACTCATATAATGCTATAAGTATTACAAAATTTGCAAGCCCCGGTTTAACCCCCGGAATTCCTATATCTAAAGGAAGCAGCATTTCCACATAGCTTATGATAATGGCAAATGCGGATAATAGTCCTGTATATGCAATTTTATTTATTCTGCTATCAGTCATTTAATTGCTCCATTCTTTGTACAATTATATTAGAACAAATGTTTTCTCCATATACTATACCACAAAATAGTGTATTATACAAATGTTAATTATGGGATTGCTTGCAGCGGATTTGATTATATGATAGAATGATTTCAAAAATGATGTATTCAAGGAAATTATATATGTTAAAGAAAAAATTTTTATTTATACAAATTATTTTATTTATAATTACATTTTCAGGCTGCAGCAATATCTCCAATAATGAAGCCGTATCTAAAACAGATTTCTATTTTGATACAGTAGTCACTATTACACTATACGGAAGTGAAAATTCTAAATATATTGATGAATGTTTTGAAATATGTAAAAATTATGAAAATATGTTAAGCCGTACAGTAAAAGACAGCGAAATATCCCAAATTAACAATAATATTGGAAGTTTTGTGGAAGTATCGGATGATACACTTGAACTCATTAATAAAGGAATATACTATTCAGAACTATCCGGTGGAAAGTTTGATATTACTATTGGCGGTTTAAGTTCTTTATGGAATTTCAACTCCGAGAATCCAAGAGTTCCTGCTAAAGCTGATATTAATAATGCTCTTCAATCGGTAGGTTATAAAAAACTTCAAGTTGACAATAATAATGTTATGTTAAATAACGAAGAAACTATTTTAGATTTAGGAGGTATTGCTAAAGGATTTATAGCTGATAAATTAAAAGAGTATCTTTTAAGTGAAAAAATAGATTCAGGAATTATCGATTTAGGTGGTAATATACTTCTTGTAGGCAGTAAACCTGATGGTTCTGATTATAAGATAGGCATAAAAAAGCCTTTTAGTGATACTGGTGAAAATTCAGCTATAATGAATGTACATGATAAGTCAATAGTATCATCAGGTAATTATGAAAGATATTTTTATGAAGATGGTAAATTATACCATCATATCCTTGATACAGATACGGGATATCCGGTAGATAATAATTTGTATTCTGTGTCTATTATTTCAGATAGTTCGGTTGATGGCGACGGACTAAGTACCACATGTTTTCTACTTGGTATTGATAAAGGAATGGAACTTATAGAAAGTCTTGATAATATTGAAGCTGTCTTTATAGATTCGGATTATAAGGTGTATTATTCTTCGGGGCTTAATGAAGATAATGGTATTTTTACTTTAGTGCGGTGATGATATGATAAATTTAGATTAATTATTTGTGTAAATTATCTTAAAAATGGTCTTGGATTTAGGATTATTTCCTGCTTCCAAAGACCATTTTTTTACTTATTATGTAAGAAATAATGTGGTATAACCACTTTTATTATTCAGAATAAATACTGAAGTCACAAGTTTTATTTCTTTACTAAATGGATTCTATTATCTTATGCTATCTGCATTAAAGCTATATCGCTTCATTCATCGAGGTAATTGAAAAATGTTCTATTAGTCTATACAAAGTATTGCATTTTCCACCTTCTCGAACACTTTAGGAATTTCTTTTTTTAGTGATTCGATTCTTTCAGTCATATACACATATTCTTTTCCATTTAAGTTTTTCTCTGCCCATTTTTTCAGAAGTTCAAGTTCAGATATGATTTCAGATACCTGTCCTTTCCCAAAATAATTGAATTCCTGAAAAACTTGTAAATTACACTCTTTTATTGCTCTCTCCCAGTATATTTTAAAAAACTTTGTTGTAGCAACTGGAATTTCAAATAGTTCTCCTTTTACATACATATTCACTGAAACAGACATTCGTATCAACCTCCATATATTGCACTGATATTATAGTCAGGAAATAACTTGGATAATTTGTCCACTTGGATTTGAACTGCACTTCTTAAATTTTCTGTATCGGCATTAATTCTAAAGATAAAAGTCCTTATTTGTTTCAATTTATCTATTGGCGGTAATTCTGGTGATTCCTTACTTGATATAGTAAAATTATTTTGTTGTAATGCAAGAATTCTATTTTTTCCTTTTCCTAATATCTGTTTTTCTGCCCATTGTAATTCAGTTTGTGGAAAATCCAAATCATTCCCATACAGTTTTCTAGCATCTTTATCTTCATATATAATTATATTTTTAATATACACTTTATCAAATTCAGTATCTATATTTCCATGAACTTTTATTTCTTTATATTTCTTATTACTACTCCCATCACCACTCCCATTCTTACAACAATGCCCACTAGGGTCAATATACCTCACCGGATTATTCCCTGCATACACATACAGGTTAAGTCCGTCTCCATGATACGTATCAGCCTGCGTAAACCTTCCTATACCAGAGCTGTAATACCTCGCCCTCAGATAATACATCACCGTAACATCATCACGCATTTCACCTGTAAAACCATATCTGTTCCCCACATGCTCAAATGCAACATACTCATACCTGCAAAGTACTCTCTTGCCTACATCACCATTTCTTTTCTATTCCTACTGGTATCCAATCATCTTCTACAATTCCATCAATATCATATTTATATTCAAAGCATATTTCTGCATTCTCTTTAACAGAGTTCAACATATTAACCAACTCATCTATATGCATATTAGGAAAATCAAATACAACAAAGTTATCAAAATCATTAATAGAAATGTATCCCAACTCCTTCTCACATAAATAAAAATAAATATGTGAAATATTGCATATGTTAATATTATAATTCCACATAGATAATGTATTAAACACATTATCGTCACAAGCTATTTCATACGAATGATAATTCTCCATTCCTTCAAAAACATATTCATTCATTACTTTTTCATTTCCAAAAACTGCTCTTATATCAGTCGGATTTATGTTTGAATATATATCAACCATGTCACAATTCTTTTTGAGCCATGTAATAAATTGATTCCAATTATCTGAATCAAAAACACCATATTTATTATACTTTCCAATCCATAAAATATTCTTCATATTATATTTTCACTTTCTTAATGGTTTTTTGTTGGGAGTAAGTCTTTTGGTGCAAATGTTCTTGGTTGTGGATATTTATTACTTACACAAGGAGTATCAGGGGCATAGTTAGGTAATTTAAATTCGACATTTTTATTCTTTTTAGGATTATATGCTTTTTTAATACATGATAGTGATTTCCATCAAAATGGTCATCTCCACCATGGTTAGAATGGTATTCAACAATATACCCAAATTCTCCTGCTTGCACTGTATACTTTATTTTACCATCTGGTTTTACCTCTTTTGTTAAATCAGCATAATTTTCTGGAAATAGTTCATTTGGATTTTCAGAAAATCTAATTCCAGAAGATGTACCACTCTCATCAACCCTACCATCTTTACAACAATGCCTACTATGGTCAACATATCACACCGAATTATTCCCTACATACGCATATAGGTTAAGTTCGTATCATGATATGTATCAGTCTGCGTAAGCCTTTCTATACTGAAACTGTAATACCTCACCCTGAGATAATACATACTAGTAACATCATTACGCATTTCCCCAGCAAAACCATATCTGTTCCCCACATTCTCAAATGTATCCACAGTATTTCCAAATGCATCATACCAATACCTGCAAAGAACCCTTTGGTCTATGCTACCGTAATTCTCATCATATCCAAACTCATTCCCCGCAATTACATAATCCACATTTCCAAGACTGTCACAGGCATAATGGTAATATGTCATTGCCGATTCAATGTTAGATGCCACAAGCCTTCCATTACTCCTTATATAGTGAGTAAATTCTTTTTTTCATCTTTCTTACATATAGAATCCTTTCCAATGTAAATAAACTTTATAAGCCTACTGTTTTCCTCTGTCCAACGCCTAAGTCCTTCCGCATCTGCATACCAAATTCTTCCAAAATATTATGAAAAACTCTTGAAAATCCTGATTCGATTCATAATAATCAGTAAACTATAACTAACATTTACAGCAATGGCTATATGGTAGTTGGTTTTGTTTAATTTTAATTTTGAAGAAAGTCCTAATTTATAATAATAAATATTCTAAGTGACTGTTAATCCAAATAATTATTTATCAGATTTAATACATCTTCAGTACAAGAAGCATTCATATATATTTCTACAAATAAATTTTCAACATCAGATTCTTTATACAATTTCATATTATTAACTATTATCTCCAATATATATGAATTCATTTCAGTTATCCTTTCATACAAATAGATGGATAAATTAATAATATCTTGTTTTGTTGCTTTTTTAAAAAATGCAAACAGCAACATATCAATTCCTTCATTTTTTAGTCCTAATTCATAAATATTATCTATAATATTCTCTACAGATAATTCACTTGAAAGAATATCTATTAGCTTTTTTTCTAGTTCCTCTCTAACACATCCAGATTTCTCATTTTCAAGGTATAATTGAGTATAAAAATCTTCATCAATCCCTATATAGCTGTAACTGTCTGTATCATCATTTCTTTTTTTTGTATAATTATCTAATATATCACTTTCAACACTAAAATTTCTAAGTGTTTTCCAAGACACACTTCTACAATCATCATATATCTTATATCTCTCTGCTCCAGATTGTATATTTTTTTCATATTCAATAACTGGATACAACTTATTAGCACTTATTCCTTCTCTTTCTATATTTCTTTTCGATCTTAATATCATTGTCTTACTCCAATTGGAATTAAATTTTCATCTAAATCAACAATCCAAAAATAACCTTTATCCATAACCGTATTTTTCAAATTATTTCTAATCGATTTCGGAACAGATATTTTCATTTTGGCATCATAATAGCTTATTTTTCCTGTTTTAATATTTTTATAATAGTGTATCTTGCCTGTTCCATATTCATTAGTATACGAATAAACAGACTCCATTTTAGACCAATCCCCTATATCACTTCCATCTTTTGTCAACTCCACTATCAGCTTTTCATCACCAAACTTATCACCAGATATAATTTCATTTGAATTATTCAATATATCATCCTTGACCAAGGATTCTTTATATCTTTGATATAAATACGAATCAGAAGGACTATCACTCCCATCAACATTTCCATTCTTACAACAATGCCCACTAGGGTCAACATACCTCACCGGATTATTCCCTGCATACACATACAGGTTAAGTCCGTCTCCATGATACGTATCAGCCTGCGTAAACCTTCCTATACCGGAACTGTAATACCTTGCCCTGAGATAATACATACCGGTAACATCATCATGCATTTCCCCTGTAAAACAATATCTGTTCCCCACATGCTCAAATGCATCCACAGTATTTCCAAATGCATCATACCCATATCTGCAAAGAATCCTTTGGTCTATGCTGCCATAGTTCCCATCACATCCAAACTCATTCCCCGCAATTACATAATCCACACTTCCAAGGCTGTCGCAGGCATAATGGTAATATGTCCTAGCCGACTCACTGTCCGATGTCACAAGCCTTCCATTACCCCTTATATAGCGGGTAAATCCTTTTTCCTCCTCTTCTTCACACACAGCATCCCTTCCACTGTATATAAACTTTATAAGCCTGCCGTTCTCTTCCGTCTCATGCCTCAGCCCTTCAGCATCATACCTGCAGACCAGACTCCTTCCGTCTTCCATTGCCGCCTCTGCCATACGGTTAAAGCCGTCATAACTGTAAATCCCCCTGCCGTCAGAAGTCATGTTGCCGTCCGCATCATAAGTAAACTTCCTTACTTCACTTATTCCACCATCATTCTGACTCTTTACAATACTCAGCAGCTCGTTAGTTTCATTATAATTATAACTCTCACTAATGCCTTTATCGTTTGCATATGTAATCCTGTTTCCGGCCCTGTCATATGAATACCGTTCTTTTAAGTCTGGTCTTTTTACTCCGGTAAGCCTGCCCACACCATCATACTTATAGTCAGTAACTGCATTTACTCCGCCGGTAACATTTACCTTCCTTACACAATTCCCCTTATTATCATACTCATAATGTATATCCGATAAAATACTTCCACCGACAGTTACCTTTATCCTTCCATATCTTCCGTCAGGGTCATATTCATACTCTGTTATTATATCACCACATACAACCTTTGATACCTTTCCGTATGGGGTATAATTGTATCCGGCAAGTTTCTTATTGCACTCGCTTATCGAAACAAGGCGGTCTGCCATGTCATATTCATAGTATGTTGTCTTTCCGGTGGCATCTGTTACGGATTTCTTATTGCCGTTCAAATCATACTCATAGCTTATAAGCATCCTGCCGCACGCCGACTTTGACTTCAGCCTCCCACATATGTCATATCCATATGTATATTTTATGCCTCCTCCCGTCGCACTTTTAATCATTCCGTCTTCCGTATACTCATATATACATGAATCCCTGTTGTCTCTTATTTCTGCCCCATCTTTCGGTTCTGCCTGCATTTTTACCGGATTTCCAAATATGTCATATACATAATTAACTTTCTTGCCTGAGCGGTATGTTTTTGACACCATTCTTCCCATGTAATCATACCCGAATGTCTCCATGCTTCCGTCTGCATATGTTATCCTGCCGGCATTTCCCCTGATATCCCTATGGTATTCCCTTTTTCTGCCTTCTCCGTCTGTGGCTGCCGTAAGGTTTCCCATTCTGTCATACTCATATGTTTCCTCTATGTCTTCGCAAGTCTTTATTCCAAGAATATGGCCCCATACATCGTTTTCAAAGTGTGATATATCATCTCCCAATGACTGTGACGTTATATTGCCTAGTGTATCATAGGAATATTCACTGCGTACACCTGCGGCGGTAACGGCATATATCATTCTGCCGCCTGCATCATAGCCATATTTTATACTGCCTCCGTCTGCATTTTTCTGTATCAGCAGTTTTCCGCTGCTGTCATATGTGTATTCTTCCAGAATTATGCCGTCAGGAGATGTTATTTTTACAGGTCTGCCGCACAAATCATATTCTGTTATGGTTCCTTTGGCATTTTCACCTGACTTCCTGTTTTCCTCCGGTGTTATGCTGCATATGCATTTTCCATTAAAATCGTATCCGTATACAGCTGTTCCTCCGTCTGCATTTTTTTCTTTCAGTATATTTCCGAATGCATCATTTTCATATATGGCTGTTATGCCGTTTTCTGTTTTTTCTGTTATATACCCGTATTTATCATACTTATATATGTTTTTTCTTCTGACTGCGGGATTCTTTGCATCTGATGCCGTTACAGATGTCCTCTTGCCTGATTCATCGTATGTGTATGATATAATAAGTCCGTCAGGCATTATGGCTTTTACCATTTGTCCTGACATGTCGTAGGCATATTCTGTCACCTCTATAAGTTTTTCTGTAATTTCCGGTTGTTTTTCTGTTTTTACGGTTTCTAAGAAACGGTTGCCGTTCTTTCTCTTAAATGCTGGTTTCTGTGGTGATTTATCATCGGTTTTTTCATATATTTTCTGTTTTGTTATTTTTCCGCAGCAGTTGTATTCATATTCTGTTATTCTGCTTTTTTCGTTGTCCTGTTTTGCAGTCTCCCTGATTTTTCTGCCATGTCTGTCATATTCATATGTGGCTTTTGCACCTGTTTCGTCTTTTATTTCCGTCAGCCTGCCACATTCATCGTATTTCCTCAGTATTTTCCTTGCCTTGCCATAAGGTGTATCTGTATCAGGCTGTGGCTCTGTATATGTTTTTTCTATTATCAGGTTTCCGTCTGTATCATATGTATATTTGTTTATGCAGTAGAGTGGCTTTCCTTCTTTTGTCAGTGTAAGCAGCTCTTTTTTTGATGTCATTAATCCCAAAGCATTGTAACTGTATATGTCTCCCGGATATCTGTCATTTTCTGCTGTTTCTCCCATTTCTGCCATTTCTTTTAATATGGCCGGGCTGTGGATATGCTTTTTTACATTTCCGTAAAGGTCATAGCTGTATGCATCTGTTATATTGCCATATGGGTCTGTTGCCTCTGTGATTCTTCCGGCATTGTCCCTTTTGTATCTGTATCCCGAATCAGGCTGTTCGTTTTCATTATTGTAACTGTTTTGTGTTTTTCCTGTTATTCTGCCGCATTTATCGTAATTATATGTTTCATGGCCATATTTTCCTATCTGCTTTTTTATTATTCTGTGGCAGGTGTCATATTCATATGTTATGCTTTCTTCCATGCAATTTATTGCATTGTAATGGTCTTGTATGTCTTCTTCAACGCCGCATTTTATTATCTGTATTATGTCACCATATGCATTTCTTCTGTATATTGTCACCCTTCCGCATTCATCCGTATGTGAAACCGGTCTGTCCATGCTGTCATATCTGTATGTTTCTCCTTTTTTCTGTGCGGGTTTTATGATTTCCGCAAGCCTCCAGCATTCGTCATAATTGTATGTGGTTTTATTTCCTTCCCCGTCTGTATATGTTTTTAGTTTGTTGTATTGGGTATATGTATATTTCTCTGTAATGTTTTCTGTGGTTTTTTCTTTAAGCCTGCCTGCAGTGTCATATTTTAATCTTGTTTCTGTTCCGTCAGGTGATGTTATAAGTACCGGTTTTGGGAAGGTTTCCGTGTACCTGAATGATGTGGTTCTTTCGTTTTCTCTTTTTTCTGTTATTCTGCCGTAACTGTCATATCCGTATAATGTTATGTATTCTTTTCCTGTTTTTTCATCTGTCAGTACTCTTTTTTCTGTTAAGTTGCAGTTCCCGTCATATTTATATTTTGTCTGCCTTCCGGCGTTGTCCCATGTTTTTGTAAGGCAGTTTTCTGTATATTCGTGGTGTGTTATAAGTCCTGACGGCTCTTTTTTTACCAGCAGGTTTCCCATTATATCGTATGTATATGCTGTTACCGCACCGCATCTGTCGGTTTCTTCTGATATGTTACTGTAATCGTCTGTTTTTATTTTTTCTTCACTGCCGTCCGGGTATTTTATGCAGGTTATTTCTTTGTTCCGGTCATATATGTATGTGGTTACGGCTCCGTTTTCCTGCTCTTTTATGGTGTTTGTCCTGTTTTTTTCGTCATATGTGTATATGTATGTTTCGCCGTCTGTTATTGTCTGCTTTTTTATTCTGTGGCTGTCATCATATTCGTTTTCAAGATAGGTGCATCCTGATGCGTCGGTTATTGTTTTCAGGTTTTCATTTTCGTCATACGAATATTTTATCTCTGTCCCGTCACATCTTATGGCTTTTTTTAACAGTCCTTTTTCGTATTTGTATTTTACCGTTCTTCCTGCATTGTCTGCGATTTCTGCTATTTTATTGTTTTCCCATCTGAATGTCAGTTTGTACCCTGTTGGAAGAATGAGCCTGTCAAGACCGTTTTCGTTATATCTGTATTCTGTTGCATTCCCGTTTCTGTCTGTTTTCTTTATTATTTGTCCGCTTTGGTCATAGTAATATTTCTGTTTTTTGGGGTTGTCTGTAAATGTGTATCCGTTTTTATTTTTTTCCAGCATGTATTTTTTTGTTCCGCCTTTTTTGTTTGTGTATGAATTGCTGCGGGCAGTAAATTCTGCTGTTTTGCCATCCGGCATGGTTACTATTGCGGTGTTTTCTTCTATAGTTATATTTGTATCTGTGCTTAATTCCCACACTTTTCCAAGACTGTGGCGGGTTGTTCTGCCTGCAGGCCCGGTATATCTTCTTATAAGGCTGAAGTCGCTGTCCATGTCCGGGATTATGAAGTCTTTGTCTTCATAGATATATTCCCCTGTTGCCATGTTTACAGGGTCTCCGTTTTTTTTGATTATTGTAACTGATGTTGACAGTCCGTTGTCTGGGTTTTTGGTTACGGATTTGTTGTCGGGATTCTGTGTGGGATTTCCGCTGATTATAGGGATTTCAGGGATTGGCTGAATTACCTGATTTGTGCTTTCTGTCGGTGTACTGTTTCCTGTGCTTTTTTTGCCTTGCATATCTGCCATGTTTCCTACTGTTACTGTTTGATTGTTTTCCATTTTATACTCCTCCTATGTTTATTCACTTTGGGATATTCTTTTAGGAAAATGTATAAACTGAATTTGAATATAGCGATTTAGTATATTTATTTTCCCCTTTTATACCCCTTAATCTATTGTTATTCTAATATTTATATTTTTTCATATATCTGTATTTTAGTCAAGTAATTGTTTATACTTTTAAATGTGCAACCGGAAACTTCTTTATAATTATTTAACACAAATATACACAACTTAAAAACTACAGCCTTCTAATTTGAAAGCTGTAGTTTAATAATTATAATTTTATTTAATTATCTTAACAGGACATTTCTCAGCACATTTACCACATCCTGTACACTTATCATAATCAATATGTGCAATATTGTTTTCCACATGTACTGCATCAAACTCACACTGTTTTTCACATAATTTACATCCGATACATCCTGCCTGACATACGGCTTTTACATCTTTACCTTTATCAGAGGAATTACATGCCACCTTATGCTTTGATTCATATGGAATAAGTTCAATAAGATTCTTTGGACATTCGGCAGCACATTTACCACATGCCACACATTTTTCCTTATCCACTACTGCTATTCCATCCACAATATGGATTGCATCAAACTGACATGCTTCTACACACGAGCCAAATCCGAGACATCCATAAGTACATGCTTTCTGACCGTTTCCGGCAGAAGCCATTACCTGCTTACAGCTCTGATTGCCGCTATAGATAAATCTGTCTTTTGCTTTGTCACATGTTCCGCTGCACTTTACGAAAGCCACCTTTTTGACAACTTCCACTTCTCCGCCTACGATTTCACTGATTTGTGCGGCTACGGAAGCACCTCCTACGGGACATCCGTTTGCAGGGGCATTTCCTGCAGCAATAGCTTTTGCAAGAGCATCACAGCCTGCGAATCCACATCCACCACAGTTATTTCCCGGAAGACATTCACGGATAGCTATCTCTTTTTCATCAACTTCTACTTCAAATGCTTTTCCGGCAACTCCTAAAAGTATACCTATTACAAGACCTGTAATACCTACAATGGCTGCCGCTATAATTATTCCTGTTATATTCATTTCTGCACCTCCTATAACAAGCCTGAAAAGCCAAAGAAGGCAA
The DNA here is from genome assembly GCA_014799465.1 of Lachnospiraceae bacterium. Taxonomy (GTDB): domain Bacteria; phylum Bacillota; class Clostridia; order Lachnospirales; family Lachnospiraceae; genus UBA2821. The sequence continues at coordinate 62,295 of JAAVHZ010000058.1, read as the reverse complement.
TAGACATCAGACCGGCAGTAATTAAAACGATAGGCATACCCTTAAGTGGTTCAGGATAATCGTTATACTCTATTTTTTCTCTGATACCTGCCATTATAACTATGGCTATAGTAAATCCCACAGCAGTTGCAAGACCGTTTATAACACTTTCTAATATTCCGTATGAATTCTGGACATTTATAAGTGCCACACCAAGTACGGCACAGTTAGTTGTTATAAGCGGAAGATATACACCAAGTGCCTCATATAATGCAGGACTTATCTTTTTAAGTACCATTTCCACAAACTGTACCAATGCTGCTATAACCAAAATAAATACTATTGTAGAAAGGTAATCCATATCTGTAGGAACAAGTATGAATTTATATATAAGACTTGACAACAGTGAAGCAACTGTAATAACAAATATTACTGCTGCACCCATACCACCTGCAGTTTTAATTTTTTTAGATACTCCAAGGAAAGGACATAAACCTAAAAACTGGCTTAATACAACATTATTAACAAATGCTGCACCTATGGATATAATTAAAAGTTCTTTCATTATGCCTCCTCCTTTCTATCCTCACAGCTCTTTTCACATGAACCGCATTGTCCGTTACATGCAGCTATTTCCTTAACTTTTTTGCCATGATTTAATCTAATCTTATTCTGTACGGCTATAAGTGCTGCCAATACAAAGAATGCACCAGGTGCAAGACCGAATATTCTGATACAGAAATCATCAGGAATAAACTGAACTCCTGCAATAGCACCAGAACCGAGAATTTCACGAAATGCACCAAGGAATGAAAGTCCTATAGTAAATCCCAGACCCATACCGATTCCATCAAATAAAGAAGGAAGGATAGGGTTTTTTGATGCATATGATTCCGCACGTCCAAGAATAATACAGTTAACTACAATTAAAGGTATATATATGCCCAAAGCATCATTCAAAGTAGGAAGGTATGCCTGAAGCATAAATTGTACAATAGTTACCAGACTTGCAACTATAACGATAAATGCCGGCATTCTCACTCCATCAGGAATGAATTTTCTAAGCAGTGATATAATCAGATTAGATAATGCCAATACTACTGTCGTTGTAAGTCCCATACCTGCACCGTTTATCAATGAAGTGGTAACGGCAAGTGTCGGACACATACCGAGAATCAGTACAAATGTAGGATTTTCCTTTATTATACCGTTATATAAACGTTCAACACATTTATTCATTTATTCAGCACCTCCTGTCAGATACTTAAAGCAGAGGACACCGGCATTTACACCGTTTGCTACAGCTTTTGTAGTAATGGTTGCACCGGATATGGCATCAATTCCGTTATTTTGATATGAGTCCATAGCAGTGTCATAACTTGAAGCTTCAAGTCCTTCAAACTGGCTCTTAAATGCATTATCCTTAGCCTTCATACCCATTCCGGCAGTTTCATCAAGAGTTAAGAAAGCAATACCGTTAATAACTCCATCAGATGTAATTCCAAGTGTAAAAGTAATGTCTCCACCATAACCGTTTTTATCAGTTGCCGTTATTACATATCCAAGGCTTTCTCCGCTATTTGATTTTGCTTCTACAACATCATTTATATATGCCGTACTTTCGCTGTATCCATTTTCTTTAAGATAGTTTGAAAGTCCATCTTTATCATATTCAGCAGTATCAAAAGTTTCTGCATTTTTAAATACGGTTTTATAAGCTTTTTCGGTAGTCTTTCTTTCCTGTTCTGCACGGGCATCTTTAGTGACTTCGTATACCGCACCAAGAAGAACACCTGCTATCAGCGTTATTACAAATAATATAATTGTATTTTTTATTATGTTTTTCATTTAACCTTTTCCTCCCTTCCAAATGCTTTAGGGAGAGTAACCTTTTCAATCAGAGGTACTAACAGGTTACAAAATACGATGGCATATGATACACCCTCTGCCGAACTTCCACAAGTACGGAATATTCCGGTCAGAAGACCGAGGCATATACCAAATACTATCTGTCCCTTTTTGGTTATTGGAGAAGTTACATAATCTGTAGCCATAAACCACGCACCAAGCATAAGTCCGCCGCCACATAAATGTGCTGCAAGGAACTGTGGGTCAAAGCCTTTTCCGCTTCCTATTGAATATAACACTATAAATACTGCAAATGTTCCTATGTATGAAATAGGAATCCTTATATTTATAACCTTTCTTATAAGGAGATATATTGCACCGATTAATATGGCAGCGGCTGAAGTCTCACCAATAGTTCCTGCTGTATTTCCAAGGAACATTTTAAGCACATCTACTGAAATACCATTTTTCATATTTGCTAATGGTGTAGCCGTAGAGACACCATCTAAAGTGAAATTGGTCATTGCCGTACCAAATGATATAAGCAAAAAGCATCTTCCGGCAAGTGCAGGGTTCATAAAGTTCTGACCAAGACCGCCAAAAAGCTGTTTAACAACCAATACTGCAAATACCGCACCCAGTACAGCCATCCAGATAGGAAGGCTTACAGGTAAATTCATTGCCAGCAAAAGACCTGTAACTGCTGCACTGCAATCAGATACAGTAACTTTTTGATGCATTAATTTCTGATATATTGCTTCTGTAGCTACAGCAGCGGCAACCGTAACAATAATCAGAATTAACGCACGTATTCCGAACACATAGATTCCAACTATTGAAGCCGGAAGAAGTGCAATAAGTACGTCAAGCATTATTCTTGATGTTGTCCCTTTATCCCTGACGTGAGGATTAGAAGACACGTTTAACAATTCATTCAATTTATCCACCTCGCTTCTACTTTTTCTTCTTACTTGCCAGAACTTCTTTACGCATTGACTTTATTGCCTGGGTTAAATTTCGTTTTGCAGGACAGATAAATGAACAACATCCACACTCACAACATTCTAATCCGTTCATCTTCTCAAATCCTTCCATATCACCTCTTGATGCAAGCTTTGCAAGTCTTGAAGGCAGTATATGTCCGGGACAGACATCCGCACAGCGGCCACAATTAATACAATTACCTTCTTCTGCTGCTGATACTTCATCATGCTGCATGCATAACAGTGCAGAAGAACCTTTTAATACAGGAACATCAAGACTTGACATGGCGATACCCATCATTGGTCCTCCTGATATTACTTTTTCAGGTTGTGATTTAAAACCTCCTGCTGCTTCTATCAGTTCATTTTGGTTAGTACCGATTCTTACAAGAAAATTTTTAGGATTTGTAATGGCATCTCCTGTAACTGTAATAACTCTGCTTATCAATGGTTTTCCGTTAGTAACGGCTTCATATATTGCAAACATTGTATCTACATTATCCACAACACATCCGGCATCGGCAGGAAGCATTGAAGAGTTGATCTTTCTTCCTGTAACTGCATATATAAGCATACGCTCAGCACCTTGTGGATATTTTGTATACAGAGGCTTTACTTCAATTCTTGGCTCGTCCTTAACAAGCTCCTTTAATTTTTTAATTGCCTCAGGTTTATTATCCTCTATACCTATAATACCTTTTGCATTTGGAAACAGAGAAAGGCTTACTTTAAGTCCCTCAATCAGAATCTCCGGATGTTCTATCATCCTGCGGTAATCTGATGTAAGATAAGGCTCACATTCAGCACCGTTTACAATAACAAAATCAATCTCATCTTCATTTTTAGGTGAAAGCTTTACATTAGTAGGAAAGCATGCTCCACCCATACCTACTACTCCTGCCTCTTTTACAAGGTCACGAATTTCTGATTTTGACAATTCTGAAAGCGGTTTAGGTTTTTTATAGTCAACCTCTTCATAATTGTTGTCATTTTCAATTATGATACAGTTTACTTTTGTGCCATTTGCCATAAATCTAGGCTCAATAGCTTTAACTGTACCAGATACGGAAGAATGTACATTTGCTGAAATAAAACCTGCGGCTTCTGCAATCTTCTGCCCTACTTTCACATTATCACCAACATTTACAATAGGGGTCGCAGGTGCACCGATATGCTGTGAAACAGCTATTGCGATTTCACCCTGGGGATTATATTCAACAATTGGCTCATCTTTTGACAGCTCTTTACCATCATAGGGATGAACCCCACCTTTGAATGTCAAGATAGACATATTTTATCCCTCTTTTCTATTAGAATTTACTGACATAATATATGACAAGTATCATATCTTAATGCCTAAAACAATAAGAATATTCTAATACAAAATCAGACAAAATACAACGTGTTTTTACATCATAATTATCTTTTTTAACTAAGTTCAGGTTCTAAAATATTAACATAAATTCAGGTAATTATGGTAAAATATACTTAAATTTTGAAAGGAATATGTATATATGAAAATATTAGAATCAGATTTTAAATATAAATCAGACATTATGATTCCCGGCGAAAATATGAATAAAGAAGATTTATTGTTTTTTGACATAGAGACTACCGGATTTTCAGCTAAAAGCTGCGATTTATATATGATTGGAATCGCATATTTATCATCAGATATATGGATTATAAAACAATATCTGGCTGAAAACAGTGGTGACGAGATTAAACTTATTGAAGCATTTTTTAATTATATTAAAAATTATAATATTTTAGTTCATTATAACGGTGAGGGGTTTGATATTCCATTTATAAGAGAAAAATGTAGAAAATACCATATAGACACTTCACCTTTTGACAATATTAAAAGCTTAGACATTTATAAAAAAATTTCACAATACAGACATATATTTCCACTTGAAAATATTAAACAAAAATCAATTGAAACGTTTTTAGGTATAAACCGAATGGATGAAATGGATGGAGGGCAGCTTATTTCTATATATAAAAACTATGTAAAAAATCAAAATCCGGATAATGAACAGCTTTTATTATGCCATAATCATGATGATATAAAAGGCTTGATACTTATAACACCAATTCTTCAATATATAAATATTCTAAAGGGCAATTATAAGGATTATTACATTGATTTGAATGAATACATAATGCTGGACGGAAATAATGGATTCGAATTGAATATCAGATTAATTTTTGATGAAAATGTAATAACACCATTTTCATTTAATATAGATGGTGTTTATTTTAAATTATCAGGAAATACTCTATTCATTTCCATAAAGGCAGTAAGCGGTGAACTTAAGTATTTTTTTAAAGATTACAAAAACTACTACTACCTTCCAATTGAAGATATGGCCATACACAAAAGTGTTGCTTCATATGTAGATAAAAAATATAGAGAACAGGCAGCAGCTTCTAATTGTTATATAAAAAAGCATGGAATTTTTTTACCATCATTTTCTATTGATAACTATAAAATATTCAAAAAAGATTATAAAGATAAGATAAGTTATATATTGTACTCTGAAGAACTTATTCAAGATGATAACTTTGCTGAATCATATATAAAATCAATATTTTCAATTCTGTAAGAATTTTTCTGTAAGAATTTTTCTGTAATGTAGAAATGCACCGGAAATTTTCCGGTGGAAATTTTCCGATGCATTTCACTTTTTGTAATGGCTATTTATTATTTACCTGCCATCTGTCTTTCCTGGGCTTCAATCATTTTCTTAACCATATATCCGCCTACAGAACCATTCTGTGCAGAAGTAAGGTTACCATTATAGCCATCACTTAAAGGAACACCAAGTTCATTTGCAACCTCCATCTTAAAACGGTTCATGGCACTCTTCGCTTCAGGGACTGACATTGAATTAGAACTAGAATTTGTCATAATTTCCTCCATTCCGCCGTCGTATAACGGCGTATACAAATGTTTGTTTTGATGTTACACAGATATTATATGGATTTATTTTGATAATACACTGGAAATAAAATGTAATATTTTTTACTTTTTTTAAAAAAAACTCTTGAAATTAGTATATCAGCTTTTGTATAATAATTGCTTATGAGAATAAAAAAAGAGATGGAGAATATATGTTATGGTTAAAGTAGTTAAATTTGGAGGCAGTTCGCTTGCCAGTGCTGAACAGTTTAAAAAAGTAGCTGATATTATTCATGCTGATGAGGCAAGAAGATTTGTGGTACCTTCTGCTCCGGGAAAAAGATTTGATGATGATACTAAGGTTACTGATATGCTTTATGAATGTTATGCTGCTGCTTCTAAAGGAAAAGATTATAAATCTATACTTCAGAAAATTAAAGACAGATATAATGAAATTATAAGTGAACTAGGACTTTCCATTAATCTTGAAAAAGAATTTGATATTATGGAAGCTTGTTTTATAGGTAAAGCAGGACGTGATTATGCAGCTTCAAGAGGAGAACATTTAAATGGTATGGTTCTTGCAGATTATCTGGGATACGAATTTATAGATGCTGCCGAGGTTATTTTCTTTGATGATAACGGCAGTTTTGATGCAGACAGGACAAATGAAATACTTGCTGCACGTCTTGAAAATGTTGAAAATGCAGTTATACCGGGATTTTATGGTTCAATGCCAAATGATACTATTAAAACCTTTTCAAGAGGCGGTTCTGATGTAACGGGTTCAATAGTTGCCAAAGCTGTAAGGGCAGATTTATATGAGAACTGGACAGATGTATCAGGTTTCCTTATTGCAGACCCTCGTGTTATAGACAATCCAAAAGTTATAAAAACCATTACTTACAAAGAATTACGTGAGTTATCTTACATGGGTGCAACAGTATTGCATGAAGATGCTATATTCCCTGTTCGTAAAGAAGGTATTCCTATCAATATTAAGAATACAAATGCTCCTGATGATGAAGGAACAATGATTGTGGAAAGTACATCTAAAAAGCCTGATTATACTATTACAGGAATTGCAGGAAAGCGTGGATTTACTGCTGTAAGCATTGAAAAAGACATGATGAACTTAGAGTTGGGATTTGGACGTAAAATTTTGGAAGTATTTGAGAAAAATGGTCTTTCATTTGAGCATATGCCATCCGGTATAGATACCATGAGCATAATTGTCCAGCAGTCTGAGTTTGAAAAGACCGAGCAGGAAGTACTGGCAGGAATACACAGAAACACACAGCCGGATTCCATTGAAATTGAATCTGATATTGCACTTATAGCTGTTGTGGGTCGTGGAATGAAATCTACACGTGGTACTGCCGGAAGAATATTTTCAGCTCTTGCCCATGCCCATGTAAATGTTAAAATGATTGATCAGGGTTCCAGCGAGCTTAATATAATTATTGGTGTAAAGGATGAAGATTTTGAAAAGGCACTGACTGCCATTTATGATATTTTCGTTACCGCACGTGTGTAAGTTCTTTTTGTCATTATAGATAATAATATATTAAAATGCTCCTTTTTGTTAAGAATGTTAAATATTAACAAAAAGGAGCATTTATTTACTAAGAAACAAACTATTCTGCTGTCATATCTTTTAACGACTGTGCCACTGCCACCATTGTCTGAATAGTTGCTGATAATTCCTGCATTGCAGCCGACTGGTCTTCTGTTGTCTTTAACGATTCACGTGAGTTAGATATTGTTGATATTACATACTCATTAATTTGATTGTTCAATTTATTAATATAATCGGAAGTTTTTCTTGATGAATCAGAAAGTTCACGAATCTGAGTTGCTACTACTGCGAATCCTCTTCCATCATTACCAAGTCTTGCAGCTTCGATTGAAGCATTAAGACCGAGCATCATAGTTTTATCTGCAAGCTTATTTATTGAGCCGGTAATATCTGCTATTTCAGAGGTAACTGATTCTATCTTTGAAATGTCTTCACCAAGAGATTGCTGCTGCTCAGTGATATTCTGTGCAGATAGAGCAAGATCTTCCAAAGTTGTAGATATCTGAATGAAATTTTCAGCTAATTTTGAAGACAGTGCTTCTACTTCAATTTTGTTGTATCCTGAACTAATAATTGAGGAGATAAATATTTCAATAACAGTAATAGCTGATTTTATATTAATATTAACATCAGGTAACTGTTCACCTATAACTGCTCCCAAAACATAGTCTTTTATCATAAATGGAATAGCAAATAAATATGTACCAGAAGATGTTGTTTCTGAATATGTATTTGATCTGTTTTTTAATGTGTCAAGTATTCTGCTTATTGTTACCGGATTATCTACAACTGTATCACTGCTGATACATCCATTAACTATCCTTTCACCATTTCTGCTGACTGCCGTAATTGCAAGTCCAACGCTTGATGCATAGTTTTCTAAAAAATTCTGTAATAAAGATTTATTAACAATGTCCTCTACATCTAATACTGATAAATCAATCTGCTGCTCTGAATCAAACTTAATCATATGCATATCCTCAACTTTCACTAATTTTTGATTCGATTTAGACATACGAATCCTATTTGTATATATTATACAACATAATAATCTATCACACAATGATTTTGTATATTGTTACCACACTTTTTTGAATTTATTTCTTCAAAAATTCCACAATGCTTTTAAATTCCATACCATGTGAAGCCTTTACAAGTATATTATCACCTTTACTAAGAAGATTTTCCTCAGAGTTAAAAAATTCTTCTTTTGTCTCAAAATAAAAAGCCTTTTTAATTCCCGAACTGAGTGCTGATTCATATGTATTTTTGCTTAATTTTCCAATACATATAATTAAGTCTATGTTCTTTCTGGCAGTATATTTGCCGATTTCTTTGTGCATATCATCTTCATTTTCACCAAGTTCGAACATATCTCCAAGAATGGCGACTTTTCTTCCGGTTCCATATGAAAGTACATCTATGGCAGCCTTAGTTGATACCGGATTTGCATTATAGCAGTCATCTATTATTGTGTATTTACCGGTCTCAATTACATCATTTCTTCCACGGACAGCTTTGATTTTCTCTATATTTTTTTTAATCTCATCGGGTGACATATTAAATAATCTGCCCAATGTTGCGGCAGCCATGGCATTATAAACCATATGGTGACCGGGAACACGAATATATACATCTGACTTTTCTCCATTATCAAACTTCATTGTGAAAAAAGTTCCCTTTAATCCTAATGCTGTTATCTTTTTACCTGATATTGCAAAACTGTCATCTGTACCATAAAATATCGGTTCAATACCTTTATATTGTTTTATAGCCGAAAGCTTATCATCATCTCCATTTAATACTATCCGTCCATCATCAGGTAAAAATTCAAACATTTCCGTTTTAGCTTTAAGAACACCATCTCTGTCAATAAGATTTTCAAGATGGCACAGTCCTATATTTGTAATAACACATATATCAGGTCTGGCTATTGATGCCAATACATTCATATCTCCAAAATGGCTTATTCCCATCTCAAGTACCGCTATCTGATGGTTTTCACGTAATCTAAATATGGTAAGCGGAAGGCCTATTTCATTATTGAAATTACCTTCTGTCTTAAGAACCGAATATTTTTCACCAAGAACTGATGCAATCATTTCTTTTGTGCTTGTTTTTCCCACACTTCCTGTAATACCTATAACTTTTATATTAAGATGTTGTCTGTAAAATGATGCAATATCACGTATTGCCTTAAGAGTAGATGTTACATGTATATATGGTTTGCTAATATCTGACTTATGCTCTGACAAGACACACAAAGCTCCCTGTTCAAAGACTTCAGGTATAAATTCATGGGCATCAACCCTCGCTCCTTTTATGGGTATGAACAAACAGTTCTCAGTAACCTTTCTGCTGTCTATGGTTACATCAGACACTTCTTTATTTTCAAAACCCTCTCCATTATATAATATTCCACCGCATGCTTCGGCTATGTTTTTTAAAGTTAAATTTTTCATATTTTCCGACCCTTTTCTATATTAATCCTATATTTACAGACTTAATTTCCTATTTATTACTATAACATTTATATAGTTAATGTCAACTAAAGATTAATGTTTGAATAGGCTTTTTTTATACATTTTTCAATTTCCTGTATATATATGTCTTTTTCTTCAGCAGACATTTCAAATTCGCCTATTTCCATCTTTTCAACAGCTTCTGATGCATTTTTAAGAATATCTGCATCAGAGTATATATCTGCAATATTAAAATCCATTTCACCACTTTGTCTTACACCAAAAAAATCTCCCGGTCCCCTGAGTTTCATGTCCTGTGAAGCTATAAAGAATCCATCATTAGACTTATTAAGTATATCTAATCTTTTTTGAGCTTCAGCACTTTTAGAAGTATTTACAAATATACAATATGACTGGTGTTTTCCTCTTCCAACCCTTCCACGTAACTGATGCAATGCTGCCAGTCCGAAACGTTGTGCATCTTCTATCATCATTACAGTTGCATTAGGTACATTTATACCCACCTCAATAACGGTAGTGGATACCAGCACATTTATCTCACCTGTGGCAAATCTTTCCATTATCAGATTTTTCATGGCTGGTTTCATTTTTCCATGAAGATATTCAACACATATATCTGACGGCAGTATGTTTTTAAGTTTTTTGCTGTAATCCATAACATTTTCAGCTTCATAATTATCGCTTTCTTCAACCATTGCACATATTACATATACCTGCCTGCCTTTTTTCACTTCCTTTTCAATAAATTTATATGCATTGTTTCTGTAATCTGTACCTACTACACAATTTTTAATTGGAAGTCTGTCTGCGGGCATCTGATTCATTACGGATATATCTAAATCTCCATACAATATTATTGCCAGTGTTCTTGGAATAGGTGTTGCACTCATTACAAGTATATGTGGTCTGCATCCCTTTTCTGCCAGATTTTCTCTCTGCCTCACTCCAAAACGATGCTGCTCATCTGTAATCACCAGTCCGGGATTATCAAATATAACATTTTCCTGAATAATTGCATGCGTTCCTATTATAATTTTTGTATTTCCTGATTTAATACGTTCATATTCTATACGTTTTTGTTTGGCTGTCATGGAACCAGTGAGTATTGAGGTTTCAACCGGAAGATTAAAATCCGTAATCATTTGTGTAATATAATCATAATGCTGCTTTGCAAGCACTTCTGTAGGTGCCATCATTATTGCCTGATATTTTGATAAAGCTGTATCTATCATGGCAAGTACTGCTACTATTGTTTTTCCTGAACCAACATCTCCCTGAATCAGTCTGTTCATAACAGTTTGTCCTGACAAATCCGACTTAATCTCTTCAAATACAGTCTTTTGTGCATCTGTAAGATTAAAAGGCAGACCTTCTATGATTTTTTCAGTTTCTTTGTGATGTTCTATTATAAAGTTATTTTTTTCTCTTTTATCTTTGCCCTTAAATTCCCTTAAAGATATAATAAATCTGAAAAATTCATCAAAAGCAAGTCTTTTTCTTGCTTCACGCAAATTATCCATGTCCTTAGGGAAATGGATATTTCTAACAGAAAAATTATATTCTGCAAGATGGTATTCTTTTCGTAATGATAATGGAAGATAATCTTTTTCATGGTTACAAATATTCAAAGCTTCTTTTACTGCTTTTATAACCGTTTTTCCAGACAAGCCTTTAGTAAGACCATATATAGGCTGCATTTCCCCCATTTTTTCATCATATGCATGAAGAGAATATATTTCCGGCTGCTCCATAATTATATTATTTCCTTTATAATTGATACGACCTCTGAAAATATATGTAGAGCCGGATTTTAATGTTCCTTTTAAAAAAGGCATATTGTACCATATAAGTTTAATTCTGTCATTATTTTCATCCTTAACAATAACTGACAGCAGTTTATAACGGTTTGTATATGTAATCGTAGGATTATCAAGTATTACTCCTTTTATTGCAGCCGTTTTGCTGTCATCAAAATCACGTATACATATAGGAGATTCGAAACAATCATAGTTCCTCGGATAATATTGCAGCAGTTCTTCCATTGTATATATACCAAGTTTTCCAAAAAGTGAAGCAGTCTTTTCTCCTATTCCTTTAATATCTCTGATATCCATATTTATCAAATCTCCATCTTTACAGTTAATAAAATCTTTAATATAATAAAATCATAAAGTAAAAGGATGTGTTACATTTATGATTAAAAATAAAAAAATACTGCTTTGTCTTACATTACTGCTTATAAGTATTATAATGCTTTTTATAATAAGCATCAAAACAAACAGTATTTCTACAAAAGTCAACGATTTACATCAGCAGATTGGCATTGAAAAGTAAAAATACTATTAACTTTATAAAAGGTGCCGCCGCATTTTTCTTATGTGGCAGCACCTTTTATGCTTGCGGGCAACGAGCCAAAGTCAAGCTTGCTTGACCTTGAGCTTGCAGTTAATCTGTTATTCTACTGATATGACATAATAATATATCGGCTGTCCACCCATATTAACTTCTATATCAATATCAGGATATAATTCCTCAATCTTTGATGCCAGTTCATCAGCTTTATCTTCAGAAACTTCATTTCCATAATATATACTAAGGATTTCAGAATCTTCATCTATCATCTGCGAAACCATATCTAAGGTGGTCATATCAATATCCGCACCTACAGATAGTATTCCGCTGTCGCCAATACCCATAATGTCATTTTCGTGTATTTCCTTACCATCTATACTTGTGTCTCTGACAGCATAAGTAACCTGCCCCGTCTTTACTCTTCCGATTTCTTCAGTCATAGCTGACACATTTTCTTCTACACTTTTATTAGGGACAAAATTTATGATAGCTGTAATTCCCTGTGGAATGGTTTTAGTAGGAAGTACGATTATATTTTTATCTTTGGTAAGGCTTTTTGCCTGTTCTGCCGCCAGAATAATATTTTTATTATTTGGCAGTATATATATATTATCAGCATTCACGTGCTCTATGGCATTTAACATATCTTCTGTACTTGGATTCATTGTCTGACCTCCGGTAATAAGATAATCCACACCAAGACCTTTGAATATCTCATCTAATCCTTCACCTATTGAAACTGCTATAAAACCTGTATCTTTTCTAGGCTGTTCTTCTTTTACTTCATTTTCGATATCGGTTTTTGTTGCTTTTTCAGCATCCTTTATAAGCTTTTCGTTGTGTTCCTCACGCATATTATCTATCTTCATCTTAGAAAGTGCACCATACGTCAGAGCCTTCTGGATGGCAAGTCCAGGATCATTAGTATGTACATGAACCTTGACAATGTCATCATCAGATACCACAACCACACAGTCACCTATTCCCTGAAGATAATCTTTAAACTCATACTCTTTATCATCAGTAAATTCATTTTCAAGCATTATAATAAATTCCGTGCAATATCCAAATTTAATATCAGCACTGTCAGAAGCATCTGCTTTGAAAGATACGGCTGAACCTGTTGTACCTTCTATGGAAAGGTCTAGTTCCTTTCCTAAAAATGCATCATATGCACCTTTTAGAACCTGCATAAGTCCCTGTCCACCTGAATCTACTACTCCTGCCTGCTTTAATACCGGAAGCATATCAGGAGTCTTGCCAAGCACATAGTCTCCCTCTTTTAGTACTTCCGGGAAAATAACTTCAAGGTCATCAGTATTCATTACCATTTCTCTTGCCTTTTCAGCCATTCCCTTTGCCACAGTAAGAATTGTACCTTCTTTTGGCTTCATAACAGCCTTATATGCTGTCTCAACTGCACGATCACATGCATTTGCAAATATTACAGCATCTATTGTATCAAATTGTTTTATTTCTTTTGTAAAACCTCTGAAAAGCTGTGACATTATAACACCGGAATTTCCTCTGGCTCCTCTTAAAGACCCGGATGAAATGGCCTTTGACAGATTTTCCATAGTAGGCTTTTCTATAGCCCCCACTTCTTTTGCTGCCGACATTATAGTCAGAGTCATATTAGTACCTGTATCGCCATCAGGAACAGGAAATACATTTAATTCATTTATCCATTCCTTTTTTGCTTCCAGATTCTTTGCTCCAGCCAGAAACATTTTCTGGAGAGTTTTCCCATCAATATTTGTAACCACAATAAAATCCTCCTTAATTTCTGTTTGACCAGATTAATCTATAACCCTTACGCCTTCAACAAAAATGTTGATTTTACTTACCTTTAATCCCGTAAAATCTTCTATTTTATATTTTACGGTTGAAATAAGATTATCAGCCACTGCCGAAATACTCACGCCATAAGCAACAATAACATGAAAATCTATATAAATATTATTACTTTCATCTACAGATACATTCACACCTTTTGAAATATATTCTCTTTTTACAAGTTTTACCAGTCCATCCTTCATACTGACCATAGCCATGCCTACAATACCAAAACATTCCACTGCAGAAGTTCCTGCACATTTTGCTATAACATTATTGTCAATATAAACATTACCCATATTGGTAGATAACTTTCCTTTCATATAAACCTCCATTCTGTTATTGTTACACAATAATATTTTATATCAATATTAGTATTATATCATCTTTTACGGAAAAATAAAGTAAAAAATACTTGCAAAATTTAATTATTTCTGATAGAATATTTTTCGGTGTAAGTCTAAAAGGACAATAGACGTGACTTAAGACATTTTAAGGAGGTGCAATAATGGCTAAATGTGCAATTTGTGAAAAAGGTGTTCATTTCGGAAACGGTGTGAGCCATTCTCATAGAAGATCTAATAAAATATGGAAATCAAATGTTAAATCCGTTAAAGTTAAGCTTGCTAACGGAGCTAACCGTAAGATGTATGTATGTACAGCTTGTTTAAGATCAGGTTTAGTTGAAAGAGCATAATAATGTATAAAAAGAGCATTACATTAAAGTAGAATCTTTGGTGTAATGCTTTTTTTGGTATTTTACAATGATTTCAAAACTTTATATTAACCTTTCCATTATCCAATATGGGAATTGATTCATAGTATTTCACATCTGCCATTTTGGGGTTCAAATCAGTAATCTCATTAATGTAATCTAACACTTTCTTACTATTTTTAAATGTAGATGCAATTTTTAATTTTCCATTTTCATATTTTACGCAAAACTCACTACTTTTAAAATTTTCCTCAAGAATGGCCTCTAATTCTTGCAAAGATATTCTATTTCCTGCAACTTTCACATATTCATCTTTTCGTCCTTCTACAAATAAATATCCTTCATTATCTATATATCCATAATCCCCTGTATCAAGTACTCCATTCAAGCTGTTTCCTTCCGCTAATTCATTTCTTGTATATGAATATCCCATAGCTACATTTAATCCTTTATATATAATTTTTCCCGTTTTATTATATTCATATATTCTCTGCCCATTTTCAGTAACAATATCTATAATACCACCATCTAATGGCAACCCTACACTGCCGGATTTATATTTTGCCATTCCTTCAGGCATAATGGTAATTCTTGCCGTTGCCTCAGTCTGTCCATACATTGGATAAAAGTTAATTTTCCTTGTATCTGCAATTTGGGTTAAATATTTGTACAAATTTAATGGTAATTTTTCTCCCGCCTGAGTTATTTTCTTTAAATAAGGAATTTCCCATTTTTCAAATCCGAGTTTTCTAAGCATTTTATATGTATATGCCACACCAGATATAGAAGTTCCTTTATTTTCATTAAAAAAATCCCAAAATGATTTGCTGAATACCTTTTTATCAGTAAGAAGTAATGAACCTCCGGCATAAAGATGTGTATTAATAACTGATAAGCCATAAGTATAATGCATAGGAAGCATTGTAACTGCCCTGTCATTTTCATTTATTGAAAGAGCCTTTACTATCTGCATAGTATTAATTTTAATATTTTCATAACTTATTCTTACACTTTTTCTGCTTCCGGTTGTTCCTGAAGTGGACAATAAAAGTGCAAGTTCATCATTTATTGGTGTATGATTATCATACATTTTTACAAGTTTATATGTCATATATTCATATACTTTTTTACCTGATGAAATTCTATCTGAAGGCATCCATATATATTCCGGTAAATATGTGTCATATAACTTTTCCAAAGCGGTATCCTTAATCTCTGAAGATAACATAAGAGGGACTATATGATTATTTATACATGATACATATGCAGCAACAGCTTCTAATGTGTTGCTGCATATGATAAATATAATAATCCTGTTATTATCTGCTTTATTTATATTGCCTGCGAGCTGATGTTGAATACAATCCAGTTCATTATATGTAATAATATTTCCTTTATCATCTATTATAGCCGTCCTGTTTCCAAATTGTTTCAAATCCCACATATTCGCCGTTCCTTATTTATAATAAAAAAGAACGGTTGCAGATGGTGTTATTTCATGCATTTTTTCTTGATGAGAAACAGAAAATGCTACACTTGCTGTTACACCTGTAGATATTCCCCAGCTTGGTGTTATTGCTTTTGATGTTTCCTGATGGTAATACTTACCATATGCATTTATAAATCCTCCTTTTCTGGGGTTATTCACTATAGCATATACTCGGAAATAAATTTTATGTCCTATATATGAAAGGTTATTTTTATCATCATACAGATTAACATTTGTTCCGATACAGTCAGTATTTCTCTTTACATTACCACTAAGGTCATCCACCCCATCATATGTTACATTTGTTCCATTTACCACACTTCTGAAAATATATTTAGTTTCATACTTTTCAATAGTTGCTCCATCTGTGTTTAAAAATACAACATCTGTTTTAGTATTTTTTGGCATCTTTATCCATGTAGATGTGTATGTGACACAACATCTTGGATTTCCATGGGAATCTTTACCGGCATCAGAAACTGTTATGGTCTGTCTTAAATAACCACCTTGAGAATCTTTAGAATCAGTCCTACTGTCGGCAAATGCATTTACACATAATCCCATTGATTTTTCCAATTTGTTTTGGCTTGATTTTGGTTCATTTTCCAACTCTACCACTTCTCCGGATTTGAACTTTTCAATCTCTCCTGAATTATATATTTCCTCTATCAATTCATCAACCTGGCTATCAGATAATTTATACATATCATCTTCATCCGCTTTACCATCGTTATTACTGTCATCTACATAATAGTATGAGACAGCAGCATAACAGTTGTCCGAATTGTTAATATTATTAATAGTTTCATTGTCGAAATCTTCTATATCGCAGTCCATAACCCCTTTTTCATTAAGTGATTTCTCGGTATTTTTATCCAAGCATCCGGTATCTTCCTTTACCTGACTCGAAATAATATCTGACATATCATACTCACTGTTGTCATCATATGCAAATGAAATCATACCACTGCTGTAAACTATCAGCGATGCTGTCAGCATTGTTGCCACTGTTTTCTTTAACACCGAATTTATTGTATCTTTCATTTTTAAATTCTCCTCTCTTTTCACTCTGTAAAATATTCATTTCCATTTATAATCAGACTTTTCACATCATCAATATTTGTATACTCATAAAAGTCAATCCAGCATATTTCAGCTATGTCGTCTTTAGCTGATGACTCTGTTTTTCCATTAATGGTACATGTAACTTCAGTACCATCGGCATATTTCATAACCACACTTTCCTCAAGTGATAAGTTTGAATCGTCAATACGAATCCCAAGAGGAGAAATTACCGCTGTAATCCCATCGTTTATATGCAGGATTTTGTCTTCTTTGTATTTGTCCAACAGCATAATTTTATCTATTGGTTCATTTAAATTACCAGCATTAAACAATCCGATAAAATCTTCTTCTATTTTGGAATTATATCCATTATATTTATAATCAATATGAAGTGTTCCATCATCTTTTAGCTCAGTATTGTAGACGTGGCTACCTGTAGATAAACGTCTTAAAGTATACCAATTTTCACCATCTGAAAATGTTCCGTCTCCATACATTCCTTCTGCAAATCCACCTTCACGGCTGATATCAAACTCAGAATATCCAAAAGTTGATTCGTTGTCAAATATGCATTTAACCATTTGTATTGTAATACCATTACATGTAATGGTTTCTTTACGGCTTTCTTCAAGCTGGTCAACTTTTTCCAGTTTTACATCCGGTTTATCCCGTCCTCCGGGAATAAGCTGCAATATTGTCTCTCCGCTGACTGCATATAATGCAATATTAGATATAACAACTATTAAGACAGCAATAATAATGCCCTTTTGCCAGTTTTTCATACTAAAACCTCCTTTAAATGTTCTTAATAAATTATTGACAGTTTAATGCAGTCTTACCCATAACCTCTCATTATTTTTATCCCCCTTATTATTTAATATTTTTTAATCTCAACAGTTACTGCACATTCACATCTATCCCTTGATTTTATAAATCCGGTATAAACTGTAAAAATCCGGTTATATTTTCAGCAATTGAATATAATACATTTCTTTTGTTAATCTGTTCTCTACATAATATGGTTTTGAAGCTTTGATTGTGAATTGTTCAAACACTTATTTGCATAATCTGTTACCACTACATTTTCATTTTTTTCTTAAACCAATTTAACTTACCATTTTCCTCTTCCGGAAATAATTGTTCAAAAAACTCAAACGTATATACAGCATTTTCTAAATCATTTTGAAATACATTTGCCACAAATTTTTCTTCTATCATCTGTTTGGTTATTCCTATATCAAATACTTCTTCATCCACTACAAGTTTGACATTAAATTTATTATAATCATACTGCACTACCTGAAATTGTTGTATACATCCATCATAATCTCTATTTATAACTTCAATAACATGTACAAATATATATGAATTAATCTTTGAACCATCCTCCATCTCTATACACTCATGTACTCTTGCACTTGTCAACTCTACAACCCTGCTTTCACATCCACACTGACACTTTTTATTTTCATAAATTATTCCTTTATCTCCTATTCTATATCTGATAAACGGATTGATTCTGTTTACAGATGAAGTTATAAGCAGTTCTCCTTCCTGACCTGTAGTCAGAGGTTCTTTATTTTCTATATCTACAATCTCTGGATAAATATTATTACTTATTACATGCATATTTCCATATGGACACTCAAAAGCTATAGTATTTACCTCGTTACATCCATAATGATTTGCTGTTTTGCATCCAAATACTTTCTCTGTTCTCTTTCTGACTTCATTTGTGAGCATTTCACCTGTAAATTCTATGTATTTTAAAGAACTTATACCCATTTTACTTTTTTCCGATGCATCACATAGTAACATTGCCATGCTTGGCTGTATTAACATCCATACAGGGTTAAATTTAACTATTTTTGCATATATATCCAGCATTTTCTGATGATTAAGATTATTCTTGCTAAATCCCTTAACATTTCCGCTTTCTTCTTCCTCATACTCTTTACCATCAAAATATCCCAGATTAGAAGTAGTATAAAAATAACACATCTTATCAGATGGCTTTATATCATAATATTTTTTTCTATATACCCACACCGGAATAAGTGATTTTTTGTAATCATCTATACTCCAGTTTAGTTCAAGACATCTTCCCGTAGTACCGGATGTATGTCTTTTTACAATATTTTTGCCGTCCATTGAAAAAAATGCAGTAGAAAAAAAGCTGTCTGAATTTTTAAGTATTTCTGTCTTCTCAAGCACAGGTATATCTGTCCATTCATGCAACTCTTCAAAATTTTTATCACGTTTCATATACATTGGAACAGTCTTATAAGCATATTCCGCAATTCTCCAAAACCTCTTATCCATACATATCTACCCCTTTTATAATCCCAAATAGCATCAGATATTCTCCAATCCTATTATTAAATACGATATCATCAAATTATTATTGTATCAATTATAACATAAAAAAAAATACTTTTGGGAAAAAAATGGAATTTATTTAATAAATTTGTTTTTTCCCAAAAAGTATTTTTACTGAACCCATACAATGATAATACAGCAGCGTTTGTAACACTATCAAAAAACAAACCCCTAAAATTTCATTATCACCTTTTATATTTATACCAATATTTTAGCAGTTACTGCGTACAAATATTTTCTATTGTTTTTAAATCCAGACCCTTGCCAATAATATAAACCATTTCATGATGATTTTGTGTAATGAGCCAGTTAAATTTTTTATCAGTTATGTAATAGTCACCTACGGAATATGTATCATTAATAACAAGGTTAATGACTGCAGGACTGCACTCAGCTATCCAGTATTTAGAATACTGCCAGTGGTCATCATCTTCTAATAAAATATACACTTTATCACATTTTACAATTTCAGGCAATTTTTCCAGCCATTTATAGGAATCTTCATTTTGGTACGCAAAACTATAAATTTTGTCAATGTCTTTACGAAATCCGTTCTCAATATTTGACCAATGCAGTCCACAATCTTTTGCATATTGCTCATCTACAAAATGCTGTAGCACTTTGTCATAAATATTCTGCCATTCATAAATACCCAAAAATCTAAAATCATTTTCAGGTATTCTATGCTCTGTCATATATTCAGCCAACTCACGCCTTAATCCGGTCCACTTATGAAACAACTGCATATCTTTCTTCCTCCCAAGTTAAGATTTTTAAATTTGTTTAAATAACCGAATCTGTTTTACTGAAAAATTTCCTTTGCTATATCCACTGACTCCTTCGCATCCTTCGAATAATAATCAGCCCCTATCTGCATTGCATATTCCGGCGTAAGTACTGCTCCGCCTACCATAATCTTACAGTCCAGATTATTCTTATGAATCAGTTCAATAGTCTTTTCCATTGACACAAGAGTAGTTGTCATAAGTGCTGACAGTCCCACCAATTTTGCATCATATTTTTTAACTGCATCTACTACTGTCTGATAATCTACATCTTTTCCCAAATCAATAACAGTATAACCATAATTTTCCAAAAGTACCTTAACTATATTTTTGCCAATATCATGTATATCACCCTTTACAGTAGCTATAACTATTATCCCCTTACTAACACTTTCATCAGATTTTGAACTTATAAAATCCTTTATTACTCCAAATGCAGCCTGAGCCACTTCTGCCGATAATATAAGCTGTGGAAGGAATATTGTGCCTTTTTCAAATTGGTCACCTGCTTTATCAAGTGCAGGAATAAGGCTTTTATTTACTATTTCCATCGGTTCCTTTGACTCTAATAACTCTTTTGTAATTCTTGCTCCATCATTCTTAAGACCATTTTCTATTGCGTACTCAAGTGAAATATTTTTATTATCCTGATTGACAGATACAAAATTTTCTTTGTTTCCCTGTTCATTGTTGTATGCTTCTATATATTCCTTTGAATTTTTGTCAATGGATTTTAACAGTCTGTATGCCCTGACTGTCCCTGACATAGCACTGATATTAGGATTAATAATTGGAAGGTCAAGACCATTTTCCAAAGCCAGTGCCAGAAAAGTATGATTGATTCTTTCTCTGTTCGGCAGTCCAAACGAAATATTAGATACGCCAAGTACCGTTTTTAACCCTAATTCATCCTTTACTCTTTTTACTGCATTTAATGTTTCAATTACTCCATCCTGCTCTGCCGAAGCGGTGAGTGTAAGGCAGTCTATAAATACATTTTCCTTAGGTATGCCATACTCCATAGCCTTATTAAGTATTTTTACTGCTAAATCAAAACGTTTATCTGCACTTTTAGGGATTCCGTCTTTATCAAGAGTCAGTCCTACTACGGCAGCCCCATACTTTTTAACAAGAGGAAGTATTGTATCTAAGGATTCATCCTCACCATTAACAGAATTCACAATAGGTTTGCCGCAGTATATGCGAAGTGCTGCTTCTAATACTTCAGGAATTGTAGAATCAAGCTGTAGAGGTGCATCAGTAATTCCCTGTATGGCTTTTACCGCATCTACCATCATAGACTTTTCATCTATTTCAGGAAGACCCACATTTACATCAAGAATTTCTGCACCTGCATGTGTCTGTTCTATTGCCTGATTTAATATATAATCAATATCATGGTTTATAAGTGCTTCCTTAAACTTTTTCTTTCCTGTAGGATTAATACGTTCACCTATAATTCTTGGCTGATTTATTAAAACAGTTTCAGAAGCAGAACAAACGGCTGTAGGAACAGTTACATTCCTATGTACATATTTCCTGCCATCAAGCTTTTCGCATAATAAACTTATATAATCAGGTGTAGTTCCGCAGCATCCTCCAAATATTTTAACCCCGATATCAGCCATATCACACATATATCCTGAAAATTCTTCAGGCAAAATATTATATTCGTTAGTCAAAGGATCAGGAAGTCCTGCATTTGGCTTAACTATAAGTGGAAGGGTTGTCCATTGTGCCATTTCTTTTACAACCGGCAGCAATTCATCAGGTCCTAATGAACAGTTTACTCCAATAGCTGTTACCCCAAGACCTTCCAGAGTAAGTGCCATATTTGATACTCCGCATCCGGTAAATGTACGCATATTCTTTTCAAATGTCATAGTACACATAATCGGAAGATTGGTATTTTCTTTTGCGGCTAATACCGCTGCTTTTATCTCCAGCAAATCTGTCATTGTCTCAAACACAATCACATCAGCAGATTTTCCGGCAGTAACTATTTGTTTAAATATATCATAAGCTTTCTCAAATGACAGTGTCCCCGTAGGCTCCAAAAGCTGTCCTATAGGTCCTACATCAAGGGCAACTAAAGTTTCTGTTCCTTCTGATGCTTTTCTGGCATTTTTTATTGCCGACGATATAAGTTCTTCTACGCTATAACCTGTATCTTTCATTTTATAACTGTTTGCACCAAATGTATTGGTATATATAACATCTGCTCCTGCATCAATATATTTTTTATGGATAGATATTAATAGTTCAGGATTGGTAATATTAAGAAGTTCAGGTACTCCACCTATCTCAAGTCCGCTGTTTTGCAACATTGTACCCATTCCGCCATCAAGTATTATATGTTCTTTAGTTGCTAATAATTGATTAAATTTCATTTTAATGTCACACCTTTCATAATACTTAGTACCTTAATTACTGCATGTTGTTCCGCTTTTTCTGAAACTGCATGTATCTTTAAGATTGCAGTTTTCACAACTTTTACCTTCTTTATCCGTCTTTTCAGTAGATAATCCAAGTACACATGTTACAGATTTTCTTGGTGTAAGTATAGAACTTTCGGTTGCACATACCCCTATCTGCTTAGAAGCATTAAGAGTGTCAAGAAAAATCTTCTGGGTTGAAATAGGAAAATCTCCATAACCCACTCCAAACCTCCATGTATGGCAATATTCAGGCACAGCCTCCTGAATAATCTTTTCTACTTCATCACATACCTGCTCTATCGCAGCATTTGCCAAAGCGTCAATTACAATAGCATTAACCATATTACTGATTTCATTTGCCCTTAGTAATTTATCCACATCAGAAGAAAGAGTTGTACACATGATTGCAGCCTTCGTACATCCTTTTAAATGATTTTTTATGGAATCGCCCTTTAATACAAGTGCCGTACCCACCAAATGAACTCCATCTTCTTCAAATGCAATATCAAATATTTTGTATACATACTGTGGTCTTATTATTTTAAGAAGCTCCATTTCACATGTAAGAATAATTTTAGTCATTTCCACATCCGGCAAAGTATCTTTATACCCCAGATATCTTGCAGCCTCATTCTTATTTATGTTCTTTATATGTATAACTTTATCCATTACCTAACACCCGTTTCTTTAATAAATTTAATACAAAATAAACCTCTATTCCTGTTCTGATTACATACTTTATTCATCCCCCACAACCAACAACTAAAATTACCAAAGAAGAATCGCCCCAAGGCGATTCTTCCGCGTGAGACATAGAAAATCTTAGGCTGCGTTTTTTTGCAGCCTTAGATTTTCTTCTCACGCTATCCACAAAACAAATTAAACCCAAATATCAATAATCCTATAAGCAGTACTATTGACCAAAAACTTATACCAAGCCAAAAACCTATCGCCATGCCCACAGATATCCAGAATAATATAAATCCGCAAATTCTACGCATATCAGTATACCTCCTCTTAGGGCGGTTTATATATAATATGCCGTAATTTGCGGATTTACAACGCTGATACCATATAGATTATTCAGGTATCTCTACTTCGTTTATATCTTCATCCTCTTCAGATGATTTTCCGGTAAATCTATCAATAAAATCAGGAATCATGTCAAGAATCTTTGTAAGTCCGTCCTGTTCTTTTATATTTACAAGCTTTGGTATGCCGTCTTTTATAACAAGTACGGCACTTGGAGTCATTTTACCTCCCATTCCCCCACCACTATTGTTCTTGCTGCCATTTGATGCACCTGCACCAACTCCGAATGACACGTCAACTAATGGTAAAATAATAGTATCTCCAAGATTAATTGCGTCACCGACTACAGTCTTGGCATTAATAAAATTCTCCATTCCCTTAAACATAGATTCTACCGTGTTATTCACACTATTAGCATTATTATCTGCCATTTCACTATTCCTCCTTCAGCTTCTTGCCATTTTTAATAGCATTCTTAAGATTTTTATTACGATATAACTTTATAGCAATAATCAGCATGCTAAATACTGTTATTCTTCCCTTTAAATGAATTTCACCTTCAAGTACTTTGTTATCAAAATCCGGCTCAATAATAAACTTTTCATTTGCCCCCCTATAGAAAATGTATATTATACCCAGAATCTCTCCGGTGGATGCGGGGCTGCCTGTACCAAATTTCAACCTTCCTGTTATCTTTCGAGGTTTGATATATTTAAATAATGTACCTGTCTGTTTTTTTAAAAAAGATATTGCCTCTTTAGTCTGTTCAAGTTCAAAAAATTCTTTTATGGAAGCTGCTTTTTTATATATTTTCTTAATTTTACCATATATTGACTTTATTTTGAACCTGATTTTTTTCAGCTTATCCCAAATTTTATTAAATATGGATTTTTTCTTAACATTTGATGAAGCATCCTCTTCTTTCTGGTACTCATTATTTTCATCTCTTATATCTTCTTCATGAAAATGATTAAAACTTTCCTGTTCTTCATCCTTAAACAATTCTATTATATCATCTTTTTCATGTCTATACCTATCCTCATAATCATGTTTCTTTTCTGAAAATGATTCATTAATTTCTTCAAATATATCTTTTTCTTCTGAATTATTATAGTCAAAATCATCATTTTCTTCATTTTTACCAAACAGAAGTTTAGTACGGATTCCGAAAATTTTAACACATTTGTCAAACTCGCCTTTTTCATAATTAAAATTAACTGAAAAGATACGTAAAAACCATGATACAATGCATCTTATACTGCCATATTCATAAATACTGAAATCAATCTTATACCTGACTGGAATAAATAGTACAGATAACAGTATCAACAGAATAATTCCAAGTATGCATAACAATATTATTCCTATTATTTTCAAAATTAACAGTATAATATGTAGCATGTCCTCTCCTATCTAAAGCTTTCTTTTGACGCCATCTTCGTTATCTTGAATTGATTAGTAATATGATAGCAGTCCATAATGATTCTTTCCATAACTTCAAGTGCCTCGTCATAACCACAGGCAATTCCCATTATCTTTAAATCTGCCTTTTTGTAGTATTTCTGATTAAGAATATATGAAGGATAAATATCCAATACATTTTCATTATTAAATGGTAGTGTAAGGACATATATCCCTATCTGGGTTTTATGTTTTTCTATCTTGTTTATTATTTTATATTTACGTTTTTCTGCCAGTTCTCCAACATATAAATCCTTATACCATTCCATAAAGGGTTAATCTTCCTTTCGGTAATCCGTAATTTCTTCAATAACTGAATTAAGTATCTCAATACATGCCATCTTTTCAGCCTTCTGCCTGCATGAATCAAGAGAATTAAATATATAATCCTGAAGTTCTTCCAGATTATTGAAAAATACCGGCAATGATGATATTATAGCCGACATCACTGCTCTGTTAACAACTCTGCCATGACACTTAAAAAACTCTTCCACTTCTTCTAAAAATTCACGTTTTTTCTGTTCAAAATATTCATTATTCATTTCAGAATCATCTATAGTATTTCCATTAAATTCCACAAATAAACTTTCGGATAACAGTATCGCCGACTTGTACAGAGTATCATATTGCTTTTTCAAATCATCATTATCCATACTATCTGAGAGTCTTGCTTTTATATCATCCAATACATACTCATATGAAATATATTCTTCATATATTTTCTCCTGCTTTCCTTCCAAACCTATAAAGAGTTCTTCATCAGGTGTGGTTTTGTCTTCAAAACCTTTATTTATGGATAATATTATAGCTCTACATACAGAGTCTTCTTCTCCGAAGTCCTTTACATATGATTTTGTAATAAGTATTGCATATACATTATTTACAATCTGCTGAAGCATCATATATAAGTTTACCATATCTTCAATAAACACTGCAGCATAATTTATTTTGTCATTAAGACTTCTATATTCATCTGATGTAATATTTTCATAGTCTGTATGCATTAATGTATTATGTATTGATTTGAGGTCTTCAAAAAAATCATCCTTTTCATTTGGAAGTTCAAGCATTGCACCGGACCTTACCATATATAAAAAATCATCAAGGCTTTTTTTATCTGTATCCTTATATACATCTATACCTTCATTAAGACGCTCAAAAAATTTGCTCTTAGTCATCCGCATCGGAAGCTGTGCTATAACCTCGCTTATCCTGCTGTTTATGACTACTGAATCCTCATCTGCAACTATGTAATTCATTAATTTTCTTGTGAAATTTTCATCTGTATACTGTTTCGGAAAATCCTCTTCACTAAATCTGTACTCCACTCTGTTTATGACATATTCATATATTGAAAATATATCAGCGTATGATGTCAGAACTTTCATTGTGGAGATAATTTTTGCCCTGACTTCTTCGATTAATCCAACCATATCACCTGATATATCATCACTTAAGATGCCGTCAGCAATAACTCTGTTAACATCATGAGTAAGTTTTAATAATTCCTGATTATCCATTCCATCACATATAACCTGATGAAAAGTATAATAATTCATTGAAAGACAGATATTGGAAAATCTATAATGCAATGAACCAAGATAATCTGCAAACAGTAATAAATTTTTATTTAGGTCTTTTCTATTTTTAATATCCTTAATTACATTTTTCATTATATTTTTAAGCCTTTCAATAATGTAATGTTTTTATTACATTTTTAATATATCACAAAAATCAAACGTTGCAAAGTAATCCTCCGGTGTTTCTGCACGTCTAATCATCTGCACACTTCCGTCTTCTTTTAATAAAAGTTCTGCCGATTTAAGTTTGCCGTTATAGTTATATCCCATGGCAAATCCATGTGCACCTGTATCATGGATTACCACAAAATCGCCAATATCAACCTTTGGAAGCATTCTGTCTATTGCAAACTTATCATTATTTTCACAAAGTGAGCCTGTAACATCGTATTTATAATCACAAGGTTCATTTTCCTTTCCCATAACAGTAATATGATGATATGCACCATACATTGCAGGACGCATCAGGTTGACTGCACATGCATCAAGACCTACATATTCTTTGTGAGTATGCTTCTGGTGTATTGCCTTTGTCACAAGATGTCCATAAGGTGCAAGCATATATCTTCCAAGTTCGGTATAAATTGCCACATCACCAAGTCCTGCCGGAACAAGGATTTCTTCAAAAGCTTTTCTCACACCTTCGGCTATAATATATATATCGTTTGGCTCCTGGTCAGGTCTGTAAGGTACTCCAATACCGCCGGAAAGATTTATAAATGAAATCTCAACACCTGTCTTTTCCTTTACTTCTACTGCTGTTTCAAATAATATCTTTGCCAGAGCCGGATAATATTCATTAGATACAGTATTGCTGGCAAGAAATGAATGGAGACCGAACTTCTTTACTCCCATTTCTTTTAATCTCTTATATCCCTCTAATAACTGATCTTTTGTAAAACCATATTTAGCTTCGCCTGGGTTGTCCATAATAGTTGTACTAATCTTAAACATTCCGCCCGGATTAAATCGGCAGCATATCTTTTCCGGTATTCCGCCTGCTTCCTTTTCCATAAAATCAATATGTGTAATATCATCAAGATTAATCTGTGCATCTAATTTTTTAGCCAGAACAAATTCTTCTGCCGGAGTATCATTTGAAGAAAACATAATGTCATCTCCATAAAATCCCAGCTTTTCAGACATCATGAGCTCAGTAAGTGAAGAACAGTCTACTCCGCATCCGCACTCCTTTAATATGTTAAGTATAAAAGGATTTGGTGTAGCTTTTACTGCAAAATATTCCTTAAATCCTTTATTCCATGAAAATGCATCTTTAAGTCTCATTGCATTTTCCTTTATACCTTTTTCATCATATAAATGATAAGGTGTCGGATAAGTTTTATCAATCTCCTTTAATTTTTCAAGTGTAACAAATGGTTTCTTTTCCATTATATATATCTCCTTTCGGTTGTGCTTGTATATTATAATTACTATTTGACATGTTCGTGGGTAAAAAGATGATCCTGACAATATTCATAGTTTCCATTACATTTTGAACAATATCTGAATGTAAGCTCAGGATACTCCTCTGAAGTTCTGCCACAGATAACACATTTATGCCTTGAACTTGAGTTTGCACTTTTTACCTGACGCCTGTATGTTTTTTTCCTTTTAATCTCCTTAGGTGATATCCGTTTATAATTCCTTGTCATAAGGAAAAATATGATAAAGTTAAGTATTGACACAAGTGCTGCAGTGGCTATCTGTGGTGCCGGAAATATTCCTAATTCAAGAAGCGGATATATAAGTTTCATCTGTACCCTATACGGAAAATATGAAAATGCAAATCCAAATACTATTGTTGCCCCCATATATACGGCATCAATCATTGCAAGCCACTTCACCTTAACAGGTAAAATGAAAAACAACAGGAATTCCATATCGGGATAAGTTGCAGCAAATGCAAAAAACAAGGAAAGATTCAGATAATAAGTTGTAAGTTCAAAACTATATCCAAATATAAAATATACTAAAAATGCTGCAATTACATTAAACAGTATACCCATAATGAAATACAGGTTAAATCTGAATGCTCCCCATACATTCTCCAAAGCTGTACCAAGAACATAGTACAGATATAATGTAAGTGCCATGAAAAAAAGGCCTGAATCTGAGGGCGGAGCTATGATAAATGTAACAATCCTCCATATCTGCCCTTTTAGAATCATTTCTACATTAAGCGAAAGAAATGCCTCATAGAATCCGCCGCCGAATAACTGTATGAAAAGCCCTAATATATACAATGCTATAATATAGAACATCAGGTTGTGTATTGCATACTTTCCAAATTTTCTCTCTAACTTATTAACAAATCCCATACCTATTTTCACAAGCCTTTCCGATTCAGGCATCCAAACCGGTCAGGCCCAAATCACTTTTAATTTATCATTTTGCATTTTATTATAATTTTTCCACTCCTATTTGTCAAATCTTTTAACTAATTCATAAAAATCTTCTTTCATATTCCTGTTATCTTTTCTGTTTATATTTTCCATATTTCTATTATCATAGGGGATTGCCATAATTGAATCATCTGCATATTCTGTCCTTGCTGATGATACCGGTATACATACTTCATCCCCACTTTGCATATTATACACATTCACATCAGGATTGGCACTTATAAGCTCATCTATACTTACATTATACATCCTGCTAAGATGATACATAGTTTCTCCCGCCTTTACTTTATGCACCATTCCGCTGCATTTTCTTAAATACATATTTTCCATTTTAATATCCAGACCTTTCTTAAAGTTTTTTATTAATATATTCTTTATAAAAATTTTAGTGCATATAATTTTATCATCATTGAAATTTGAATAAACATATATTATAATAAGAAACTGTTGTTTAACTTATTCAAATACACTTGATGAAATTCGCATATTTACGAAAGGCACGGTGATTATATACTATGGAAAATTATTACTCTTTGGGAATCGACATCGGTTCAACAACTGTTAAGATTGCCATTCTTGATTCAAAAAACGAAATGCTTTTTGCTGACTATAAAAGACATTATGCAAATATTCAGGAAACACTGGCTGAATTGCTCTCAAAAGCAAAAGAAGAACTGGGGGAAGTATCCTTATCCCCTATGATTACAGGTTCAGGCGGACTTACACTCTCTAAACATCTTGAAGTTCCTTTTGTGCAGGAGGTAGTTGCCGTATCTACGGCACTTAATGACTATGCACCGCAGACAGATGTTGCCATTGAATTAGGTGGCGAAGATGCCAAGATTATTTATTTTACTAATGGCGTTGAACAGAGAATGAATGGAATATGTGCAGGAGGTACCGGCTCTTTTATTGACCAGATGGCATCACTTTTACAGACAGATGCATCAGGTCTTAATGAATATGCTAAAAACTACAAAGCCATATACCCTATTGCTGCCAGATGCGGAGTATTTGCTAAAACAGATATACAACCTCTTATAAATGAAGGTGCTACAAAGGAAGACTTGTCTGCATCTATTTTTCAGGCAGTTGTTAACCAGACAATAAGCGGTCTTGCCTGTGGTAAGCCTATCCGCGGAAATGTTGCTTTTCTTGGAGGTCCTCTCCATTTCTTATCAGAACTTAAAGAAGCTTTTATCCGTACCCTTAACCTTACGGATGAACACATTATTGCACCAAAACACTCACATCTGTTTGCTGCTTCGGGTTCAGCAATGAATCATAAACCGGAAGTTCAAATATCTATATCAGATATGATAGACAAATTGTCAAACGGAATTAAGATGGAATTTGAAATAAAACGTATGGAACCTCTGTTTGCAGATGAAAAAGAATATGAAGATTTTACAGAAAGACATAATAAACATTGTGTTGCAACTGCATCTCTTGAAGATTATGAGGGTGACTGTTTTCTGGGTATTGATGCCGGCTCAACCACAACAAAAGTTGCACTTGTGGGTGAAGACGGTTCATTACTGTACTCATTTTACAGCAGCAATAACGGCAGTCCTTTATCAACGGCAATACGCTCCATAAAGGAAATATATTCTCTTCTTCCTGATTCTGCCAAAATAGTATATTCCTGTTCCACCGGATACGGTGAAGCACTAATAAAAGCTGCACTTATGCTGGACGAAGGCGAAGTTGAGACTGTATCACATTACTATGCGGCTGCTTTTTTTGAACCGGAAGTAGATTGTATATTGGATATCGGCGGACAGGACATGAAATGTATCAAGATAAAAAACGGAACGGTGGATAGTGTTCAGTTAAATGAAGCCTGCTCTTCCGGCTGTGGTTCATTTATCGAAACCTTTGCAAAATCCCTTAATTATTCTGTTGAAGATTTTGCTAAAGAAGCATTATTTGCAAAAAATCCTGTGGATTTAGGTACCAGGTGTACCGTATTTATGAATTCAAATGTAAAACAGGCTCAAAAGGAAGGCTCGGAAGTATCTGACATTTCTGCCGGATTAGCTTATTCTGTTATTAAAAATGCTTTGTATAAGGTTATAAAGATAACTGACCCTGAAGATTTAGGTAAACGTGTTGTTGTACAGGGCGGAACATTTTACAATGATGCAGTTTTACGGAGCTTTGAAAATATATCGGGATGTGAAGCTGTAAGACCTGATATTGCCGGAATTATGGGTGCATTTGGTGCTGCTCTTGTGGCAAGAGAAAGATATGATGAGGGCAGCAAAACAACCATGCTTCCTATTGAAAAGATTAATACCCTTGAATTCTCCACTTCCATGTCCAGATGTAAAGGATGTACAAATAATTGTCTTCTTACCATTAATAAATTTACCGGAGGCCGTCAGTTTATAACAGGAAACAGATGTGAACGTGGTATTGGAAAGGCAAAAAATAAGGAAAATATACCTAATCTTTTTGAATACAAATACAAACGTCTGTTTTCATATGAAGCCCTTACACCTGATAATGCCCCAAGAGGTATTGTCGGTATTCCACGAGTGCTTAATATGTATGAAAATTATCCATTCTGGGCGGTATTCTTTAAGAAACTTGGATTTCAGGTAGTATTATCTCCTACTTCCAGCAGGAAAATATATGAGCTTGGTATCGAATCTATTCCAAGTGAATCGGAATGCTATCCTGCAAAGCTTGTCCACGGACATATAAGCTGGCTTATTAAAAACGAGGTTAAATTCATTTTCTATCCATGTATACCATATGAGAGAAATGAAACTCCTGATGCTAATAACCACTATAACTGCCCTATTGTTACATCTTATGCCGAAAACATTAAAAATAATGTTGAAGAAATAAAAGATGACAACATAAAATTTATGAATCCTTTTATGGCAATGACTAATAAAGATGTGCTTACAAAACGTCTTGTAGAAGAATTTACAAAAGAGTTTAATATACCTGAAACTGAGATTAAAGAAGCTGCATATGCCGGATGGGATGAAATGATGTCAGTACATCAGGATATTCAGAAAAAGGGTGAAGAGGTCATAGATTACCTTAATAAAACAGGAAAGCGTGGAATTGTACTTGCCGGACGTCCATATCATATTGACCCTGAAATTAATCATGGTATACCTGAACTTATTAATTCTTATGGTATTGCAGTGCTTACAGAGGATTCGGTCTCACATATGTCAACAGTAGAAAGACCACTTATAGTAATGGACCAATGGATGTACCATTCAAGACTGTATGCGGCAGCTAACTATGTGAAAACAACAGACAATATCGACCTTATACAGCTTAACTCATTTGGATGCGGTCTGGATGCCGTAACTACTGACTGTGTAAATGATATACTGACTAATTCAGGTAAAATATATACTGTTTTAAAAATAGATGAAGTAAATAATTTAGGTGCAGCAAGAATCAGAATACGTTCTCTTATATCAGCACTTAAAGTAAGAGATAAAAAACATGTTAAACGGAACATTGTACCTTCAAATATTAACCGTGTTGAATTTACAAAAGAGATGAAGGATAAATATACCATTATCTGCCCTCAGATGTCTCCTATACATTTTGAATTGTTAGAACCGGCATTAAATTCATGTGGTTACAATTTTGAAGTTCTTAACAATGACGAGAAAACTGCTGTTGATTTAGGTCTTAAATATGTTAATAATGATGCCTGCTATCCTTCACTTATAGTTGTCGGTCAGATTATGCAGGCACTCCAATCAGGCAAATATGACCTTAACAAAACCGCAATAATAATGACTCAGACAGGCGGTGGATGTCGTGCCAGCAACTATATAGGATTTATAAGACGTGCTCTTGAAAAAGCCGGTATGGAACAGATTCCTGTACTTTCTTTAAGTGTTCAGGGAATTGAAAAAAATGAAGGCTTTAAGATTACACCTAAACTTGTGCTTAAAGGTATTCAGGCAGTTATATATGGAGATGTATTTATGCGTGTATTGTACCGTATGCGTCCATATGAACTGACTAAAGGTTCTGCTGATGAGCTTCATAAAAAATGGCTTGATATTTGTATAAAGTCATTGAAGAAAAATAGCATTTCCATGTCAGCTTTTAAGAAAAATATACGTGGAATAATCAGAGACTTTGACAATCTTCCTATAGATGAGGAACTGATAAAACCTAAAGTTGGTGTGGTTGGAGAGATTCTTGTAAAATTCCTTCCTGCCGCCAACAATCATATCGTAGAGCTGCTTGAACAGGAAGGCGCCGAAGCCATAATGCCTGACCTTCTGGATTTCCTGTTATATTCTTTTTATAACACTAATTTCAAAGCAGAAAAACTTGGTATGAAAAAGTCAACGGCACATATGTCAAACCTTGGAATTTCATTTTTAGAGCGTATGCGTAAATGTGCCAAAGATGAACTTACTTCAAGCAAACATTTTGCACCTCCATCACATATACGTGAACTTGCAGAATATGCCGAACCTATAGCATCAATCGGAAATCAGACTGGTGAAGGCTGGTTTCTTACCGGTGAAATGTTAGAACTTATACATTCAGGTGTTCCGAATATAGTATGTGCACAGCCATTCGGTTGCCTGCCTAATCATATCGTGGGTAAAGGTGTTATTAAAGAACTTAGAAAACAGCATCCTGATGCTAATATTGTGGCAGTTGATTATGACCCGGGTGCAAGTCAGGTAAATCAGCTTAACAGAATTAAATTAATGTTGGCTACGGCTCAGAAAAATATATAAAAAAACAAATCCCTCCGACGGCTGGTTTCGCTACGCTGCAAAGGCCGTCTGCGGGATTTGTTTTTTAACCCTGTATCGATTTGAAATGTTACAAAAAATTATTATGCTTGAAAATGAAGAAATAGTATGTTATATTAGTTATAAGAATAGAGCAATCGCCCACAAGGGGTTGACCGTTTATAAGGTAGCAAAGCCACCCAACCGTTCAAAGTATTAGGGTGGTTTTGTTATGTTTATTACTTACAAAATGTAAAAACAAAAGTAAGTAATGCTAACAGGAATATACCAAAAGTCAATATATCCTTTAAATCAAAATTATTATTTTGATTATTCATAGCATCACCCCCATTCATATTGGAATAGAGGTCAACACACCCTGCAACACGATTGCTCTGTGAATATTTTATCATATTATATGAGTGTTATCAACATAATAATTGTGCATCATTCATATTTACTACTTATAGAACATTATTGAATTATTCTAAAGTACAACAATCAGCCAACAACCAATAAAAAATCCGATTTCCGTAGGCGGTCTTTGCAGCGTAGCGAAACCAACCGCCGGAGGAAATCGGATTTTTTAAATATTTTCAATCTGCCAATCTATAGGCTCGATACCATTTTTTTCAAGAAATTCGTTTGCCTGACTAAAATGTTTACATCCGAAGAAACCTCTGAAAGCTGACAATGGACTTGGATGTGGTGCTTTTAGTATTAAATGTTTTGGATTTGTAAGCATTGACGCCTTTGACTGGGCAGGTTTTCCCCAGAGCATATAGACGATAGGTCTGTTCTGCTCATTTACGGCATTTATTACTGCATCGGTAAAGCGTTCCCAGCCTTTTCCCTGATGTGAATTTGCCTGATGTGCCCTGACGGTAAGTACTGTATTTAATAACAATACTCCCTCTTTTGCCCATTTTTCAAGAAATCCGTTATTAGGTATATAACAATTCATATCATCATGAAGCTCCTGATAAATGTTCTTAAGAGAAGGCGGAATATCTTCTCCCGGTTTTACCGAAAAACTAAGACCATGAGCCTGATTTACATTGTGATATGGGTCTTGACCGAGTATCAGTACCTTAACTTCACTTAAAGGTGTAAAATGAAATGCATTAAATATATCATCAGCCGGTGGATATACTACTGTTTTACTGTACTCTTCTTTAACAAAATTATATAACTCTTTATAATATGGTTTTTTAAATTCATCGTTAATGGCTTCAAGCCAATCATTAGTTATTTGTGACATAATCTTATTGGTACTCCCTTTTCATTAAGATAGTTTTTTAAATCATTAATTTCTAATTCTTTATAATGAAATAATGACGCTGCTAATGCCGCATCAGCTTTTCCTTCTGTAAGTGCATCATAGAAATGTTCCATATTTCCCGCACCCCCTGATGCTATAACAGGAATTGACACATTTTCGGCAATAGTTCTGGTTAATTCAATATCATATCCATTTTTAGTCCCATCACAATCCATACTGGTCAGCAATATCTCACCTGCACCCATTTTATCAGCTTTCATTGCCCATTCAACTGCATCTAAACCAACATCAATTCTGCCGCCGTTTTTATATACATTCCATCCGGTGCCGTCAGCCCTCCTTTTAGCATCTATAGCTACAACCACACACTGGCTTCCAAATTTGTCTGCAGCATTACTTATAAGTTCAGGTGTATTTATCGCTGATGAATTAATTGATATTTTATCAGCTCCTTCTCTTAACAATTCCTTAAAATCATCAACGGTTCTAATACCTCCGCCAACTGTAAACGGTATAAACACTTTTTCCGCCACTTGCCTTACCATATCCACAACAGTATGTCTGGCATCAGAAGATGCTGTTATATCAAGGAATACTACCTCATCGGCACCTGCCATATCATAAGCAGCTGCTACTTCTACCGGGTCTCCTGCATCCTTAAGGTTTATAAAATTTATCCCCTTAACAACCCTATTGTTATTTACATCCAAACATGGAATTATTCGTTTTGTATGCATACTACTCTCCATTTCTGCCTATTTCTGCAAAGTTTTTAAGTATTTTAAGTCCTATATCACCGCTTTTTTCGGGATGGAACTGACAGGCAAAAATATTATCTCTTTCCACTGATGCATGTATATGTGCAGCATATTCGGTTGATGCTTTTACTATACTTTCATCATTTGCTTTAAGATAATAAGAATGTACAAAATACACATATGAATCTTGAGGGACTCCCTTAAACAGCCTGCCATTACCGGATAGATTAAGAGAATTCCAACCAATATGAGGTATTTTAAGACCAACATCAGGTATTCTTAGTATTTCTCCCGAAAGCAGACCAAGACCTTTTACTCCCGGTGTTTCATCACTTCTTTCAAACAGTAGCTGCAGACCAAGACATATTCCAAGAAAAGGGGTATTTTTATCTGCAACACTCTTTATGGTGTCTACAAGATTATAAGCATACAACTTTTTCATTGCATCACCAAAGCTTCCCACTCCCGGAAGTATTACCTTCTGTGCACTTAATATTTCTTTGCTGTCTCTTGTTACAGTTACATCTTCGCCCAAATATTTTAGTGCTTTTTCAACACTTTTAAGATTTCCTGCATCATAATCTATTATTGCTATCATCTGTCACTATCCTTTTTTGCTTCATTTTTTGCAGCTTCTATTGCATCCTTATGACTGTTTACTATATCTGCAATTTTCTTTGAATATTCCTGCGGATTAGTAATATTTACTATTTCATTTGCCTTTTCTTCAGTTAAACCAAATGTAGAAGAAAGTTCATTCAGAATTTTTGCATATATTTCATCAGCCTGTTTTGATACACCATATTCAACAGCATCATTTTTGTATACATTATATTTCTCAATACCCTGCAATAATGAATCCAGTGCTTCTCTGTTCATATTAATTTTAATGCAGTTAATATATGAATTATATTCTTTTTCTATGTACATTAATGTCTTTAACTGTCTGTACAATCCCATATCTTTTTCTTTAATATTAAGCCCTGCTACACTATTATATGCCTCAGTATATTTTTTATCTATAAGCAAATCTGATGCCTCATTTATATGGCTTCTATACCAAAAATATTTTCCACCAAATATTGTAACAATTACAATTGCTGCAATAAATGATACAATTAAAATTAATGTACTTATTGATATTTTAATTTTTTCTTCAGGAATTCTAGGTTTTTCGCTTTTCTTTTTCTCTTTTTCTTTTCTTTTTTCAGCCTTTTTTGCCTTTCTTGCTTCTTGCTTTTCTTTTTTCAGCTTCTTCTTTTCAGCTTTCTTTTCAGCCTTTTCTTTTTTCTTTCTTTCTTTTTCAGCTTTTATTTCTTCTTTCGTTTTTTCCGGCTCTTCAGTATCTTCTTTTTTTGAACGGTCTTCTATATCTTCTAAATCTGCAAGTCCTTCAAGTTCAGACAAATCAAAACCTTCATAGAAAGAGCCTTCTACAGATTTAATAATTTGTTCGTTATCATCAGGTGATATATCTAAGTTTTCTGATTCGTCTTTTGTTTGTTTCTTTTTTTTCTTACCGAATAAACTACCTTTCTTCTTCTTTTTCTTTTTATCAGTCTTGTCTTCTATAGAAGACAAATCTGGAATATCTTCTAACTCATCTGCTATCTTATATATTTCTTCATCATTTAATTCATCTCCTATGCTTTCAGTATCAAGCATATTCAGAAGCTGTTCTATATCTTCCTGTTCCTCATTAAAAGAATCCCCTTGAATATCATCGCTGTCTTCTTTTTCCATTATGGGTGTTTCTTCAGTTTTATCAAAATCTAATACATTTTCTTCACTAAGTTCATTCAAATCTAATACATTATCTTCAACAGCATTATCAATATCTGATATATCGTTATTATCATCTTCAATTAAATCTAATATACCATCATATTCATTGTCTGATATTTCTGAATTATTATCTTCTTCCGGTAAGGGACCGGAAACCGAGTTTAACAGATTGTCAAGATAATCTTCTTCCTGCTTTTCATTTTCTAATTCTGCCATTCCTCAGGTCCTCCTTATATTCTTAAAAACGGTGTAACAAGCTTATCCGTTACACCGCTTCTCTTTATTCTTTATTTGCTATAAGTGTATCTATAGTTGATACCAGACTTCCAATCTCAGGCTTTGATAATTGTGCATCTGCTCCAAGTGCTTCACCTTTTTTTCTCATTTCGTCATTAACAAGTGATGAAAATATAACAATAGGTATATCACATAAAACGTCATCTTCCTTACATAGCTTTATTAATCTGTGCCCGTCCATAAGCGGCATTTCTATATCTGTAATTATACATTTTACTTTTTGCTTAATAATATTCTTATTCTTATATTCGTTTAATTTATCCCATGCCTCCTGACCGTTGGAATAAGACTCTACATTTACATAACCTGCTTTGTGTAACGAATCTGTTATAAGCTTACTAAGAAGTGCCGAATCTTCCGCCATTAATATAGGAGATTCATTTCTGTCTCTTTTACCAAAACTGTCAATATCCGATACTTTTAAA
Source organism: Lachnospiraceae bacterium (assembly GCA_014799465.1). Classification (GTDB taxonomy): domain Bacteria; phylum Bacillota; class Clostridia; order Lachnospirales; family Lachnospiraceae; genus UBA2821. The sequence goes on along the minus strand of JAAVHZ010000058.1, from coordinate 23,692 downwards.
CCTGTCTCCGGACTTATATCTGCTACGATTTTTTCAAAATCCAGTATGATGATGAGTCTGTCTTCAATTTTAATAATACCTGTTGCAACTCCCATATCCGAAGTATTTATAGTATTATCCGGTTTTATTATATCTGCCCATGATACTCTGTGTATTCCTAAAACATTGTCCACATGAAAAGCAATATTTAATTTGTTAAAATTAGTAATAATCATCATATCATGTTCAGCATTTACCGTTTTATTAAGATTAAGTTCTTTGGCAAGATTAACTACCGTAATCATTGCATCTCTTGGCATAAATATTCCTTCAATACTGGGATGTGAATTTGGAACAGGTGTAACATCCTGATATGTTGTAATTTCCCGTATCTTAGCTACATTTATTCCATAATGGTTACCTGCTACAGTAAATTCCAATACTTCAAGTTCATTTGTGCCATTCTCTAATAATATACTAGTTTCCATTCCACAAACCCTCCTATACATTCGCACAATAATAGCGAAACAATTTTATATTATTATATCATAAATGTAATATTATTTCAAATCAAATATAGTACTGTTTCCATTTTTCGACACTTTTAACTGAAGACCATCTATAGAATTTTCATCCTTGTATGGTGTCTGAAAAGCAAGTACCAACTCCTTGCTTTCTCCGGCAGCTACTGTTCCTGAAAATGTATTAAGCCCATCCATAAGCAATGTAACTAATGCAGAATAATTATCACTTCCATTTATAATTGACTTTATGGATGTGTCAAAAGACATCATTGGTACATCAACTGCATTATCTGACCTGTTTGACACATTGAACTTTAGAATTAAAAGTCCGGTATCATCCGTAGATTTTAATACAAACGCTACATCTGATGTCTGAGGATAAGTATCAAGTACCTGATATCCTGTATAATCCACTGTTAATGCTCCAAATCCAAAAGCATCAGAAAAAGATTTTGAATCAATATTACCATCAGAAACTGTACCTGTATTCTGATTGTCATTATTATCATTAGCGACAGTTGTTTCTTTATTATTATTTGAAGTAACCTCTTCAGTATCAATTTCTTTTAACTTGCCATTATAGTTTTTATCATGCTTTAAAACAAGCTGTGCCGCATATTCTGCAACAAGATTCTGCTCTTCTTCCGTTAAATTTGTTTTTTTTGCACATCCTGACATACATCCGGCAACTATTACCATTATTAGTGATATTGCTGTTATTTTTTTATGTGTATTAGTTACTTTTCTCATCATACATTTCCTCCGGAATTATAATTGATTATATTCTACCATTTTTAGAAATATACTTCAATAAGAATTCTCAATACTATTAAATTATTGTAACAGTTACTCATATCTTAATGCATCGATTGGAGACATTCCTGCCGCACGTTTTGCCGGATATGAACCGAAAATGATGCCTATAAGCATAGAAAATACTACCGATACTACAATTGCTGTTACAGAAGGTCTCACTGTTACAGTCAGCATAGAACCAATATCTGTTGCAAATGATGAAACCAGAACGGCTGCTACTTTTGCCAGTACAAATCCGTTTAATATTCCAATAATTATCCCTATCAATCCGCCTATCAGGCAGATTACAACCGATTCCGTAAGAAACTGTGTCTGTATGCTGTGGTTTTTGGCTCCAAGTGCTTTTCGTATTCCAATCTCTCTTGTACGTTCCACTACACTTACCAGCATAATGTTCATAACACCAACGCCGCCAACAACAAGTGATATTGCAGCAATAACCGAAATCGCAATAGTAATTACATTCAGTACTGTATTGATTATTCCAAGTTCAGAGGCAAGATCCTGACATTTGAATTGAAAATCTTCATTGTCTTTATAAGTTGTCGAATTAAAATATTCCTGTGCATCTTTTGCTACTTCAGTAGGATTTTCTCCATCTTTTGCAATAATATTAATAAAACTAAATCCATTCATATCCTGACCATTATCTATATTTTCGGCATACATTACCGGAATCAAAAGATAGGTTGTTATATCCTTTTCTGATTGATTTGAACCTAAATTATTAAATTTTTTGGCATCATATTTGTAAATTCCAACTATATTAACCTTAATAACAGAACCATCACTAAGCGATACATCAATCTGTTTTCCCAACGGATTTTCTCCATTAAAAGCATATTTTACGAATAAATCTGATACTACTGCAGTAGCTTTTTCTTCCTCATTATCCCTGTCTGAAATATCCCTTCCGGCTACCATATCCAGTTTCATAGACTCAATTAATCCGGAAGTAGTACCGACAACAGACACATTAACAGTATTTTCCTCACCGGTTACAGTTCCGTTGTACAAATCCCTTTGTGCAATTACATGCTTTACCTGCTTGGAAAATTTTTCTTTATATTCCATTAAATCTTTATAAGAAATCATATCATCTTCATCAATTTCAGGGTATTCCCAGCTGTCCCAGTCCTCATCATCCTCCGGATAAACGGCTTCTAAGTATCCGCTTATAAGGTAGGTTCCACCCAAATCACTCATAGTGTTGGATATTGTCTGCTGCAGTGAATTACCAATCGTTGTAATAGTGATGACTGAGCTGATTCCGATAATAATACCCAGCATAGTAAGTATCGCACGAAGTTTATTAGCTTTGATACTTTCCATGGCAAGACGTAAACTCTCTGAAAGATTCATTATACTTCACCTCCCATATCGGAATCTGAAATAATATTTCCATCCTGTATTGTTATAATCCGTTCCGTTTCTTTTGCCAGTTCTCTGCTATGAGTAATTAAAACAATAGTCTTATGTTGTTCTTTATGCAGTTTGTGGAAAATATCCATAACCAGATGTCCTGTTTGAGAATCTAAAGCTCCTGTGGGTTCATCTGCAAGAATTATTGAAGGGTTGTTCACCATTGCTCTTGCAATGGCAACTCTCTGATTCTGACCTCCTGACAGCTCATTTGGTTTATGTGTGGCACGTTCTGTCATTCCCACCATTTCCAGCAGTTCCATTGCACGTTTCCTTCTCTCTTTTCTCGGAACACCTGCATACATCATCGGTACCTCCACATTCCTTACAGCGGAGGTTCGTGGAATCAGACAAAAATTCTGGAAAACAAATCCTATTTTCTGATTTCTGATTTCACTAAGTTTTGTATCGGGGATTTTCCCCATATCTTCCCCATCCAAAAAGTAACTTCCCTCTGTTGGTCGGTCCAATGCACCTATCATATTCATTAATGTACTTTTTCCGGAACCTGATTCACCAACAATAGCTACAAATTCTCCTTCACGTACCTGTAAATCAATACCATGCAGGATTTCCAATTCGTTTGGCTCATTCTCATGATATCTTTTAACAATTTGTTTCATATCTATAAGTATCTTCTTTTCCATTGCCAAGCTCCATTCCTGCTATTCCGACTCTTTTGATGAAGTTATTTCATTATCTTCTTCGGGAATATAAACCGTAACTTCTTCACCATCTGTAACTTCTTCAGGGTAATTAACAATTAAATCTCCCTCTTTTAACTTATCTGACTGAATGGCAGTATAATAATCGCTTTTTTCTCCTTCTGTTATTTCTATACGTTCAATCAGGTGCATGCCATTTTTCTGCTTTACGGCACGATAAACAAAAGTTCCTTTTTCATCTGACATAATACTGTCATATGGTACAGATAATACCTCTTTTGATTCTTTAATTGCAATCTCAACTTTAGCTGTCATTCCAAGTAAAAGACCGGTTTCATTATCAATAGTAATCTCTGCACTATAACCGCCTGATGATGGATTTTGTCCATCCATTATGTTTCCCTGTGATGATGCGAAATTAATTACTCTGCTTACGGTGCCCGGGTACCTGTCATCCGGAAAAGAATCCGACTTAACAGTTGCCGTCATTCCTGATTTGAGTTTTATAATATCCTTTTCTTTAATATTCACTTTTATTTTCAAATTGGCATTATCTTCTATCTGCATTAGTACTCCGTTTGGTATACTTCCCTGAGATACATTTAATGAAGTGATAATGCCTGATTGCTCTGCCAACACATTTACTTCATCTAACTGCCTGTATAGCTTAGCTAATTCTTTTGATACTTCTCCGTTTCCTGTATTAGAAATAGCATTAGTATCTACACTATCCTGAGCACTCTGTACCAACTCAGCCGTAGATTGTTTAATTCCTTCCAAATTTCTGTTTGCTTCTGAAAGTGCGGTCTGTGCCATTATCATATTTTCATAGGCAGCATCTGTTTTTGCCTTTGCCTCTTCCAAAACCATAGAATCCACATCTTTTCTGCTTTTAAGTTCATCAAAAGCCGATGCTGCAGAATTATATGTAATAACAGCATTGTCATAATCAGTTTGTGCCTTGGATACTGCCTCAGAAGCCGATGCCACTTCTTTTGTCTGGTTATCCTTAGCCTGTTGCAAATTACGCTGTGCAATTTCATTTTGTTTAGCAGTAAGTTTTTCTGATGTAGATACCTGTGCTTCTAATTCTTTAATCTGTTCACGAAGCTCTGTATCATCAAAAACACATAAAACATCTCCGGCATTAACATAATCTCCCAGTGAAACATTTAATTCCTTGATTTTACCGGTAAAATCTGTAGTAACAGATATGACATTCTGACTTTCCACGATACCGGAAGCATTAACAGATTCGGACAAATCATGTTTGCCAAAAGACTGTACCTGCACACCTGATGACATGATATCAATATTAGAAGCACCTTTTAAAAATAAGTAACTTACTAATCTGATAACAATTACCAAAGCTACTATAACAACTACAATAATAATCCCCTTTTTCTTATTATTCTTTTTTACCTTTGACATATTTCTTATCTTTCCTTTCCTATTCTATTGTATTATTCGATTAATACACTAATACTTTAGTAAAGATTTGTCAAGTAAATTTTTGAAATTCAGTCAAAGATATATTTTAACAATCCAGCTCAAACCAAAATTCTACACCTTTCTCGGTATTATTTACACCACAATCATTATTATGCTTATCAATAATTGCCTTTACAATCGACAGTCCTATACCACTCCCACCATATTCCCTGGTTCTTGCCTTATCTACTTTATAAAACTTTATCCATACGTTCTTCAGGTCTTTTTCAGGGATATTGTCTCCTGTATTATGAACCATTACTCTTACCAAATCATTTTTTTTGTGTATTCTTATTGTAATAATATTTTCATATTTCAGATGATTGAGGGCATTGGTTAAATAATTAGTAATAACTTCTTCTATCTGAAATTCATCAGCCCAAACATATACCTCTCCATAATCTTCAAGTTTAACATCTGCATTTTTCTGTTCTATTAAAAGGTTACACTTATTTAATACTCCTCTTATAACTGCCATTATATCAAATCTTTCAAACTGCAGAGTACCATTGCCGAATTCAAGTTGGTTAAGAGTCAAAAGTTTTTTGACCATTGTATTCATTTTTGAAGCTTCATCCATTATTACATCACAATAAAATTCTCTGCTCTCCTCATCATCATTTACATTTTCTTTGAGTCCTTCAGAATATCCCTGTATCAATGCTATAGGTGTTTTTAACTCATGAGATACATTTGATATGAATTCTTTTCTCATCTCATCTATCTCAACTTTTTTTTCAATATCTCTCTGAAGTTCATTATTAGCCTGTTTCAGTTCAGTTATAGTGGATTCCAGTTTTTCTGATAACTCATTTATGCTGTTTCCCAAAACCTCTATCTCATCTTTACTGTTTCCCGTATAGTGTACGTTAAAATCTAATTTTGACATCTTTTGAGATATATTTGTTAATTCTAAAAGTGGTCTGGAGAACATACTGGACATTATATCTGCAATAAATATTCCTATAATGACTATTACTATAGATGAATATAATAGGAAATGTTCAAATATTTTGACACTCTCCTGAATATTTTCTACTGCCATCCTCATAATAAAAATATTACCATTATCAAACAGTCCCCACAATTCCAGGTATTCTGATTCTCTTCCTTCTGCAGTTACCGCATATTTTTGCAGTACATATCTCTTATTTTTCTCTAAAACAGATATTGATTCGGGGTTAAATTCTTTATTAAATACTGAACATTCTAAACGGTACTGTAGTAATTCTTTATTACCATAATTAAAAAGTATGTCACCGGATTCCATTGTAATAAGAGCGGTAACTCCTGTTTTTGCACATAATCCGGCCATTATTTGTATATCTTCATCTGCTACGTCCGTATTATCTTCCAAAAGTGAGTCAATTTCTTTATATGTTGATATAATTGATTTTTGTTTACTTTTGATATAATAATTTTCAAGAAAAAAAGCGTTTGCCAGCATATAAAGACCAAATACACCAATAGACAATCCGGTAAGCATCAATACAAGTTTAGTTTTTATTGGAAATTTAACATTCATATAATTACTTCTCTTCGTTTGCATCGAATTTGTATCCCATTCCCCATATAGTCTTAATATAATCGGCATTATCACCTAATTTACTTCTAAGTTTTTTAACATGAGTATCAATTGTTCTGGCATCTCCAAAATAGTCATAATTCCAGACACTATTTAGTATTTTTTCACGAGATAATGCTATGCCTTTATTTTCAATAAAATATTGTAAAAGTTCAAATTCCTTAAAACTTAATTCAACCTGCTTTCCATCAACTTTAACTATATGGGCAGCTTTATCAATTTCTATTATGCCGGCTCTCATAATGCTGTCTGTATCAATATTACCGGTACGTCTCAATATTGCATCTATCCTTGCTACAAGAATTTTAGGACTGAATGGTTTTGAAATATATTCATCCACTCCCAATTCAAATCCAAGCAGTTCATCATGTTCTTCACTTTTTGCAGTAAGCATTATAATCGGTACTTTTGAATTTTTGCGTATTTCACGGCATGTCTCCCATCCATCCATCTTTGGCATCATAACATCAAGTATTATAAGAGAAATATCTTTGTCAGCATAAAATTTTTCCATTGCTTCCTCTCCGTCACCTGCCTCAAGAACGATATAATCTTTTTTTACAAGGAAATCTTTGACCAGCTTTCTCATTCTGCTCTCATCATCTACTACAAGAACTTTCAAATTATTCATACAAATACATTCCTTTCCAAAGGTATTTATTTAACTTAATTTACCATACATTTTTGTTAAAAATGTGAAAATATTATTTATTTTCTTTTTTATTTAAAATACTCTCTCTTTCTTTAAGTTCTTTTTCCCATGATGAATACCTGTTTTCTATCTGCTCTATGTATTTTTTTTCATTAAATTTAGTCTTGCCACTGGCAGATATTATAAACATAATTATTATAACTGCCACTAAAACAACATTTATAAATATTAATGCCTTTTTTGTAAAACCATCATCAGTTTGGGGCTTTTTGTTCTCATTAGCTGTATTTGAAATTACCTTAATTGGTTTTACATCCTCTTTTTTGACTGATGGAATGCTCTTAAGCTTTCTTTGTACACCTTTAAGATATTCATATCCTATGGGGGTTCTAAATATTTTTTTATCAATTACACTATTATATATTTCTATCATCTCGGAAGGTTTTTTATTTTTAAGCTGTTCATTAATATGTTCTATACCACTTAACTCTCTTCTTGCCCGGTCTGCCTGTTTTTCATTTTCAAATATATATCCGGCAACCTCATATTCTTCGTTATTCATGCAACCACCTCTTTCGAAATATCCTCTTAAACAAGTATTATACTACAAAAACTTGTATTTATATAGCAAAAAAATAAGAAGCACAATTAAGTACTTCTTATTCTCATATTAAATCTGTATGTTATTAGTATAATCCCAATCCGCTTATATCCGGTGCATCTAAAGCTTCATCAGGAACCGTTATATCCTGTTTTTCATTTCCGTTATATTTAAAGCTTAACTCACATGCAGATACTTTAATCATATCATTTTCAGCTACATCTGCCTTGATATTCAGTTCTACCGGAGAACCTGTCTCTTTATCTGTACAAACTTCAAGTGAAATCTTCACATTAGGAATATCAACAGTGCTGCCTGCTAAAGCACTTAATGAATCAATTGCTGTATCAAGTAAATCTTCTGCTATATCACCTTTAACAGAATAACATGTCTTACCATCTATTTTTTTCTCTGTTACCTTTACATTTTCAAAATATGAATCAATATTTTCTTCGGTATAGTATTCCTTGATTTCATCCATATTGCCTGTTAAATCATCTATATCACCTAAACCAAGTTCATCAAGAGACTTTTCAGTACTCATCCATCCATCAGTGTCATTACCAAAGTATACCTTGCACATATCATCTTCAGCAATCATATATACTTCATACTTTATATCTGAAGATTCTTTATCTGCCTTAATGGACATATCAGCATTAACATATGCTTCAACCGGATCAGCGTTGCTCTTTACATCCATATCTCCTTTAACTGCTACTTTTTTAGTCTCATCACCGACAGTGATATCTGCATCAAAATTAATACTTACTGATGCATCAACACCTTCTACGGATTCTGATGAATCAGACATTTTGGCCATAACTTCTGATGCACTTATATCAGCTTCTTTTACTTCAGCTTCTTTTGCTCCGGATTTTTGTGCTGTATCATTGTTGCCACATGCAACAAGTGATACTGACATTGTAAGTAATAATACAACACTTGCTATCTTCTTTTTCATATCAAATTCTCTCCTTTTAAAACTTAAAATTTTTACAGTGCACAATATATCATATAAATTTTATTTTGTCAAATTTTTAATTTATTGTGATATTTAATATAATTTTAAGGTCATCTATAGTTTCGTTTTTCATTGGCAATACCTGATATTGTTTTACCATATCAATCATTTTTAGTGATGTCTCTGATATTAAGGATTCATCTAAATCCTTGAGATGCGCCATAAAATCATCATATAATTCTGTCGGTGTCTGGAACTCAGGCACTTTACTTATTTTTGCGTCTTTGTACACCAGACCTATGCAGGCCGCCATTTCTGTATTTCCTATTAGTGTATCAGGCGGAACAGTCTGTGATTTTCTTATAACTGCTTCTGGTACGAGAGCATGTATCATATTATCATACCTTTCAATTTATATCATAATTAGAATGACTGAATTATAACACAGGCATTGTGTATAATCAATTACCATTTAAAAATACAGCTTATCTCCAGTATGATTCCTCACCCATTCCTATTTTATTAATGCTATATAGTTATCTAACTGCTCCTCTTCTAATGCTGCAATCAATTCTGAAAACTGCCCCAAATTTCCATTTACCGCATATTCTTCCAATGTGTTATAATATTCTAATCTGCTTTCTTTTGCTATTGATATTGGAAGATAACCATTAACCATAAGCTGATAATTCATAATTAACCTTGATGTTCTCCCATTTCCGTCAATAAAAGGATGTATTCGCACAAATTCTGCATGAGTCCATGCTGCTAATTCAATGGTATTTAGTTCTTTACTCTTCATTTCTAAATCTGTATAGAAATTTTTTATCTGTACATACATATCATTCCCGGATGGCGGGGTATGACCGGCTCCACTAATTCTCACTTCCTGATTTCTATATATGCCACCTATGATAATATTTTCCGTCAGGTAAGCATGAATGTCTTTCACTATATTCTCATTTAATTGTTTGCCTTCATCAATACATTTTTTTACATAGTAATATGCCTTTTTGTGATTCACAACTTCATAAATTTCTCTTAATTCTTTCCCTCCAATGGAAATTCCATCTTCTAACACTACTTTTGTTTCCATTAATGTAAGAGTATTTCCTTCAATGGCAGTTGAATTATGGGTATATGTCAATTCAAAATCCTTCTCGTATGACGATATAGTGACTTTATCTATTGTATGCCTGCCTTTATCTAATATATTCTTTTTCTCTGATAGTCTGGAATAATCCATATTGCAAGCACCTCCTTCATATTATCGTATTCAATTTTATAATTTCAGAATTTCTTTCAAAATATTAATAATATTAAGGGTAGAAGATAATAAATTCTCTTCTACCCTATATTTTTACGATTTAATTATATTCGAATATGATATGTCTTTGTATTAAGTTGTACTAAAATATTTGACCACAATAATTATGTTTTGTAACGGTCTAAGATGACCTAAAAGTTAATTTTTTTAATTTACATTGTTTTAGAAATGGCTTAAATACTGTATTTAAGCCATTTCTATTCAATGGAGCTGAGGGGAATCGAACCCCTGTCCGAAATTCCATTCATTACGGCATCTCCCATCACAGTCAATGATTAATTATTCCCTCAATCACAGGTTCATTGACAAACCTGCAAAATTGGTAGCTTCATAATTCTTCCAACGTCTCAAAGCTTTGACGAAGAAGTTCCCTGCAAAGTCGATGCCAGATTCTTAAGCAGCAGGTGACTTAAGGCTGACAGCTGCAACTAGGCAGCGTAAGCTAAATTTTCGTTAGCGTTTATATTTATTTTCTAAGTTTTTACGTGGTCCTAGTCCACGGATGGCTTCCATAACTTCAAAAACCCCGTCGAAACCAGTACAACCCCTAATTGAAGTCTGCTATATGCTATAATAAAATAATAACATTTTTCTGTCAAGGTCTAATTTACATCTTTACAGATTCTTCCTTTTTTAACATTCTCATCTATAAAATTTTCCTTTGCATAATTCCAGAGCTGTTCTGACCCAATATGTGTATTTTTATTACGTTCCAATATCTGACTTAGTTTAACACTATGTTCTGACCATGCTTTTCCGTCTGTAGCATCATTCAGCATTATAGGCTGAATATTATCCATTACTTTCGCAAATTTGGCTTCAGGTGTCTTTCCTGATTCAAATTCTTCCCAAAGTTCACGCATTTTATAAGCCTGTTCCTCTGGCAAAAGACCAAATATCCTGTCTGCTGCTTTTTGCTCCCGTTCTCGCTGTGTTCTTTTGCCTTCTTCATCATATGCATATGTATCACCGGCATCGATTTCCACCACATCATGTATTAATATCATTGATATTGTCTTTAACACATCAATAGGTTCATTAGAATATTCGCTTAAAAGTAAGGTCATGACAGCCATATGCCATGCATGTTCTGCATCATTTTCTTTTCTTTTTGCATCTGTAAGATATGTCTGCCTTCCTATGAATTTTTCCTTATCCAGTTCTCTTAAAAATTCAAACTGTCTATCCATTCTTTCACTATTATACACTTTGGTTTCCTCCGCTGTTTTAGCATATCTGTCAATATAGGTTTTTTACTTTAAAATCTCTCTCCGCTTCCCGTCTTTGGTCTTTTTTTATGATATCCTGACGTTTATCATATAATTTTTTACCCTTTGCAAGACCAATTTCCACTTTAACAAGGCTTCCTTTAAAGTAAACCTGAAGCGGTACAATAGTATATCCCTTTTCAGCCATTTTACCTGAAAGTTTATTTATTTCATATTTATGAAGTAAAAGCTTCTTTACACGCAGAGGGTCTTTGTTGAATATATTGCCTTTTTCATAAGGGCTTACATGCATATTATAAAGACATACTTCTCCATTCTCAATACGGACAAAAGATTCCTTTATGCTGCATTTCCCCATCCTGAGTGATTTTACTTCAGTTCCGTGCAGGCTTATTCCGGCTTCATATTTTTCCTGAATAAAATAGTCATGATATGCTTTTTTATTGTTAGCAATTAATTTAACAGATTCCTTAGCCATCACTTAAATTCCTTTCCGATTCTTCCTCTACAAGCTCAAAATCTATCTGTCTTAGAAGTTTATCTGTTTTTACAACCTCTACCTTTACTTTCTGACCTAATTTGAATTTTCTTTGAGATGCTTCTCCCACAAGCTCGTATTTCTCTTCATCATAATAGTAATAATCATCTTCTATAGAAGTAATTCTTACCATACCTTCTATAGTATTAGGCAGTTCTACATACATTCCCCAGTTCGTAATACCTGATACTACACCTTCATATACATCACCTATATGCTGTGACATATATTCTGTCATTTTTAATTTATCTGTATCCCTCTCTGCTTCATCTGCCCTTCTTTCATTTGAACTGCAAAGTTCTGCAATTCCCGGTAGAATTGAGTTATAATGTTTTATCCTTTTTTCACTTATTCCACCACGAAGATTCTCCTTAATGATACGGTGAATCTGCAAATCAGGGTATCTTCTTATTGGTGAGGTGAAATGACAGTAATAACTTGCCGCCAACCCAAAATGACCTGAACATACAGTAGTATACTTTGCCTGCTTCATTGAACGTAATGTGAGCCTGCTTATAAGTGCTTCTTCCGGTGTTCCTTCTATTTTTACCAGAAGCTTCTGCAATTCTTTCGGATGTATCTCTTCTTGGGTAGTCTTTATTCCATATCCGAAGTTACTGATAAATAATCCTAATTTAATCATTTTTTCAGAATCAGGATTGTCATGTGTTCTGTATACAAATGGAAGTTCCTGCCAAAAATAGTCTTCTGCTATTGTTTCATTTGCAATAAGCATAAAATCCTCAATAATCTTTGTTGCCGTATTCCTGTTATATGGTTTTATATCAATAGGTTTTCCCTTTTCATCAAGTATTATTTTACTTTCAGGAAATTCAAAATCTATAGCTCCACGTTTCATTCTTTTTTCTCTTATCAGAACTGAGAGTTCTTCCATAAGTTTAAACATCGGAACAAGCTCTTTATACTCATTTATTTCTTTTTCATCATTATCTTCTAATATTTTCTTTACACTTGTATAGCTCATTCTTCTGTCAACTTTTATAACTGTCTCGGCAATTCTGTGACCTATAACTTTCCCGCTGAAATTTATTTCCATAATGCAGCTTAGTGCAAGCCTGTCAACTCCCTGATTTAATGAACATATCCCATTTGAAAGTTTATGAGGGAGCATTGGTATTACCCTATCAACGAGATACACACTGGTTCCACGTTTAACTGCTTCTTTATCAAGAGGGCTTCCTTCCTTTACATAATTAGTTACATCAGCAATATGGACACCAAGCACATATTTATCTTTTTCTTTCCGAAGTGAAATGGCATCATCCAAATCTTTTGCATCTTCACCATCTATGGTAACAGTCTGCCAGTCACGACAGTCAAGTCTTCCTGACATATCTTTTGCTGACACTTCATCCGGTATTTTATCAAGCTGATTTAATACATCATCAGGAAATTCCATCGGAAGATTCATACTTTTTATAACCGACATTATGTCTGTTCCCGGATCATTTACATGTCCGATTATTTCCTTAACTGTTCCTTCCGGTTTTCTATCTTTAGAGCCATAATCTGTTATTACTGCCACCACTTTATGACCATTTACAGCACCTTTTGACTTTTCTATTGGTATAAATATATCTCTTGAAAGTTTTGTGTTATCAGGAACAACAAATCCGAAATTTTTGGATTTTTGATATATACCTACAACTTCTTTTACATTGTGCTCAATTACTTTTATAATTTCTCCTTCTCGCCTTCGTCCAGATTTGGAACTTCTTAATACTACCTGTACCCTATCTCCATGCATAGCACAGCCTGCAGCATTTTCAGGTATAAATATATCTTCATTTTCACCTTCTATAACAACAAATCCAAATCCTTTTGCATTTCCTTCAAATGTCCCTATTAATATATTACCACTGGATTTACCATACTTACCACGCTTAGATACACTAATCTTTCCTTCCGAAAGTAATTCTGTCAATACTTCCTCCAGTTCATGTCTGTCTTCTTTTGGAATATTCAGTATAATGGCAAGTTCCTTTATTTTCATTGGTACATATTCAGGAGACTCTATAATGTCCATCAATATTTTTTTCCTATCTTCCATCAAATGCTTTTCCATCGCAATCCTCCATTCTTTAGCTGAATCACGTTCATAGTTTAATTCTATATATAGTATAACCCATTTACCAATATTAGTCAAAAGCTGGTTAAAATAATAGCTTAATATATAGATATATGCTAAAATAAAAACAATCGCAAAGTCATATAATTTATGAATTACAGAAATTCACACTTGGTAAAAGAAAAGAGGTATGAATATGTTTAACAAAAAAGATACAAAAGCTGTAAAAAATTCCATAAAATATATTGCATTTTTTTCTTTGCTTACCATAGTCTGGTTTTATATCAACAAAGATGTTATTTTTGATAATAGTATGGATTTCTACGAATTAGAATCATCAGACAAAGGAATACAAAAGGATAAATTCGTTTCACTTGAAGTGAACTGTGTGCTGGGAAATTATGCTGAAACCAAGCACTATAGCAGCCTGATGCCAACAGGTAAAGACCAACATTTTATTTTATTACTAACAAATAATGATATAATATCCTTGAAAGCCAATAATAAGAAGCAAATTAGAATGTTAAATGACATTTGTGATGATACCATAAATTATTTAGAACATATTAATGAAGGTAGTACTGCATCTTCATTGACTAAAAAAATGACCGTTAAAGGAGTAATCGATACCATAAATCCTGAAGTTGAGGATTATTATGTACAGGCTTTAAACCAAATTGGAATATCTTATGAAAATAACACTATTTATTACGTGGAGTTAAATGCTGCCCGCAATCGCACAAGTGCAATTTCATATCTTTTAATTATACTTATCTTTGTAGTTTTAAGTGTTTTAGGATTAATAAAAAACAAAAGAAAATAAAAAACTGTTGTTATGATTATATAAACTAACAACAGCAAAATAAACTTTATGGCAATCCGCCAAACCATACTGACACATCTGTTTGGTGAATTGCCATGTAAATAAAATCTTATAAGAATTTGCAATTTAGAACTACAGCTAACACAAGAAACAGTATAGCAAGAATCTTTGTACCTTTTTCAAGAGCACCTTCCATCGAACGTCCTTTATTCTTACCCCAGTATGTATCAGCCATTCCGCCGATAGTTCCTGTAAGTCCTGCAGACTTGCTCTCCTGCATCAATACTATAACAGTAAGTATTAAGCCTATAATAACAAAAACTATTGTCAAAATTGTTTTAACCACAATTACACCTCCTATAAGATTAATGTATCAATATCCATTTTTAGAAATCAACAGGTTAAATTTTATCACATATGAACCTATTTAGCAAGCAATTTTTTTAATGTAGGATTTAAATTAAGCTCATTAAGCAGTTTCTCCAGCATGTATTTACTATTTTGCTCTGTATCTTCTTTTACTTTTATTGAGATATTTTTTCTGACTGCACGTATCAACAGATTCTTTGGTGTATGTTCCATATCAATAAATTCAATTATCTGTGCATCATACCCATTTTCCCTAAGCAGTTCAGCACGTACACCATCCGTAATAAGAGCAGACATCCTCTCCTTTAAAATACCATATTTCAGGACAGGGTTTAGCAAATCGCTTTGAATCTGTTTATTAATCTCATGCTGACAGCATGGTACTGACATAATTACTCTGGCATTCCATGACACTGCTTTTGCAATGGCATAATCTGTAGCAGTATCACAGGCATGAAGTGTAACCACCATATCTACATTATCTTCCGCCGCATAATCAGCTATATCACCATTTAAAAATTCCAGCTTATCATAATTTAATTTTCTTGCAAGTGCATTACAGGTTTCTATTACATCTTGTTTCAAGTCAAGTCCGGTTATATTTACATCCATTCCCTTTTTAAATTTTAAAAAGTAATATATTGCAAATGTAAGATATGACTTTCCACATCCAAAATCAATAATTTTCACTTCCCGTTTTGAAGGAAGTTTTGTAACTATATCATCTATAAATTGCAGAAAACGGTTTATCTGGCGGAATTTGTCATACTTTGCTTTAAGAACATAACCATCTTTGTTCATTACACCAAGTTCTACCAGAAAATCTACCGGTTCACCCTCAGGCAGAAGATAATTCTTAGATTTATTATGAACATAATTCTTGGTACACGGACTGTTTTCGTATGGTCTGGACTTAATTGCTGCATGACCTTTTTTATTTACAAGTATGCTATAAGCCATTTTCTCTGTATTAATCTGACACTGTTTGAACTGATTATCCATGGAATCCAATATGTATGCAGCAGCCTCATCAAAATCCATATTTTTGTGAATCACTTTAGTATTAACATATTCTGTTATTTGTACTAAATCTGTTTCTTTCATTATAATATGTCTAAGCTTTACTTTATCTGTTATAGAGGATTTGTTCCGCTTATTGCTTATAACTGCATTTACAAATTCTGTATTCATAATGTTATATATCAGTTCTTTAAGCTTATCCAAAATATGCCTCCATATATTATTAATCTCTGTCTAACAGCATATTATAAAAATCAAGATATTTAGTATCTTCATCTTTTACTGCAGCAATAGCTGTACGTGGATGCTGGTCTGTAAGCCCTGTCAAAAGGTATGGTATATCATAGCCCCATACTGACTTCTGTTTCATTTCAACCATATACTTCTCCATAAATTTCAAAATCGGATCAAGCCTGTACTCAGGATTTTTTAAAAATCCGACAAGTGCCTCTAAAGCACAATTTCCTGCTCCACGTCCCATTCCACATACGGTTGCATCAAGATAACTTACTCCAACTGCAAGTGATTCTATTGTATTGGCAAATGCACACTGCTGATTATTATGTGCATGCATTCCTATCTTTTTACCATATTTCTCAGTTGTACTCAGATACATATCACTTATCCTTCTTATCTGCTCCGGGTACAGAGAACCATAGCTGTCTACTATGTATATAGCATCTACAGGAGATTTTCCCAGCATTTCAAGGGCATATTTCACATCTGCCTCCTGTGCATTAGAGATAGCCATTATGTTACATGTAGTCTCATATCCCTTTTTATTGGCATCTTCTATCATTGCTATCGCCTGTGGCATAGTATTTATATATGTTGCAACCCTTATCATATCAAGCGGGCTGTCTGATCTCTCATGAATATCTTCTTTATAATCACACCTTCCCACATCTGCCATTATGGAAAGCTTTAATTTAGTGTTATTCTCACCTACAACCTCTCTTATATCATCATCATTACAAAACTTCCATTTTCCAAACTTATTTACGTCAAACTGCTCTTTTGAAGCTTTATATCCAAATTCCATATAATCTATGCCTGCCTTTACGTTCATTTCGTAAAGTGCCTTTATAAATTCATCTGAAAAATAAAAATCATTTACAAGTCCGCCATCTCTGATGGTAGCATCCAATACTCTTACATCTTCCCTTACTGTTAATAAATCGCCTTTTTGTTCCATTTCTTCCTCCGTTCTGTCAGTCTTTATATATGTCTGACAGTCTTTATTTTTCTTTGTTCCTTTAACGTGTTAAAGTATAGCATACTTTATTTTTAAACGCAAGTTGTTTATCCTAAAAATATAAAGATAATTCTATTCTGCAGCAGATGTCAAAGAATAGAATTATCTTTTCTATATTTCTTACCCTTCGCTTTTAGTCTTATGCTTCTAAGCGAATATTAAGCCTGACTATTAATTTTTACATTTTGCACATCTGCCGTACTTCGCAACCTCACCAAGTTCTTCTTCTATCTTTAATAAACGATTATATTTTGCAGTTCTCTCACCCCTGCATGGTGCACCTGTCTTTATATATCCGGTATTTAAGGCAACAGCCAAATCTGCTATTGTGGTATCTTCCGTTTCACCGGAACGATGTGACATGATAGCTATAAATCCATGCTTTTGTGCCATCTGCACTGCCTGAAAAGTCTCTGATATGGTTCCTATTTGATTTGGCTTTATTAAAATGGCATTTCCGCATTTCTCTTTTATTCCCTTTTTCAGCCTTTTAGTATTTGTTACAAATAAATCATCACCTACAAGGCGTATCTTATGTCCCAGTTTTTCTGTTATTTTTTTCCAACCTTCCCAGTCTTCTTCATCAAGTGGGTCTTCTATAGAAAATATCGGATATTTGTCACACATATTTGACCACATATCTATAAGTTCATCTGATGAATATTCAACTTTTTTCTTAGGAAGCCTGTACTTACCTTCTGTATCTGTCTTCCATTCAGAAGCTGCCACATCAAGGGATATCATAAAATCTGTTTCCGGTTTATATCCTGCTTTATTTATAGCTTTTACTATATAGTCAAGTGCCTCATCTTCTCCTGACAAATCAGGTGCAAATCCTCCTTCGTCCCCTACCGCAACTGATAATCCGTCTTCCTTTAACAATCCTCTAAGGGCATGATATACTTCTGCACACCATCTCAAACCTTCCTTAAAACAGCATGCTCCTACCGGAAGTATCATAAATTCCTGACAATCTATAGAATTATCGGAGTGGGCACCTCCGTTAATAATATTCATCATCGGTATCGGAAGCCTTCTGGCACTGATTCCTCCAAGATATCTGTATAATGGAATATTCATGGCACCGGAAGCTGCATGAGCTACCGCCATTGATATACCAAGAATAGCATTTGCACCAAGATGCTCTTTATTGGCTGTATCATCTGCTTCTATCAGCATTTTATCTATTTCAAGCTGATTAAGGGCATTCTCATGTATTATGGATTCTGCCAGCTCCATATTAACATTTGATACTGCTTTTTCAACACCTTTTCCGTTATAACGGCTTTTACCATCTCTAAGTTCCACCGCCTCGAATTTTCCTGTAGAAGCTCCTGAAGGTACACACGCAGTACCTGTTATTCCGTCATCTAAGCTTACTTCAGCTTCCACTGTTGGGTTTCCTCTTGAATCTAATACTTCTCTTCCATGTACATCAATAATTTCGCAATATTTATACATAAAAACAGGCCTCCTTATTTTATAAAATCTACAAAATAAGTATGACCTGATTTAAGCTAAATTATGCTAATTTAATTATTTTATAAGAAGTGACTTTCCTGTCATTTCAGCAGGCTGCTCCATTCCCATAAGTTCAATAATTGTCGGTGCTATATCTGCAAGGCATCCGCCTTCACGAAGTTTATATGAAGAATCAGCATTAACCAGAATAAACGGAACAGGGTTAGTTGTATGTGCAGTAAAACTTTCACCTGTTGTATAATCTACAAGCTGTTCAGCATTTCCGTGGTCAGCACATATAAACATAACTCCGTTTACTTCTTTAATAGCTTCAACTGCCCTTCCTACGCAGTTGTCAACAGTCTCAATAGCTTTGACTGCTGCATCCTGTATACCTGTATGTCCTACCATATCAGGATTAGCAAAATTAATAATAATAACATCATATTTGTCAGATTTGATTGCATCCACAAGTTTATCACACACTTCGTTAGCACTCATTTCAGGCTGCAAATCATATGTTGCAACTTTAGGTGAATTTACAAGAATTCTGTCTTCACCCTCGTTTGGCTCCTCTACGCCGCCATTAAAGAAAAATGTAACATGTGCATATTTTTCAGTTTCTGCAATTCTTGCCTGTGTTTTTCCGTTTGCTGCAAGAAATTCTCCGAATGTATTTGTAATTGAAACCTTTTTAAATGCAATAAGCTTATTTGGTATTGTCACATCATATTCTGTAAAGCATACAAATGTTGTTTTAATTCTTTCAGGTCTGTCAAATCCATCAAAATCATCTGCACAGAATGCCCTTGTCATCTCACGTGCACGGTCAGGTCTGAAGTTAAAGAATACCACTGAATCACCATCTTTTACAGCGGCAACAGGTGTTCCGTCCTTAACTATGACTGTAGGTTTTACGAACTCATCTGTAATATCTTCTGCATAGGAATCTGCTATAGCCTTTACAGCGTCTTCTGCCTTTACTCCCTCGCTCTTAGTAATGGCATTGTATGCTGACTGTACTCTGTCCCATCTGTTATCTCTGTCCATTGCATAATAACGTCCATTAATAGTTGCAACCTGACCAACACCAATCTCTTTCATTTTTTCGCAGAGTTCTGCCATAAACTCTTTTCCGGAAGTAGGTGCCGTATCACGTCCGTCAAGGAATGCATGAACATATACTTTTTCAAGACCTTCTCTTTTTGCCATTTCAAGAAGTCCATATAAATGTGTATTGTGGCTGTGTACTCCTCCATCTGACAAAAGACCAAACAGATGAAGTGATGAACCATTATTTTTACAGTTATTAATAGCTGCTAAGAGTTCTTCGTTTTTGAAAAAGTCTCCATCTTCAATCTCTTTTGTAATTCTTGTAAGTTCCTGATATACAATTCTTCCGGCACCCATATTAAGATGTCCTACCTCAGAATTGCCCATCTGACCTTCCGGAAGTCCTACTGCCATACCACTTGCATTTCCTTTTACAAAAGGATACTCAGCCATTAACTTATCCATAACAGGAGTATTGGCTTCAGATACAGCATTTCCATCTGCTTTATCATTTAATCCATATCCATCAAGTATCATTAATACTGCAGGTTTTTTACTCATTTTTGTATCTCCTTCTTTTATTATTCCGGTATGCAAAGAATGCTGCCAAAATTTTACAGTTATTAATATAGCATTATTTATTTTTTACGTCAATCACAGAAAATAATTACTTATTATTTATTCCCTGAAGTCAATCTTGAGATAACAGCTTCACGGTATTCCGTATGGTGCGGCATTCCAAGCCCACCCTCCTTCGGAATCTTGAGCTTTAAAACACTGCCGTTTTCCATTGTAACCGTACATTTAACTGCCCCGCCTCCTGCATTTTTAATATCACAGTTCTGAACCTCTGCAAGTGGGAAGCATGTACCTATATCCGCTATAGGAATATCGGTGTCAATTTCTTTGACAGTAGTTTCTACCGTGTCCGGAATATCATCAAATTCATAATAATGCCTATAGTTCTCACATTCGGAAAGTATTAAATAACTTTGAGTGATGCCAACATATACTTCATGTTTTGCAAACTTCTTTTTATTCACCTGAATCGTAGTACCATTTTCATCTGGTATAAGCTTATCCCCAACAAGACTGCACTTCCCGAAAACCTGCTTAATTTGTGTTTCAATTCCAACAGTGTACACACCGGCTGTCAGTGTTTCTCCGGCAGGAACATATTTTTTCAAAGCCTTCATCATATTTTCCTCATCATAAATTCCGAATTTTCCTTTACTTACTTTTATTATCGAAGGTAATACATATCCTAAAGCTAACACAAGGAAAAACACACCTATAAACACTAAAATTTTATATACGTCAATGGTTCTGTCACTTGCAAAATTTTCTTTTATATAAAATGTTCCCAGATATTCTGAAAAATTATCAGAGTTTAATTCATTATTTTTAAATATCAGATAGCTGTGTGATAAAGCCACATTTTTTACCTGTTCAGTTATATTATTAGTAATACCTTTTATTTGGTAAGAAGAATTTAGTTTTCCGGTCTCTTTATTAAGTGTATTTACTATATTATTAAATGTTCTTTTTGATAATCTTACAATGTATATATCACTGTTTACATCTGTTACATAATAAAGTTCATTAGAAGTTGTCATCATTACTCTTGGTAAGGTATCAATCTCCAATTTAACATATTGTCCTTCTTTTACATTTTCATTTAAAACAAGTTCAGATAAATCTACAGCTTCTTTATCTTTATTTTTGTCAGACAATATCTTACATATAGGAAATCCTATTAATGCAGATGCAATGCCTAAATAAATTAATAATAATATTATTAACTTCTTTTTAGATTTTAAAAGTTTATCTTGTTCCATTTTTATCCTCCATTTTTTATAGTTACTTTAATTACAGAATATATATTAATTCAAAAATTTATATTAATCAACAGGTTAATCGTATAACCCATTACAAATTTCAATGTTGCTTTTTGTATAATATTATAAGAAATCGCCTTTTTTGAATAATCCGGGTTTATTTTCAACAAAACACAACTTTTAAAAGAAAATAAAAAATATCTGCCTTGGCATATTCCAAAACGGATATTTTTATCTGTTACTTTAATCTCTCTTTTAATTTTAGAATAGTTTTTTCCCATAGAAGGATATAAATCTTCATTTTCTTCCCACACATCATACAGTCTCCTTTATCTGTTTTGTTGCAACTAACATCATAAAGAAAATCTGTATGATTAGAAAAAGGGTTCGGCTTCTTTCCTTTATTTTGCCAACTATAATTTTACACTAACAAATATTTATAACATATCTTATCCAATAAGCCGGAAGTTACTTCTTTCTTTTTTTATATTTTAATTGAGCGTATTCATATGCTTCCTGAATAAGCGGTTTTAATTCATCAAAAGTTTTTTCAGTGGGATTTAAACAACATATCCACCCCATCCATGCATAAACAGGGTGTGGAATAATCTCGTTTGTTGTTGTAAAATCATATTCCATATCAACAATGCAACCTTTACCGGGTCGTTTGGGAATTTCGCCAAACATATTGATAAATGTCTTTTTTTGCACCCCTAAATTTACACGATATATATTTTCCCTGTTTAGATTTGAGCTCTTATCATTTTCTCCATCTTTTTCTTTAATAGTTAAAATATAAACTCCTCGCTTTAAAGTATTATTGGGATTATAGAAAATTCCTTTTTCTCCCCAACTATTTACCAAAACTGTTCCATCTAAATATTTAAGACAATATTGTAAAATTTCATCAGATTTCATAATGTGTAACCTCGCTTTAATATTGTTATTCCTGCATCTTGAGAAAATACAAAATACTTTCCGTCATAACTAAACCCACATGTATAAAAACCATAATCATTAAATATAACATGTTCTTTCTCTGATTCAGACATAAAAATAACAGTAGAAATATACTCTGGTGATGTTTCAATTATAACCTTATCTCCATAAGACGTAGAATACTCCATTTTCCCACCATACTGCCCTGAAATACATATTTCCTCGTCAGGAAGTGCATCACAAAATGCTATATAATTTTCTTCATCATAATCTGCATCAGTCTCTATTATATTTCCATTATCACAATCAATTATTGTTATTTTTTGTGATGAAATACATAATAGTTTTTCAGTTTTGAATTTTGAGAAACCAATCCATTCTAATCCTCCAACCACTTTTTCTACAACCGGTTTCCATCTCTTAATATCATTAATATCTATCCACATTATATCTGATGACTCCCTATTTAACCTATAAAATGACTAATCACATTATAATCTCTTATTGCACCTTTCTGCTTCTTTTGCAAGAGCACTTTCTGTCTCCAAAATGAGTTCTTTTAACGTTGTTCTTCTTTTATTCCAATCTTTTTCTGTATCTTCATAAGGAGACCAGCGAACCCAGTCTTCAAAATACAATTTTATGTCTTCTATCACAGCTTTTGTAATGTCCATAAAATCTATGGACCTGTAAGTTATATACTGAGGTTGCTCTCCTCTGTCTATAATGATATGTGTTACATCATAATATGAAACAATATATTCTTCGCTGCCCTCTTCATCAATAAAAAGTGTAATAGGTATCTGTTTTTTCAATCCTAATAAACAAGCATTTAACCAGTCAAACGGAATATCCACCAAATAACCTGCTTCCGCTTCAAATTCACCAATTGAAACCGTAGACCATCCACTATCAGGTTTAGATAACATTTTATTTCCTCCTAGTATAATAATGATGTAGTCAATAAGACTACTTGATTAACAAGTTTCTATATTTCATTTCTTACTGATAACAGAAGAAGGTGTTCTTCCTTCATCAGATGTTATACTAAT
>JAAVHZ010000057.1 GCA_014799465.1 Lachnospiraceae bacterium | reverse complement strand
TACTCTTGCGAACCATGTAAATAAAAATCTTCCTTTTTTCTAAAAAGCAGAAAAAAGAGTATTTTTATTGACATGGATTTAATTTACTGGCTAGAACTATTAAAAAAAGTGCTGCCATTGCTGACAACACTCTTTTTTTTATTACGGTCTTATATCTGAAAAATCAGAAACACCTAAAACCTCAAGCCGTTTTTCAGTGACTTTTATTTTATAATTTAAAACTGAATTTTCTTCTTTATTAGCAGCTTTAATCGTATATAAATCAGCCAATACCTCCAACAACATATCCCTTTTTTCCTCAACAGTCATATCTTGTAATACCTCCATTTTCTTTTTCTCCTTTCATTATAACGTTTTTCAAACTACTGTTATCCTCATATATCATAAATAAATCATCCTTTTTATATTGATATATAATTTCATCAAGATTAACAATGTCACATATTGAACAACGCAATAATACACATATTCTAATTATATTCTCTAAGGTAGCTTTTTCCAATTTTCTCCTTCCACTTTCATAAGAACGTATTGCATCAATTGAAATTCCAGTATAATTTGATAACTGAACTTGAGTTAATTTGGCTTTTAACCTTAAATTATACAAATTAGTTCTTGCCATGTTTTTATCTCCTTTATTTAATTTACTTACATAATTATTGTACCACAGTAACAATTATATGTCAAACACATTTTGTACTTGAGTACAGTCTTATAATGGATAGGGTAGCAGTTCCCGACCATAAATATATAAAAGTTATATTTTACATTGTACTGTAGTACATTAATATATATCAAGCTTTTATTTTATTTGTTTAATATTATACCTTGTTTTTAAACTTGTACTGTAGTACAATATAAGAGTAGTAAGAAACAACACACATGAAAGGTAGGTAGATAGTATGGTTAAAACAGTAGGACGTTGGCACGCTTGCCCAGACATTGAAATTGTAGAGATTGAGGGCAGATACATAGCATTATTCGGTTGGAATGGATTTGCATATTGGAACTGCTGGGAAGTTAAGGAAATCATTGACGGAGTTGGATTTGACATTGTAAAAGACGGAATAACCGCAAGACCAATTTACGCTGAGGAAGATTTGGAATCAGATGATTTTGTAGATTATATAGAGCCAATCGGCTACAATCTGGAGGAGGCATAACACTATGACTAAAAAAGAGATTTTAAGAGCAACTATGAAAGAAATTAGATACTGGATTCAACGAACGGACAAAGACGATTTTGAGGAAATTATGCGTACATTAGATAAATGTATAGCTTTAAATTCCTTATTATTAAGCATGGGTGTTTTAAACAGTGATAAATACAATTTTTTGTATAATATTGTAAAAAGAATCCTTTTATGCAAATTTCAATATCTTCTTGATTAACTATTCGTTAAACTGTTGTTTTGCGAATAGTTATATCTGGGTCATACCTCTCTCCAACCAATACATTCACCCATTTTAATTTTAGTTTCTATACCCAATATAGAGTTCTCAATAATATCTTGCCTAAACTGTATATCCGCATCAGATTTGATAAGCATCATAATCGTAGAACCTCCAAATTCAAAAAAACCCTTTTCTTGCCCTTTAGAAAAGTTTTCTTGCCCTTTAGAAAAGTTTTCTTGACCTTTAGAAAATTTGTGAAGATTTGTAATTTTTCCAACCATTAAAGCACCAACCTCAATCTGGACAACATCACCAAAATGTTCAGTATGAAGTATTGTATATTCACGGGAATTTTCTTTATATATTGGAAAAAAATCATTTGCTATAGGATTTACTGTATGCAGTTTTCCCTTAATATGTACATTTGCAGATTTGGTACAATTATCAATATAACAATATCTGTGATAATTATCTACACATAACCGAATAACTATACAATAGCCATTATGATATCGGCATGCAAGATTTTTGTTCTGAAGGATGCTGCGTAATGTATAAATAGTATTTTTAACCATAAAGTGAGAACTTCTCCGTATAGGATAAATCATTACATTACCATCAGCAGGACTTATAAGATGATTATCATCTTGGTCTATTGGACGTTTTTCAGGTTTTATTTCTCTTGTAAAAAAATCATTATAAGACTTGTAATGTTTACATTTATATTCTTTCAAATCTATATTATTATGCTTTATAAATGGTGATATAAACATACAGGACATCTTTGAATCTAAAAATTTACCGGCTATTTTTGAAACAGCCGGTAGTGTTATTGCCTTAAGGACAACTCTGCCAACAAAGCATCCATAAATGCATCTCAATAATTTATCCTGAAATGTATCAATTTCCACAAACTTACCATTGAAATCTCTATATTTCATCTTTTTCTCCTAGTTATTTATTTTAATGATTATTATACCATTATTAATCCAAATATAATTGTTACCGCCATTACTCCTAAAGCTATTATACCTTTGCCGTTTGGTTTCTTAATATCTATATCCATAACAAATAAAATAGCTATAAGAATAATTATAATGCAAAATACTATGTTAAATATTGGAGATTGCAGTTGTCTTTCTGCAATTTCTCTCATAAGATATGCAAATGGAATAATTGCAGCATCTGAAGTAACAGGAAGTCCTTTATATGATACCCGATTCTCATCAGTCTCCTGCTGACGCTCCTGTTCCATAACATTAAAATATCCCAGTCTTATTATAGCTCCTACAACTAACATTGACGAACCAATAATGGCAAGTAGTCTGCATACTCTTCCGCCTTCACATACATAATAATTAATCATGGCCGGAAACATTCCAAAGCATAGCACATCGCATAAAGAATCTATCTGTATGCCAAATACTTTTTCACGGGTTGTTCTGTTTTTTTTCGTTCTGGCTACCTTACCATCAAATAAATCAAACATACCACATGCCATCAGACAATATAATGCTATTTTAACTTTCCCTTGTGCAATCTGAGTCATTCCAAGTACCGCACATATGGCACTAATATATGTAAGAATAACCGTATAGTCATAAAATCCAATCATCAAAAAATCCTCTTTAACTTTTGCATAAAATACTGCCTACTAGTTTACAACGATAATATCTGATTGTCAAATGATATTGATATAATTTTCAATTAATTGTACTGTTTTGTCGATTCCAAGCTTTCCACTGTCAATAGAAAGATTATATGAAGAGGCACTTCCCCATTCTCTGTTAGTATAGTAATTATAATAACTTGATCTGCGTTTATCCGTTTTTATAATCATATCTTTAGCTTTATTTTCCTTAATTTCGTACTTCTCAGATATTCTTTTTATACGCGATTCCATATCGGCATGAATAAATATACTTGTAAGACCAGGTAAATCTTCCAGTGCATAATCTGCACACCGCCCTACTATAATACATGATTCTCTGTCTGCAATCTTTTTAATAGTGTCAAATTGTGCCAGAAATACCTTTTGATTAATCGGCATTTCTATCATATTCTGTGGATTATATATACCTGAATATGTATCCATTACTATAGAATAAAGAAAGCTGTTTGTAGGTTTTTCATCATGCATTTCAAACATTTCCTTACATAAACCACTGTCTTTTGCTGCTAAAGCAAGGAGTTCTTTGTCATAGCATTTTACATTAAGCTTTTGGGCAAGCTTTTCTCCTATTTCCTTACCACCACTTCCGAATTGTCTTCCAATGGTTATTACGAAATGATCTCTCATATGACATACCTCCATTCAAATTATACTATTATTATATATGAAAATTAGACAAAAAACAACCACTTATCATAATATTATTTGTCAAGTAATACCAAAAGTTTTCTAAAATAATCTGGTAATGGAGCTTTAAATTCCATGTATTCTTTTGTAGACGGATGTATAAACCCTAACACTGCCGCATGAAGAGTCTGCCCCTCAAGCTTATAAGGACATCTGACAGGTCCATATACTATATCACCAAGTAAAGGATGATTAATGCTTGCCATATGAACCCTTATCTGATGAGTTCTTCCTGTCTCTAACTGACATTCCAAATGAGTATAACCATTCATTCGCCTGATTACACTATAATGAGTCACTGCATCTTTACCATTCTTATAATTTATTGCCATCTTCTTTCTGTCAATCGGGTGTCTTCCTATAGGTGCATTAATAATGCCTGTATCATCATTAAAATTATTATATACAATTGCTTCATATTTTCTTGTAATTGAATGAACCTTAAGTTGATTTGCCAATGCATTATGTGATACATCATTTTTGCATGCGACAATTACTCCTGTAGTATCTCTGTCAATTCTATGTACAATTCCCGGACGCATCACACCATTTATTCCGGATAACTCATTTTTACAGTGATACATAAGTGCATTCACCAGTGTACCGCTATAATGTCCCGGTGCCGGATGCACTACCATTCCTTTAGGTTTATTAATGACTATTATATCCATATCTTCATATATAATATCTAATGGTATATCTTCCGGCAAAATATCAGGAGCAACAGCTTCGGGAATTGAAAATTCCACTGTATCATTTTCTGACAATTTATAATTAGCTTTTATACTGTTTTCATTTACAATAACCATACCATCCTTGATAAGTTTTTGAAAAAAAGACCTTGATTTCTCAGGATATTTTTCGGATAATGCACTATCAATTCTCATCCCCTCATCCTCTGCAGATGCAGTAAACTTTTCATTCAACGGATTCACCTCCGGATTTTTTTAAACTTAATATCCTGTCCCAGTCAGAGTCTTTTATACCAATAAGCAGTAAATACAGTAAAATTGCAGTGGAAATAACTACAAAACAGTCAGCAACATTAAATGTAGGAAAATCAATTATCTTAAAATATATAAAGTCAACTACATATCCCAGTCGTATTCTGTCAATAAAATTACCTAAAGCTCCTGATATCAAAGCTATAAGCACCCATTGAAGAACTATTGCCGCACGTTTGTTATCAAGTGTAAATAATACCTTTTCAATTTTAAATACGATATACATCAGTACCAGAACCAACAAAATTGTAAACGGAGTAAATATATGTATTTTGCCTCCAAATATTCCCCATGCTGCACCTGTATTTTCAAGATATCTTAATAAAAGTACATCTTTTATTAAGATGTATGGTGGTTGATTCTTTAAATTTTCAACTGCCAGATGCTTAGTATATTGATCTGATACTATAATTAATATTAAAATTATAAAAAATCCAATAAATTTTGCTATACATCTTCTATTATAATATTTATTCAAAATGTTCCTCCAAAATTATACTAATATACTATTTATTGCATCTTTTATATCTTCTTTTGAAACATTCCTGTCGATAACAGCATTTCCTATCCCCTCAATAAGAACAAATTTAATTGAATCAGAAGCCATTTTTTTATCATGTAATGTTGCTTCTAATACATCTTCGCTGCTGATTCCTGATACTGTTACAGGAAGATTAAATAACTTGATGGCATTTACTCCTGATGTGTAATCATCTTTGGTTATTTTTCCTTTTTTATATGAAAGATACAGTGCAGAAACCATACCGACAGCCACACATTCACCATGAAGTAAAGTGAAATCTTTAAGTTTTTCAACTGCATGCCCTATAGTATGTCCGAAGTTGAGTGTTGCTCTCTCACCTTTTTCAGTAAAATCATTCTCCACAACTACTCTTTTTGCATTGCAGCTGCATTTAATCATATATTCTAAAGCATCTTTATCTAAAGATTTAATACTTTTTTCATTTTCAATTATCCAATCTAAAAACGCCTTATCTTTGATAAATCCATATTTAATTACTTCGCCCATTCCTGAAATAAATTCTCTTGTATTTAATGTTTTTAGAGTATCAGTGTTCATATATACAAGCGAAGGTTGTTTAAAAGCTCCTATCATATTTTTATAGCCTTTATAATCTACACCTGTTTTACCGCCAACACTGCTGTCTACTTGTGAAAGTAATGTTGTAGGAAGCTGGATAAAATCTATTCCTCTCAAATATGTGGCCGCTGCAAATCCTGTCATATCGCCGGTAACACCACCGCCAAGTGCAGCCAGCATATCGTTTCTGTCAAATTTTTCCTTAATTAGCACTTCATAAAGTTCATTTATTATTTCAAGATTTTTACTTTTTTCTCCTGCCGGAAATTGAAAAATAATAACCTTATGTGCAGATTTCTCCAATACATCCCTGACTTTTTTAGCATATAAAGGTCCAACATTCGATTCTGTCACAATGCAGATTTTTCTTTTTTTAACGTTAAGATTTTCTAAAGCTTTTGTCAATCCATCCCACGAATCTTCCAATATAATATCATAACATGGTTTATTATCAAATCGTACTCCTATAGTTTCAGACATAGATTCTTACCTCCATATAGTTAAAATTACCACCTATTATAATAATTGTAATAGGTGGTATACTATTCAGCCATACCATTCATAATTTGCCGAATTCCGTATTATAATTAAAATATTACATAGATGCCATGTCTATATTTCCATCCAGCATTTCCTGAAAATCACCTGATATTTCAACTGATTTTGGAGTTATGATAAAAATATAGCTTGATATCTTTTGAAGATTGCCATCTATTGCATAACATGAGCCTGCCGTAAAGTCTATTATTCTCTGGGCAAGCTCCACATGAAGTCCTTCCAAATTAAGAATAACTGCTCTCCCACCTACGAGAGTATCTGTAACATCTCTTGCATCCTCTACTGTAGTAGGTTTTATCACACATACTTCCAAATCATCCTTGCCACGCATAGGAACTACTTTTGATGAATTTCTGGATGTTCTGCGTATAGGCTTTGATGCTTCATTTATTGATAAGTCATCATCATCAAAATCATCCATTGATTCTCTAACCTTTGTAGACTTGAGCTGCTTTTTCTTAGATATTTTTATCGGTTCTTCTTCCTCTTCATAATCATCATCATACTCATCCTCATAATCATCGTCCGTAAGACGCATAAAATCTAAAAACTTATCTGTAAACTTACCCATTCTATTTTAACCTCCATGTACTATGCTTTAATCATCAGACAATTTATTTTTATATATTCTTTCACCAAAAATCCCAGTTCCTACCCTTATCAGTGTTGCACCCTCTTCAATTGCAATCTGATAATCTCCGGTCATTCCCATAGAAAGACAATCCATATTAACATTATCAATGTTTTTTTTCATTATGTCAACAGATAATTGCTTTAATTTTTTAAAATACTTTCTATTTGTTTCAGGTTCATCAGTAAAAGGAGCTATTGTCATGAGTCCTTTTATATGTACATTTGGAAACTTAGCAATCTCTCTTACAATATTTTCTGTTTCTTCTTCTCTGATTCCAAATTTTGTATCTTCGCCGGACACATTTACCTGTATTAATATATTCATACTTTTTCCGCATTTTGCAGCCTCAGCCTGTATCTGTTCTGCAAGCCTTACCGAATCAACCGAATGGATAAGACTGACTTTGTCTATAATATATTTAACCTTATTTCTCTGTAGATGACCTATAAGATGCCATTTTATATCTTTAGGTAAAACCGGATATTTAGCATTAATTTCCTGGACTTTGTTTTCTCCAAAGTTTCTTTCTCCTATTGCATATGCTTCTTCAATTAATTCTAAAGGCTTGGTTTTGCTTACCGCAATCAGAGTCACCTCTTCTCTTTCTCTTCCAGCTCTTTCACATGCTTTTATTATATTCTCTTCTACCTGCCGCAAATTTTCTCTAATCATTACAAAAAAAACTTCCTTCCATATATATTAATCTGCTTTTATTGAAATACAATCTGATTTTCTTTTACCATTGATGCATCCAATACAATATGGTCATATATCTGTACACCAAAAGGTGTTCCCGGCTTTATAATATAATACTCATTACTTTCACCCAAAATTTCTGCACGTCGAAATTCTGTATATCCGGTATTTACATTATATACTCCCTTAAGATTTGCAGAAGATGTGCCCAATTGGAACTTCGAATTAGAATCCGTTTTAACAAGTACATCTCCCGGTTTCAACTCACTTTCGTCAATATAACAATAAGTCTCATCAGTCATATAGATTGAAGGTGTTACAAACTGAATAAACTGATTACCATTTTCATCATAAGTCTCCTTATTAAATCCATCTTCACTGCTGTCGCCTCCTTTTGTTATATACTCTTTAGGTATAGTTAAAAAGCTTTTTTCAGTAACGGCAGTTTTAGGAATCTTAAGTCCTTTTAAATCTTGTCCGAGAATCTGAATATCCAGATATCTATACTCCGAATACCTTAACATATATCTTTGAAATGATAGCTTTCCATAATACTTTTCACCTGAATTAATTATTTCAATACCCGCTGTTGTAGTAATGTTGTCTTTTAGAAAACGTACATCGACATATGTATCCTGTGAATAGTTTTCCACTTCCTTCTCTGATAAAGGAATTATTATATACCAGTCCTCACTGTTTATGACCTTAAACAATGGTGAATTCTGCTCAACCAGACTTCCTGATATTATATTGCTTTTTGAATAATTCTCTTTATTATCAAAAAGTTCCTGACTTATATCATTTAATGTGATATTCTCATATCCATCCGTATAAAATTCGACAACCCCCGAAACAGGCGACCCTTTTATCTGGAAATTATTCCCTGATTCTCCCATACCTGCATTAAGACTGTTTAACTTATTTATATTTATACATTCCAGAAGAAGCTTGTCTAAGTCATATTTAAACTCATATACATTACTAAAATTCACATTATCATACTGACTGACGAAATGACCTATTTCATCATTTATCTGCTCCTGATATTCTGCGGATAAGTTTTCATTCTCTTCATCTGACGTATTTTCTAACAATTTAGCTAATGTACCACTTTCATCCAGTGTATACACTGTAGATGTTTTAGATACACGCATTCCGTTTTTTACATAAAAATTCACATATCCTGAACTTTCTGCACCTACTACCGTTTCTGAACGAATAACAAATCCGTTATACGAGCGGTTAGCCATTATTGCACTTTTGCCTTCTACTACTTCATATATAGATATTTTATCTCTTGCAAAATATGAACCCACATAAAAGATAATATATATAAAAATCAGTAAAAATATTATTACTCCAATATTTAAAGAATGCCGCTTTTTATAACGGACTACTCTTTTTTTCTTCTTTTTTGATGCCATATCTTCCTCCATAACCATATATTTGGAAAAAGTTTCCATAATAAATTTAGATTATACTGCAAAAAATAATATAAAATAAAAAGGAGGAACTATCATGAATTCAAAAGGTTTAGATTATGCTGTATTGGCAATTGCCATAATCGGTGCAGTAAACTGGGGATTGATAGGCTTTTTCAAGTTAGACCTGGTAGCATTCTTATTCGGAAACATGAGTATGTTGTCAAGAATTATTTATGCTGCCGTCGGCATATGTGGTCTTTACCTGATAAGCATGTTTGGCCGTGTTCAGGATATAACGGAATAACTTACATCTATAAAGTGCCACTCCCTATGACATTAAAGTGCCACACAAAGCGGCACTTTAATGTCATTACTAAATTCCTCTTTAATACATATATTTTTAATTTTACTTAAGTAAATTTTACTGCCTGTATATTTCACGCCATTCCATATCTCCTCTGTCCAAAGACTTTATAAGAAGTTCAGCAGTAGCAAGATTTGATGCCAAAGGTATATTATGAACATCACATAATCTCATTACATTATTTACATCCGGTTCATGGGACTTAGGTGACATCGGATCACATAAAAATATTACAAGGTCTATCTCATTATGCTCTATTTGTGCACCTAACTGCTGTGCACCTCCAAGATGACCGGCAAGGTACTTATGAATGTTTAAATTTGTAACCTCTTCAATAAGCCTTCCTGTTGTTCCTGTTGCAAATAATTCATTTTTACTTAAGATTCCCCAATATGCTATACAAAAATTCTGCATAAGTTTCTTTTTGGAATCATGTGCTATTAAGCCAATGTTCATTAAATATCTCCTCCTATCATAATGTCTTTTTTCGCTGAAGACTTACATTTAATACAAGTCCCACACCTATAAAAAGACTTAATAACGAACTTAATCCATAACTTACAAACGGTAGCGGCAGCCCTGTGTTGGGAATCATCTTTGTAACAACACTTATATTAATGAAAGACTGAAAGCCTACTAATGCTGCAAAACCAAAACACAATATCATACCGGCAGTATCAGCCGCATGAATGCCTGTAATAATACACTCAAATATAATAAGTGCCAATAAGATTATAACCGCAGAACAGCCAACAAAACCAAGTTCTTCACCAACAATGCAAAAAATGAAGTCGGTCTGTGGCTCTGAAATGTAATTACCATTTTTCACACTTGTTGTTGTATTGTTATGAAGTCCTTTTCCCCATAAACCGCCTGAGCCGATTGCCATAATGGAATTATTCTGCTGGTAACTGATTTGTTCAGCAATCTCATTATTTTCGTCATAAAATCCAATAATTCTGTTATATTGGTACTCTTCCAAAATTTTCTGATTCGGCTGCATTATAAGGTATATTAAAATTATTACAGCAGGAATCGCCACTGCCAAAATACCACCAATTATTTTATAACTCAAACCACCCATATACATTAATGTGCAAAATATAAGTGCAATAACTATACTGGTTGATAAATCCGGTTGTTTTAGTACTAATGCCAAAGGAATGGCAAATAAAATTACTGCTCCGCCAAGTACCCATATTGTGTTTAGCTTTTCTTTATATTTGTTTAAATACATTGCAAAGAATATTATCAAAAATATTTTTGTAAATTCTGATGGCTGAAGCTGAAATCCGCCAATAGCAATCCACCTTGTTGCACCGCTTCTGTATGCACCCCCAAGTTTAACCCACATAAGCAATGCAAGATTTAACAGATAAAACAGCCAATAAAATTTTAGGACAAACCGATAACTTACAAGACCAAAAACAATCATTACACATATTCCCATAATAAGTCCCAAAGTCTGTTTGTGTTCAAATACTGAGGATTCGGTAGCACTTGATATAACATTTATTCCAAGTACGGTCAATCCGATAACCCATATAATCAGCCTTATATTAAAGTGTCTGAATTGATAATTTTTAAATGTATTTATTATTAGTCCCATAAACAACCTCGATTAGTTATTACTAATGTCTTACCTCTTTAATCGGAATATTAGCAATTAAAGCAGGTACACTTCCGTTTTCTGTATCAGAATCTGTCTGTGTAATCTGGATATCAAGTCCGTCACAGTCAATTTCCATGTATTTTTTTATTACATTAATTATATCGTTTTTTATCTGTTCCATTATTTCAGGAGAACAATTAGCCCTGTCCGATACCAGTAACAGTTTAAGTCTGTCTCTTGCCACATTACCGGAATTTTTTTTCTTAAATACATCGAAAATATTCATATATTCATTCCTCCATACCATTAATAATGCTAATTCTTTTTAAATAAATCTGCGAATTTTGATAACATTCCCTTTTTACCATTTAAATCAAGTAATGGTACTTCTTCTCCGATAATTCTGTGGCATATATTCATATAAGCTTGTCCTGCAAGGCTGGTTTCTGAACCAACAACCGGTTCTCCCTGATTAGTTGATATTACAATATTTTCATCATCCGGTACGGCACCAATTAAGTCAATGGCAAGTATATCCTCAACATCTTCTATGGTCATCATTTCTCCTTTTTTAACCATATCCATACGAATTCTGTTTACTATCAGGTCAGCATGCTTTTTATTCTCATTTGCTTCTAATAGTCCGATTATACGGTCAGCATCACGTATAGCAGAGACTTCAGGGGTTGTTACAAGAAGTGCCCTGTCGGCTCCGGCAATGGCATTTTGAAATCCCTGCTCTATTCCTGCCGGACAATCTAGAAGTATGTAATCAAATTCTTTTCTTAATTCATCAGTAAGTTCCTTCATCTGTTCGGGTGTCACACTGCTCTTATCCCTTGTCTGTGCTGACGGAAGCAAATAGAGATTCGGATGTCTCTTATCTTTTATCATTGCCTGTTTTGGTCTGCAGTTGCCTTCTACTACATCTACAAGATTGTATACAATTCTGTTTTCAAGCCCAAGGACAAGATCAAGATTTCTAAGCCCTATATCAGTATCTATCAATACAACTTTTTTATCCAGCATGGCAAGTCCTGTTCCTACATTAGCAGTGGTAGTTGTCTTACCAACGCCGCCTTTTCCAGATGTTACTACTATTACTTCACTCATTTTTTAATTCCTCCCGGTTATTTTAATAAAAGTTTTAGAATTGTAAATCACTTAATACGTCTTTGTTTAAGGGTTCAATATATATATTGTCATCTTCTACAAAGGCAATTTTTGTCTCAGGTTTATTTTTCTTTTTTTTCAATATGGATTTGTTGTCTGAACATCTTGCAATCACATCTCCTATACGAATCTGTACAGGATTCATTTCTAAAGCAACAACAAAGGATGATGCATCTCCGGTAATACCGGCATAAACGATACCCTTTAGTGCACCAAGCACCACCACATTCCCTGTTGAAATAATTTTTGCACCGGGATTAACATCTCCAAGAATTACAACACTGCTCTCACACTCAAGAACTTGTCCTGAACGGAGAGTACCTCTGTAAAACTGTCCCGAAGCTGATGAAATATCCGTAACCTTCTGTTCAACTTTTTCCTTAAACATTTCTTCTCTTTTCTTATCGTTATCTACCACACAGATAACATCAATTTCAGAGTATTCTGAAATAATATCAAGTATCCGGCGTTCTTCATCAGTGGTAAGTTTTCTTCCTTCGAAAGAAATCGCCATTGACGCACTTCCAAAAAATTTAGAAGATTCTTTAAATTTTTCAATTATATCGGAAATCAGTTCCTCAAAAGGAATATCTTTATCCAATATAACCATAATACCATATTTATTTCCTTTTATCACTACTGAATTTTTCATATAATCACCAAAATTTATCCTTTCATATTATGATCTATTCACTGCTTATACCACTTGTCGGTACTGAAGCTGTTCCACCCAGTATCTGGTCAAGTGTGGACGGATTATAATAATATGACACTATATCTCTTACTACTTCAGCAGTATATCCTGTAGATTCACCATTAGGTATAAGAATACTCATGGCTATCTCCGGATTTGTATAAGGTGCATATGCCACAAATACAGAATGATTTGAACGTAGTTTGTTCTCCTGAGCAGTTCCCGTTTTTCCTGCTACTTCAATATCAAAATTTTTAAATGTATTTTGTGCTGTTCCCGATGTTATTACCTGACGCATCCCACTGTGTACTGCATTCCATGTAGAATTACTAATATCTACAGTGTTGGTCAGATTCGGTTCCATTAATTTTACACTTTCACCTTCAGCATTCAATATCTTATTAAGTAAAGTAAGTTGATAATTATTTCCCCTGTTGGCAAGGGTGGTTACATACCTTGCAAGCTGTATATCAGAATAACTGTTTGAACCCTGTCCTATTGCGGAACGAACTGAATTATCTGTAGAATATAAAGGTTCATTCTCATCTATTTCCACACCCGATAATGAAGTAATTCCAAGCTCATCTGCATATTTTTTAATTTTTGAAAGTCCCAGTCCACTATTAAATGAACCATTAGAATCTATGCTGAGTTCATATCCTACTTCATAAAAGAAATAATTACATGAGCCGGCAAGTGCCTGAGATACATTTACAGAACCATGACTGGAAGGAAACTTCCAACATTTTGGCGAAGGTGTAATTTTTGTAAACTGACCGTAATCATGTATAGGTGTTCCAGGGGATATAATACCTGTTTCAAGTCCTGTTATTGCAGTTATCATCTTAAAAGTAGAACCCGGTGCGGTTCTGGTCTGTGTTGCTCTGTTATATAATGGCAGGGACATATCATCATTCAGTTTACTCCAATATTCTGCATCTACACTTCCTGATAATTTATTATTGTCATAGCTTGGATATGTTACAAGTGCCAAAACCTGTCCTGAATGAATATCTGTAACAACGGCTGATGCCGAACATGGATCAAGTGCTACCTGTGCAGGTGTTATTTTCATATCCTTAATCTGCTGCAACATAAAATTATATGCAAATCCTGTGTTGCCTGAAGCAAGCTGGTTGTAATTACCTTCATCATACTCTAATATTCCCTGGTCATATAAAAGCATACATATCTCGTTGCCTGAAATAGTTCCTCTCTTTACCAGATAATAATATATTTTTTTTGAAAAATCTGTATCATCCTGAAGGTTGTTGCATATATGTGCTACTAATGCTGTATATATTTCGTCTGTACTGGAATATTTCTGCTCAGTATCTTTATATAATACAGATGAATTAATCCAGTTTTGCGAAATCGCATATAATAAAAACTCTTTAAGGCTTATAGATTCCTTATTCCACTTTTTATACATTTCATCTTCCTTATTTATGGATGAAGTATCTATTATCTGTTCTATTATTGATAATTTTTCATATATATAAGTAAGATAAGTTTTATTTTCTTCTGATAATGCAGACATAGGTGTATTGTCTTCTGATGTTAGAAACGACTGCACCTCACTTAATACCTGTGCCTGCTTTGAAGTGAATTTTCCGTATACACGCTGTTCATTTGGTGAAGCTTCAGCATTATTAAATTTGTTTAAATCAACAACATTATTACATATCATCTGTGCATATACATCACGTACATATATCGGAATAGTCTTTGCATCTTCAGTTGGGTGTACTTCGTAATTAACTATTTTTGAATATAAAATACCTGCAAGCTTCTGTGCAAGTATATTGTAAGCTGCCTTCTGAAGATTGGCATCAAGACTGAGATATACATCATCTCCGGCTCCCGATTCATTTTCTTCTGTAATCTCAAGTATATTACCGGTACTGTCTACAAACATTTTCTGATAACCTTTAGTTCCCTGCAGGCTATCTTCCATATACTGCTCTATTCCTGATTTACCAACAACATCTGAAGAAATATATTCATCTTCTTTTTTATCAACATCAGCATTAAATTCCGCAAGCTGGTCTTCTGAAATTGTACCCGTATATCCAAGAATATGTGAAAAATAAGTACTGTCTGTATATACTCTTTTGGTCTTTTCAGTCACATTTACTCCAATAAGTTCAGCCTTATTTTCATAAACAGCAGCTACAGTCTTGTCACTTACATTACTGGCAACCTCTGTAGTTATATACTTTTGAAAAGAATTAAGAGAAAGGTTATATCTGATTGTGGCAATCTTTAATTTATCCAATTTGGTATATTTCTCATCATCAATATTAAACCT
Organism: Lachnospiraceae bacterium; assembly: GCA_014799465.1. GTDB lineage: Bacteria > Bacillota > Clostridia > Lachnospirales > Lachnospiraceae > UBA2821. Next base: position 45,164 of record JAAVHZ010000057.1, on the reverse strand, counting down.
TTTCTTACCACAAAGATATTCCATAACTTCCTCGGCAGTGGAATCTGAGAGTATCTCATCATCTGAATCAAGTTCTTCTATAGACTTTTTTCCATAAATATCCCTTAAGAATCTTAATCTTGCTATATCAGATGTTACCGAAAATGCATAATTGCCATTGCCTTCCAATATTATTGAAAAATCATTATTTAATGTATCGCCATTTTTTTCTATAATTTGTATTAATTTGTAAATTATATTATTCAGATTTTTATCATAATCCTTTTGTCTTGTATTTAATTCGTCTTCAATTGTAACTGAATATACAAGCTGATTAGTAGCCAGAGGAATACCGTTCCGGTCATATATAAGACCTCTTGTACCTGATGTTGTTACAGTCCTTTCAGCTTTTTGTATATAATTCTCCAGATAATAGTCAGATTTTACAATCTGAAGGTAAAATGCCCTGTAAATAAGTACTGAAAACATGATGCTAAACAGTACAAGCATTACAAATGCCCTGGATTTTAAAAAATTTAATATAGATTCTAAAATATCCTTAACCAAATTTTGCAGCACTCCTTTTTTCAAAATCATCCAGTCTGCGGTTCAAACGCAGCAACAGACGGTATACTAAAACTGAAATCACTACTGTATAAGCAAGCTCAGGCAGCATTATATGCATAAAGTAATATCCCATATCCAATCTTCCTCTTAATAAGAAATTGAATATATAATAGATAAAACTGTAAGATAATTCGCTGCCGACTAAAAGAATAATAGGCAGTGTAATTTCTTCATCATAAAACATCTTATTAAACAACCCGTTTACATATCCTATGTATAATAAAATCAATGTATTAAATCCGATAACATCTCCATAAAATAAATCAAGAATAATACCTGATATAAATCCTACATACATTCCATTTTTTCTCCCACCCATAAATCCGGCGGCAAATGTAAGTATTAATAAAAGATTAGGTGATACTGATGCCAGTGACCATGTCTTAAACAGAGTGCATTGCAGCAGATAAAATATCAATACTAATACTGTCATTATGAACTTTCTCAGCATAAGCTACACCTCTATTCTTCTATATTCACCTTCAATTCAGTAATAACAAGTACATCACTGATATGTGCAAAATCAGCTATAGGAGTTATATACCCTGATTTTGTCAGATTGTTTGAATCATTTGATATTTCCTTAACATATCCTATAAGTATGCCCGGAAGAAACTTACTGCTTATATTAGATGTCACCACCATATCACCATCAGCTATGGTTATATCTTTATTTATATTGCTAATAGGAAGGATTCCTTCATTTATAAGTTTTAAATCCCCATCAACAATACAGGTATCCTGAGTTGTTGAAAATTGTGCACTTACACTGCTGGAATCATCTATTATAGAACGTACTACAGCATAATTATTTCCAACTTTTGTTATTATACCTATAAGTCCGCCATTTCCTATAACATTCATGTCTACAGCAATTCCGTCTTCACTTCCTTTGTCTATTATAAATGATGAAAACCAATTACTGCTATCCTTGCTTATAACACTTGCAGCAACTTTATTATAAGTAGAATACTGGTCACTAAGTCCTAAAAGTTCCTGAAGTTCTTTTAATTTATTATTGTTAAGCAGCAAAGAGGTATTTTCTTCTTTAAGAGACTCTATCTCTTTTTTCAGTGATTCATTTTCCTTCATTACATCACGCAATTCTTTCAAATCATCTGAACGTGCTGCCATCCATCCTCCTACCTTATTCATGCCCTCCTGTATAGGAATAACTACAGTTGCAGCCGCATTCTTAACCGGTCTTCCGAAATCCTCATAGATTATAGAAAGAACTATACATGCTGCACAGACAAAGGTAAGAATAAATAAAATATATTTTGTTGGAAATTCGCTGTCACCTTTTTTTTTCATATCATGTCACCTGTTTTACTAATCATTATACTGTTTTTCTCTCGGCACAAACATAAGTCCATGAAGTTTATCGTTTGATACGATTTGTGCCAGTCCTTTTATAACAGATTCAGAAGGTGAATCACATATATTTACTTTAAGTCCTGTTTCCTTATTTATAAGTCCGTCAAGATTCTTTATCATTGCAGAACCACCTGTAAGATAAGCTCCGGCTTCTATAATGTCAGCCGATAATTCAGGAGGTGTCCTTTCAAGTATAACTTTTATCGAATCAATAATAGAATGAAGACATTCCTGAATGGCCTGATATACAAGTTCTGAAGAAATATCTCTCATTGCCGGAAGTCCCGTTACAATATTTCTTCCATATGCCACATGTGTGCTGTCACTGGAATTTATGGCATCTGCAAGATTAATCTTAATTTGTTCTGCAGTCTTTGAACCTATAATAAGATTATACTGTTTCCTCACAATATTGCATATGGTATCATCTAATTTGTTGCCGCCTGTCTTTATTATCTTGCTTAAAACAATACCTCCCAAAGATATAACCGATATTTCTGTAGTATCAGCACCTATGTTGATTATAAGTTTTCCTTTAGGACTTTCCACATCAAGACCAACACCTACTGCATCTGCGATAGGTTTTTCCACAATACTGATATGCTTTGACTTTACTTTAGATTCTGCTATTAAATCATAAAATGCCCTTTTCTCCACTTCAGTAATATCTGTAGGAACCGCTATACAGAAATCGCCTCCGCAGTTCTGACCGTTTAGCTTGTGTATAAAACACTCAAACAATGTACCCATGTTTTTTATATCTGCTATAACTCCATATTTTACAGGAAATGATACATCGATGTTTGCCGGTGCTTTCTCATACATTTCAAAAGCCGGGTCGCCAAAGGAATAAATTTCATTTTTATTCTTAATTGCTATAACATTTTTCTCGTTAATCATTTTTTTATTTGTTACACTGAATAATTTAAAATTGCTTGTACCAATATCGATACCATACGCATGCTGTGCCATAATTTCCTCCATTCTGTTATAATATACCACGCTGTCTTAAGCTGATATACTTATTATCTCCAATAATTATATGGTCTAATAAAGTAATGCCTATAAGATTACCGGCATCCTTTATCTGTTTTGTATTAATGATGTCCTCTCTGCTGGGAGTCGGGTCTCCACTGGGATGGTTGTGAACAAGAACTATATATACGGCACTGCATTTTAATGCTTCTACAAATACTTCTCTTGTAGATACCAAAGAAGCATTAACAGTCCCCGTAGTCATTACAGTATCACGAATCAACCTGTTTTTAGTATTCATCATTACAAGAATCAACTGTTCCCTTTCTAAGTGCCTTAAATCTTCCATATAGTAATCTGCAATGGAAGCCGGGTCAGAAAGATTTAATCCTGTCCGTGCATTTGCTTTAGAAATTCGTCTGGATAACTCAACTATGCATTTAATCTGTATAGCCTTTACGGCACCTATACCTTTTACGGACATTAATTCTTCAATGGATAAATGCATAAGTCCAAGTATTCCTTTATTTCCTTCCGATAAGCTCAGTATTCTTTCAGCCAGTTTTATTGATGACTCGCCCTTTGAGCCGGTTCGTATTATAACCGCAAGAAGCTCCTGCTCATTAAGTGCTTCTGCTCCATAGGCAAGACATTTTTCATATGGTCTGTATTCTTTTTTCATGTCTCTTATAGTTGATATCTCATTCATATGGTTCCCTCCTGAATATTCTCTCCAGGTTCAACAGAAAACCAACCTATATAATACCATAATAGTTATAATTTAACAATACCTGCATTAACTAATTTCTGCAAAGACATCATAATTCCATATTTAGCATGATTCCATGTAAGCCCGCCCTGGAAATATGCAGAATATGGAGGTTTTAGAGGTCCATCGGCACTAAGCTCTATTGATGAACCTTGAACAAATGCTCCAGCTGCCATAATTACCTTTGCATCATATCCCGGCATATCCCATGGTTCCGGAGTGACATAACTGTCAACCGGTGCGGCAGCCTGAATTCCCTTACAGAATTCAATAAGACCTTCCGGTGTGCCGAATTCAATAGCCTGAATAATATCATAGCGGGGTTCTTTTCCGTCAGGAACTACTTTATATCCCAGCTTTTCGTAAATATTTGCTGCAAATATTGCTCCTTTTAATGCCCCCGCCGTTACTGTAGGTGCCATGAAAAATCCCTGAAAAAAGCTTTGTATAACACCAAGGCTCGCACCTACCTCCTGGCCCAGTCCCGGAGCAGTAAGACGGTAAGATACGTTTTCTATGCATTCTTTAGTACCTGCTATATATCCGCCTATAGGTGCAAGACCTCCTCCCGGATTTTTTATAAGTGAACCCACAGTCATATCTGCACCAAAGTCTGATGGCTCTATAATCTCCACAAATTCACCATAGCAGTTATCTACCATAATAATAATGTTACTGTTAATAGATTTTACAAATTTTATAATATCTCCAATCTCATTAACTGAAAGTGTCTTTCTTGTAAGATACCCCTTTGAACGCTGTATTGCCATCATCTTAGTATTGTCAGATATGGCATTTTTAATACCTTCCTTATCAAATGAACCATCTTGTAAAAGCTCTACCTGTTTATAGGTTATTCCATATTCCTTAAGTGAACCCCTTGACGGTCTTATTCCTATAACCTCTTCCAATGTATCGTATGGTTTTCCGGATATTGATATAAGTTCATCTCCCGGTCTTAAGTTAGCTGAAAGGGCAAGGGCAAGGGCATGTGTGCCGCATACAATCTGTGGTCTGACTATTGCTGATTCTGTATGGAATACATCAGCATATACTTTCTCCAATGTGTCACGTCCAATATCATTGTAACCATAACCAGATGTAGAAGCAAAATGAACATCACTTACTTTATTTTTCTGCATGGCATGAATAACCTTTAATTGATTATATTCAGCTGTTTTATCTATTTCATCAAATCTTTCTTTTAATTTTTCCTCAACTGAAGTACAATACTCAAATACTTCCCTGCATATTCCGGCTTCTTCATAAATATTTAAAATATTCATAAAACTATTATCCTTTCCTATCTGTACAAATACCTGCATTGTGGCACATTTCCGCCATTTTTGTTGACATAACTTTTTTATCGTTACCATACTCCCTGTAATCTATCCATGTCACTTCTTTTTCCCTGCGGAACCACGTTAACTGCCTTTTGGCAAAATGTCGTGTATTTTTCTTTATAAGCTCAATAGTATCTTCAAGATTCATTTCTCCTAAGATATAAGCAACAGTTTCTTTATATCCGATTCCCTGCATTGAAACCAAATTTCTTCCATATCCCATATCAAGAAGATTTTTTACTTCTTTAACAAGCCCCAATTCAAACATTTTATCCACACGTTTATTAATTCTGTCATATAATAACTGTCTGTCATCATTTAGAACAAAGTATTTGAAATTATATGGTGAATCATGTTTTTGCTGTTCTTCATTATGCTCTGACAGAAGTTTACCTGTGTCATTATAATATTCAAGAGCCCGTATTACACGTTTTACATTGTTAGAATGAACCTTTTGAGCTGTAACAGCATCTATTTCCTTTAATTTATTATGAAGATACTCCGGTCCTTTTTCTTTTGCAATAGCTTCAAGCTCTTTTCTGTAAATATGTTCATCATCAGTTTCACTAAAATTTATATCATAAAGTACTGACTGAATATAGAAGCCCGTACCGCCTGCTATTATAGGTATTTTCCCTTTTGAATATATTTCATCCATATATTTTAAAGTCATTTCTTTAAACTTAAATATACTAAACTCTTCTGACGGATTAAGTTCATCCACAAGATAATGCTTTATTCCCTGCATCTCTTCTTTTGTAATCTTTGCAGAGCCTATATCCATATATTTATATACCTGTATGGAATCTGCACTTATAATCTCCGCATTCATTTCCTTTGCCAGCATTACAGACAATTCCGTCTTTCCGACAGCAGTAGGTCCCGTAAGAATAATCAGCGGCTTCTTATCACTCATCATCTACCTCCAAACTTCCATTCATAATTTCGACTATACCTCAATAAACACCAGTGCCAATGCAAATTGGCACAAACAAGACCTAAATTTAAATCAAGAAGAATCGCCCTAGCGATTCTTCGGTGTGAGATTTTAGAAAATCTTAGGCAGTGTCTTTTACTGCCTTAGATTTTCTTCTCACACTATGCGTTTGAATTTTTTTTCTATTTCGTATTTACTCATGGATATAATGGTAGGTCTTCCATGAGGACAGTTATAAGGATTATCCAGTTCTAACAGTTCTTCTATAAGCTTGTCTGCCTCTTCGGTACTTAATCTGTTATTGCCTTTAACGGCTGCCTTACATGACATTGAAGCAATCCTTTCTGTTATTATATCAGCCTGTACTTTTGTAACTTCACCCGAAAGACTGTCGAGCATTTCTATAAAAAGTTCCTTTTTTGATATTGACATCATATTATCAGGTACAGCCCTGATAGCATACTCTCTTCCACCAAAATATTCTATCTCATATCCTATTTCGTTAAAGTATTCAATACATTTTTTCAAAACCTCTTCTTCTTTAATTGAAAGACTTAATATAATAGGCGGATTAATCTGTTGTGAAGTGTATATCTTATCTTTTAGTCCCTTCATTGTCCGCTCATATAATACCTTCTCATGTGCTGCATGCTGATCAATAATGTATAGACTGTTATTGTATTCAATAAGCCAGTATGTATCAAAGACCTGTCCTATAAGACGATGTTTTACACGGGCACTTTTTGATAAAAGTCTGTCATCAAAAAGCTCCATCTGTACCGGTGCCTCCGGCTTTTTATCAGTAACTTCCATATACTTTACAGGTTCTTCTTTTATGTAGTTCACAGAAGGTTCAGTCACCTTTTTGGCTTCAGTACCTGCGAGACTTTTTCGCTTATTTTCAAATGGTTCAGGGACAGACTCTTTTTTAATCGGTTCCTTCTTTGGTTGTTCACTTTTTCCCGGCACTACTTGAGGTATGAGTTCTCTTTGTTTAAGGGCATCTGATAAAATTTCATATAATACAGGATATATTTCCTCGGGATTTCTGAACCTTAATTCCATCTTGGCAGGATGTACATTTACATCTAAAAGAGACTGGTCGATGGCTATATGCAAGGCTGTAAAAGGATATCTGTGCTGCATCATATACGGTTTATAAGCATCTTCTATAGCTTTTGATACAATATTACTTTTAATATATCTTCCGTTTATATAGTAGTTTTCAAAATTCCTGTTTCCTCTGGATATAACAGGCTTTCCTATATATCCTGTTATTTTTGCCGTCTCATTTGCATTTTCTACAGATATAAGATTAGATGCAATATCTCTGCCATAAATATTATATATAATATCTTTAAGCTTGTTATTGCCTGATGTGTGTACTTTATTTTGATTATTATTTATAAACCGTATTGATATTTCAGGATGTGACATTGCCATATGCTCAACTACGTCTGCCACATAACCGGCTTCAGTAGCAGCAGTCTTTAAAAATTTTCTTCTTACAGGAGTATTATAGAATAGGTTTCGTACAATAAATGTAGTACCTTCAGGAGCACCAATCTCTTCAGTCTGCTTTTCTTCACCACCCTCTATTACATATCTGATACCTGTAAGAGATGATGGTGTTTTAGTAATAAGTTCCACCTGTGATACAGCTGCAATGCTTGAAAGTGCTTCACCCCTGAATCCCAAAGAAGAAACTGTCACCAAATCTTCTATTGATTTTATTTTACTTGTAGAATGTCTTAAAAATGCCAAAGGAATCTGCTTATTGTCAATACCATACCCATTATCTGTTATTCTGATAAAAGATATACCTCCGTCTTTTATTTCTACTGTTATTGCGGTTGATTTTGCATCAATGGAATTTTCCAGAAGTTCTTTTACTATTGAAGCAGGTCTTTCAACCACTTCACCTGCTGCAATTTTATCTATTGTCTTCTGGTCAAGAATTTGAATCTCTGCCATAAATAATGCTGCCTCCTTATATTACCCCTGCCAACGGTTTTTTAATTTATTCTGCATTTTATATAGTATATTAAGGGCATCTATCGGTGTCATCATTCCAAGGTCAAGCTGCTTTATATCATCTATTATCTCATTATCACTTACCGTATCAAACAGTGACATCTGCGTTACTTCTACTGTATCTTTTATGAAATTCTGCTTTTTAGCCTTTACATTACTGTTTGCTATTTCTTTAGCCTTAACACTTATATCAGCATCACTCAATTCATTTACAATTTCTTTGGCTCGTCCGATTACTGACTCAGGTATGCCGGCGAGTTTAGCCACCTGTATTCCATAACTTTTATCTGCTCCACCTTTTACTATTTTTCGAAGAAATACTATATCATCTCCCTGTTCTTTAACGGCAATGCAGTAATTGTTTACGCTTTCAAGTGTACCTTCAAGTTCTGTCAGTTCATGATAATGTGTGGCAAATAAGGTTTTTGCACCCAGAAGTTTTGGATTGCTTATATGCTCCACAACTGCCCATGCAATGCTAAGCCCGTCAAATGTGCTTGTTCCTCTTCCTATTTCATCAAGAATCAAAAGACTTTTTGATGTTGCATTTCTTAATATATTTGCAACTTCTGTCATTTCTACCATAAATGTACTTTGTCCTGAAGCTAAATCATCAGAAGCCCCAACACGGGTAAATATCCTGTCACATATTCCTATATTTGCCGAATCAGCAGGCACATAGCTTCCAATCTGGGACATAAGTACTATTAATGCCGTCTGTCTCATATATGTAGATTTTCCCGCCATATTAGGTCCTGTAATTATTGATATTCTGTTCTTTGTATTATCCAGTAATGTATCATTCGCCACAAACATACTGTTGCTCATCATCTTTTCTACTACTGGATGGCGGCCATTTTTAATATCAATAATGCCTTTATCATTTATTTTTGGCTTTACAAAATTATTATGTTCGGCCACAAATGCCAAAGATGCAAAAACATCTATTGCCGCAACGCTTTTCGCAGTCTTTTGTATTCTTAATACTTCTCCTGCTATATGGTCTCTTATTTCACTGAATAAATCATACTCCAGCGTAAAAAGCTTTTCCTCTGCCCCAAGTATTATATCTTCTAATTCTTTCAATTCGGGAGTTATATAACGTTCAGCATTTGTAAGTGTCTGTTTTCTGGTATAATCATCAGGAACCATATTTTTAAAAGAGTTTGTAACTTCTATACAATATCCGAACACTTTATTGAACTTCACTTTAAGAGTCTTAATTCCTGTTCGTTCCCTCTCCTTTGCCTCCAGCTCTGCAAGCCATCCTTTGCCATCTGTTTTGGCATTTCTTAATCTGTCAATCTCTTCATTATAACCTTCTTTTATAATACCGCCCTCCTTTATGGCTATAGGCGGGTCTTCTACTATTGAAGCATTTATAATGTCATATATATCATCAAGAGTATCAAATTCATCATACATTTCTTTTAAAAGAACGGATTTATACGATTTCATAAGATTTTTAATATGAGGAAGCATTTCCAGCGAATTTTTAAATGATATCAAATCTCTGGGATTAGCAGATTTGTATGCAATCCTGCTTATAAGCCTCTCCAAATCATATATCGGATTAAGGTATTCCCTTATTTCATCTCTGTTAATCAGTTCTTCATTTAGCTCTTCTACTGCATTCTGACGCTTTTCTATATCTTCTTTTATAATAAGCGGCTGTTCAATATAACTCCTCATCATTCGTGCACCCATAGCAGTCTTGGTTTTATCCAACACCCACAAAAGAGAACCTCTCTTCTGTTTTTCCCTAAGCGTTTCCGTAAGCTCAAGATTACGTCTGGTAGAAGTATCTATAACCATGAACTTATTTGTGGAATATGGTGTTATATTTGTAAGTTGGGAAAGAGAAGTTTTTTGTGTTTCCATAAGATATTGCATCATTGATCCTGCAGCAATGACACCCGAATCATAATCAGACAGCCCTAGCCCTGATAAATCCATAACTTTAAAATGTTCTTTTAATGCACGTATACATAATTCTTCATCAAAATACCATGAATCAAGGGTAAATATTGATATTCCCAGACGATTTTTCAAATCTTCCATATCTATTCCTGACAGCATTAGAGGTGAATTGCATATTATTTCTGTTGGCATAAATCTGTTAATTTCATCAAGAAGTGCTCTTGAACTTTCTACTTCGGTCACAAGATAGTCTCCTGTAGAAATATCAGATATAGATATTCCAAAATTATTATCCAGATAAACTATTGACATTAGGTAATTGTTTTTAGTCTCATCAAGTGCACTTGTATTTATATTTGTTCCCGGTGTAACTATCCGGACTATTTCTCTTTTAACAAGTCCTTTTGCCAGATTCGGGTCTTCTACCTGTTCACAGATTGCTACCTTATATCCCTTTGCCACCAGTCTGTTAAGATATGTTTCCAATGCATGATGCGGTACACCGCTCATTGGAGCCCTTTCTTTTAATCCGCACTCTTTTCCTGTCAGTGTAATCTCCAATTCTTTAGATGCAGTAATTGCATCTTCAAAAAACATTTCATAAAAGTCCCCTACCCTGTAAAACAAAATACAGTCTTTATATTGCTTTTTCGTATCTACATACTGCTGCATCATTGGTGATAATTTTTCCATATTAATACTCATGCCCTTTCCGTAACCCACAACTTGCCGAAATAGTAAAACCCATTTGCCTCTTCAAGTTTTACATTTACAATTTTACCTATCATATCAGGAGTTCCTTTAAAATGTACTATCGTATTATGGGATAAACGTCCTGTTATAAGCGTTGAATCATGGCTGTTAATCTCTTCTGCCAATACAGGCATTATCATTCCGACACGTTTTTCGGTTTCTTCTGACGAAATTTTCTGAACAGTCTCTAACAGTCTGTCAAACCTGTCTTTCACTACATCTTCCGGAACCTGATTTTCCATTTTTGAGGCAGGTGTCCCTGTTCTTTTTGAATATTTAAACGTAAACGCACTGTCATAACGAACCTTTTTAACCACATCCATTGTCTCAAGGAAATCCTCCTCAGTTTCTCCGGGGAATCCTACTATTATATCAGTGGTAATTGCTATATCAGGTATTGCTTTTTTTATTTTGTCAACCAGTTCAAGATAGCTTTCTTTAGTGTATTTTCTATTCATTATTTTTAAGATACGGCTGCTGCCGGATTGAACAGGCAAATGAAGCTGCCTGCATATTTTTTTAGAATTTTTCATTACTTCAATAAGTTCATCCGATAAATCCTTGGGATGAGAAGTCATAAACCGTATTCTTTTAAGTCCCTCTACTTCTTCCACACGCTTTAATAATTCGGCAAAAGTTATCTCCTCGTCAAGACCCTTTCCATAAGAGTTTACATTCTGCCCAAGAAGCATTACTTCCACCACACCATCTGCCACAAGGTTTTCTATCTCTTTAATAATGTCTTCAGGTCTGCGGCTTCGCTCTCTTCCTCTTACATAAGGAACAATGCAATAACTGCAGAAGTTATCACATCCAAATGTTATATTGACGCCTGACTTAAATGAATACTTACGTTCTACCGGAAGGTCTTCAACTATCATATCAGTATCTTTCCAGACATCAATTACCATTTTTTCGCTTTCAATTCTATTGTAAATAAGCTCTGCCAGCTTAAAAATATTATGAGTACCAAATACTATATCTACAAATTTATAGCTTTTTTTAATCTTTTCCACCACATCAGCTTCCTGCATCATGCACCCGCATAATGCAATCATCATATCAGGATTTTTCTTTTTTAAATTCTGCATATATCCCAGATGACCATATACTTTAAGATTAGCATTTTCTCTTACTGTACATGTATTGTATAGCACAAAATCGGCTTCCTCCGAATCCGTTTCCACATAACCGATATCTAAAAGTATGCCCAGAAGTTTTTCTGAATCCCTTGAATTCATCTGGCATCCAAAGGTCTTAGCAGTACATGTAAGTGGTCTGCCAAGACGTTCCTGTTTACTTTTAACCCATTTGCTGCATAGCTCTATATAATAATTCTGTCTTTTAAGTTCATTACTTAATTCGTTATTATCCATGATATTATATCCTTTTCTATAATCTTCTGCCTTTTTTACAACTTGCATTATACATTTTTAACCATAAAAAGTCAATTTTCATCTGATTCAATATCTTCAACCATATATCTTTACCTTATAATGCTTGATTCAAATTACTTTATATAAATTTTTTCTTAATATCTTCAGGTAAATATTTAACCAACTCTTCTACCAATTCATAAACCTTTGTGCCTGGAGCAATCATTGCACTCGTTCTTCCCTTATTCTCTAAAATAATTCTTTTAGCATATCTAATTGCTAACTTGGGATTCCCATGATTCAAAAGAATATCAAAAATATCAGGTGAATTTTTCTCATACTTACCGATTTTTAATTCTTTAAACTTTTTATTTAAAAACTTAATATATTCCGTGCGATGATTGTTTGATATATAATTTACAAAGTGTAATATAAACCATATTTCTATACATTCATTACTCCATGCAGAATGATACTGAATATATGGATTTTGTTTATTAAGATTATTTGACCTCTCCTCTACACCATTAAAATCGCTATCGGGAAAACTATCTTTATCATATACACACCATATCTGTCCTTTTTGCAACTTATTTTTTTGAACATAATCTTCTGCTTTTCTAATAACCCGCATTGTATCTGCAGCACATGGCTCTATTTCAATAAGTATGGTATCTTTATATATCGGTTCTGATTCAATCAAACACTTAAATCCCTCAAAATAATTAGGTTCTGTCTGCTTTCCTTCACAAAATATATAATACCGAAATTCTTTTTTCTCTAAATTGTCTTGTTTTCTCTTCTTTCTCCAATTCGTTGTTCCTACTTTTTTAGGCATTAACATCACTCCAATCTATGATTTTTCTTAGATATGGATCAGCACCGTATTTGCCTTCAAGATATTGTTTGTCAAATTTTGCATCTTTCCTTACAGATTTACCATTTTTATTTTTGAACTCTACTAACGAATAAAGTTTAGAATTCTGCTGATTTCCTTTTGCTACAAACCATATTTCATCTCTTCTAAAAACTTCACTATTCATAGTAGATAAATCATGAGAAGTAAATACTAATTGTCCCATTTTTTTATTAGATATCGGACTGGTATATAATTCTATTATATATCTAAGTAATAAAGGATGTATTTTAGCATCTAATTCATCTATAATAAGTGTTGTTCCAAACACTAAACTCTTTGCAATAAATGGCAATAAGCCAAAAATCTTTTGTGTTCCGCTTGATTCATCTGAAAGGGAGATTTCTTCAGTATATCCATCAACATTGTGTTTCATATAGACTTCTAAATTATCATCCTTTTCTTCAACCCTAAAATCATCTATATCAAGATTCATTTCCTTAATCATTTTTAATATAAGCTGCTTTAAATCATCGGACTTAGCTATAGCTGTTCTCATTTCCTGTAATGGACTTCCATAATTTAAGAAATCAATATCTTTTTCAAACCATGAAAATACATCAGAGACAATCATATTTTTTTTATACGTAATTCCAAGATATGATAAAAGAGGTAATGTATCTGAGATTTCATCACTTATTCTAATTCTTGAAAATTCCCCTTTTAAATCTATAGTATCACCTTCTCTCTTAAATAATGCCGAACGTCTTCCGGTTTCCAGCTTTACTCTATCTAAACTTTCATAAACAACATTTTCCTCTTTTATATGCAAAATATATCTATATTCAGCTATATCTGTCCTGAAAAATATTTCAAATTCAGTTGGTTCATTTTTTGTTTTATTAGAAAATAAAAAAGGCTTTACAGGTATCTTTTTCCCTTTATATCCACAATCATTGCCGGGACATGTGGCACATACAGGTCTTAACACCTTTGCTTCTAACGTATGCAATGCCTCTAATACATTTGATTTACCACCACCATTAGGTCCATATATTACAGATACAGGCAAAAAACTTTCAATTACATCTTTGCTTTCTTTATCTACAATTTTAATTATTTCATTCTCATGTTCGGAGATAGCAGCTGCTTGCATATCTAAAGTAATTTCATCTCTGATACTCTTATAATTTTTAACCGTAAATTGGCTTAACATGATAATTCCTCCATTCTTATAATATAATTATACGCACTTTTAGGAATTTGTAAATTAAATATGAGTTTTTTTCTCATATTAGTGTTTTTAAATTTACTATTGCGTTCAATTCACTTAACCAAAAGATTGCTACTCCCACCAACTATAAATCCTACATTTCCCATACTTTCCCCATTTTTTAAGGTTCCATTATACTCCTTTGATGTTATGCGAATCCTATCCCCATCAACACCAAATTCACCATTCCAACTGTCAGATAATGATACATTCTCATTAAAAGTTATATCCACATACCATGATGTACAATCACTTCCAGAGTTATTCGTAACAGAAACATCATACTGATAAAATGTCTTTCCATCAGCAGTCCATGAGTTTATAATTTGAGTTACCGCCTGTACATTTACTGTGTTTTCTGCACTTTCCACAACATCTTGAATCGTTGTTTCATTATTTTTATTATTTTGCGTGGAATCATTTTGTTGTGTGGAAGATTCATTCAGATTCAAATCACCTTTCATTAATTTTAAAAACCATTGTCCCGTCTGGCTTAAATCCTCCACTCCAAAACCACTGTTCTTACTACATGACGAATTAAAAATTGCAGATGTCTCGTTCTTATTTGAAATGTTCCACATAACATAACTTACACCATATTTATTCATTTGGCTGACCCATTCGTTTGCCTGTGCCTCATTTATACCACCATTACCGGATGCATCACATATTCCAAATTCACTTACAAAAACAGGCAGACCACTGTTTATGGCATTTATCATCCTGTTCCTTAATTCATCCGTATGGGTTGCCGCATAAAAATGCAATGCATACATTATATTATTATAACCATTAATCGGATCATCTGCTGCCAGATCAATCCTTTGACACCATTCAGGTGTTCCCACAATTATAACTGCATCTTCATCATTTTTACGTATCACATCTATAATCTGTACGGCATATGATTTTACATCTGACCAGGTAGTTCCACCATTAGGCTCATTGCATATTTCATATAACACATTATTACTTCCTGCATATTTTTTTGACATCTCATCAAAAAATACTTTTGCTTCATCTATATATTTATAAGGGTTTCCATCAGATAAAATATGCCAGTCTATAATCGCATACATATTATTCTGCGATGCATAATAAATTCCATTGTCAATAAGACTTTTAAGATAATTTTTATCCCCTCCTGTACAGTAACCATTATATTCATCTGTATACATGGCAAGCCTTATTACATTTACTCCGAAATCCTCCCTTAACTGCCTGAAAAAATCACTGTTAATATAATCCGGATACCATGATAACCCATGAGTACTCAGCCCTCTTAGCTGAACAATATTTCCTGAGCCATCTTCCAAATGAGTTCCTGATACACTTAAGGAGCCTGCTTTTGAACTGACTATTTGATTAATATCAGAAGACTGTGATGCAGTTGTTTCCTGTTCTGCAGGTGTCATCTGTTCCGTAGTAATATTTTCTCTGTTCGTCTCAGATATTTTCTCTATAACAGTTTCTTTCTCTGTAATAGTTTCCTTCTCTGTAGTCTGTTCTTTTGATTCATTTACTTTAGAATCTTTTATAGTTTTTGATTCTGGTGTACTACTTTTTTTAACAGTGTTGTTACTGTTTTGAAAAAATACAATTAGCACAGTTAAAAGAATTATGAAAAAAATAGCTATGCAGGATATAATTCCTGATTTTTTCTTATTATTTTTTATGTATTTAATAAACTTATCCTTTTTATCTTTCATACAGACTCCTTAATAATATGTGAATTTTTTTAAGTATATCATGTGGCAACATTTATTGAAAGATTAAATCTCCCTCAATACAGATTTTAAAAATTCTATTGGCAGGTATCTTATCTGATAATATACCTGTCTGGCATATTCATATTTAAGTGGAAACTTTGCATCATCATCTATAGTTTCCACCGTTATTGCAGGACAGTTAATATATTCTGAATAATAATGAACCGTATTTCCACCGGAATCTCCACTATCTATTTCCTCTGAAGGCATCATAAGCTTATAACCTGTATAATAAGATAATCTGTCTGCAATATATCTCTGATGACGGTTATATTCTTCTCCCATATGTTTTCTATAATAGTATATAGCTTCTCCTCTTGAATGTATATCTATATATCCGATTGTATTCTCATTCTGAACAAGATTAATAAATGCTTTTGTTTCATTTTCGCTGTTAACATCTCCTGTATGCGGAGATTTATTGTATGATGCTGACAAAAAATTCCGGTTAATATCCACTGCCCGTGCATTCCACTTCCACTGGGATGAGTTGATATTCTGCATAATACAGTTCTTTTTTAATTTTTTATCATTTATGCTTCCAAATCCTTCAGTTGCAATAACATAACCGTCAGGATTAAGTACCGGAACAAAAAGTATACCATAATCCTTTAATAATCCGGGTTGTGAAACCGTTTGTGCCGCATATTTTTCAGCAATACGAAGGAGTACAGCGGAATTAATATATTCTCTTCCGTGTACTCCTGCCGTTATCAATATGTATTTTTTGTGCAATCCCAGCCTTATCATAAATATTTCTCTTTGGTCATGAGATATTCCTATCGTTTCAAGATTAAGTATCCCCTGATATACATTTGCAAGCTGCAAAGACTTCCTTTGTATATCAGAAAATGAATACTTATAATTCAGTTCTATTACTCCCAAATTAGTTCACCTTTATTATTTATCCATATATAATATGAAAACAGTATTACTTTCTTACCTGTCCGTTTCCATAAATAATAAATTTTGTAGTAGTAAGTGCCTCAAGTCCCATTGGTCCTCTTGCATGAAGTTTTTGTGTACTAATTCCAATCTCTGCACCAAAACCAAATTCAAATCCATCAGTAAATCTTGTAGATGCATTTACATATACAGCGGCTGCATCTATTTCGTCTAAAAATCTGTTGGCATTTTCATAGTTCTCAGTTACTATAGCTTCGCTATGCTTTGTATTATATTTATTAATATGTGCCACTGCCTCGTCAAAAGATGATACTGTTTTTACGGATATTATATAGTCAAGATATTCCATACCCCAGTCATCATCAGTTGCAGGAATCACATAATCAGATATACCGCATACAGTTTCGTCACCTCGGATTTCTACATTATACTCTTTAAGTCTTTCCACCATTTTAGGAATAAACTTTTCTGCAATATTTTTGTGTACAACCACAGATTCGCATGAATTACATACACTTATCCGCTGTGTTTTTGCATTTTCAACTATATTTACAGCCATTTCGATATCCGCCGATTCATCTACATATACATGGCAGTTGCCTGTTCCTGTCTCTATAACAGGTATTTTACTGTTCTCTATAGTAGCTTTTATAAGTCCGGCACTTCCTCTTGGTATAAGTACATTCACATATTCACGCATAGTCATAAATTCGGTAGCTGTCTGCCTGTTTGTATCCTCTATAAGCGACACTGCATCCTCTGGTGCTCCTACTGACTTTAATGACTCTCTTATTATCTCAACAATTTTCTTATTGGAATTAATGGCATCACTTCCGCCCTTTAATATTACTGCATTTCCGGTCTTAAAGCATAGCCCGAATGCATCTGCCGTTACATTAGGTCTTGCCTCATATATAATACCTACTACACCTAATGGTACTCTTTTTCTTCCTATCATAAGTCCGTTAGGGCTCTTTTTCATATTCACAACTTCCCCTATAGGGTCATCCAACCCTATAAGTTTTTCCAGTCCTTCCGCCATACCTGCAATTCTTGATTCATCAAGAAGAAGTCTGTCAACCATATGCTTTTTCATTCCGTTTGCCTTTGCATTTTCAAGGTCAACATTGTTTGCAGCCAGAATTTCATCCTGCCTTTTAAGAAGTGCATCAGCAGCAGCCTGTAACCCGCTGTTTTTCTGTACAGTCCCCATTGAAGTAAGTATAGGTGCAGCAGCTACAGCACGTTTTCCCAGTTCTTCCAAATACTTATTTTCCATATACATCTACCTCGCTTACTATATAATCAACTTTTTTATCATGTTCCTCAGTTGGTATTTCATCAAATATCTGATATTCAAATGCAATACCTGCTATACATTTCGGTGGATTTTTTTCTATGTACCTGTCATAAAAACCACCGCCATAACCATTTCTGTTAAAATGTCTGTCAAAAGATGTTCCGGGGATAACCATAAATGCCTGCTCTGCATCTTTCCTACTTACTTTCTCATAAGTTACAGGTTCAGGTATGGACATATATCCCGGTTTTAAATCATTAAGGGTTTTAATATAGAAAAAATCCATATTCCTGCCTTCAACTCTCGGAAGTGCTACTCTTTTTCCTCTGTTTATTCCATCTTCTATTATTTTTTCAGTCATAACCTCATTATTATATGAAGCATAACATAACAAAACAGGCAGCTCACAATATTCCCTAATTTTAGTGAGCTTTTGAAAAATAATACTACTTTTTTCAAACAACTCATTTTCAGTCATAGAATTCCTTTTATTTAATATACATTTCCTAAGTTCTGATTTATCCATCACTTTTTGTTCCTCGGTTTGGCATCTGTAATGGTGCCGTCAGGATTAAGAAACTGTATATTGTCGAGCTGGCCTCTAAGATTATTGTGTACAAGCTGCACATACTCTTTTCTAAGTATTTTCTGTTCTTCTTTCTCCTCATCCGTCAGCCCTTCTGCTTTTGATTTTCTGTATAATTCATTTATCCTGTCTAATTTTGACTGCTCCATTTAGTTTCTGTTCACTCCTTTACTTATTCAAGAAAATGTTTAGCTCTTCAAAACATTTTTTACCCATTTCATACCCATGCTGGTAAAAATCAGTAAGTATCTCCGTATTCTGTTCTGTTCTGTCTATGGCGGGCATCTCAGGCCTTATAACAAAAAAATGTCCTTTCTGCTCAAGACGCTCAATAAACTCTATTGTTTTATTATATCTTGCATTTCGTTTATATATAGTCTCATTAAGTTTTGGATATTCTCTGTACACAAGTTTTGAAAAATCCATGGAATCTTTTACTTTTTTCCTATAATCCTTGTTTCTTGTAAGAATTATTACAGGTCTTTTGCATCCGTCACGCAAAGCTTTTACAATAGGAACCGAATCACCAAGCCCGCCATCAAGATAAGGTTTTCCGTCAACTTCAATTACCTGTGATATAAAAGGGAGGCTGCATGATGCCTTACATATATCCATCAGCCTTTTTTTATCTTTATATTCTTCCAGATATTCAGGTTCACCTGTTTCACAGTTAGTAACTGTCAGTATGCATCTGGAACTGCCTGTAAAAAATGTTTCATAATCAAATGGTATCAGGTTATTAGGGAATTTATCAAAAATAAGTTCCATATCAAACAAACTCTTATTCTTAAGAAAGTTTCTAATACTGATATAGGAGTCAGAATATAGATAGTCAATCATACATTTTCTTGTTCTGTAAGGTTGTCTTGAAGCATATCCTACAGCATTACATGCACCTGCTGATACACCTATTATATATGGAAAATATAATCCGTTTTCCATAAAATAATCAAGAACACCGGAAGTAAATACTCCTCTTGTACCTCCGCCTTCTAATATAATCCCTGGTTTTTTCATCAGGCGGCACCTCCTTGTTTTCTATTTTACAAATAAATATAATTTATCATCACATCCCATATATTCAAAGCATTCTCCCTTTTCATGCAGAATAACATTCTGCTGGGGATATCCATACACTTCAAAATATGGTGCAGCCTTCCTTAACAGGCTCTTTTCACTAATACCGGACAATATAAAAACATTATTTATAACAGACTCCAGTTTTAATTCACTTCCAAACTTAAACTCAAGCTTTGCCTTTTTAAGATTGACAAATTCCGTTCCTTTGTCTTTTGATATACATATATACGGTTCTCCGCCTATTATAAAATGTCTTGCGAGATCAGAACATCTGAATACATTTTTATTTATACAATTTACCGTTTCTTTAGTAGTTAAATTATAAAAAATTATTTCTTCAGATTTTTCAATATTATCTACCACTGAATATATAAGGTAACCATCCTTCATCTCTACATAAGGTATTGTTTTATTATAGTAAGCCTGTTCAATAGAATCAATAGTTATATTTTTCTGCATAATAAGTATATCTGATATAAGCTGGCCAATATTTACAAAGCTTACGGCTTCAACCGATACTTCATCTTTCTCAAGTTCCGCATATCTGTTATCTTCAAGCAGAGAAAAACCTGTCTTCATAACACACTGGCTTTCAGATATCGGAATCATATCATCAATACCATTTGCCGTAATATTTTCATCTACTATTGAATAAAACTGCTGTTCTTTATAATTGTAAAGAAATGAACGGAATTCAAAAAATCCTGAGTAAGTCTCGCTTTTATTTGTTTTTAAAGATTCATGCTGCACTATCAGGTAAAAATCATTTAATACAAATACTTTCATCCGTTTTGCTACAGAATATATTGTAATATCATCTTCAAAAGCAAACATACTTTCAACCTGTTCAGTAATAAAATTATATCTCAAAAGATTAATGTGAACCTTATCACCTTTTATCTTTGAACAATTAAAAAAATAGATATAATCTGAACTGACAGAAACATTTTTTATTATACCAAGATTATGCTTATCAATATACGGAAGCATTTCTTTTCTGGTATTATTTTCTGTATCAAATATAATGTACCTTATTTTTCTTATTCCGGCAAACTCACTTTCTGTCTCAACCATTTCCAATACCAGATTATTACCAATCAGAATATTTTTATAATTTTCACAATTCTTTAAAATTTTTATATCCATTTGAGAGCTTTCTCCTCTCTTTCATATACTATTCTTCTATATAATCTGCAAGATAGAAGTTTTCATTTTTGTGGGCAAGGAAAAGTGTTCCACATTCTTCTCCATTAATTATCCTGTAAATATTAAGCAAATCATTGCCGTTTGATATAACCATATCAGTTCCGGAATCAGTTGCTATTTTGGCTGCTGCCAGCTTTGCACTCATACCACCTGTTCCAACACTGCTCCCTGTACTATCTTTTCCCATATCCATAAATTCCTCTGAAATATCAGGAACAATATTGATAAAACGTGCATTCGGATTACTGTTCGGGTCATCTGTAAACAATCCGTCTATATCCGACAAAAGAATGAGCAAATCTGCCTTAACTATAGCGGCAACCATTGCCGACAGCCTGTCATTATCACCAAACTCTATCTCGAATGTTGCTACTGTATCATTTTCATTAACAACAGGAATAACACCCAGTTTTAACAGCTCACTAAATGTATTTTCAGCATTTTTCCGGCTGAGATTATTGGCAATAGTAAACTTTGTCATTAATACCTGTGCTGCCGTCTGACCATATTCTGAAAATAATTTTTGATATATCATTATAAGCTGTGCCTGACCGATTGCCGCAAATGCCTGTTTTTCCGCAAGTGTAGTATTTTCATAATCAGTAAGATGTGTCTGGTTCCTGCATAATGCAGTTCCTACCGCAATAGCTCCTGATGACACAAGTATAACATCCTTGCCCTGATTTCTCAAATCAGACAGTATTCTGACCAGTTTCTCTAATTTTGCCAAATCTATTTTACCAGTCTGTGAATGTGTCAGCGATGATGAACCTATCTTTATTACAATTCTTCTTTTATCCTTTAACCTGTCTCTGGTATTCATAAAAACAGTCATTATCCTTTCTAATTATAAAATGTAAACTTTACTAATATTACTACAAAATTCCTGTTTAGTCACGCTTTTTTATGAAAATGGTTTTATTTTTGCAGAAATTCCGTCAAAAACTTTTATTCCGTCCATTGCAGCAGATGTTATTCCTCCTGCATATCCGGCACCTTCACCACATGGATATATTCCCTTAACATTGCTTTGATAAGTTTCATCTCTTAATATTCTTACCGGAGATGAAGTTCTGCTCTCTATTCCTGCTAATATAGTATCATCTCTGTTAAATCCCTGTATCTTTTCCGCAAATATATCCATTCCCTGTATAATTGATTCCGAAATGTAATCCGGTAATATGTTCCTCAAATCAGCTTTCTGGTACTTTCCCTTTATCGCAGGTTCTATATCTCCAAATTCAACGGTCTGCTGACCGGCTTTAAAGTCTTTCAGCATCTGAACCGGAACATTTCCTCCGGCTATATTATATGCCATACGTTCAAGACGCCGTTGATATTCCACACCTGACAGAGGTCCTTCACCATTAAAGTCTTTTGGTGAGACTGTAACTATAATAGCGCTGTTGGCATTATTCCCATTACGGCTGCTATAACTCATACCGTTTATGGCAAGCATATTGGGTTCAGATGAAGCATTGACCACATATCCTCCCGGACACATACAAAAAGAATACACCCCTCTTCCCGAATCCAAATTAGCTGCCACTTTATAATCTGCCGCCGGAAGATATGGGCTGTTTTTTATTTTATACTGTGATAAATTTATCATTTCCTGTGGATGCTGAACCCTGACCCCTACCGCAAATGATTTTGATTCCATGGCAAGCCCTTTTTGATACAACATATTAAATGTATCCCTTGAACTGTGCCCTAATGCTAAAACCAGTGTACTGCATGGAAGCTTCTCACTTCCGTTAACTTCTATTTCTGTCAGTCTGTCACCGGATATTGTTATATCTGTGAGGCAGGTGTTAAATCTTACACTTCCTCCAAGTTTTATAATCTCATTTCTCATGTTTTTTACTACTTTTGATAGTATATCCGTACCTATATGCGGCTTATTTATGTATAGTATCTCCTCAGGTGCACCAAATTTTACAAATGTCTCTAATACAAATCTGTTCCTGCCAAACTTATCCTTTACAAGAGTATTTAACTTTCCGTCTGAAAAAGTTCCTGCTCCGCCTTCACCAAATTGAACATTTGAAGAAGTTTTTAATATTCCGGTTTTCCAGAATTTTTCAACTGTTTTGGTTCTGGTATCCACATCTTCACCACGTTCTATAAGAACAGGTTTGTAGCCATATAAAGCAAGCATATAAGTGCAGAATAATCCTGCCGGACCACTCCCTGTTACAATCGGGCTCAATTCTTCTTTTATATTTCCCGTTATGGATGGAACATATTTTACCGGATTGATTGACATAATATTTTTATTGTTAATCTTGCGGATTTTATTTTTTTCATCCTGTATTTTAACATTTACGGCATAACAGAATTTTATCTGTCCTTTTCTGGCATCTATGGATTTTTTGGCTATTTCATATGATATAAGTTGTTTTTCATCTATTCTTAGTGTTTTTACAATCTCATCCTTTAATTCCTTTTCGGAATGTCCGGGATTCAACTTTATCTGATTTATTCTAAGCATTTAAATCTCTGCCTTTCCTTAACAATTACTTCCTGCTATGAACCCTGTGGACCATGCCCATTGAAGATTATATCCTCCACATACTCCGTCCACATCTATTACCTCACCTGTTATAAACAGATTTTTTACAATCTTTGATTCCATTGTAGTACTGCATATTTCATTTACATTTACACCGCCTGTACATACCTGTGACTGTTCAAATCCCCCTGTAGCAGTCACATTCACCTTCATTGATTTAAGATTTTTTATAATTTCATCTAAATTGTATTTAAGCATTACGGCAGACAGCTTTTTATTAATCATACCATTAAGTTTCTGCTCTAATGTAAATGAGTTATCATTTTGCAGCAGTTTTTTAACCTCATCAGCTTTCATATCAGGAAGAAAATCTATAACTGCAGTCACCTTTTTTTTCTTATCTAATGCTATTGATGCATATCTGCTTACTTGAAATACCGGAATGCCGGATATCCCATAATCAGTAAGCTGTATTTCACCTTTATCCTCCGCTGCATATCTGCCTTCCACATACAGAATTACTTTGCCATCACATCTTACCCCTTTTAGTGACTTGAAAAATTTTTCGCTGCAATGAAGTGAAGTAAGAGCCGGCAGCGGTTTCACTATGCTGTGCCCAAGCTTTTTTAAAATAGTATATCCGCTGCCGTCAGAACCTGTTTTGCTATATGACTTACCGCCTGTACTTATTATTAATGAACCTGCTTTTATCTCATTTTGTCTGCCATTCTCTTTATTTGTACATTTTAATCTGAAAAAACCATTGTCTTTTTTTACAGATGTACATTCCATATTATACAAAATATTAATACCAAGATTCTCACATTTAATCCGTAGTATATCATTTATTACTGATGCCTGTCCCGA
The DNA here is from genome assembly GCA_014799465.1 of Lachnospiraceae bacterium. Taxonomy (GTDB): domain Bacteria; phylum Bacillota; class Clostridia; order Lachnospirales; family Lachnospiraceae; genus UBA2821. Next base: position 20,716 of record JAAVHZ010000057.1, on the reverse strand, counting down.
ATTTGGATACAGATATCCGTTTCTGTTTTTGGTTACTATACCATTTTGTTTAAAAAATTCAGTAGCCTCTCTTTGTGAAAACTTATTTAATACATCTTCTACAAATCCTTTATCTGAAGTTCTGTAACAGGAAATATTCTGATTAATATTTGAATAATTGCATCTGCCATTTCCTGTCATCAGTATTTTTTTCCCAAGCCTGTCCATATGCTCTAATATGGTAACTTTTTTTCCTCTGCCTGCAGCAGTTATAGCAGCCATCATACCTGATGCTCCGCCTCCCGCCACTACTACCTCATGTATCATAATTTTTATACCTTTCGCTAACTGGTAATCGTTTCAAGATAATTATATAGTTCCTGTATATTTTCAAGATAAAATCCATTCTGTAATTTCTTTTTGTCTTCCTTTTCTAAATCAATTGTTTCTATTCCTGTATCAAGATACAATTCTTCTTTGTCCGCCTTGTATACCATTACTATACCGTTTTCCTCTGTTATCCAGTAATTATATTCTGTTTTATCTTCATTCTTTATGGATTTGCGGATTACTATATAGGCACTTGAAAATGATACTAATCTGATATTTTCTGTATTATCATCCACATTACTGTCATTATAATCAGACAGATAATCTATCATAGACTGCCTGTCCATTCCAAGAAACTCTACCGGAACCGTAAGCTCCTCTTTCGTAATAGTATCCGTATCCATATTATATGTTTCTAATATATACCTTGTTTCACTGCTTACTATTTCTTCCTTCACCGCATTTGCATCTGCCATATCGTCATTTAATGCCGGATTTTCATCCATTGTTTCATAAATAGTCTTTATCCCATCTGACTTCATATTATTAGTAGCATAGTAGTAACAACAGTAATATGCCATTACAAATACAAATGACAGTACAATAAAGCTAAATGTATATGCTATCTTTTTCATAAGGCATCCTCCTTAAATTATTCATGAAAATATTTCATCTGATAATTTAAGTATCTGCCACATTTTTCCGGTTTATACTTTATTTATAAAATAAATGCTTCAGGAAACAATTCTCCAAGAGTGTGTATCTTTATTCCCTCGTCTTTATCATGCAGCAAAATCTTCCCATCTTCTTTCATAAACTCTGATAAAAATTGTCTGCATATACCACATGGATAAGTATACTCTTTTGATGAAGATACAATAGCCACTGCCTTAAATCTCCTGTTACCCTCAGACACTGCCTTCAGTGCGGCTGTACGTTCAGCACACACCGATGCACCAAACGAAGAATTTTCCACATTGCATCCCGTATACACTTTACCATCATCCGTAAGCAGTGCTGCCCCCACACTGAACTTAGAGTATGGAGCATAAGCCATCTTTTCCGCTTCATAAGCAATTTCTATCAACTCATTATCAGTCATATTATCAACCTTTCCCTTTCTATCACTATTACTATCATAAAGTTTCAACTCATACATACATCCATACTGTAATGCCGACAAAATTGGCACTAACAATAACCTAAAGTTATTCATCGTGAGACTTAGAAAATCTTAGGCTGCGTATTTTGCAGCCTTAGATTTTCTTCTCACACTATCGGTATATTTTTAGTGCATCTAGTATTTCTTTCTGTTTCTTTTCCATATCACTACGTTCTGCATCATCCATATGATCATACCCAAACAGATGAAGCATACTGTGTGCCACAAGGAATGCAAGCTCCCTTTTAGGAGTATGCCCATATTCATCAGCCTGAGAATACACCTTTTCCAATGATATTATAATATCACCCAGTACAAGTTCACCTGAGTCAGGTTCAAAATAATCCTGTTCATTGTCTTCTACTACCGAAAAATCTCCCGGTTTCATATATTCTATCATTGGAAATGATAATACATCCGTAGGACTGTCAATATTCCTAAACTCTTTATTTATACGATGAATTTCTTCATTATCCGTAAGCGTCACATTCAGTTCTGTTTCATATGGACAATTTACATAATCTAACGAATAATTTACAACATTTTTTATAATATTCCTAAAATCAAAATCCGGTTCTATTTCTGTTTCTTTTTCAATATTAAGACTCATCTCATCTCTCCATTCATTGGAAGTTTGTAATTATATTTAATCATCACTGCCACACCGCATACTTATAAATACTTTCTTTATCTCTCTGAACTGGCTTAATGTAAGCCCTGATTCATCAATCAAGCCTCCATCAAGCCTTAAAGACATCACATTATCAATCAGTTTCCGCTCTTCCATCATTTTACCGCCTGATTTCATCATATAATCCTTTGTAGCCACCAGTGTATCCGACAACAATACTATTGCTGCCTCTGCACTCTGCGGTTTCCTTATCTTCCCATTATGTTCCTCTATAATATTTATAACCTCTTGAGGAACATTATTTTCTTTTGCAATAATTATACCTGCCTTTACATAATTATTGCTCATGGTTTTTCCAATATCATGGTACATTGCACCTGCCCTGGCAAGCATGGCATCTGCACCAATTGCCGCTGCCGCCGCCGCTGACAAATCGGCAACCTCAAGTGTATGATAAAATACTCTTAAAGATGTATCACGCAGTTCTTTAATCGGAGCAAAGTCTTCATTACAATATATACTGTACTTGCTTTTGGCAGGTTTCTTTCGTATTTCATTAAACTTTCTGCCAATTACACATACAAAGCACACTGCCATGGTAAAAAACAACTGTATAAATCCCGGAAAGATACCCATATAGTCAACCTTTCCACTGTTATACTGCATCCATATTATTACAAGTATCATATAACTTACACCCATTATAATAAACGAATCTATAATGCTTTTAATACTTTTCATAAAATCGGTCAGCAGGCAGGCTATAATACCAAAAATAAGATAATATATTAATGATTCCGGCTTGTCCGACTGTACTATATAATAAAATGATACTACATACATTAAATGAAAAACTATGCCACTATACGGTTTGTAAAGAACTGCAATAATTACTGCCGGTAACACTATCGGTATATAAACCGGCTGCAATTTTACAAATACCGCCTGAGTAGCAAATAAAACACAATACACAATAATAAATATACTCCATTCCATATTTGAAGGGGCATATTTAAGTATACATATCAGAAATGCTATTGACAAAAATGCAATTATCGATACTATTCCCTGCTTTTCATATAGAAATAAAGGTGCCTTATTAATAGAATACCAACTGAATACAACCGTATAAAAAAATGCAGTTGCCATTATTATATATTTATATATATTATTTTTATTAATTCTTTTTGCTGTGTTCATATTCTTCATATGCCTTTACTATCTTTTGTACAAGCGGATGACGCACCACATCCTGACTTGTAAGCTGCACAAATGCTACTTCGTCAATATTTTTAAGAACCTTTATTGCAGTATCCAGTCCTGATATTGTACCCTTCGGCAGGTCTTTCTGTGTCAGGTCTCCGGTAATTATTACCTTTGAACCAAATCCTATTCTCGTCAGGAACATTTTCATCTGTGCAGGTGTGGTATTCTGTGCTTCGTCAAGTATTATATATGCATTATCAAGAGTACGTCCTCTCATGTATGCCAAAGGAGCCACCTCAATAAGCCCCTTTTCAGAATTGCTTAAATAACTTTCAGCTCCCATTATCTGATACAGTGCATCATATAATGGTCTTAAATATGGGTCTACCTTGCTCTGCAGGTCACCCGGAAGAAATCCCAGATTCTCTCCTGCTTCAATAGCAGGTCTTGTAAGAATTATCCTATTTACCTCATTATTTTTAAATGCTGTTATTGCCATTGCCATTCCAAGATAAGTCTTACCCGTTCCGGCAGGACCTATTCCAAATACTATCATCTTATCCCTTATCTCATCTATATACTTCTTCTGCCCATGTGTTTTTGGTTTTATAGGCTTGCCGCTTATAGTTCTGCATATTATATCTTTATCAAGTTCCGTTATTGTATCTGTCATACCTTCCATTGAAAGGCTGAGTGCATAGTTTACGTTTTGTTCTGTTATTGTATTACCTCTTTTTGATAATTCAATAAGTTCCGTAAATACCTCTTTTGCTCTCTTTGCACTGACATCACTTCCTATTATTTTCAGTTCGGACTCTCTTGCTATAACAGTGACATGAAGAGTCTTTTCTATTTTCTTTAAATGTGCATCAAACTGCCCGAATACATTTTGTTCATGTCCAGCAGGAATATCCATTATACTTTCAATCACGCTCATCTTCGTCCTGATTTCCTTCCTCATTATTATCTGATGATTTCATTTCATCCGTAATATACTGAATCTCTCCCAAACGTTCTTCCACAATAATATTTCCGAATGCAATGCATTTTTTATCATTAATCTCTATTTTAACATCATTTTGTATAATTTGAATACCCTTTTCTACTAATTCTTTTAAAAAACGTTCTAAATTTACATTTGCAAGTTCTTTTGCTTCATTTTCAGAGTATTTTCTATTTTCTATAATATATTCATTATATTTATAAGAAACAAAATATAACGGCAGATAAAAGTTATCAAACAGGTGTGCCTGATGTGTTTCCGTTATCATATCGAAGTTTTCATATCTGACCGGCAAGCCCATCACATTTATCCAACTGTCTGCCACTCCTGTCGAAAATGCATTTTTACTTTTTCCCGTATATTCTTTTGCGGCATAATTCATGGAAAACTCATCTGAATAAGGATAAACTATCCTGCCATATATATCTGCATCGGCAGGCACATACTCTGTAGCTGCCACAGCTCCATCATCCCCATATATTTCAATTACTCCCGAAACCAGAACGGTATCGGCTTCAACCTCATCTCCTGCTTTAACAAGGGGTGTGCCCGTTCTGGTTATTATATTTGTTATTACTCCCTGTTTTCCGGATAATATATTATATGGTTTTTCCTCTGTTTCAGGTATTGTACGGTCAAAGTTTTCTTTTATGTGTATAATAAGCCTTGTTCCTTTTAGTTCTGTAGATACCCATGTTATATCAGGATATGAGTTTCTTATAAGCCTTTCAATTTCACTTCCTACTATCTTTGATTTGTATATACCATGTTTTATCCCGTTTTCCGCCAGCTTTTCCAATATAATATCTTCTGTATAGCTGTAATTTCCCTCTAATGAAATATTCCATACATATAATGACATTTGATATGTTATAAGAAAAAACAGGATGATTCCTCCAAAAAACATTACCCTTTTACAATACTTATTTATAAAAAATGGTGTACCATGTTTTTCGAGAATTTTCACCCTGCAGGACGATTTTCTCCTTATATCTTTTAGTTTTCTAAAATCACATACTTGTATGTAGAATGTACATTGTCCCTCTTTCTTTCTCAACTTCCAAATATTCAGATTATGGTTTCTGCAGAGATTTAAGAAACGTTCTCTGTTAAGACCCGTTACTCCGACTTTCACATACCCCTGTATATACTGCAACAATGCTTTCGTGTTACATCACCCCTCTAGATAATCGTTATTTCCCGAAGAATACCTTTTACCTTCATATCATCACCGGTAAAATATTCTATCTCCAGATTTTCACCTGTTATCTTTATTTTACCTGTCTTTGTACTGATTAGAAGAACCGTATCACTATACTCAATAATATTTTTATAATTTTCAATTGTAGCTTCGTAATGTCCTGTCAAATGCATCAGTGATGCCCCCAGTAAAACATCTTTTGGAAGATTTAATCCTGATGCCGCTGCTTCCATTAACATTAAACTCCTCCACCATGCAACGATACATTTTTTATAATATATGAATGTCAGCTTAGACACTATTCTCATAAATATATTTCTTAGCAGCCTGATATGCCATATATCTTGAAATGTTGAATTTTCTTATATCATTTTTATTATTAACTTCATATTGAAACATAACATTTTCACAATATGAATACATATTTTCTGTATTCACCGTATCTCCAATTTCATTACTTATTAATAAAATGCTTGTGGCATCCAAAGACAGCTCATTCATAAGATAATGAATATCCAAATCTTTTTGGTTATCAAAATGCGAAATATTATATCTGCATATAATCTTATCAGGCATCATAAATGAAAATATTAGAAACATAATTGTAAATGCAATCAGTGTATTATTTAAAAAATCAAATTTTCTGCTATGTATATACAATACCGCAAATGCCATAACTACTGTCAGCACCACTAAAAACCACAGCACCAGTATTCTTAAAAAAGACAGGCTGTAATTCTGCACATACATAATCATTCTGTATGCAGATGATGCAATCATAATAAATGTACACCCTGATATTAGATACAATATTCCTTTTAATATTTTATGTTCTTCGAATTTAAGTATACATACAATTACCAAAATCAAATTAATAACACATACAAATAAAAGCTGGAAAAATCCTGTTCTGGCATATTGTGCATATGTATATCCTTCCGGCAGCAGATTTTCCTGACTTGTAAACAGTACCAAAATCTGTATCCCGCAAAATAACAAATATACTGCCGATACAATGGCTGTAAATGTAATGCCCGTAATTACATCTGACGGTTTTATCAGAATTTCATTAAAAGAAACCGAATCCTGGGCAAGTGCTTTGTAACCACAATAGATTATTAAAAATCCCACAACAAACGAATATATTGCCTTTATAAATATAACTGCACTATGCGGACTAATAAAAATTCCGGATATAATACTGCCAAAAACTACATCTGCATCTGACAGCAGCCATAAAATAATTATAAGAAACGGCATGGATATCAATATTCCCTTTATAATCTGCCCTGCCTTTTTTCTATCATAAACGGATTCATGCTCTTTCTTATATTCTGCATAATCTTTAACCGGAGACGGAATTTCAAATACCATTTTCAGACCAAATTCTATAACAGAATATATATTTCTTAATATTCCTACATTTCCCGGTTTATAGTATACTTCCAAAGCCCACTTAATACCTAATATAATAATCAGTAGTCTGCTGCCATAAAAGATATATTCATTATCTGAAACAGCAGGTATAAAGCTTAGCAGAATACTACACACTCCATACACTACACTATGAAGAGTTATCTGCTTTTCTGACCTTTTTATAATATAAAACATTGATAACGTAAATATAATTCCAAATATAGGACAGGCAATACCTGTATTATTATCCGTAAAACAAAAAGCATATATTATTCCAAATATAATACTAAGACTGATTAACCTTTTCATCGCTTTCCTCCTCCATTCTCCACTCTAATATGTCTCCCGGCTGACAATTAAGTGCTTTGCAGATTTTATCCAGAGTATCCAGCTTTATCGCCTTTGCCCTGCCATTTTTTAATACCGATATATTAGCTAAAGTTATACCTACACGTTCTGATAATTCAGTAACACTCATCTTTCTTTTCGCAAGCATAACATCTATGTTTATCACTATCGCCATAATTTTCTGTCTCCATTTCTATATTGTCAGTTCATTTTCTACTTTTAACAGGTATGCTTTTTCAACAAGATGTGCCAGAACAATTGATACAACACAGATACATATGCTGACAAAAGAAAATATTCCCAGGATAATAAGCAGATTCACACTAAACACTTTCAAAAAAACAAGCACCACTATTGCCATAAACCACAAAATCGATGCTATAACGGCAAGTACACTTATTATATTCAGTGAATGAATATTTTCCTTTGAAAACGAATTATCTCTTCCAATTTCCATGCATATTTTCCAGAACTGCCATAATGCAATATATCCCAATATTCCAATTCCCCAAAAAAAGCAAATTCCGGGATAGCATAAATATGCTGCATCCACATACATAGTTTTAAATTCATCTGCTGACATTGGAAGTATCCATATTAAAAATACTGTTCCCATTATTCCTATTGTTAAATCGATGCCTTTCAGCATCATGGACATTTTAGATTGGTTCAATTTTATTCCTCCATTCAGTATATATTTGACGTCATATATAGTATAACACAATTCAATCGAATTACAATACTTTATTATCGAATTACGATAAATATTTTCTCTAATTCATTATTTTTTGTTGTTAATATAAAGATTTTAAAAAACAGTTATCAGATTTTTGCTGTCTGACAACTGCTTTTTATTATTCTTTTATTAATTTTTGTTCTCTTTCTATTTCTAAAAGAAATTTTTCTAAAAGAAATTTTTCTAAAAGAAATTTGTCATATATCCTCAGACACTAATTTTGGTCTTTTGGAAATTCCTCAAGCATAACTGCTCCAAATCCTCCGCCTGCATATTCATATGAAATATTTTTATTGTACGTGGAAATTTGATAATTTTCTATGCTCCCTTCCTCAACAAGCTGTTCCATAACATCCTGCATCAATTTTATCCTGTCATCCAGATTTGCTTTTTGAAAATCATCAGACACTATTACTGAATGAATTTCGCTGTCAACATATGACATATTTTTCAGCCACCCATTAGTAGTGCTTTCTTCAACTGATTCATATGTACACTCCGTAGGACTATCTGTTTCCGGTGATGTACTTTCCCTTTTACCACATAATTTAAAAGTAAATATGGATACTAATATTAATGACATAATTATTATGTGTTTCATTATTCATCTTCCTTTTCGATATACATAATATCTATTCTTTGTTTCTTCTATTTTGATATACCAATAATCTTAGTTTATGATATTCATCAATAAATAACTTATCGTATCCAAACTCCATATTACCTTTCCAAAGTGAAATAAAAACAATATTACCCTGTATTGTATTTCTATTTTTTAATTCGCAGATTTTATTTATATCTGAATATTCTATAATATATTCACCACTAGCATATTTTTGTTCTCCAAATGCAGTAATCCCTGAAAGATATGCACTGTCACTATATAATGCCGGCAAAAGTACTGCATACCATATCCATACCTTAATATTATAAAACCCTCTATATATACAATACAAAAAAGCTGCATTAGATATACATACCATAATAAAGTATAACCACAGAATAACTCTATGTATTCTAAATATCCTTTTCGAATAATCGGTTAACTCTAAATCATTCTTATCAAGATTCTTTTTTACAAAATAATATCTGCCTGCAAAATAGAATACACCACTTATATTTAAACAAATATAACCAATATTATATATGGCATTATACTGATTTAAATACATTAATAAGATAGTTACACAAAGTAATACAAAAATTGATAATTTAACATACAAAAAATTGCTTTTGATTTTATAATGTGATTTGTTCCATCTGGTTTTCATTAATATTTCTCCTAAGTGTGTTGCATCATTGCATTTCAAAGTAATTTTTGTCCTGTTTTTGATTTGCAATAGAAATAACCGACTTTTTTTATTGTACCATGAAACAGCTTGCATGACTACAATTATATTCACCTAACACACCATTATAATCATTACCCCTATAATTGACATTAATATGTTCACTCTTTTGCTCATAATGTAAATTCCTTTCCATCTCTATGATATAAGCCTTTTCCCCTGCCACTTTTTGCTCCAATACCTGTACACAAAAAACGCTGACCTTACTACCCAGTCGATAATCATGGCAATCCATACCCCCAATGTCATAAGCCCCAAATACTTTCCGATTACCACACCACACATTATCCTGCAGAACCACATGGAGCATACTCCCACTACCATAGTGAATTTCACATCATTTGCCGCTCTTAACACATTAGGCAGGGTAAATGACAATGGCCATATAAATATTGCACATATTCCGTGAAGTACCAGAATCCGTACTGTTTCTGCCGATGTTTCATCAGACAGGCCATACACTCTCATTATAAGTGGCAGCAGTGCAATTATCAAAATATTTACAACCGCCATCCAGATATATGCACTCTTCATTAGTTTCTTCGTATAATATTTAACCTGTTCATAATCACCTGCCCCTACACACCTGCTTATAACCGTCACCATTGCAAGTCCTGTGGCAGCACCCGGCAAAATGGCAAATGCCGCTATTGTGTTGCTCACAGCATTTGCAGTTATCTGTACTGTTCCAAAGCCGGAAATAAAACTTAACAACAGTATTTTACCAAGCTGGAACATACTGTTTTCTACACCACTTGGAATCCCTATATGTAAAATCTTTTTAATCATTGATATATCAGGACTAAATTTAAATGGTCTGCTTATATGCAGAACAAGATTTTGATTTCTTAAGATTACAATTACACATGCAGCAGCAACTGCTCTTGATACCAGTGTAGGAATAGCCACTCCTTCTATCCCCAATCGGAAACCATACACCAATATGGCATTTCCAACAATATTAAGACAATTCATAACAGTAGATATCTTAAGTGAAAGCCCAGAATCTCCCATTGTCCTTAAGATAGCAGCTCCACTGTTATATATTGCAATAAAAGGTACTGCCGCCATAACAATATTAATGTATCTGCGGCTGTAATTCATTACATCAGCATCTATATTTCCAAATACCCTTGTCAAAATAAAATCTCTTCCAAAATACATGATAACCATAATAGCTATTCCTGCCATTACATTAAATATTACAAGCTGTTCTGCTGCCTTACATGCTTCCTTCGGCTTTTTGCTGCCAAGATATTGTCCTGCAACCACTGCACCTCCTGTTGCAAGTGCCGCAAATATATTAATCAAAAGTATATTAATGGAATCAACCAGTGATACTGCTGATATGGCAGCTTCACCTACCCTTGATACCATTAACGAATCCGCAAGGCCTACCGTTACCGCTAACAGCTGTTCTATAATTAAAGGAATAATCAGTTTCCGTAAATCTTTTTTTGAAAATAACATTTAATAACACCTCTCATTATCCGGTTTAAAAAAGAGATACCTTTTTATCGGTATCTCTCCTGCACACTAATTATATTTACGTTTTCTTGCTGCTTCAGACTTTTTCTTACGCTTCACGCTTGGCTTCTCGTAATGTTCTCTTTTACGAATTTCCTGCTGAATGCCTGCTTTTGCACAGTTTCTCTTGAATCTGCGTAAAGCACTATCTAAAGACTCGTTTTCTTTAACGATTACATTTGACATAGTCTCACACCTAACCTCCCTCCAGTTGTGGAATGTGCATAATACAACTGTTTGGGTATTTTTTTTGCACTAGAGAATATTATATCATATATTTTATATTCGTCAACCACTTTTCTGCATTATATCTGACTTTCAAGAACTTCTGATGCTTTTTTAAGTGCCTCGTCTATTCCTGACGGATTTTTTCCGCCCGCCTGTGCCATATTAGGACGTCCGCCGCCGCCGCCGCCAACTATAGGTGCTATGGCTTTTATAAGATTTCCTGCATGTGCACCCTTGCTTACGGCATCTTCCGAAGCCATTACCATAAGATTTACCTTATTATCTATTGAAGATGCAAGCACTATAACACCATCTCCAAGCTTCTGCTTAAGGCTGTCACCCAGATTACGCAGACCATTCATATCCATATCTGCTACTTTCTCTGCCAGCAGCTTAATGCCTTTAACTTCATTTACCTGATTCATTACATCGCCTATCGAATTATTTGCAAGCTTGCCCTTAAGGCTCTCATTCTCACTCTTAAGAGACTTAATCTCATTATTTAATGAATGTATCTTTTCCGCCAGCTTTGAAGGCTCTGTTTTCGCTGCTTTTGCCGCTGCCTTTAATTCAGATTCAAGATTATTATAATAATTCACCACACCGCTTCCGGTCAGTGCTTCTATTCTTCTTACATTGGCTGCCACACCTGATTCAGATACTATTTTAAACTGTGATATTGCAATTGTGTTGGCAACATGAGTACCTCCGCAGAATTCCTTTGAGAAATCGCCCATAGATACAACTCTTACACTTTCACCGTATTTTTCACCAAACAGTGCCATTGCACCTGTCTTTCTCGCTTCTTCTATAGTCATGACTTCTGTAACTACAGGAATTGACTCAGCAATCTTTTCATTTACCAATGCTTCGACCTTCTGAATCTCTTCATCCGTCATTGCCTGAAAATGTGTAAAGTCAAACCTTAAATGGTTCTTATTAACAAGAGAACCTGCCTGTTCCACATGAGTTCCAAGTACGGTTCTTAATGCTTTCTGTAAAAGATGGGTTGCACTGTGGTTCTTAGCTGTAGCACTTCTTACGGTTCCGTCAACTTTAAGTGTAACAGTATCTCCCACTTTAAACATTCCTTTAGTGACCTTACCCACATGTCCTACTTTGCCTCCAAGAAGTTTAATGGTATCTGCAACCTCAAACTCAGCATCATTTGTAACTATTACTCCCGTATCGGCTTCCTGTCCGCCCATAGCGGCATAAAATGGTGTCTTTTCAACAATAATTGTTCCCATATCACCATCTGCCAATGCCTGAGTGAGTTCAGCAGATGTGGTAAGGACTGTTATCCTGCTTTCTGCCACAAGAGTATCGTAACCTACAAATTCTGATGTTATGGATGGGTCTATGGATTCATAAACAGTTTCATCGGCACCCATATAATTTGTCTCCTTACGTGCCTTACGTGCCTTTTCCTTCTGCTCATTCATGGCAGCCTTGAATCCGTCCTCATCAATACTAATGCCCTTTTCTTCCAATATCTCTTTTGTCAAATCATATGGGAATCCATATGTATCATATAGCTTAAATGCATTCTCACCTGAAAGCTGCTTAGAACCGGATTTATTCATTTCGGTTTCCATCTCTGCAAGAATGCTTAATCCCTGGTCTATGGTCTTGCTGAATTTATTCTCTTCTTCAGTAAGAACTGAAAAAATCATATCCTTCTTCTCATCAAGTTCAGGATAACCGTCCTTAGAGCCTTCAATTACGGTTTCACTCAGGTTTGCAAGAAATTTACCTTCTATACCCAAAAGCTTACCATGACGTGCAGCACGTCTTATAAGCCTTCTTAAAACATATCCTCTTCCTTCATTTGAAGGCATTATACCGTCTGATATCATAAATGTAGCTGAACGGATATGGTCGGTAACTATTCTTATAGATACATCCTTTTTTTCATCACTCTGATATGTGGTACCTGCCAATTCACATACTTTATTACGAAGTGCACATACAGTATCCACATCAAATATGGAATCTACATCCTGCACAACACTTGCCAGACGCTCAAGTCCCATTCCTGTATCAATATTTTTCTGTACTAATTCCGTATAATTGCCTTTTCCGTCACTTTCAAACTGTGTAAATACATTATTCCATATCTCCATATATCTGTCACAGTCACAACCGACAGTACAGCCAGGCTTATTACAGCCGTATTTTTCCCCACGGTCATAATATATTTCAGAACATGGACCACAAGGACCTGCACCATGTTCCCAAAAGTTATCTTCCTTGCCAAATCTGAATATTCTGTCCTCTGATATTCCTATTTCCTTGTTCCATATATCAAATGCCTCATCATCATCCTGATATACTGACGGATAAAGCCTGTCAGGGTCAAGCCCTACAACCTCTGTTAAGAATTCCCATGACCAGTGTATGGCTTCCGTCTTAAAATAATCACCGAAAGAAAAATTACCAAGCATTTCAAAAAATGTACCATGACGTGCTGTTTTACCGATATTCTCTATATCTCCGGTACGGATACATTTCTGACATGTAGTCATTCTCTTCTTGGGCGGAATCTCCTGTCCCGTAAAGTAAGGTTTAAGTGGTGCCATTCCCGAATTAATCAGCAGTAAACTGTTATCATTATGCGGAACCAGCGAATAACTGTTTTTCTTAAGATGTTCTTTGCTTTCAAAGAACTCCAAAAACATTCTTCTTAATTCATTAACTCCATATTTCTTCATTGCAGTCTGTCCCTTTCATGTAATCCTATAACTCTATATTATCCTTTTCTTTTGCATCCTTTATGTCCCTGAGCTTTTTGCCTGCAAGAACAGCACATACTATAATAACAATCATTAGTATGAATACAACCGGATACCATATTAATCCTTGTAATAATGTCATAACCATCACTCCAATCTATTATTTAATCTTAATCTGATGGAAACCCTTCTTACCTTTTTTGATAATAAGAGAACCTTCATCATCAAAATCATCCTTAGTAAACTTCTTATCAATCTCTGTAATCTTTACATCATTTGCAGATACACCACCCTGTGTAACGAGTCTTCTTGCCTCTGAACGGTTCTTCGCAAGCTTGGTATCTACGAGTATTGAAAGAATATCCATATCTTCAAATACTGCCTGTTCATATTCAGTTGTAGGCATATTTTCACTCTTGCCTCCGCTGGCAAATACTGCCCTCGCTGCTTCCTGTGCTTTTTCTGCTTCCTCTTCACCATGTACAATCTTAGTTATCTCGTATGCAAGCACTTCTTTAGCCTTATTTATCTCTGCACCTTCCAATGCTCCAAGCCTTCTTACTTCATCCATTGGTAAAAATGTAAGAAGTCCAAGACACTCCTCAACCTTCACATCCTCTATATTTCTCCAGTACTGGTAAAACTCATATGGTGAAGTCTTCTCTGCATCAAGCCATACAGCCCCTTTCATGGTCTTGCCCATCTTAATGCCTTCGCTGGTAGTCAGAAGCTTAAATGTAAGTCCGTATGCCGGTTTATTTTCTTTTCTTCTTATAAGTTCCACACCACCGATTATATTGGACCACTGGTCATTTCCTCCCATTTCGAGAGTACAGCCATGCATTTTATTCAGCTTCCAGAAATCATATGACTGCATAAGCATATAATTAAATTCAAAAAATGTAAGTCCTTTTTCCATTCTCTGCTTATAACATTCTGCAGTAAGCATCTTGTTCACTGAAAAATGAACTCCTATTTCTCTTAAGAATTCCACATAATTAAGGTCTAACAGCCAGTCTGCATTATTTTCTATAATGGCATTGTCATTATCAAAGTCAATGAATCTTGACAACTGTTCTTTGAATCTGGCAGCATTATAATCTATTTTTTCCCTTGTCATCATAGTTCTCATATCTGACTTTCCTGACGGGTCACCTATCATTGTAGTTCCTCCGCCTAAAAGTGCTATCGGTCTGTGACCCGCCTTCTGCATATGCATCATCGCCATTATCGTAAGAAAATGTCCTGCCGTAAGACTGTCTGCAGTTGCATCAAAACCTATATAAAAGGTAACTTTTTCCTTACCTAACATTTCACGTATTTCATCTTCATGTGTAGCCTGTTCTATAAAACCACGCTCCACTAAAACGTCATATACATTTTGTGACATTTTATATTCCTCCATTTCGTTTTATCAATCAAATAATTTTAACATAATTTAGTTAATGTGTCAAAATTTTAATATCTTGTCCTATCTGAATTTTTGCGAACTTTCCCACATTCCGGTATCCAGAAATTTCTGTGCTGCCGATTCGGCATTTTTTATAATAGTACTCTCATATCCCATTACTTTAAGAAGTTTTATGGCATTTCGTGATACCGCCCTGCCTTCATAAAGATTATAATTAAACAGCACATCATCATCCCTGACTTCTTCCTGAAAATGATAATTGGCATATACATTTTCCAAAATATGTGTAAGTTCTACATCATGCGTAGCTGCAAAACACATTGCCCCACAATCTGAAAGATTTTTCAGTATATATGTGGATGCAGCTATTCTTTCTACGGTATTAGTGCCGCGAAGCACTTCATCCACAAAACACATTACTTTTTTACCTGAAGCTATACAATCCAGAATTCTTTTTAATGATTTTATTTCTACAATATAATAACTCTCCTGACCTTGAAGATTATCTCTTAATGCCATTGATGTATAAATATTATAATATGATGTTTTATACTCTTTTGCAGTACATGTATAAATAGTCTGTGCAAATATGGCATTTATGGCAACAGTCTTTAAGAAAGTGGATTTTCCTGATGCATTTGAACCTGTTAAAAGCACACATTTTTCCTCACTCATACTATTTGCAACCGGTTCATCTATCAGCGGGTGATAGATATCCTTAAAATAAATTCCTGGCTTTTTATTCTCTGAAAATTCAGGTTTTGTATAAAAATTCAGGCTTTCCCTAAAAGAAGCAACTGCAATTATAGCCTCTATATTTCCAAGTGTAGCAAACAATTCTTCTACATCTTCAGAGTGCTTCTTAGTAAGCTTAAGCATGGAATTAAACTTTATCAAATCAACATGTGTAATCATCCTGACATATTCCATTATAATTTCTGATATTGAGCCATCCATTTTTGCAGAAGCAAGTAAAAATGCTCCTTTTCTGATTGGTGATAATATTTTACATATATCACGAAGTCTGTTTGTATAGCTGCTTATGCCGTCACAATTTTCTTTAATTATAAGTTTTGCCGCCTCCTGCATATATACAAGATATTTGAAACATACAAAATAGCTCTCTATCTCTGCTTTCCTGCTATAATATACAAATACATTTAATATTATCATAAAAAGACTAAACATTATTCCAATTACCGGTTCTATAAACAGTGTAATAAATGATACCCCCAAAAATGCATCAAGGATATAGTGCTTAATATTACTCTTTTCATCAAGTTCATACAGCCTGTCTATAAATTTTGTAATAGATATATTTTTAGTTCTGCCCAGTGAATAATATATTTCCTGAAGCTTCTCAGCCTCTTTTTTATGGGAAGAAAAATACTCCGAAAGTCGGTCTCTTTCTTTCAGTTCTTTCTCTTCACTTCTTGTAATCCTTAATATTTTATAAAGACACTCTTCACCTGCTGATGAATATGTGGTATTCATTGCCATAAACACCGTATCCATATCAAGGTCATTCCATGTAATATCATCAATAATACAGGATTTATCTTCCATTGATTCATTTATCTTTTTGAAATAATCAGCAATCTTATCATATTCTTTCTGTTCATATTCCCTTTCTGAAAAATGCCCCCATTGTTCCTTTATCTTTTTTTGCATACGACGTATGGCACTCTTCTTTGACTGTATCGCCGTATAAGCAAACATAACCAATGCCACAAGTGTAATTATCAAATATGCATGCAGTCCCATATAGTCCTCCATTCTTTATATATTTGTAAAATTCATCTACATTTAAAGTATATCCTATCACATTTTTACATTTTTAGATATAAAAATTTTTTAGATATAAAAATTTTTTATAAATAAAAACTTTTAGAAATAGAATATTAAAATAGAGGGCAAGGCATTATAATAACACATTCCTTCCCTCTATATGCAATATATTGTGCAGTCTGCAATTAATTTATATTATAATACATATTACTCCACCATTGCTGTCGTTTGTGATTTTCTGTAATGTACTCTGCATCTTTTCCTGAGTTTCATCCGAAAGCCTTGAAATTTTTGTGTGTATTCCGTCATCCACAATCTGTTCAATTGATTTTCCAAATATATTCGTCTCCCATATTCCGTCTTCCTTTAAACGACTGTTCTCTTTTATAAACTCGATAAGGTCTTTTGCCTGTTCTTCGCTTCCGACTATAGGTGCAATTTCCGTAAGTATATTTGCCTTTATCATATGTATTGACGGTGCCTCTGCCTTTATCTTTACACCATACTTATTGCCATTTTTGATTATCTCCGGTTCGGCAAGTGTAATTTCACTTCTGTCAGGTGTAACCACTCCATATCCTCTTGCTTTTACTTCATCCATAGCATATTTAACTCTGGAATAGCTGTTTTTTAACACTGCAAAATCCTGAAGGCTTTTTATCAGTCTGTATTCATCAGGTATATCTGTTCCCGTAAGTTCGCTTAAAACCTGATAATAAAAGTCATCCATAAGATTTACAATAACCTTCACAATACCGTTTGCAAGGTTCTTATCTTCTATTTTATACTTCTTTACATATTGACATGGACTGTCAAATAGCTCTTCCCTGACATCTTTCATGTACTTTAGGTTCGGAAGAATATTTTTTATATTCTGAATTATTTCTTTTTTTAACCAGTGCTCATTATCCAGCATTTCTACCCATTTCGGAAGATAAAAATCCGTCTCGCTGATTGGAAATTCATTTAACACAGTATTTAAAATATTAAGTATATCATCCTTTTTTAGCTGCTGGCAGTTTACAGGAAATACGGTTACATTATTTTTTTCCGATATCTGTTCTGCTAAATTTTTTGTTTCTTCTGAATATGGTCTTGACGAATTCAGAATCACAACAAATGGTTTCCCAAGCTGTTTTAGCTGTCTGATAGTTTCTTCTTCCGGTTTTACATAATTTTCTCTTTCAATTTCCCCAAAAGAACCGTCAGTAGTAATAACAAAACCTATATTTGAATGTTCGTGAATAACCTTATATGTACCAATTTCTGCTGCCTTTGTAAATGGTATCTCCGTATCATACCATGGAGTCTTTACCATTCTTTCCGCATCATTTTCCAGATGCCCTGTGGCACCATTAGTCATGTATCCCACACAATCTATAAGCCTTATCTTTATCTCACTGTTATCTGATACAGGTATAACTGCCGCATCTTTTGGAATAAACTTAGGCTCTGTAGTCATTATTGTTTTTCCTGCCGCACTTTGCGGAAGCTCATCACGTGTTCTTGACTTTGCTGCTTCATCTGTCATATCAGGCAGTACTAATATATCCATAAATCTTTTTATAAATGTGGATTTTCCTGTTCTTACCGGTCCCACGACTCCAATGTAAATTTCTCCGTTTGTCCTATCTGCAATATCTTTGTATAAATTATAATTTTCCATAGAAAAGCCTCCTGTATATACTGTTATATGTATATGCAGGAGGCTTTAACAATATCCAAATTTTTTATGAAATCTATACTTTACCACCACAAATGAAAATAATATTCTCTAAATAAATCTAAACCTTCATCCATCACTTTATATTCTTCCGGCATAAACTCAAACCTTTTCCCATCAGCAATAAGCTGAAATGCTGCAATCATTTTATCAATAGCTTCATACCATTCATTCATTGAACTAAATGCAAAATCAGGATAACCTTTAACATATCTCCTAAATGCTCTCATTCTTGGCAAAACAAATTTTGCAAATGTTATATCTAAATTCCATGTTTCTTTCGGATTTACATAGGTTTCAGTCTTTTTTAATTGTTTCTTTCTAATTCTTTTATTCACAGACTATTGCCCTCACTATTTCAAAAAGTACTCATACTTGTTTTCCTTCCATTTCTTAAAAACCCCTTACATATAATATTTCAGAAGCAATCCACAGAAAAAGACAGGATGCGAACCCTCAGACCAAACTCTGGTTGATTCGCATCCTATATATCCTTATCTTTCCTTAAAACGGATTACATGAAATCCTCATAGCGGACACTTCCCTGTACATTATATGTGCCTGCAGACGTATAACCGCTGGCAGCATCAGCCTGTGTAGTCATATAATAATCTACAAGTGATGCACTGCTTGCAATAGAAGCACCATAGTCTTTGAATAATTTCTGCACCTTGGACATATCTGATTTTTTAAATGTCTCCTCATCAATCTTCATTCTGCCATTCCTGTCCACACTGATACCAAACTGTTTAAGTGCATCAGAATTTTGTTCCGTTTTTTCCTTGATTCGAAGCAGATTTGCTGATACTCCGGAATTTAAACTGGATTTGTCTGAATCAAGCATACTGTTGTAATTGCTTACAAAACTCTTTGCCGTAGCAAAAATTTTGTCAATATCGTATGTCTCCTTGCCATCCTTATCCTTTATCTTTTCAAATAATTTATCGGATGCAAGCAATTCACCATCTGCCTTGAGAGAGGCTGCTGCGGAACCTGCCGTGTTGTTTGTCTTCTCACTGCTAGACGTCTTTGCACTTGCTGCAACGCCCGCAAACTGAAGACGCGACATAACCGTAGAACCATAACTTGTGACTTTTTTGTTCGAAAACAGCTCCTGCACCTTCGAGATATCTGTTGCCTTCAACTTACCTTCATTTATCTGAAGCGTTCCATTACTATTAATCGTAATGCCCATTTCTGCAAGCTTATCAGCATTCTGAGCTGTGCTACGCATCACACTCGCAACATGTGATGTCTTGCCTGACAATGTGGAATGTTTTGCCGTACTCACAACATTATTATACTGTGACACATAATCTTTCATTGCAGAAACAACCTTTTCTTCCGCAGTCTGACCCTTCTCTGTGTCTGTATAGGTCTTTTCATCCTGTAACACTGAAACAGAACTCTTCAGACTCGAAATCCCACTTGTCAGATTCGCATTTGCCTTCTGCACTTCTTCGGAAACCTTTGGATTTCTCCGTTCTTCCAGAATTTTATCGAGAACATTACTTGAACGGCTTTTCTTGCTACCAGCCGTTGATGTACTTGACTCATATACTTTGCCATAATAAGATCTCATAAGCTTGGCATAGCTGCCATTCTTAATGCTGGCATAATCTGCGAAAAAATTGCCACTGCTGGATGAAAAACTCTGGAAAAGATTCGAGTTAATATTGGTACTCATAATCATCACTCCTTTGACAAAAAATATAAACTTCCATGTATTTACACCTAATTATACATTATATATCGTCATAAAATACCTTATAATTAATATTAATATAACACACAAATCCAGAATTTTCAAGATATCCTGGCAAAAAATCAGGACAAACGCATGAATATTTCCATCATTCCGGCTTAGCAATTTACTAATTTTTAAAAAGACAATACTTCTTCCAAATACTGTATTGGATTCATGCTAATCACAAAACGTTTTT
>JAAVHZ010000056.1 GCA_014799465.1 Lachnospiraceae bacterium | reverse complement strand
TAAAAGAAAAATAGTTTTAATTATAATTATACTTTAGGGATGCAAAAAGACTTTTAGGTGATGGTAAACCATGACCTACAGATGGTGATAGAGCAAATTTGGGTGATGGTGTTTATGCGTGGGAAAACATTGATGATGCAAATAAATATTTGGATATTAGGCAAGGTAGAATTTCAGAAACTTTATCAATATTTGTTGTGATATAACATAGTTGTAACAACTCGACCTAATAAGATATAATACGAGGAGATAAATATGAATTTGATTGAAATAGTTAGAAAATATCAAAATGAAATCTTATTTAATGGCATTCTTGTTGAAGGTGGGTTGTTTTTCAATGAAGTTGTTGAAAATCACTATAAATTTGTAATTGATGATTGTAAGGAATTAGTGGAGCTAAATAGTGTGATTAAAAAGTTAATGACTAAAGATAAAAATGCTGAAATATATTTGAACACTTATGGAATAGATTTTGAAGAAGAAAACATACATATTTATTATGGATTAGTACCATGACTGAAGCGGAAGAAATATATGATTTTTTTAAAGATTTTCCTAAAGTAGAGCCAACTGATATTGTGCCATTAGTGGAAGATGAAACAATAGATGGAACAGTAGTATTAGTCATTTCAGCAGATGGAAAAGTAGAAAATTATAGGTCATTTATTGAGAAAAGGCAATTAGGCAAAATTAAAAGTTTTAGAAATTTTGTAAAGACGGTCGGATATGATGAATTTGATGAGAAACATAGCAGATAATCGGCTGTTTAATATGATTCTATTATTCACAATTATAGGAGAGTTTTATCTTATGTATGCACTTGGATATAAGACTCCCAACAGGTTGAGGTTGAAGCTGTTCAGGCTGCATAAAAAATGTTCGACTTTTTGTGTCCAATGTATTGATATAAGTCCAATAATAGAAACGGAGTAAATATATGAAATTATTTGGAATAAATAAAAAAGGTTATGATAAAAAGGATGAGGATGCATTTTCAAAGTATGGTTTCGTAAGATTATGTGATTCTCATAAGAAGATACGTGTTATGGTTAATGATGCAGAATATGAATTTGATTTTGTTACTAACTTTATATATGAGATTATGTCTGAGCAAATTAAATTTGCAATAGCCATTGATGTTTGTAGTAAGAAAAGAATTCTGTTTCTAAATAAGGATTATATTATAAAGAATAATACAACCAGTCCATATCGAACATTTTACAAGGATTTAATGAAAGAACCTTTCAAGTTTTGTTATCCATTTGATGAGGAAGTGATTATTCAAACAAAAGAAGGAAACCAGTTAAAATTTATATTATTAAAATTAGAGGGAAAGAGCGAATCCTTCAAACATAATGGGAGTGATTCAGTTTAGCATTGACATTGTGGGATAAGAAAAAATATGATACAATAATAGAAAATGGTCTGAAATGGATAGAGAAAAAATTTTTAAAGGAGCGGCAATTGAGGAAAGGTGAAAATTAATTAGATTGTTTACAAAAAATATAAGGGTAAGATTAGTATTATTTTTCATTATAAGATTCTCAATATTAAAAACAGCTTCTTTCCTATATTCACTTTCGACATTTATTCTTAAAAAAGGAATATATTTATGAATAAAAAAGAATTTGAAGAATTGATGCTAAGAGTTAAAACTAAAAATCCTAGAATATTTGGTTTGGATTCAGACTGTAAGCCAACGGTTGAAGATATTGAGATGATGGAAAAATATTATAATATAGTTTTTTCTAAGAGTTATAAAGATTTTTTATTACAATATGGAGGTGGATATTTTGCTTTTACAATAGTTTATTCTCTTGATAAGCAAAGTTGTTTTTATATTAAAAATAATGTTTCTGTTGAATTTGTAAAGGATAATAAAATTTTTCCAATTATTGATTTTGAAACAGGTGACTTAGCCGGATTTAAAGTATATAATGGAAGATGTGAAGATACAATTGTATTATATAATCATGAGGAGAAGAGAACCAGTGATACAAAATTGAATTTTTATGATGCATTAGGAAAATATGGTCTTAAATTAGTATATGGAGGGTAGAAGATGAACTATATTAAACTAGGAAACTCCGAACTGAATGTATCACGCATCTGTATGGGCTGTATGGGATTTGGCAATGCACAGACAGGACAACATAGCTGGACAGTTGATGAAGCATTGACAAGAGAAATTATAAAGTATGGACTGGAGCAGGGTATTAATTTTTATGACACTGCCATTGCATATCAAAATGGAACAAGCGAACAGTATGTTGGCAAGGCACTTCGTGATTTTGCAAAAAGAGATGATTATGTAATTGCAACGAAGTTTCTTCCACGTTCGCAGGAAGAACTGGATACAAATGTCAGCGGTCAGAAACATATAGAAAATTCACTGAACCAGAGTCTTTCTAATCTGGGAATGGATTATGTTGATCTCTATATCTATCATATGTGGGATTATCATACTCCTATAGAAGAAATTATGGAAGGTCTGGATGTTGTAGTAAAGGCAGGAAAAGTCAGATACATCGGTATTTCCAACTGTTTTGCATGGCAGCTTGCAAAGGCAAATTTTTATGCAAGAGAGCACGGGCTTGCTGAGTTTGTTTCTGTTCAGGGACATTATAATTTGATTGCACGTGAGGAAGAGCGGGAAATGGCATCGTTTTGTTATGATCAGAATATTGCTATGACACCGTATAGTGCATTGGCAGGCGGTCGTTTATCAAGACATCCCGGCGAAACTACAAAACGTCTGGAACAGGATACATACGCAAAGTTCAAATATGATGCAACGTTAGAAGCAGATGGAAAGATTATTGCACGGGTAGAAGAACTGGCAGAAAAATATGGAGTATCAATGACAGAGATTTCATTGGCATGGCTGCTTACAAAGGTTACATCACCGGTTGTAGGTGCAACTAAGCTTTCTCATGTGGATGGAATTGTAAGAGCGGTGGATTTGCTCCTTTCTGAGCAAGATATATGCTATCTTGAAGAATTATATATACCTCATGCACTTGCAGGAGTGATGGCACAAAATGGAAAACAAAAATCAGGAAATGTAGTTTAGGAGGAATAGTGAAGATGAAAGTTTTAATTATTAATGGTAGTCCCAGAGTAGAAGGAAATACTTCTATAGCAGTAAGAGAAATGGAAAAGATATTTATAGAAGAAGGCATTGAAGTAGAAACTATACAAATTGGCAATAAAGATATCAGAGGTTGTATTGCATGTAATACATGTGCCGAAACCGGTAAATGTGTATTTGATGATATGGTAAATGAGGCTGCTAAGAAATTTGAAGAGGCAGATGGTCTTGTTGTCGCCAGTCCGGTTTATTACGCATCAGCGAATGCAACTTTGATTGCATTCCTTGACAGGCTTTTCTACAGTTCACATTTTGATAAAACCATGAAGGTAGGAGCAAGTGTGGTGTGTGCCAGAAGAGGCGGATGTTCAGCGACATTTGATGAACTGAATAAGTATTTTACAATTACGAATATGCCTATTGCATCCAGCCAATATTGGAATTCTATTCATGGGCGTAATAAGGGTGAGGCTGAAATGGATGAGGAAGGAAAACAGACAATGCGGGTTCTGGCAAGAAATATGTCTTTCCTTATAAAAAGTATCTCTCTTGGTAAGGAGAAGATTGGTCTTCCAAAAACAGAAGAACATCTTTGGACACATTTTATTTGATTTGGAAATGCATACATTTATGTAGAAGTTCAGCCATGACATTGTAGGGCGTCCGCCCTATAGAGAATAATATATAATAATTTCTTAGTGAGCGAGCTCCCACGAAATTATTATATATTATTCTCTGCATGGCTGAACTGTTGTCACATTTATCATTAAATCAATAAAAAACAGTTGCCAAATAATTCTTATAGTGTTACAATATAGAAAGTTTATAGTGACTAGTTGATAAAAGAGTGGACCGAAGTCCACTCTTTGTCTTTGTGGAAATGCAACTGACTGATTGGAGGAAGATATGGCAAGACGTGAAGAATATGAGAGGATGACCGAAGAACTGGTACTTCCGATGATTGAAGAAAATAAGTTTGAACTTGTAGATGTGGAGTATGTAAAAGAAGGAAGTAACTGGTATCTGCGTATATATATTGATAAGCCGGGTGGAATCAATATTGATGATTGTGAACTTATAAGCCGTGCACTTAGTGATAAACTGGATGAGAAAGATTTTATTCAGGATGCATATATATTGGAAGTGAGTTCACCGGGGCTTGGCAGACCATTAAAAAAAGATAAAGATTTTAACAGGAATATTGGAGAGAGAGTAGAGATTAAGTTATATAAGGCAGTTGACAAACAAAAAGAGTTTGAGGGAATACTTAAATCCTTTGACAAGACAACCGTTACGATTGAAACTGATGAAGAGACAGATATGGTATTTGAACGTTCAAATATTGCATTGATACGTTTGGCATTAGATTTTTAAATTACAAGGAGGAAATAGAAGCAATGAATAAGGAATTACTTGATGCACTTGATGTATTGGAAAAGGAGAAAGAGATAAGCAAAGAGGTGATGCTGGAAGCTATAGAAAATTCTCTTGTCACAGCATATAAGAATCACTTTGGAAAAGCGGACAATGTAACGGTAAGCGTAAACCGTTCAACGGGAGACTTTTCCATAACAGCTTCAAAAAAAGTAGTAGAAACTGTAGAAGACCCTATTACAGAGATAAGTCTTGAAGAAGCACATGAAATAGACAGGAAATATGATATAGATGATATGGTGAATCTTAAAGTAGAGTCAAAAGAATTTGGAAGAATTGCAACACAGAATGCCAAAAATGTTATCTTACAGAAGATACGTGAGGAAGAAAGAAAAGTAATATATGAACAGTATTACGGAAAAGAAAAAGATATAGTAACCGGAATTGTACAGAAAATTAATGGAAAAAATGTCAGCATTAATCTTGGTAAGGCGGATGCAGTGCTTACAGAGAAGGAACAGGTTAAAGGAGAAGTATTTACACCTACTGAGAGAATTAAATTATATATTGTTGAAGTAAAAGACACACCAAAAGGACCAAGGGTAGTTGTATCAAGAACACATCCTGAACTGGTAAAGAGACTTTTTGAAGCAGAAGTTACTGAAGTAAAGGATGGAACCGTAGAGATTAAGAGTATAGCAAGAGAAGCCGGTTCAAGGACTAAGATTGCAGTAAGCTCAAATAATAAAGATGTGGATGCGGTCGGTGCATGTGTCGGACTTAATGGTGCGAGAGTTAATGCAATAGTCAGTGAACTTCGTGGAGAAAAGATAGATATAATCAACTGGAGTGATAATCCGGCAGTTCTCATTGAAAATGCACTTAGTCCGGCAAAGGTAGTTTCAGTAGTGGCTGATGATGAAGAAAAGACTGCAAAAGTAGTAGTTCCTGATTATCAGTTATCATTAGCTATAGGTAAAGAAGGTCAGAATGCAAGGCTTGCAGCAAGGCTTACCGGATTTAAGATAGATATAAAGAGTGAATCACAGGCAAAAGAGCTTGAAGAAACAGGTGATACAGAGCTTGAGTTTGAAGAGGAAGAATAAAGTTTCTGAAAGGAGTTGTAATCATGGGAAATGCAAGGAAAGTGCCCCTTAGAAAATGTGTGGGCTGCGGTGAAATGAAATCAAAGAAAGAAATGGTACGGGTGATTAAGACTCCTGAAAATGAAATTTTAATTGATATGACAGGCAAGAAAAACGGAAGAGGAGCATATATATGTTCTTCACAGGAATGTCTTTTAAAAGCATTTAAAGGTAAAGGGCTTGAAAAATCATTTAAACAGGCTGTTCCAAAGGAAGTCTACGAGGAACTTAGAGAGGAATTGGAAAAGTATGCAGAATAAAATATTATCTTATCTCGGACTTTCTATGAAGGCAGGAAAAGCAGTAAGCGGCGAGTTTTCGGTGGAACAGTCGGTTAAAACAGGAAAGGCAGAAATTGTCATTGTTGCGGAAGATGCTTCTAAAAATACCAAGAAGCTTTTTAGCGACAAATGTGCATATTATAATGTGCCGGAATATGTATATGGAACAAAAGAACAGTTGGGACGTGCGATTGGAAAAGAAATGAGAGCCTCAGTTGCCGTCATTGATGCAGGATTGGCAAATAAAATAGAACAGGAACTTAAGACTATGAATGAATAGAAATGGAGGTAGTCAGATGGCAAATATTAGAGTGCATGAGCTGGCAAAGCAGATAAATAAAGATACAAAAGAAATAAAGAAGGTATTATTAGAGCATGGTATAGAAGTAAAAAGCCATATGAGTTCTATTGATGAAAAAGCTGTTGAGATTGTAAAAAAGGCATTGGGCGTGGTAGAAGCATCAGCAGCTAAGGTAGAAGAAAAGGCAAAAGAAGCCGGAAAAAAAATAGATAAGGATAGGAAACAGCCTAAAAAAGAAGAGAAAAAGTCACATATCAGCCAGGTATACAATCCACAGAATAGTGCGAAGACTGATAAAAAGCAGAACCAGAATCAAAATAATAATACTAATGTAAATAATAAAAAGAAGAAGAACAGAAATAATAATAACAATAACAACAATAACAATAATAACCGTAAGCAGGATAATAAAAATCCAAACAGACCGGGAGCTTTCCAGCAGCCGGTAAAGCAGCAGCCGGTACAGGAAGAAGAGGAAGTAAAGACAATATCTATTCCAGAGATTGTAACGATAAAAGAGCTTGCAGACAAGATGAAAATGCAGCCTTCGGTTCTTGTTAAAAAATTGTTTATGCAGGGTAAAATGGTTACTATCAATCAGGAAATTGATTTTGATGCAGCCGAAGAGATTGCTCTTGAATTTGATATTATTGCAGAAAAACTGGAAAAAGTAGATGTTATAGAAGAGCTTCTTAAGGAAGACGAAGAAGATGACAGCAAGATGAAGCAGAGACCTCCTGTTGTGTGTGTAATGGGTCATGTAGACCATGGTAAGACTTCACTTCTTGATGCTATACGTGAGACAAATGTTATAGACAGAGAAGCAGGCGGAATTACACAGCATATAGGTGCTTATGTAGTCAATGCAAACGGACAGAAAATAACATTTCTTGATACACCGGGACATGAGGCTTTTACCGCTATGCGTATGCGTGGTGCCCAATCAACCGATATTGCCATTCTTGTAGTTGCTGCAGATGATGGTGTGATGCCACAGACTGTTGAGGCTATAAACCATGCAAAGGCAGCAGGAATCAGTATTATAGTGGCAATAAATAAAATAGATAAGCCTAGTGCCAATATTGACAGGGTAAAACAGGAACTTTCAGAATATGAACTTGTACCGGAAGACTGGGGAGGAGACACAATATTTGTACCTGTATCAGCACATACAAAGGAAGGTATAGATTCTCTTCTGGAAATGATACTTCTTACGGCAGAAGTCAGTGAGTTAAAAGCGAATCCGAACAGAAAGGCAAGAGGTGTGGTTATAGAGGCACAGCTTGATAAGGGACGCGGTCCAATTGCTACTGTACTTGTGCAGAAAGGTACACTGCATGTGGGAGAGCCTGTAGCAGTAGGCTCGTTCTACGGAAAAGTAAGGGCAATGGTAGATGATAAAGGAAGAAAGCTTAAAGAAGCAGGACCTTCAACTCCGGTGGAAATTCTCGGATTTAACGGAGTACCTAATGCCGGAGAAATAATGGTGGCAATGGATACTGAAAAAGAAGCCAGAAATTTTGCTAACACATTTATAAGTGAAGGAAGAGAAAAATTACTGGAGTCTTCAAGAGCTAAAGCTAAAATGTCTCTGGATGATTTGTTTGACCAGATTCAGGCAGGAGATGTAAAAGAACTGAATATTATAGTAAAGGCCGACGTTCAGGGTTCGGTAGAGGCTGTAAGGCAGAGCCTTGAAAAACTTTCAAATGATGAAGTAGTGGTAAAGATTATTCATGGTGGTGTTGGAACTATTAATGAATCAGATGTAATACTTGCATCAGCATCAAATGCCATTATTATAGGATTTAATGTAAGACCGGATAATACGGCAAAGGAAATATCCGAAAATGAAGGCGTGGATATAAGATTGTACCGTGTAATATATCAGGCAATAGAAGATGTGGAAGCAGCAATGAAGGGACTTTTAGACCCTGTATTTGAAGAAAAGATTATAGGTCATGCAGAAATAAGACAGATATTTAAGTCATCAGGAGTAGGAATGATAGGCGGTTCATATGTGCTTGACGGAGAATTTAGAAGAGGATGCAGTGTCAGAATCACCAGAGAAGGTGAACAGATATTTGAAGGTGCATTGGCTTCTCTTAAGAGATTTAAAGATGATGTAAAAGAAGTAAGGTCAGGATATGAATGTGGTCTTGTTTTTGAAAATTATAATGAGATTAAAGAGGGCGATATTGTAGAAGCCTATATTATGGAGGAAGTACCAAGATGAGAAAGAACAGTATAAAAAATACCCGTATAAATACTGAGGTTCAGCATGAACTAAGTAAGATTATAAGGGAAGAAATAAAGGACCCGCGAATAAATCAGATGACCAGTGTTGTATCAGCAGAGGTGGCACCTGACCTTAAGTCATGTAAGGCATATATAAGTGTTCTGGGTGATGAGGAATCCCAAAAAAGCACTTTAGAAGGTCTTCAGAGTGCGGAAGGATTTATACGCAGGCAGCTTGCACAGAGAATTAATTTAAGGAATACACCGGAGGTAAGATTTATTATTGACCAGTCCATAGAGTATGGAGTTAATATGTCAAAGCTTATAGATGAAGTTAATAAAAAGGATAATTTGTCAGAGTCAAATTTGTCAGAGACATAGTTTGTTTGTGGAGGTTAGTTGAATGGGAAGATTGGATGACGTTATTAAAGGCATGAAGACAGTTGCCATATCAGGACATATCCGTCCTGACGGTGACTGCATCGGCTCATGTCTTGGATTATATAACTATATTAAGGAAAATTACCAATCAGTTGATGTGGATGTATATTTGCAGCCGTTTTCGGAAAAATTTAATTTCTTGAAATATTCTGATTTGGTAAAGCATGAAAATACCACAGATAAAAAGTATGATTTGTTTATAATGCTTGACTCAAGTTCGGCAGACAGGATGGGAGAGTTTTTGCCTATTTTTGAAAATGCAGCAAAAACATTATGTATAGACCATCATATCAGCAATGAAAAGTTTGCTATGGAAAATATAGTATTTCCCGAAGCGAGTTCTACATGTGAAGTGTTGTATGGACTGATGGATGAAGAAAAAATCGGTTATCATACTGCAGAAGCACTTTACATGGGTATAGTGCATGATTCAGGAGCTTTTAAATATTCAAATACTTCAGCAAAGACCATGAGTATTGCAGGAAAACTTATGGAGAAGGGAATACCTTTTACAAGTATTATAGATAATACATTTTATACAAAAACCTATGTTCAGAACCAGATTCTTGGAAGGGCACTATTAGAAAGTATTTTGATTTTTGATGGAAAATGCATATTTTCAGTGGTTACACGTAAGGAAATGGAATTTTATGACATCAGTTATAAAGATTTAGACGGGATTGTTGAACAGCTCAGGGTTACAAAAGGAGTGGAGTGTGCCATATTTTTGTATGAAACAGATGAACTGGAATATAAGGTAAGCATGCGTTCTAATGAAATTGTAGATGTAAGCAGAATAGCTACATATTTCGGCGGAGGCGGACATATAAGGGCAGCCGGTTTTAATATGAAAGGTACGGCTTATGATGTTATTAACAATGTTACGGAACAGTTGGAAATCCAGCTTGGATAGTGAAAGGAATTCCATGTATGGACGGAATTATTAATATTTATAAAGAAAAAGGATATACCTCCCATGATGTAGTGGCAAAATTAAGAGGGATATTGAAGACTAAGAAAATAGGGCATACAGGTACTCTTGACCCGGATGCAGAAGGAGTACTGCCTGTATGTGTAGGCAGGGCAACAAAAGTATGTGATATGCTTACAGAAAAGAATAAGATATACCGCACCGTTTTACTGCTTGGAAAATCAACCGATACACAGGATATATCGGGGAAAATTTTAGAAGAAAACGAACTGCCGGAAAATCTGGATGAAGAAGCAGTAAGAAATGTGATAATGGAATTTGTTGGTGAGTATATGCAGATACCTCCAATGTATTCTGCACTTAAAGTAAACGGAAAAAAGCTTTATGAGCTGGCAAGGCAGGGAGTGGAAGTAGAACGGAAGGCAAGACCTGTTACTATATTAGATATTAATATAGAAAAAATTGAACTGCCCCGTATAACAATGGCAGTGACCTGTTCTAAAGGGACATATATCAGAACACTATGCCATGATATAGGTCAAAAGCTGGGAACAGGCGGCTGTATGGAAAATTTGTTAAGATTAGAGTCAGGTATATTTAATGTACATGACAGTGTTAAATTAAGTGATGTGCAAAAGTATATGGATGAAAATACGATTGACAATATTTTGATTCCCATAGACAAATTGTTTATGAATTATGCTTCTTGTAAAGTTAAGAAAAAATACAATATACTTATCTACAATGGAAATAAATTTGCTGAAGATAATATACTTAACAAAGTATCGCCAAAGGATGGAGAACACTTCAGGATATATGATGAGGATGGGAATTTTGTTGGAATATACAAGTATGATATGTCAGAAACAATGTTTATTCCGGTGAAAATGTTTTTGGCTGGAGGTTGTTATGGAGGTAATAAGCGGAACTAAAGAATTTAAATTAAATAATACGGCAGTTACTCTTGGCAAATTTGACGGAATGCATAAAGGTCATATGAGTTTGCTTAGGGAAGTCATAAAGTCAAAAGAAGACGGGCTTACCCCTGTACTTTTTACATTTGATACATCACCATATGAAGTAGTAGATGGAAGAAAGATGAAATATATCCTTGACTGCGGGGAAAAGTATGATATATGCAGAAATGAGGGAATTGAAGTGGTGATAGAGTATCCTTTTGATAAAGATACTATGAGGATGGATGCAGACGAATTTGTAAGTAAGGTTATTCTGGAAAAGTTAGGGGCAAAAAAAATAGTTGTAGGCAGGGATTTTAATTTTGGAAGAGACAGAAAAGGAAATACGGAAATGTTATCAGAAATGTCCGATAAATATGAACTGCTGGTAAAAGAAAAAATTTTATTTGACAATAAAGAAATAAGTTCAACCATTATAAGAAAATATATACAGGACGGAGAAATCGAAAAGGCAAACAGAATGCTTGGCCGAATGTTTTCTATAACAGGAATAATTATATGTGGCAGGAAAATCGGAAGGACACTGGGATTTCCCACGATTAATCTTAAAGTAAGTGATGAAAAAATATTACCACGGTTTGGAGTGTATGCTTCTATTGCAGAAATTGATAACAAAATATACAAAGGTATTACAAATATAGGTTTTAATCCTACTGTCAGCAGTGAAGATTCTATTAAGGCAGAGACACATTTATTGGATTGTAATGAAGATTTGTACGGAAGAAAAGCAGAAATTAAATTGTTTAAATATATACGTGATGAAAAGAAGTTTAACGGTCTGGATGAACTTAAGAATCAGATTAAAGATGATATTAGATTTACAGAAAGTCTTGACACATTTAAATACTGTGATATAATATGTTCGTAATAAATGTAACATATTTGTAATAAATGCTTATGCACAGTATGGAGGACTAAAATGAATAGATATACACTAAAGGCAGCGGCAACCTGTATGGCGGCAGCAGTTGCACTTACACCAGTAAATGTTATGGCAGCTGAAAATACAAACAGGGCAGCAACGGCAGGTGTACTTCTTGCTTTGGAAAATATTAATGGAAATAAACAAAATGTAATATCTGTAAACAATTCATCAGCAGTTACTGCCGGTATAGCAGTTGCATTTGGTGATTATTATATTAAGGGAATTTCTGAAAAAGACAATGCATCCGTTTTAGGAATTGATAAAATGTTAAAACTTGTATCAGAAGATACCGTAGAGCCACAGCCTCAACCGGAACAGCCTGCCGAGTCAGTGGTTGACGGATATACAAATCTTGGTGTGGCAAATGTGGATAATTGGCTGAATGTAAGAGAAGAGCCGAGCCTTGATGCTTCTGTTCTTGGCAAACTGCCTATGAATGCAGGTTGTGAAATATTACAGACTTTAGATGGATGGTATCAGATTACATCAGGTGAGGTAACAGGATATGTAAGTGCCGAATATTTACTGACAGGTGCTCAGGCTAATGAAAGGGCAGCGCAGGCATTATCAACAGTAGCAACTGTAAATGCGGACAGGCTTATGGTTCGTGAGGAGCCAAACACAGAGTGTACCATACTTAACAGGGTGGCACAAAATGAAGATTTGGAAGTGGCAGCAGTACTTGACGGATGGGTTCAGGTAAATATTGCAGGAACTACAGGATATGTATGTGCAGATTATGTAAATGTACATAATGCATTGCCAAAAGGCGTGACATTAGAGCAGCTTAATGCTGAAAATGCATCTAAAGCCGAATCAATAGGAATCAGTGTGGTAGAGTATGCTAAGCAGTTTCTTGGAAATCCATATGTATGGGGCGGAACGAGCCTTACTAACGGATGTGACTGTTCAGGATTTACAATGAGGGTATATGAACACTTCGGTTATTCATTAAGCAGGACTTCAGGAGCACAGTCAGGAAACGGAACAAGGGTTGATTTATCAGAAATACAGCCGGGAGACTTACTGTTCTACAGCTATGGCGGCTCAATAGGTCATGTAGCTATATATATTGGCGGAGGAAGAATAATACATGCAAGTACAGAAAGAACAGGTATCTGTATAGGAAATGCGTATTTTATGACTCCGACATGTGCGACCAGAATTGCAGGATAATGAGCTGCAGGTATTTGGCTGAATCTCATGTTAGGAATACATTGTATGAATTGAATAAATAAAGTTTTTATAAGAAGCGGGATAACATTTATAAAGAAGATGTTATTCCGCTTTTATAAAAATTAGAAAGTTTGGATATATAAATCTCTCTTTTTTTGTGCATATAAAGAGAGGAAAAAATTAAAATAATTGATAAAATCTTATTTATAAGGAGTGAATGTGATAATGGAATGGATAGACAGATTTAATGAAGCAATTAATTATATTGAAGAGAATTTAACAGATAAGATTGATTATGAGGTTCTTGGAAAGATAGCATGTTGTTCTTCATATCATTTTCAAAGAATGTTCACCTATATGGCAGGCATTACTTTATCAGAGTATATCCGCAGGAGAAAAATGTCACTGGCTGCGGTTGATTTACAAGGTGGTGATGCCAAAATAATTGATGTGGCGGTAAAATACGGATACAATTCTCCAACTGCATTTAACAGGGCGTTTCGGACAGTCCATGGAATAGCACCATCGGCAGTGAAAAGTGAGGGTGTATCAGTAAAATCGTTTCCACCTGTTACATTTAAGATTACGGTTAAAGGAGCTGAAGAGATGAATTATCGAATTGAAACAAAGGAAGCATTTCGCATTGTAGGTGTATCTGCACCATTACAGGAAGAAATTGAGAATAACTTTATGGTAGTGCCGCAGATGTGGCAGAACGCTGCTGCTGACGGAACCATAGAAAAATTGGCAGGAATGATGGATACGCCGCCAATGGGTCTTTTAGGGGTAAGTGTTTGCAATAATGAAGAGCAGTGGAAATATTTTATTGCCGTTTCAACATCTAAGGAAGGAGAGAATTTTGAGGAGTACATCGTGCCTTCAGCTACATGGGCAGTCTTTCCGGGAAAAGGAACGAATCAGTCTGTTCAGGAATTAGAGCAGAGAATTATAATGGA
Source organism: Lachnospiraceae bacterium (assembly GCA_014799465.1). Classification (GTDB taxonomy): domain Bacteria; phylum Bacillota; class Clostridia; order Lachnospirales; family Lachnospiraceae; genus UBA2821. The sequence continues at coordinate 12,529 of JAAVHZ010000056.1, read as the reverse complement.
ATGGCTGCCTACATCCGGTTATGAGTATGCAAATGCCCCTGATATAGAAGTTTATATAAATCCGGATCCACAAAATGCTGAATATGAGGTGTGGATACCTGTTACGAAAAAACAGGAATAAAAGGTGAATACAACGACGGGAGAAAAAGAATATCCGTTAAATAAAAATTTGCATATCAGTTTGACAAAAGCAGAAAATTTCAGGGAGTTTTGCATTGAAGAATATAATATTTGTATCAAATATCGTACATCACCATACATAGGATTTGATGTCTGGTCAGATGCGGAGCATGTTGATTTGTTTTATCAAATTGAACAATTGTATAAAGATGACGAATATTATAAAAAGTTTACGAAGTGAAATTTTTTATCGAATAAATGTATTAGAAGATATAATAAAAGTTCTGGTTTGACTATTATTTTATCAAACTGTAATTGTAGCTTGACACAATTATATATATGTGTGAAAATGAATATAGATTGAAAAACGTTATGATAAAAGGGGTATAGGGAGAAACAGAAGGGGAATTTAACATACAAATCTTTAAAATCAAATCTCAAATCAATATTTCCATTTATATTTATATAAAATTTGAATTTAACTAATTATACTCTTAACTTTCCCCATTTTACAAGGTTTCCCAAACCTTTTATATCAGAAAATCAACCGTTTTCCCTTATTTCTTCCCTTATGAGGTTGAAACAAGGGAAAATTTTTTAATTACCACCCACAACCTTATCCAAGAGCCTTGCAGAAGTCCGTTTCGCCTCTCTAGTTGCATGGGCATATACATTCATTGTGGTACTCACATCTGCGTGTCCAAGAAGTTCCTGTACATCTTTTGGGGCAGCTCCGTTTGACAGCAGATTGCTGGTATAAGTATGGCGGAGTATATGGAAATGAAAATCTTCCAGTCCTTTTACCTTTTTCCTTGCAGTCCTGCATACGATCGAAACCGTTGTGGGATATTCCACTGCACCATCCGGTCTTAAACAAACAAATGAGATTTCTTCATAATCTTCTGGAACATTTTCCGTATTCTGCAAGGTGTAAACCTCATAATACATTCTTCCCTTATCTGTTACCTGTTTGTAATAGTTACGCTGGTAAAGTTCCCCATACTGGAAACGCTGGCGGTGCTGTTCCCTTTTGGCTTTTTTCAGTATCTCCGCAAGAGTATCACAGAAGTCCACAATCCGCACTTTTTTCCTCTTGGTTGCGCCGATTTCATACTTGTGTCTGGTGCTGTTGTAACGCAGACTCCGACGGACGGTTAAATATTGTTCCTCAAGGTTGATGTCCTGCCATGTCAGCCCACATACTTCCCCGATACGAAGTCCCATATAATAGGCTATCTGTATTGGCAGGATGGCAGGATTTTTCTTCTTGCGAAGATATTCCAGTAAGTCCAGATACTGCTCATGGGTTATAGTCGGTGTCGGATTTTCTTCTGCGGAATCTTCTGCAAAGAGTTCCACATCTTCCTTTTTCCCACGCATGACCACATACTGCATCGGATTAAATGTGATATAGCGTTTTGGAAATACTGCAAAGCGGAATGAGTTCTGCAATACTGCCGAAAACAACCGCAGATATCCCTTGCTTAACGGTTTTGCTGTTGTCCCGTCGGGATTTGTCCCACCGAAACAGAGTAAATCCACATAATCCTGTAAATGGTCAGCCGTAATGCTTTTCAGTTTCCGCTGTCCTACAGGGTGCTGTTTAATCCTTCCGACCACACCAATATAGGACATGACTGTGCCATTGCTGAGTGTGCCGGGTTTCAGTTCTTCCTCCACCCATCGGTCAAGCATACCGCCTAACGTGATGTTCTCCGTCTTGGCAACAAACTTCTTTTCCTCATAGTCCTCCATTGCCTTGCGGAGCAGTTTTTCCGTTTCTGACTTACTTTCTGTACCTGCATACTCCTTCTGCACCAGATTTCCGCTTTCATTCTCCACATAAAAACGGTAGTACCATTTCTTTCCTTTTTTTCTAACAGAACCTTTTGCCATAATAAAATCTCCTTCCATAAATCGCAATCGGAACTGTTGAAATGCTTGTCTGCGTGTAGGCATATCAAAACTCCGGCTGCACTGATTATCAGTCAGGATATTCCCTTAACATGGCAGATATGCGGTTGCGTGCCACTTTGTTATTGTCGCTGTAGCCATTGATGATTTCACTCACTGCATGAATGGTGTTGACCGAGTGCTGTATCTCTCTTTGGAACATCATGTGGTTAAATTCATTCCCATCCTCACAGCCTATCGTTTTGGCGATTTCCTCATTATCGGCATTGTACCCATACTGGTTGCAGGCTCTTTCAAAGGATACGGAAAATTCCTTATAACACTTCAAGAGCAGTATCAGTACATCTTTTGAAAAATCGGAATCCTTATTTTCCAGATCAAAGTTCAGATTTCCCGAAATCTGCTCAAATATACTCCCTATAAGATAATCCCTGTTATCCGTAATGGCGGTTTCCTTTTCCTCGGTTTCGCCTTTCAGCCATGCGACTGATACATGGAGGGCGTCCGCAAGACCTTCTATGATGATTTTCTTCTCATTGTCAATCGTCCCACGCTCATAGCGGAGAATGGTGGACTTGTTGACACCGAGGCAGTCTGCAATGTCCTGCCCCGACAAGCCAAGCTCCAGCCTGCGTTCTTTTGCCCTGCTTCCAATGACTTTACGCAATTCCTTGTCTGCCATAGTAAGCGACCTCCTTTCCTCTGATACCATGATAACACATAATTCCAGATAAGGCAATAGGCAACTTTATAAAATTATATAAGTTGCAAAATACTTGACAAAAGAAAAATGACCGTCTATAATAGGCGGTGCAATACAGTTGCATAATGCAACAAGCAGTAAAGGAGGGGTGTGTATGACAGAAACGAAGATTGGAATGACGATCGAGGAATCTTCCGAGTACACAGGAATCGGCAGAAACACCATGCGGAAACTGGTGGAGTGGAACAAGCTGCCTGTTCTTCGTGTCGGAAGAAAAGTTATTATCCGCAGGGATATCTTGGAGCGTTTCATGGCTGTCAATGAGGGCAGAAACCTACGAAATGAGCATGATGTCAAAGCGGTCAAAAACTGAAAAGGACAGCCGTAACGGCTGCCCCTTATGGTAATCAGACCGAAGTCTTGATATACCTACACGCAAACTAAGTGTATCACAGACTTCTCTGGTTATCAACCAGAACTTTTCTTCGGGTAAGGCAGGAATGGTGTAGTTTTGGTGTAGAAATGATGTAGATTTTTTCTACACCACTTTTTGGAAATCCTACACCATTCCTACATCATTCTGGGCAAAGTCTACACCAAAACTATATCATTTTTCCGAGAAGTGATATCAAAGCTGTATCGCTGATGACAGGACAAATTTTGTCTTTGAAGATTTGCTATATCGTTTCTATATCAGAAAAGGGAAATGCTATATCAACTCTATATCTGTTTTGGCGAAAGGCATATCAAAGCTATATCACTCTGGGAAATACCAACAACAGACTGCAGAAAGATATGGAACAGTTATATCACAGTTCTATACCCCGTCTAATACAGGCAGAAAAAAGATATAGAACAGTTCTATCGCAGTTCTATATCTGGATATATCACTTTTGCAGAAAGCTCTATCACAGTTCTATACCCTGTCTGATACAGGCGAAAAAAGATATAGAACAATCCTATCACTGTCCTATATCTGGATATATCACTTTTACAGAAAGTTCTATCACAATGCTATATCCTGCCTGCTATTGGCATAAGCAGATACTTCACAAGATGGATTTCCTTGTTGATGGCAGTTTTTGCTGTAGAAGAATATCGCAGACCTGTCCATTTTTGCCCCAAAAGAAGTTACCTGTTAAGCCCTCGGCGTTTGAGAGCGAAATACACCCATCGCACAAACCTCCGGTTTGTACTCTGTGTATTTCGCCCTTGCAGGGGGCAAATTCACGCAAGCGTGAATTACAAATGCTGACGCATTTGCAGTAGTGCCAGCAATGGCACAGGGTTCGTAAACGGACACCTAAGTGTCCACTCACAGGGGGAGGTGTGCTGTGTGCAGAGAAATTCTTTTATCCAGATGTCAAAGTTAAGCAATGTGCGGGGACGCATTACCTATATCTCCAGCCACGCAAAGCAGGAGAATTTATATGCGGTATATGAAACGGCAGAGCGTTCTTTTTGGAAAGAGCTTGCCATTTATAACCAGCATGAGTTTCAGAAAAGCGGTACAGAGGGGAAATGTATTGAGGCAAGGGAACTGATTATTGCTCTGCCAGAGGATTTAGTGCAATATGAGCCAGAGTATGTATTGGAACAATTTACCAAGCATTTCAAATACAGATACGGTGTGGAGTGCATTTCTGCCCTGCACCATAATAAATCCAAAACCAACTATCATATCCATCTGGTATTTTCAGAGAGGAAACTTCTTGATGAGCCGATTATTAAGACTGCCACCAGAAGTATGTTTTATGACGAAAGCGGAAAACGTGTGAGAACCAAGAGGGAAATCCTTGACGAAAACGGGAACATCCGCAAGAAATGCAGAGTAATCAAAAAGGGCGAGATTTATGAGAAAATGCTCTTTACCATAAAGGATAAGCTTTTCAAACAGGAGAGCTTTCTTGATGAAGTCAAGCGGGATTATACTGCTTTTATCAATACCTTTGTTTTTGACGAGAAGAAGAAACTGGCGGTGTTTGATAAACACAGCCCCTATCTTGCTACAAAGAAGATAGGAAAAAATAATCCGAAGGAAGAACAGATAAAAACGGATAACTGGGCAAGAACGGAATGGAACCGTACTGTTGACAGGGCATTGGTAGAGGGTATCCACAGAGAGGAGATTTTACAGGTAAAAAGAGAAGAAATTACAGAGAAGGTGCAGGAATCTATTCATAAGTGGGGAAACCGACCATGTTTTTTCTATTCGATTGTTACCCACGCTATAGATGTCTTAGCTGCCCTGATCGAAAAGATAAGGGAGCAGTTTAAGCGGATTGCTGCATTACTGGATAAAAAAGATAATGCCGAATCTGCCGAGAAGGTAAAAAGTGTTCCAGTAGCTGAATCTTCTACAAAAGAAACAAAAAACGTACTTGCGCAATCAGAAAAAGACTTTGTAACGGTATTACAGACACCAGATCCAGAGGAAATACTTTTTTCTGTTCCTGCTGAAGTGCCAGAAGTGAAAGCAAAACAGAGGACAGTTACTAAACCTACGGCACAAGAGGAAGTTATCCCGCCAAGACCAGAGTTTGATATGGGTATGGAGGAATACGATAAACTTCAAGAGATTTACAGGCAGTTGGTAAAACAGGAAAATGCTGTCCTTACCTGTGAAAAAGAAATAGAACAGTTACAGCAGGAGTTGTCGGTTTGTAATGGTGTATTTCAAGGGAAACGCAGGAAGGAACTGGCGGGACAGATAGTCGATAAGGAACAGCAGATAGCAAATATGAAACAACGACTGGGCGATATCGTCAAAGTGCATGGTTATTCCAGTGTTGATGATTTTATGAGAGTGTATCATCATGCAAAAGCGGATTATGCTGATTATACCAAGCGGTTAAAGGCATGGGCAGATAAGTATGGCATGAAATATGTGAAACAGCAGTTTGATGAGAGGGAAAACTCATGCCTGCATAATTCTAAAGGTAGTAGATGAGAGAACGTAATATGGGAGAAAACTACGCTTTCTCCCATCTGTCCCACATTTTGAATAAGATGTGGCATTATCTTGAATGGTATGGTATACTGCTTTTCAAAAGGGCATAAGTCCAACCAGAAAAGAGGCAGAATGGGGGTTTCTAATTATTGCAACTGCCTCTATAGAAAGGGGGGAACACAATAGAACATAGTGAGCATTTATTTCTTGAAAAGATGCTGTGAACTAATTCTAATATGTCTAAAAATAGAACTTGGGAGGACGGATTATGAAATCTACTAAAAAATATATTTTGGCAATAATACTTGGGTTAGTTATAGGGGTACTGACATTGATTGGGCAAAAGTATCTTCCGATGAATCTGAATTTTCTTGCAAATTCAGGTGCAGTTTGGCTAATTCCTGCATTTTTATTTAGTTATTTTGACAAGGGAAACAGACTACAAGCTATTGCTACCACAATCGTGTGTTTATTGGGCTGTGTCTATGGTTACTATATTTTCGAAGCTATCTTGAACCATCATACTTTTACTCTTGCAGGAGGAACTTTGTTGTGGACTGTCGTTGCTTTCATTGCAGGAGCAGTGTTCGGATTTGGAGCTTTTTTGGCGAATCAGGAGAATAGTAAGTTAAAATATTTGGGGATGAATCTGCTTCCAGCTGTATTCACAGCCGAAGGATTGGATAATGTAATTCATCTCAAAGACTACTCCCATATGATTCCTGCGGTAATCATGAAAATAATCATAGGAGTTATTTTGTATCTGGTAATCAACAGAAAAGATGTGATAAATATAAAGAATATAGTATCTTATATAGTTATCACTGCACTTGGAGTGGTAGGTTTTGCAGTTCTATCCGGAAGCATATAATACTGATTTGTCTTTCAGATTTTGTACTATTGTTTTGATATTTTAGAAACAAACGCTGTTGCGCTACGCAAGCCAGCTTATTGTAATAACAAAAAATGCTTAAAATCATGTTATCATGATTCTAAGCATTTTTAACACCTCAATTCTTAAGTGCAGGAATTTGACATGCCCATGGATTTTCTGTGCTGTTAATATATCCCCTGAACTGATATACCGGCTGATAAAATCCTTTTGTGTCATAAATATAGTCAAGCTCACATTCTTCTATACACAGCATATCGCCCTGCTGAAATGGTACATATTGTTCAAAATTACCGTTCTCTACCTGAGCATAAGCTTCATTCGGAGAAATGATATCCTCAGTTGTTATATACTCATTCCAGCTTATTTGATAGGCAAGATCAATCAGTGTGCCATTTTCATCAAACTTCATCATAACCGATCCGTTCTCAAATGCTTCATCCCCTGTGGAATAATTATCTTTGGGAGCAACATCCCACCGTAAAGTATCGTTGTTCTGAACAGAAAATACAGCATTGTCTGGAAGCAATTCATTCTCTTTCATCCAAGTTTCATAACGGTTTTTGTATTGCTGTGCAACTTCCTCTGTCAGCCTAGCAGCATTTTCTGCAAATGTGGTATAACTCCATTGCCCACTGCGGAAGAAAAAATTCATCTGAAACTCATTTCCATTTGCATCCGTTCCGGTATAAACATAGTTTTCATCTTCCCTGCGTGTAGTATTAGAGAAAGTTAAGTTTTCCAATTCAGCAAAACATGATTGGATGTTTTGAATATAGGTTTTATCTTCGGTGTACCTATTTTTGTAAATAGAAACTGCTGTATCTTTATCGGATTGTTTCAGTTCTGTTGCAATCTGAACTACAGACATATCCTGTTTGACTGCTGGCAAAATGCTCATATTTCCATAAGGCTGATGTTCGTATGCAAAAAACACTGCTCCAAGAATGAGACTGACCACACAAGGAATCAGCAACACTCCAGCAATCGGAGCAAATCGGATTGTTTTTTCCCGAATCGGCAAGAGAATTGCCATAATGCAGAAATATCCAAAAAGACTCCCAACAGTATTATGGAATAAATCATCCAATTCAAAAATACCAGTCCCTGTAAGAAGCTGTATGACCTCGATTAAAACAGTCAACCCCAAAGAAAATGCAAATGTAATCCAGATTTTTTCTGCTTTTTTCCACAACATAGGCAGTAAAAAACCCAATGGAGCGAACATAAGCATATTAAAGATAATGAGCTGCAATTCGCTGATCGACCACTTATTCCATGCATTGATATAACCACTAAAGAAATCAACATTTATTTCACCAGTAAAATTTGCTCCACGACTTAACGAAGTAAGTCCAATCACCAGAATCAGCCAGCAACATAAAAGAACCGCACAAATTGCCTGCTTTTTGCTAATTGTCTTTTTCCCATGAAATACTTTTTTGTAAACCAGGTAAGCAGATGCTAAAAGCAGAAAAACCACAACCCCACCTGCCATCGCTGGAATTCCCCAGCGCAGTATCGCTTGAAAAATCGTAATCATATCCATAATAAAATACCTCCTTAAAAATAATGGCTCTTTGTTTTTGTATTCATAATATAACAAAAACAAAGAGCCATTATTTTAATTTCCTATTGACAAAATCTTAAGAAAATCCTAAGATGAACTTTTTCCTATTGGTATTGTTACGATAAATGTTACTGTGTCATTTTTGCTTTCTGCACGAATCGTCCCCCCATGCAGGGCAATAATTTCTTTTGCAATTGCAAGACCAAGACCTGCGCCGCCGGAGTCGCTGCTTCTGGCATCATCCATCCGATAGAATCTCTCAAAAATTGTTTCCAGTTTTTCCGGTGGAATGGTTTTTCCCTGATTACAGAATATGATTTCTACGTTTCCATCACGTTCTTCGGCTGAAACCACAATTTCTGTATTTGGATAACTGTATGCAGCAGCGTTCTTCAGAATGTTATTAAACACCCTTGCCAGCTTTTCATGGTCACCATAAACAGAAATATCTTCATTCTCCATCTGTATAACCGATGTGTTTCCGTTCTGCGACAGAACGGGCAAAAGTTCATCTGTCAGTTGCACGAGCATATAGCACAGGTCAACATTTCCCTTGTTAAGCTCAATTTTCTGTAAGTTATATCTCGTAATTTCAAAAAATTCGTTAATCATTTTTTCTAATCGGTATGCTTTATCCAGTGTGATTTGTGTATATTTTTCACGCTGTTCTTCTGGCATATCTTTCGCTTCATCCAGCAGATTTAGATACCCGATTACCGAAGTAAGCGGAGTGCGAATATCATGAGCCAGATACATAACAAGATCATTTTTTCGCTGTTCTGCAAGTTGTGCATCAAACAATCGCTTTTCCATTGCCTGTTTCAAAGTATTGAGTTTTTGTTCTGTAGCAGCCAGTCCCTTTGACAAGTGAATTTCGGAAGCATCATCAGACAAAAGAACATCCAACTGCCTGTCTATATCCTGAAAAGGGGTCGTGTATCTTCTGGCAAAGACAAAAATCACAAAAAGCATCAGTATACAAAATAGTAATATGACACCAATAAAAAGCGGATAGTTTTCACCCAAACCATTAGAACGCAAAATCACAATATACATAAACGCCAGTACCGCACAGACGGCTACAGCGAAAAACTCCCAAAAAGCTTTCAACTGCATTCGTGTGTAATCAGATGTATTTTCATTCTTATTTTTCAATTTTATATCCAACCCCCCATATAGTTTTAATGTATTTTGGATTATCAACCGAATCGTTTAACTTTTCCCGCAAATGTCGAATATGAACAGTAATAGTGTTATTTCTTTTACTGTAATATTCATCTTCCCAAATTCTGTGAAATAAGTCTTCTGCACTAATGACATTACCTTTATTTTCAAGAAGTATCTGCAAAATAGTAAATTCTGTAGGAGTAAGCGTGACAGGTTCTCCGTTTAAGTGACACTCATGAGTTTTAATATTCAGCATAAGACCGGAATGCGAAATAATATCTGCCTCTTTTTCTTCGGGAAGAGAGGGATTGTATCGTTTATATCGCCTAAGTTGTGCTTTTACTCTCGCCACCAGTTCCAATGGTCGAAATGGTTTCGTGATATAATCATCAGCTCCGAAAGTTAATCCTGTAATCTTATCGGCTTCCTCATCCTTTGCCGTCAGCATAATGACTGGAAAGGTGTGATTTTCCCGAATTTTCTGGCAGAGCGTAAAACCATCCATTTCCGGCATCATTATATCCAATATGGCAAGATCAAGTTTCACTTCCCCTATACACGCAAGAGCTTCTTTTGGAGAATAAAACTTGTACACTTCATAATTCTCATTCTTTAAATATACTTCTATCAGGTCAGCAATTTCATGTTCATCATCAACTACCATTATTTTATCTGGCATCACTTCCTGCTCCTTCCTATGAATTATATAGTTATCACATTCTGTGTATCCCAAAAGGAAACATATCATTCTATTTTATGTTTTTATTTTAACATATTGAGGGGCTTTATTCTACATATTTTCCCTTGAGAATCGTAAGGATAATGTTTATTCAATCGAGTAGGAGGAACTTCTTATAACTAAGAAATCCCGACCTCTCACACCACCGTACGTACGGTTCCGTATACGGCGGTTCAATCAACTTAACAAGTGACACACCTTTCGGTGTAGTAATCTAACATGGAGACTAATCCAAATGAGGTTAGTCTCCTGTTATTTATTGCTTTTTGTACCCATCCATTATGGGCAAGCCGGGCATATTTATCTCCACAGTAGGCTATTTTATATGCCGCCCATCTTGGCACTTCAAGCTTCATCAAATTCTTCGCTCTATTCTGTGGCGTTTTCCAGTGTTTCCAAATACACATACGTAACCGAAAACGGATTCTCGAATCCATTTCCTTACAGAGTGTTTTCATACTTCCTATCTTGAAGTAGTTAATCCATCCTCTGATAAGTTCGTTGAGTTTCTGCACTTTGTATGCGTTACTTACTCCCCAGCTCCTACAAGTCAGCTGTTTCATTCTTGCCTTGAACTTTGCTACGGTTTTTGCATGTGGTTTTGCCTTATATTGATGCGCTCCTGTATCAAAGTAAAATCCAAATCCCAGATATTTCAATCCCTGCGGTCTGTCTACTTTGCTCTTTATCATATTCACTTTGAGTCCCAGTTTCTCTTCAATAAATCGTGATAAATTTCTCATCACTCTCTTTGCAGACATTTCACTTCCAGTCATGATGATACAGTCATCTGCATATCTGACAAAGTTCAGCCCTCTCTGTTCCATTTCTTTATCAAGTTCATTCAGCATGATATTTGCAAGAAGCGGCGATAAGTTTCCACCTTGCGGTGTTCCTATCACGGATTCCTTATACTCATCATCTACCATGATTCCACTAACCAGGAATTTTCTGATGATTGAGATTACATCTCCATCTTTGATTGTTCTTCCTACCAAGGTCATCAGTTTGTCATGATTTACTGTATCGAAGAACTTTTCGAGGTCGATGTCAACAATCCAGTCACAGCCGTCATTCATCATATCTAATGCTGTGATGACTGCCTGCTGTGCACATCTGTCCGGTCTGAATCCATAACTATGGTCATGAAACTGCTCCTCATAAATTGGGGTTAACACCTGTGCTATGGCCTGTTGCACAAATCGGTCTGTTACGGTTGGTACTCCCAGGTTTCTGACACCCCCGTCTGGCTTTGGTATCTCCACTCTGCGTACTGGCTGGGGCTTATATTTCCTTGTCCTCAGCTTTTCCCTGATGATTTCGCCGTTCTTTTCAAGATGCTCTTTAAGTTCCGTGTACTTCATTCCGTCCACTCCCTCTGCACCCTTGTTTCGTACGACTTGCAGATATGCCCGATTTAGATTTTCATTTGACAAAATCTGCTCCATTAGATTACTTATGTCCATGCGTTCTTTCCTTTCCGCCCCGCTTGATTTGACCACCTTTTTCCCGATTGGTTACGGCAGATGTTGTCATCTCTGCAACACGAGACCTACTCAAACTGATTGATTGTTCGCCCCTTTGCTCCATTTCCATTACAGAAACTTCTTCACTACTATGGGCTCTGCTGACTTCTCACAGTTCGTTGTTACTAGGCTAATGAAACCTCTGTGAGACCTCCACGCTTAAGGTGCACGCTCTTTCCCTCCATATATCCGCCACATTTACTCTGCTACTACAAATGTGATAGTTATTAGACTTCGTTGCTTTTTGCCAACTTATCTCTCATAGCCTAGCCATATATGTGATTTCTGTCCGTCGGACCAGAGGTTTGCTTACAGCTTCCTTCAGATTTCACCTCACGATGAACACCCTTGCTGTTCAGCTATACACTTCCCACTATCCGGGCATGTTCGGGACTTACACCCATTAGAGCGCGCCCATGGCGCGCAAACAAAAAATATGGGAGATGTTTTATCCCCCATATTTTTTAGTATATTCCGCTACATTTACTCAAATATCAAAATCTTATCTGCTTATCACTTCTGGATATGTCCATTTATATTTCAAAAGTATCTTGTTCATTTACCCATGTTTGCATTTCTCCATCTAATATAAGTCTGGTATATTCTAATGGATCATCTAACGCTAATGCATCTATACAATGTTGCCCCCATGGAGTGGTAATTATTCCCTGTTCTACTTTATTACAGTCAATTCGTAATATGTATCCCTCATAAGTGTTTACTTCAATACTATTATTCTGCATATTGTACCAAGCGTTTATCAATCTCATTTTCATCAGTCCTTTCACTTTTATTATCACAAGCATTTCAAACAACCCGATTATATAGTTTAAACTGTACCCTTTGTCAAGGACATTTTTATAAAAAGGGATTATATGTTTGGTATAGATATTGCCATATTTCATTTAATCCTTTTTAGCTGATAAACCAACTAACGGATAGTTTCCT
>JAAVHZ010000055.1 GCA_014799465.1 Lachnospiraceae bacterium | reverse complement strand
CCGCAGCAAGCTGACGGGGCATCAAATTTGTAACGCAGCAAGCTGCGGGGTATTTGACCCTCGCGGCAGTCGCCAAATGTCTGCAAGCAGCCACTTGGCTCGTTGCTTGCGGGAATAAAAAACGATACTTCTAAATAATAGTATCGCTTTTGATATCTAAAAATAATAGACTTAAAAAATTTTATTCTTTAACACCTTCAAATATCTCGCCTAATGTCATCTTTATATGAGGGAATGCTTTTAGACATATCTCTGTTTCTGCGTTATAATCTTCATCATCTTTGTCATCTTGAAGCATATAATTTTGCTCTAAGATGTACCTACCATTTTCTAAATAATATATCTCTACTGAACCTTGCGGAGAAACAATCCAATATTCCTCCACACCCGCTTTTTCATATATGTCCTTTTTTTCTGTTTTATCTCTTTTTGCTGTAGAATGACTTAAAGTTTCAACAATAAACTTGGGCGTTCCGTTGTATGCTCCGCCTTTTAAGTGTTTTCTATCACATATAATCATAATGTCAGGACACACATAATCATCATTTTCATGCGGATGGTATTTAAAATCCAAATTCTCTATAGATACAATGCATATACTTCCTTTTAACCCTTGCCTGATAGTTGTATAAATATTTCCATTAATAATACAATGTCTGTATTCTGGAGCTAGTGACATATCATAAATGATACCATCAATTTTCTCATTTTTTTTACGTTCAAATTCAGCCATTCTCACATTATCACATCCTTTCTTGACTAAATTGTAACATGACTTAATTGATGAGAGAAGAATTATTTTTCTTTTAATCAGTTCTTTCATTGTACTATTTTGTAATCATCTAATAATAACTTTTCTCTTGACTTCTCCAGTATAAACATTTTTAAATAAATGGACTACATTTCTCCAGTGCTGTCATCAGGGCTTCTATCACTAAAGCTCTCTTCACATATCAATCGTACTCTTCCTCTTCAAAGTATGTCTTCTTAGTAATATATTTTCCTTCTTCCTTTAGCACCTTTTTGATTCCTCTCGCCAGTTTCTTTAATTGTGAATATCTCTTATGAGCACCAAATGTTTCAAGGTATCCTAATATCATTAATTTTAGCTTTTCATCATGAACTATAAATGATAGGTATTCTTCTCTAAAATTTTCTGTATTTTTATCACATACCACTATAGAAACGCCTAAATCAATAAATTCTCCATCATCAAAATAATTAATTTTCACTTCAAATACCATATCATCCGGTTCTGTCAACAACTGTTCACATTGTTTATCCACACTACCTATAATAGCATTTAATATTTCTTCCATTACTTTAACTATTCTCCTCTGAATTCCATTCCACTTCAAATTCACCCCCTTGCAAATTAAGTTCCTTTACAAGTTCTACAAATTTCTCTGTAAAAAGCAAACCCGATAAAACACCATAATTCATTTCAGCCTTAATAACTAACTTTTCTTCAATTCCGCATTCTATTAGTTCCTTCTCCTGAAAAACATATCGAAAATGAATATCTTTTTTAACAATATCACACGTCAGCTTATGTGCTCTTATTACATGTAAAATATAATATCTCTCTTTTCCTTTCTTTACCGGCAATAACTCTACTTCCTCAAAATCAATAAAATCTCTTAACAAATCCACTGCTCTTTGACTTAATAATAAATGATCCATCGGATCAAAGCAAAATGCTAAATCTGCATCCTTTCTTCTTTCTATAACAGTTAATTTTTTCTCTTTCCATTTATCTGATAATGGATATATTTCATCACACTCATCAGATTCTTCGTAGTTTTTCGTTGAGTATGATGTGAAATTATCACTTACATCTAAACTATACAACTTCATACTAAACCTCTTTTCAAGTTTTTCTTCAATTTCTTCTTCTAATTTGAAATTGCTTTGCCAGTATTCGCAAAAAGTTTTTAATACCATCCACATCATCGTCACTAATACACTTCTTAATGCTCTTCATCCTTCTGGTTATTATTAACTCTTTTATATTTTAGACAAAACCAACCAGAAAATCAACTGCATTTCAGCCGGTATTTATTATTTTAGCTTTATATCCGTTTTTTCTGCACAATTTTTAATGAAATCATTGAACCTGCAATAAGTGCTATAATTCCCGCAGTTATAAACAAGATACATGAAATCAATTCATGGTCAGAAACCAATTTATAAAAATCTGATAAAAATTTCTGCATATCACCATTATATATTATCTTTTGTATAAAAAAAACTATGATGCCACCCAACAGCATTTCTAAAAGCAAAAGCATTACCTCTAAAAGTTCTCTTGATTCTATTTTCCAAACAAAAGCAGCCAGCAATAAGTTTGCTCCCCCCAGAAAACCCATCATAATCATTGCACAGGCTATAATCATCTGATATTGGCCGATTGCTTCCATAATAAGACGCACTTCATCAATCCTACATAATGAAAAATGTTTTCCTATTAGTATAAATACAATACATATAATAGATGGAATTGTAATAACCACAAAACAGGTTATACTTCTTCCCATAATATATTCCCACTTCCGTACAGGAAAGCAGCCATAAAAAAATTCCATATTTGATTTATCCTCAACTGAAAATATACCAGATACCACAGTAGTTGAGCCTACGACAAAAAACACTAATAACAAAGGGGTAAGAAAAAACAGACAGCAAATTGCAGCTATCAGCATACTTAATGTCATAATTGCCATTGATTTTCTACATACTGCCATATCCATTTTCACAATATTGATTACACCTTTCATATTTAAGCACCTCTTTCCGCATATATTAAAATATCGTCTATTTTTGCATTCTCTGCTTGGAATAAATTTTCCTCACACAATACGTATTTTTCCCTTAAAGCCATAGCCTCAAAGCTGTCACCATATCTACGCATACCAATCAAATCCTCTTTCAGTCCATCAGCTTTTTTATAATCACCTTTGATAATCACATATTTTTCTAACAGGACATCCTTTTCTCCTGTATAAAATACTTTTCCGTTACTTAGGATTGTTACATAATCAGCGATTTTTTCCAAATCTGCACTGATATGTGTTGAAAACAAAACGCTATTTTCGCCATCTTCAATATATTCCATAAGAATATCCATTAATTCATCTCTTGCAACCGGATCCAGTCCTGAAGTGGGTTCATCAAGAACCAAAAGCTTAGCTTTATGTGAAAGTGCTACTGCAAGCTGTAGTTTCACACCCATTCCACGGCTCAGCTCACTGACTTTTTTCTTTGGCATAAGTCCAAATTTATTCAGAAGCTTATAATATTTATCACTATCCCAATTCTCATAGAATGCACCAACATATTTTTCTACCTGCTCCAATGTAAATATAATCGGAAAAAACGGCTGATCCACCACAATTCCCACATTTTGTTTTACAGCAGTTTCCTTAATCACGTTGTCATAGCCATTTACCAGTATCTCACCCTGAAAATCCAACATATTCATAATGCTTTTTATTGTAGTTGACTTTCCGGCACCATTTTTTCCCACGAGTCCCATAATAAATCCTTTTGGCAGTTGAAGTGAAACATTATCCAGTTTAAATCCTTTGTATTCTTTACATAAATTTGTTATCTCCAACATGATTACTGTTCCTCCTGTTTTAATAAATTCCGTAATATTTCCATCAAATCTGTTTCTTTTAGTGCTGCTTTCTTTGAAATTAAAATAGCCTGGTCAAAATGAAATTCTATCTGTTCCAATAATTTTTCATATAAAATTTCATTACTTCTTTCTGAGACATAATAGCCTTTCCCCTGCACTGCAATGATATAGCCTGCCATTTCTAAATCGTTATATGCTTTTGTTGTTGTAATGACACTGACTTTTAAATCTTTTGCAAGACCCCTGATAGATGGAAGACATTCTCCCTCCTTTATTTCTCCTGACATTATTGCATCTAATATTTGCTTTTTAATTTGGTCATAAATCGGTTCACTACTATTATTTTTTATTACAATTACCATTCCCGCCTCCTGTATGTAACTGTATATATAATATCATATACAGTTATATACGTCAAGTATACTACATAAAGTTACAAACTGTACAACCGATGCATTGATGGCAGATGCCTTTTAATAAAAGAAAAGCAGCAACCCAAATTAAGGATTGCTGCTCAAACATCACATCTATAATACTTTTTATCTTCCCGGTAGTTCTTTAATTAATGGTTGTAAGGTTTTTATCATTTCTTTTACCCTACTGCTGTCAGAATACAACTTCAACAATTCATTATTAACCTTCTGTCTGGTTGCTGCTCCTAAAAGAATTTGAATTATTTCATCTTTCTTATCAACATATATTTTCTTCTTAAAATGCTGACCAAAAAAAGAACGTACCTGTGATTCACGTTTAGTAACCTTACCTTTAGAAGATACAAATTCCTTAAGAATTACCTTTACATCGTCGTAAATCTTAGAATAGTCCTGAAATTCTCTCATAAGATCATTATGAATACCATTTAGCATATGTTCATCATTACAATGTGCAATGACAAATTTGCATATTCGATTTATCGAATTTCTTGAATAACCTAAATTTGCTAAACCATGTTGCACATATATATTTAATTCACTTCTATCGTTTCCAGAAAACTTATATGCCATACCGACATTTATTTTACTATTGATATTTTGTGTGGCAGCTGTTGTTAAAGATTCCGTTGTTCTCTTTTCATTTACTACATTACTGCTTAGTATTTTACAATTCCGGGATATACTCTTAAAGCCATTTTCCTGCCAGAACTTTATGATATTATCATAATCTTTGTCCTTACTGATAATTACATAAGAACATTCTTTCCCTTTATTGATTCCGAGTAAATATCCAAGATATGAAACGAGATGCATATCCAAAGACTGCTTACGCACCGGAACTTTATGTCCAATAATATCAATACCCTTTGTAAGAACAATATCCAAACTGATATTTAATGCATTCTCAGTATAAAAAATATGAACATGGTCTGCTTCTGTAAGTGTACCTATACTTTCCATTCCCTCATTATGAACATTTTCAAAATCTATCAAATAAAATGTTTCCATTTTAATATCACTTCCCTACAAATTTAATATCTTGACAAATGCATACAAACATCCAATTATATTCAATATAACATAATGAGGGTTATTTTTCTATCATTTTCAGAAAAGACTTCTTTGTTTTTCGTTATATTGTTTCTTCTTATTAATACTCCTTAATCTTGCACGCGGTTCATATTTACCGCAATGCTGGCAATATGTCCTGTGACATGCCTCTCTGCCTTTCTCACAATTTCCTAAAGCTATATAATATTTACATGGTATTTCCTTATATTTTGCCATATTTTAACACTTCCTCTTATCTTCCTCCTGCCTTAAAATTATAGACAGGTTTTATTATATTATTAATCTTTACTGTTTCCGATACAGCATCCTCTATATCCTTCAGCTCTCTATATGCAAAAGGTGATTCATCCAATGTATCTTTATTAACAACTGTACAATAAATTCCCTTCATAGCAGTTTTGAATTGTGAAACTGTATACTTCTGTTTTACATCCTCTCGTTTCATAATCCTTCCTGCTCCATGAGGTGCCGAAAAGTTCCAGTCCTGATTTCCAAGTCCTGTGCCCAATATCACTCCATCACGCATATTTATTGGAATAACCACCTTTTCACCTTTTTTTGCAGATATGGCACCTTTCCGTAAAATCATTTCTTCTCCTGATGCATCAATATAATTATGTACTGACGAATATGATTCTTCTATCTTCAACTTCATCCCTTTTACAAGTTCATCAAGAATTGTTTTACGGTTTAGTGAAGCAAATTCCTGAACAATCTGCATATCATGAATATATGCTTCCATAAGTTCACCCTCCAAAAAAGTCAGCTCATAAGGAATCGCTATATTCCTTGATTTAAGATACTCCTGACCACTTTTCAGATAGTACTCTGTAACTTCTTTTCCTAAATGCCGGCTTCCTGAATGGATAACCACATATAAGTAACCTTCATCATCTTTGCCTACCTCAATAAAATGATTCCCGCCGCCTAAAGTTCCAAGACTTAATAAAGCTTTATTTTTATTTATGTGCCTTTCACAATTCAGACCTGAAAAATCAAAATCCATACTAAAACGATGCGGTTTTTTCCTAACTTGAAATCCTGATGGAATATTTTCACGAATAACTGTATCTAATTTCTGAAACTCTATTTTCTTCTGTCTTGATTTTGCTATTGTAACACCACATCCAATATCAATTCCCACCACATTCGGCAGTATTTTTCTGCCAATTGTTGAAGTAAACCCAATTGTGCCTACCTTACCCGGATGTACATCAGGCATTACCCTTATTTTACTTTCCATAAATGCTTCATTATCACATAACATCTTTATCTGTGCCAGTGCATAATCATCAATACCATCTGCAAATATTTTTGCAAAAGTACAGACTCCTTCTATTGTTCTCATATAATATCCTTTCATTTACCATAATATTTCATAAAAATGGGTATAAAAAATATCTCCAATACTGGAGATATGAACTATCCTTTTGAAGACTTTAAAAATAGAAATAAGAATTACTGATATGATAATTAGTTAATCTTTAAATGCCGAAAAGGACAATCCGCTCCTTTTTGTTCTTTATTAAATTAATTCTAAATACATAATACTGTGCCATGATTGTCCTCCTTTCATTATTTTAATAACTTGACATAACTATAAGTTACTTAATACAGTTTTAGTATATCTGCTAAAAAAAGAATTGTCAACAATATCTTAGAGCGTGACTGAGAAAAGTAAAAAACAGGCAGAAAAAGCCGGTGTAATACCTGTTGGTTCAGCCGTAAGACCGAATTGTTACATAATGTAGTGGATTTAATCTCTTTTTGATTGAGTATCAACTTCCTATGTGGTATAATTAGATTGTATAGTTGAAAAGAATGTAGGATGCGATTTTTCTAAGAACATTGGTTCTTTTGGATGCCCTCTAGTCTTACGAAAGAGGGTGATGCCCTATGAGTATAATGGAAGTTCTTACATTATTACTTGTTTTATTTGCGGCTCTGTCTTACATAGATAATCATAAAAAGAAATAAGCATCCCTACCCGTCCAAAAGTGAGGATGCTTAAATTCTTGTAATTTTTGCTATTTACTGAGGGCAATCGAATATTCAATTTCGATCACTTCTAAGTAGATTATACACTAGAGCTGCTTGATTTTCAAGTAGCTCCTTTAATTTTGCAGGATAGACTTATAAACTAAAATTTTTATAAAATCTTCATTTTCTAAGCTAAAAGATATACATCATCTGTAGTCAGCCTGCGTTCCCTTGTATATATAAGCCAATCTGTAATCATATCAAAATCATAGATTCCTACACTTCCCTCATGCATATCCTTTACATAATATGGCTCCTGTATCAGTGCACCCTTTATACTGCCATCAAGAACCTCCTGCAGTTCAAACCAGATATGTTCATGCTGATTCTGGTCATCTCTAAATTCTTCATCCATTTCAAGACCTATTTTGACAATGATTTTATTGTCTTTATTTTCAAAAGCCTTAATCATGTAATCCAGACGTTCTCTTGCCTGCTTTTTCATACGCTCTGTTTCTTTTGTGGAAATCATATAAAGAGGATTATCCTTCATAAACTCATCAAATACAGATACAGGAGAATAATTTCTCTTTTCAATATCGTCATATTGAGCATAAACATAGACGGCACATGTATTCTGATTATGACCTTCTTCTCTGTCTTTCCTGCCGCCTAACATATCTTCCGGATAATTTTCTACTGCTTCCTTCCAGTCAATCAAAGTGACTACCATAGGAATCTCCTCTGTCATCCTTGCCAGAAAAAGTGGTTCTCCGGTCTGAATCGGCTCTTCCATCTCCAATAATCTGTTAGCCAGAGTTTCAATAACATTATAATGTTCCTGATATGTTTCTTTTGCAGAATCTAATATTTCTAATTCCGGCATCCCACATCGATTCATGCCATGGCTGTGCAGCCATACACAACCGTCATCACCTGAAGAAACAGCCTGAACTGTGTAAATATATCTTGGTGCCGGTGGAACGGCAGATTTTGCTGCAAGCTTTACCCATTTACCTGAAAGTATTTTTTCTGAACTATCGTCTATAACTGCCACTATATCAGGAACCATTTCAGTAATAATCTTTAATTGTGCATGATAAGACTCTAATGGCTCCTTTCCAAATTCCATACTTACAAGAAGCCCTATCTCAGCATTGCTTATAAATTCAATATCAATGTCAGGAAAAAAATGCTGTGTACGGTACATTTGCGGAATCTCAATCTCTATCGGTCTTGCTTCTAACGTATATTCCTCCCCATTGGCATCTACGGTAAACTGCAAAGTTCCGTCAAAACCACAATCATGTGAAATAAGATTTACATCAAAAGATTCTGACAGACGGTTCATTATATCCGCCGGTTTTTTTAATACATCCACATTTTGTGGTACTGCTATCATATACGATTTTTCTTTCATATTCCTTCTCCTTTTTCTAACAGTTATTTTTAATGATGATACCTTTTAAACATCCTTTTATAATCCTCTATCTTAGTACTAAATTTTCCATAGTCTCTATCATTTAACTTGCCTTCTGTATGAAAATTATTTATTAACTGCTCATATTCCGTAAATGTCCTTAATGCTTCATCTTTATAATTATTTGATAAATATTGAGACAGTTCCTTTTCTTTCTGCTCAATAACTTTTTTTGTCTTACCTATTATCATATTTATATTACCTTTTCATATATATTAATACAAAAAAACCGGAACATCAACTAAGCTGATGTTCCAATTTATATACATAACAATTAAATACAGATATTAGTTGTTTATTAACTTATCTTCACCATTCCAGCTATAAAGTTTTCTAACCTCTTCACCTATTTTTTCAGATGAATGCTCTGCAGCCAGCTTTCTCATAGCTTTAAAGTGTACCTGACGTCCTGCAGGTGACATATCTAATAAGAATTCTTTTGCAAAAGTTCCATCCTGAATATCAGAAAGAATCTTTTTCATTGCCTTCTTTGTATCATCTGTAATAATCTTAGGTCCTGTAATATAATCACCATATTCTGCTGTATTAGAAATAGAATATCTCATTCCTGCAAAGCCTGACTGATAAATTAAATCTACAATTAACTTCATCTCATGGATACATTCAAAATATGCATTTCTTGGGTCATATCCTGCTTCAACAAGTGTCTCAAAACCTGCCTGCATAAGTGCACAAACACCACCACAAAGAACTGCCTGCTCACCAAAGAGGTCTGTCTCTGTCTCTGTTCTGAATGTAGTCTCAAGAACACCTGCTCTTGCTCCGCCGATTGCAAGTGCATATGCAAGTGCCATATCCAAAGCCTTTCCTGTAGCATCCTGCTCAACAGCTACAAGACAAGGTACACCTTTTCCTACCTGATATTCTGAACGAACAGTATGTCCAGGTCCTTTTGGTGCTATCATTGTTACATCCACATCTGCCGGTGGTTTAATACATCCAAAATGAATATTGAAACCATGTGCAAACATTAACATATTGCCAGCTTCAAGATTAGGCTCTATATCCTTCTTATACATATCTGCCTGTAACTCATCATTAATAAGAATCATTATGATATCAGCTTTCTTAGCTGCCTCTGCTGCCGTATACACTTCAAATCCCTGTGCTTCAGCCTTTGCCCATGACTTACTTCCTTCATATAAACCAATGATGACATTGCATCCTGATTCCTTTGCATTTAACGCATGTGCATGTCCCTGACTACCATATCCGATTACGGCTATAGTCTTTCCATCCAATAACGATAAGTTACAATCTTCCTGATAATAAATTCTTGCTGCCATTACCTTAGCCTCCATTTTATATTGTTTTATATGATAATATTGTAATAATACTAATGAGCGTTAAGATTTTCCAATTTCCTGACAACACATATTGCATAATCGGACAACATGTGCTGTCAGGAAAGGAAAATCTAACCGCCCGTCAGTATAATACAATTAATCAGCTTTTCTATTCAAGTTCTCCGGCAAGCATGTCCGCTTTACCTCTTGTAAGTCCCGTAATACCGGTTCTTACTAACTCCTTTATTTCAAATCCTTCAAGCAGTCCGACAAATGCATCCAGCTTAGCCTGATTACCTGTCAGCTCTATCATCATGGAATCACATGACACATCCACAATTTTTGCCCTGAATATATCAGCTATGGCTATAACCTGCTGCCTGCTCTCTGCTCCTACTCCTACTTTGCATAATATAAGTTCGCGGCACACCGATTCTCCGTCCTTAAGTACCGTTATATCTTTTACTTCAACCACCTTTGCAACCTGCTTGCGAATCTGTTCCAAAACTTCATCCTCGCCGCTTACAACTATGGTCATTCTGGAATATCCTGCATTCTCTGTCTCGCTTACCGTAAGACTATCTATATTATATCCACGTCTTGCAAACAATCCGGAGATTCTGCTTAATACTCCTGATGTATTCTGGACCAGAATTGATAATACCATTTTTTTCATGATGATATAATACTCCTTTCCCGATGTTCAAATTTATGCCATCCACATATGACATCCGTTAAAGCCTTTAAACTCTGTCAATGCCACTGCTTACATTTTCTATTTATCATAGCACATTGAAATATTTTGTCAATATTTAATCGAATTCAACAGTGACAAAAGATGCACTTCCGGACGGTTCTATCTTTGTAACTTTTCCGTGGAAATTCGTAAGTCCCTGACTCTGTGGCATATTATTTGACATTGCAAGTGCAGGAATAATGGTATAGTACACCATCATTCCCTGCAATGTAAGAAGCTTTTCTTCTTCCACGTCTACTTCATCACCGACCTTAAGCAGACCTTCTCTCTCCATCTTAAAGTCAATAACTTTTGCCATAAAATAAACCTGCCTATCTATACAGCCATGATGCAAGCTGAACTACATTTTCACCCTGTTTTTCAAGTTCATCAATTATAAAAACCTGATTCTCGTTCTTTGTAAATTCTGCTATTGCCTTACTTGCCTCATCAAAACTCTTATACTGTCCGCATACACCGGAACCGTCTGACTTTTCACCTTCATAAATACCCAGTTCAAAATATCTGTTCATACTAATCTCTCCTATCTACTGAATTTACAGTTTGTTTTTTATTATTTTACTCCTAATTTGTCTATTGTGCAATTACTGAATTATAAGTTGCAAGAATTCTTTCCATATAATCACTTGCTGCCATGTTATTATCATCATCAGCATAATTAAATTCTCCGTCCAGACTGAACTTAAGCCTGTCTGGTTCTACATTTTCAAACTCTCTGTCCGGAACAGCCACATCTTCATAATTAGCTTTTACTGTTTCAAAAAGTTCTTCAAGACGTTTCGGCTGCATCCAGTCACTTGATGCCACCTTATCAAGTGCTTCCTTATACTCTTCTACAAAGAATCCGCCATCTAATATTGAATACAAATATAATGGATTATTCTGTTTCCTGCCACTGCCTTCCGCATTCTCTGAAAACGGCGAAACTTCTGTCATACCTGTAGCATCCGGGTTATATGAGTGGGTTATTCCCAGTGTCCTGTCATAATCATATGGTATAAATATCGCTTTACCCGAACTCTTAAGAAAATAAATATAGTGATTATTATAATTATTCCTAAAATCATCCGGATTTCCAAGAAAATAGCTTACTGCCGTAAAATTAGTCCAGTTATCAATATCCACTATCTCCGAAAAACTTTCCTTTGTCATATCTGAACCATTTAATTTATCTAACAGGTTCTCAAGTTTTTCATGATTTGATGTAGACTTATTTGTTTTTAAATCAAGATTATATTGAAGTCCGGCATCTACATCATCTACGCCATATGTCATGTTTTTTGTATAGTTTGCCGGTGAAAATGTCCATCCTGCCTTGTAAAGGTCTCCGCCCCAGTCTTTCTCCGGAAGATTCCTTTCAATAAATTTCTTATCTACCGGTTCACTTATAAAATATACACCATAATTTTCATCACCGAACATAACCTGTGCAAATGTATTCTGCGGTGCTATAACTCCAAAGTTTCTGAACATATCATAGCTGTAACACTGACGCACATAAGCATTGTCATAATTTTTATTCCATTTGACTTCCAGTGCATCAAGATTCGCAAATGTTCTTGCCTTTCGTGCCATACGCTCTTCTTCACTTTTCCATTCTACCGCATCATCACCATAATAATCTTTATTATCAAATGCTTCATCAAAGCTGAGTTTAAAATGAATCAGATTATACACACCCTTTTCTTCGCTGTAAAAATCAGTTCTTGAAGTATTCCCTTTCATCCTGATACCTACATCCTGTATCTCATAAGATTTATCTCCTATGGTGAAAGTTACTTTATCAGCTCTTCTGTAAATAGGCGATTTTAAATATCTTGTGCTATATTCCTCATAATCTTCCTCAATCTTTGCTATCTCTTCTTCTGAAATGTCTATTTTTATGGAAACTTTATTATTTACATCAAATAAAGCTTCATATATCTCTTCCTGCTCATCAGCAGACACATTTTCAACCACATTTTCCTTATTTTCCGTATTATTTTCTGACTTATTTTCCTTTTGGGTTCCGCCGCATGCACTGCATACAATACTTAAAGCCAGTATTCCAACAGCAATCATTTTTTTATTCATTTATATACCTCCATTATCTTTTGTACTTCTGCATTCTCTTTATTTCCCGATACTCTCTGTCAACCTCCATAAACAGACGTGCAGATGTCCAATTCTTGTTTGTATCCGTTACTACCGCCTTATGATAAGCAAGTTTACCTGTAGTCTTAGTAAGAAGTTCAAATACATCTGCCATCTCACTTTCTTCCACACCTGATACTACAGCCATCTTGCCCGGAATAGTAATTCCTGTTTCATGTACTTCCTTTATTTCATATTCTCCCACGAGTTCTCCTATTAACCACCCATACTGCTCTTCCTGAACAGAAGTTACTTCAAAATTTCGCATTATAAATGCATTTTTTACCTGCTGCATCTGAAAGTTATTAAACCCATATAATAATATGCATTTTTTCATATTTCCGACAAACCTCCTTTTACATTATTTATTATTTAGAGCAAGCTGTACTCTTTGTATTATACAACATATAAAGAAAACACACAAATTAATAATAACAATACTTGCACCCACCGGTGTAGAAAATCTGTATGATACTATCATTCCTATACAAAAACATACAACCGCAGTTACACCTGAGCTTAACACTACACCCAGGAAACTCTTAAATATCCTCATAGACGATAATGCCGGGAATATTATAAGACTTGATATAAGCATTGCCCCCATCATTCTCATTCCCAATACTATCGTTACTGCCGTTAATATTGCCACAAGTGTATTATATAAAGATACATTTACTCCGGTAGCTTTGGAAAAGCTTTCATCAAATGTCACTGCAAATATTTTGTGATAGCAGAATATAAAAAGAACTAAAACCATTATAGAAAGCAATATACTAAGAATAACATCACTATCTGTCATTGCAAGTATACTTCCAAACATATATGTACTCACATCAGTAGTCATACCCGTAGTAAGCGATGTAACAGTCACTCCAATGGCAAGTGCTGATGCCGACATGGCTGCAATGGCTGCATCACCTTTCATTTTGCCGTTTTCCCTCATATGAAGAAGTAAAAATGCTGCCACTACAACCACCGGAACAGATACTGCCAGAGGTGCCAGACCAAATGCTACTGCTATGGATATTGCTCCAAAGGATACATGTGACAATCCGTCTCCTATCATTGAATACCTTTTTAATACAAGGCTTACGCCCAGCAGTGCCGAACACAGAGACACTATTATACCAACTTCAAAGGCTTTTATTATAAACTCATATTCAAACAGACTTTTTATAACTTCCATTGTTACCTCTTTTCCGATATATTAAAGCTGCTTCCCATGTCTGAATACAGATACTGATTTATATTACCATAAAAATAACTGTCATTATCTATATGCAGAATCTTATCTGCCTGCTCTAATACATTTTTAATATCATGTGAAACCATTATTATAGTCATACCATCTTCTTTATTCAGACTCTTAAGACTGTCATACAGTTCCATTGAAGCATTAGGGTCAAGTCCTGTTACCGGCTCGTCAAGAACCAGAAGTCCTCCTGCTGCACAAAGTGCCCTTGTAATAAGTACTCTTTGCTGCTGCCCTCCTGACAGTTCTTTATAACAGCGTTTTCTAAGGTCTGAAATATTCATCTTCTTCATATTGTTTAAAGCAATCTGATGCTCTCTTTTATTGTAAAATGGTCTGAATCCGCATTTATTAAGGAAACCGGACATTACAACCTCTTCAACAGTGGCAGGAAAATCTTTCTGTGCCTCTGTCTGCTGCGGAAGATAGCCTATACAGCCGTTTTCTATTGATTTATCCATTACTATTTTACCATAAACAGGTTTTATAAGTCCAAGTACAGATTTTATTAATGTACTTTTGCCTGAACCGTTTTCACCGATAACACACACATAATCCCCCTGTCTTACATCAAAACTTAAGTGTTCTATTACCGGTCTGTTATCATAACCTAATGCAACATCTTCACATCCCAGTATTATTTTTCTGCCTTCTGACATTTCTATTCTCCATTCTGTCCTTTGCATAATATCATATCTGAAACAAATCTTATAAAGAGTATTATAAAATATCACCTGTTTTTGTCAAGTTTTCCTCTTACTTATGCTAAAGTTTTTATTGTTTACTTTACACTTTTTATTCAATATAGTAAAATAATATAAGTTGTCTTAAATATAAGCCAACACAAAAGGAGTGATTATTACGAAACGGATAGATATCGTTGTTCCCTGTTATAATGAGGAAGACGTACTTGAAATGTTTTATACTAAAACGGAAAGCATACTAAACACTATTAAAGGTTATTCATTCAGATACGTTTTTGTTGATGACGGCAGCAAAGACAATACGCTTAAAATCATGACTTCACTGTCCCGGACACATAAAAATATTAATTATTTGTCTTTTTCCAGAAATTTTGGAAAAGAAGCTGCAATGTATGCGGGACTAAAATATACCACCGGAGATTATGTAATTGTAATGGATGCTGATCTGCAGCACCCTCCGGCAATGATACCTGACATGATTGCTGTTATTGAACAAGGACATGACTGCTGTGCTGCAATGCGTACAGACAGAAAAGGTGAGTCTGTAGTAAAAAGCTGGTTCTCAAGACTATTTTACAAATTAAGTAATAAACTGACATCCGTCAAACTTGTTCAGGGTGCTGTTGACTTCAGAATAATGTCAAAGCAGATGGTTGATTCTATTATGGAACTTACGGAAAACCAACGTTTTTCCAAAGGAATTTTTTCATGGGTAGGTTTTGACACCCAATGGATACCTTACAAAAATGTAGAACGTCCTGTTGGACACAGTAAATGGAGCTTTTGGGGATTATTTAAATATGCCATAGATGGTATTACCGCATTTTCCATTGCACCGCTCAGAATGGTTACCGGATTGGGATTTTTCATATCCACATTTGCATTTGTATATATTATTATTACACTTATACAGACACTTATATGCGGAATAGCCGTACCCGGATATGTAACTACGCTTTCTGCCGTACTTTTCCTTGGCGGCATAATTGAATTTTCCATAGGGATACTTGGAGAATATATAGGACACATATATATAGAAGCAAAGAACCGTCCAATATTTATATTAAAAGAAACAAATATTCCTCTTACGAAATTTAATTCTAAGAGTGAAAAACAGGAGGATTAAAGTGAAAGATTTAAAACAAAAACTATTAAATAGAGAAACCATCTCTTATATTATTTTTGGTATTCTCACAACTGCTGTAGATTTTGTAGTCTATATAATGTGCAGCAAGCTTTTAGGCATAAATTACCTCGTTGCCAATATTATATCATGGATTGCAGCAGTTATATTTGCCTTTGTTACCAATAAAATATTCGTATTTAAAAGCAAAAGTTATTCTATATCCACACTGATTAATGAGATTCCTGCTTTCTTCAGTGCCCGCTTTTTCAGCCTGATTTTTAGTCTGGTATTCATATATATGAGTGTAGTACTGATTGGTGTAAATGATATTGTTGCAAAAATCATTTCCTGCATTTTTGTAATAGTTATCAATTACATTTTAAGTAAGTTTTTTATTTTTACCAATGGTGATGATAACAAAAAAACATTTTCCACCAGAGTTAAAAATAATTTAATGTATATTGTCGCTTTTATGATACCTGTTATAATCATGGTCATCATTTATTATATGAGGAAAATCTTTCCATTTGGTGAAGAGATGTATCTTAGAAGTGATTGTTATCACCAGTATGCACCATTTCATAAAGAATTCTTTAATAAACTTAAAAATGGCGGAAGTCTGACTTATTCCTGGAATATTGGGCTTGGCGTGAACTTTTCGGCACTATATGCCTATTATCTTGCAAGTCCGTTGAATTGGTTTATAGCCATATTTCCTGAAAAAAATATTATAGAAGTAATGAATGCCTTTATAATTTTAAAGGCAGGTCTATGCAGTTTTACATTTGCTTATTATATAAGTAAACATTTTAAATCAAAACATATGTGCATAGCTGCATTTTCTATATTCTATGCACTTTCATCATATTTTGCGGCATTCTGCTGGAACGTTATGTGGCTTGACTGTCTGATTCTTCTGCCGCTTATACTGCTTGGACTTGAACGGCTTGTAAAAGAAAACAAGTGCTTCCTTTACTGTATATCTTTGGGACTTGCAATTACATCCAATTATTATATTGCCATAATGATATGCATATTCTGTGTACTATACTATTTTGCAATGCTGTATTCAGATAAAAGCAAAAAGAATATTAATTTTTATATAAACAGGACATTAAACTTCGGATTGTATTCACTTATTGCCGGAGGATTTGCTGCAGCTGTCTTTCTGCCGGCTTACTTTGCATTGAAATCAACTGCTTCCGGTGAATTTAATTTTCCTGAATTACTGCAGAACTATTTTTCAATACTTGATATGATGTCACGCTCACTGATTGATGTGGAAGCTTCTATTTTTTCGGCACATGACCCTAACATTTACTGTACCGTTGCCGTATTTTTACTAATACCACTCTACTTTATGTGCAGTAAGATTGATTTCCGTGAAAAAATTGCCAAAGCTGCTATCTTAGCATTTATGCTGTTCAGCTTTAACACTAATATACCAAATTATATATGGCATGGTTTTCATTTCCCAAACAGTCTTCCGTGCCGCCAGTCATTTATATTTATTTTCCTTATACTGGCAATGAGTTATGAGGCATTTATTCATATAAAATCATTTTCTAACAAGCAGCTTTTCGGTGCTTTCAGTGGTGCCGCCGCTTTAATACTAATTATTGAAGAACTCTATGTAAGTGATGAATATGATTTTAAAATAATTTACTATAGCCTTGGATTCATAATTCTGTATATGATAGCATTTATGCTGTACCGCAGCGACAATTACAGACATCGTGTTGTAATATTTTTCATCTTTGTAATAACTGCATCCGAGGCATATATAAACCTGAATACTACAGGTATCAGCACTACCAGCCGTACTTATTATGTAAGTGACAATAAAGACATAGACACTGTCCTTCAGAATGTCCAAAAGGATGATAAGGGATTCTACAGAGTAGAAAAATATGACAGACATACTAAAAACGATGCAGGATGGAACAATTACAGAGGTGCATCCACCTTTTCTTCCACTGCACTTGCAAAACTTTCTGAATATTATGGACAAATGGGTATGCAGGAATCTACAAATGCATATGCATATTACGGGCACACACCTCTTACGGAGGCACTATTCTCCATAAAATATGTACTTGGAGACTCATTCATGGATGATAATGATTTAATTACTCTTGATACTGCATCAGGCGGCACCTATCTGTATGAAAATAATTACACACTGCCACTTGGATTTATGATTAAAAACAATTTTGAAGATGACTGGGACTTTGATAACTCTGACCCGTTTGCCGTTCAGAACAGTTTTGCTGCAAATGTAATAGGTGATGAAGGTTATAATCTTTTTACCCGTTTAAATGTTGACAGCGATGGTTCTAATGCACAAGTATCTGCATCTGAAAAGATTCACTTATTTGTATATGTAACTACCAGCCTTGATAAGGTTGATGTTGAAGTGCAGGATAGTGAAGGTAATGCCATAACAAATAAAACATACAGCGATATGAATCATCAGCATATCCTTGACCTTGGTATAATAAATGCAGGTGAGACTGTATATGTCAATCCAAACGATGAAGAGAAAACTTCTCTGCAGCTCTATGCTTATGATTTTGATTTAGACACATTTGTTTCGGTATATGACGAACTAAACTCAAATCCACTCGTAATTGATACGTTTGAAGACAATTATATAAAAGGAAAAATAAATGTAGAAACCGGAGGAATGCTATATACTTCCATCCCTTATGACAACGGCTGGACTGCTTATGTAGACGGCGAAGAAACAAAAACTAAATCTTTAGAAGGTGCTTTGCTGGGAATTTCTTTAAATTCAGGAACACATACCATAGAACTTAAGTATTCACCGGAAGGACTGAATTTGGGAATCTCCATCAGTATATTGAGCATAATTGCCTTTGTATCTTTGGTAGTTCTTGATTATAATAAGAAAAAAAGAGAACGTTCTAAGGTAATTACGGAAGAATAGAATTTAAATTACGCCCTGTCTGTGTTTAAAATATGACACAGTCAGGGCGTAATTTTTTATAACTTATTTTTACTGTACTTTAATATCAATCCCTTCGTCTTCCAGTGCCTTTACAATGGCTGCTACCGGAAGCCCTACAACATTATTATAATCTCCTTCTATTTTTTCCACATATGCAGCACATTTCCCCTGAATGGCATATGCCCCCGCCTTGTCCATAGGCTCTCCTGTTGCCACATAATTTTCAATCCTGCTTTCACTCATTGGATACATATACACATCTGTACATTTAGAAAATGTAATCGTTTTATCAGGCAGTATCAATGTTACACCTGTGTATACCTGATGCTTATGTGACTGAAGCATCGATAACATTGTCTTTGCATCTTCAATATCCTTTGGTTTCCCCAATATCCTGCCATCATAGGATACTACCGTATCAGCACCTATTATCAGCCCAAAATCATCACTCTTTGATGCAATATCTTCTGCCTTTTGCTTTGACAATTCTTTTACTACCTCTTCCGGATTATCAGAACTTACTTTTTCTTCCTTATCACTTGGAATACATTCAAATTCCAATCCTATCTGCTTCAATAATTCCTTTCTTCTTGGAGACTGTGAAGCAAGTATAATCTTTCCGACTAATTCCATCTTTTCCTCCATTTCGATAACATAATGTAAGTCAAAAACTCCCTGCTAATCTTCCCAGGGACGTATTCTGTAAGTTACACCCAATGATTCACAAATCTTCCTGCACTGTTCTTCCTCTTCCTTTGTAAGAGTGGTTTCTACTGTAGTAAGTACCACTTCTTTTACATATTGTTTTACATTCTTTGCAAACTCCAGCATCTTATCAAAGGATTCTATTCCAAATTTGCTCCTTGTAAGTTCATAGTATCTCTCCCTGCTTGGTGTGTTAAGACTTATGGATATAATATCTGCTTTTCCTTCAAACATTGGTGCAGTATCCTTTCCATATATTAAGTCTGAGAGACCATTAGTATTAACTCGAATCTTTTTATTGTAATTTTCCTTAAGCCAGCCTGCCACCTCAAGCAGTACATCCAGTCTCTCTGTCGGCTCACCAAATCCACAGAATACCACCTGATTATACTCATCCAGATTAATCTTTCCAAATGCCTCTTTAACCTCATCTGCAGACGGTTCATGCTCAAGCCAGAGTACATCCGAATCCTCCATCTTATCCCTTGTCTGCCTCAGACAAAATGTGCATGCACATGGACACTTATTCGTAAGATTTACATATATATTATCGTGTACCTTGTATAATATTGTCATTGATTTTTCCATTTTACTTTACTGCCTCCTATTTTAATGTTGTTAAATATTCTTCAAAACATACACCATCAGTATCCGGTATATTCATTTCTATAGATTTACTGATACATTTTATTATAAAATCCGATGCTTTTCTTACTGAATCAGCAAAACCGACACCATTTACCGCATCTGCTGCTATTATAGAAGCAAATATATCTCCTGTTCCCGACCTTTCCTTCCCTACCCTCTTATTTCTTATCCATGATATCCCTTTATCAGCCTCATATACAATATTAGACATATATCCATCCCGCTGCAGTCCCGTAACAACTATTTTTTCAGGACCTCTTTCTGCTAATTTTTTAATAATAACTTCCAGTTCTCCATCTGACATATCATCTTTATATGGTGTATCTGTAAGAATGCATGCTTCGGTAAGATTCGGCGTAATAATATCTGCATAATCTATAAGTTTCTTCATATCCTTACACATTTTATCGGTATAAGTAGAGTATGCTCTTCCATAATCTCCCATAACCGGGTCAATTATTACTATAGTATCATTTGATGTAAAATCTCTAAGGAATTCCGATACTATCCCTATCTGTCTGCTGGAACCCAGAAAGCCTGTAGATATCCCTTTAAACCTTAAATCAAGTTTTTTCCAGTTATCAATATATTCTTCCATTTTATCAGTATAATCATCAAAGAAAAACTCTTTAAAACCACTGTGATTTGAAAATATAGATGTTGGAACAGGACAACACTGTATCTTCATTGCAGATATTATAGGCAGTGCCACTGCTACTGAACATCGTCCAAATCCTGATATATCATTTATAACTGCTATCTTTTTTTGATTATTATGAGACATGTAACCTCAGTCCTTCCATAACTTATAATTATCTTAAAATACTATAAACCACATCTGGTTATGTGTAAAATGCCATTTTGCACTTTTTTACACATACCAGTTTCTTTTAACTTGTATATTTTACCAAAACCTTATATACTATATAGATAATTTATTAAATATGAAAGTGAGGGATTCTTTTGGAAAAAATAATTAAAAATGAGAATATAAAAATGTTGGGTGCAGTACTTTCAATAATTCTTATTATAATAATACTCAGAATAATAAAAGTTAATATTACAGATGATTCCATAACTCAAACCAATAACCATAACACTTCTCCGGCAGAAAATATTATTACTAATACTGATGGTTCTGTATCTGTCACTATTATGGGAAATGTACTGGTCAGTGAAAAAATGAGAAGCAGCTATAGGCTTTACGGTACAGAAGGCTTTATGTCTAAAGAAATTGCATCAACTATAAAAGACTCAGATATAGCAATTATGAACCAGACCTTCTGCCTGTCAGGTTCCAATGAACTTAATTATAGTGCATCCACAAATGACCTTGATATGCTGCAGGATATGGGTATTAATATGGTATCGCTTGCCAACAAATATTTTCGCATATCCGGTGCAGATTCATCAGGTAGTATTGCAACAACCCTTAAAGATAATAATATAAATTCCTCTGGTGCGGGGAGAGATTTAAATGATGCCTGCAGTGCAGCATACCTTACCTATAACGATAAGACCATCGGACTTTTATCTGTTATGAAAATATCCGGAGATAATAACGAAGGAATTGCTGTCAATTCCAACGGACATGTACGAAGTATAAGCGGAATATATGGTGAAAACTCTACTGATGAAATATGTGATTCAATTAAAAAGGCAAAAAAGAACTGTGATTTTCTGATTGTTAACATTTCATGGGAAGATGATTCCAAAAAAATAACTAAATCCATGAAATCAGATGCACACAGCTTTATCAAATCCGGTGCTGATATTATAGCAGGCTGCAGTGACAAGTCTTTAGATGTAGAATATTATAAAAATAAACCAATCATATACGGAACAGGTAACTTCTTAAATACAGGAAACCCTTCCGACACAAAATTATATAAAGCTGTAATCAGTAAAAATAATAAATGCAAGCTTACAATACATGACTGCAAAACAGCTGCATACTTTGTTGAGAAAAAAACAAGCAGCTGACAAGCAGCCACTATCATTAAAAGATTATACTATTAAACTTATAGCATACAAAATTATAAGATGTACAGGGTAAAAAGCATAGAATCCAATCTGGAAACGCTTTTTACCCTGTTTTCCTTTATATAAATATATCGGAATAAAGGCTATTATAGCTGCTGACTGTACACTTAATTCAAGTATATTCATAATGGATTGAATTATAATTGCAGTAAATCTTTCTTTCCTAAACAGATAAAACACAAGTATTGTTGCTATTCCAAAATATGAATAATCAGTTCTAAGTATTCCTGATAACATCAATCCGACAAAACACATTATAAATTTTGAAGCATTTGATGAGGCATATTCACAAAAATACATAGTAAGAAATCCTATAAAAAGTGTAAAGAAAATATTTTGATGTCTTAAATCAAATACTTTCCCAAAAAATGCCATATCAAATGGTATCTCAGATATTATTGCAAATGCTAAAAGTCTTTTAAGATAATCTTTTTTGCTCTTTGTATATGCAAATCCTTCAACCAATAAAAAACAATATATCGGAAATGCGAGCCTTCCTATTACCCTCATCCATATCTGGGTCGGAAACAATATTGCCCCCATATGGTCAATGGTCATAGTTAAAACGGCTAAAACCTTAAGCTGCATTCCCGTGACTTCACTATTCTTTAACTTCTGCGGCATAAATTTCCTTCCTTACCTTAACACTTTCCAACACAACTGTAGTTCTTGGCGGTATTTCTAACATCCTGTTTTTAATTTCACATTTCTCCTTTTCAGAAGTATTAAACAGAATCTTCCACTTACAGTCTTTTCCCGCCGTAGGAAGACCAACCTTCTGCTCTTCCCAATGCATATTAAATGCTATAAATATTGTACTGTCATCATTTTGACCAAAAAGCCTGCTATACTTACCATACATCATAACACCAAAATGCCTTACAAGGACATCTCTATCCAGTGTCCATGTCTTTTCACTATGGTATGATATATCAGGCATCCCCAGTGCATGATAATCCTTTCCCTGCATCTGCTTTGATAAATGCAATATAGGATGCTCTTTTCTGAATTTTATAAGTTTTTTTACAAATTCATAAATTTCTTTATTCCTGTTAAGCAGATTCCAATTAATCCACGATATTTCGTTATCCTGACAATATGGATTATTATTTCCTTTACAGGTATGACCAAACTCATCTCCTGCATATATCATTGGTGTACCCTGGCTCAGAAGCAACAGTGCAAATGCATTCTTAATCTGCTTCATCCTTAATGCACATACACCTTTTCTTTTAGTTTCTCCTTCGAATCCACAGTTCCAGCTATAATTAAGCTTTCTGCCATCCCTGTTGTCTTCATCATTTGCCTCATTATGGTTCCGGCTGTATGACACCATATCCATCATTGAAAATGTATCATTAGTTGACATATAATTAATGACTGCGGCATAATCCGGATTATACCTGAACCTTTCTGCCATATCCGCCGTTCTTCCTTCATCACCTTTTAAAAAGCATCTTCCCACACTCATAAATGCATCATTGTACTCAGCAAGATGCTTCTTACTGTATACCTTCTCTTCATTCCAGCCATAACTCATCAGCTTCGTACGGCTTAAGTATGGGTCTTTCTGTATCATGTCCCTCATACCTTCAGATATATTGCAATGTATACCATCTATATGGTACTCCCTTACCCAGAACCTGAAACATTGATAAATAAGATATGGATTAATGTACTCAGGAAAATAAAATTCCATTGTAACTTCAATATCATTTTTGTGAAGTTCCCTGACCATATCCTTAAATTCCTTTATGGCAGCACCTCTCTTCTTTGAAGATGCATATGATGCCTTTGGTGTAAAATAGTTTCCTTCACAATATCCCCAGTAGTTCAATTTAACCTTTTCATCCTGTTTAAACTTCATTGCCCTCGGCTCAGATACCGGAAATGAATTTTTCATAATCTCGTTAAATTCATATGCCGGCATAAGTTCTACCATATTTATTCCTAATTCCTTAAGATAAGGTATCTTCTCTACTATTCCTTTAAACGTTCCTTTATGTTTCACCTTGGAAAATTTTGATTTTGTAAATCCTCTAACATGAATCCTGTATATAATAGTATCTTCATATGAATGATTTAACGGTTTATCTCCCTGCCAGTCATATTTACCTCTATAAACTCCTGATGTAGTTATTGCCGGAGTTTTACCCCACACAGAAGTGCCATTTATAATATTTGCAAATGGATCCTGCACAATGGTACTGCCTATTCTGAATGCATATTCAAAATCACCGGTTGCTATCCCTTCTATTTCCATCGCATATACGTTGCCATAGCGCATATCTTCTGTAAATGGTATCTCAGTAGCTATATTCAATGTACCCTTTTTATACAAAATCAAAGAGCACTTATCGTCACCATCTGCGATTATAGCAATATTTATTAATTTTCTCCCTTTTTCAAGCGTTCCCAGTGGTTCAGGTTCGCCTACCCTTACTCTATAACACAATTCATCGGTTTTATTCATAATTATATTAATCCTCCGTATTGTCACTATACCGCATTGTAGTTTATATTATAACTTATCTTTAAAAACATAACAAGTGTAAATATACTTGCAAATTACTGAATTTAATGTAAAATAAACTAAGAAACAAAGAAAGGAATGAACTTTAAATGATTAGTGCAAATAATATAACTCTCAGATTAGGTAAAAAAGCTCTTTTTGAGGATGTTAATATCAAATTTACCGAAGGAAACTGCTATGGTCTTATTGGTGCCAACGGTGCAGGTAAATCAACATTTTTAAAAATTCTTTCGGGACAGATAGATTCCACCAATGGTGAAGTTGTAATTACACCCGGACAACGTCTCTCATTTCTTCAGCAGGATCATTTTAAATATGATGAATTTCCTGTACTTGATACAGTAATTATGGGCAATGCCCGCCTTTATGATATAATGAAGGAAAAAGATGCTATTTATGCAAAAGAGGACTTTACCGAAGAAGATGGTATAAAAGCCGGTAAACTTGAAGAAGAATTTGCAACTCTAAACGGTTGGGAAGCTGAATCCGATGCAGCTACACTTCTTAATGGTCTTGGCATAGATACAGAACTTCATTCTAAGTATCTTAAAGAACTTACAGGAAGTGAAAAGGTAAAGGTTCTTCTGGCACAGGCATTATTCGGCAATCCTGACATACTCCTTCTGGATGAGCCTACAAACCACCTTGATTTGGATGCAATCGCATGGCTTGAAGAATTTCTTATCAATTTTGACAATACTGTAATTGTTGTATCACATGACCGTTATTTCCTTAATAAGGTCTGTACACAGATTGCTGACATTGATTATGGCAAGATTCAGTTATATGCCGGAAACTATGACTTCTGGTATGAGTCCAGCCAGCTTCTTGTTAAACAGATGAAGGAAGCCAATAAAAAGAAAGAAGAAAAGATAAAAGAACTTCAGGACTTTATACAGCGTTTCAGTGCCAATGCTTCAAAATCCAAACAGGCAACTTCAAGAAAACGTGCTCTTGAAAAAATCGAACTTGATGATATTAAACCTTCAAGCAGAAAATATCCTTATATAGATTTTCGTCCTAACCGTGAGATTGGTAATGAAGTTCTTACTGTAGAACATATTTCCAAGACTGTTGACGGAGTAAAGGTTTTGGATGATATTTCATTTATAGTGGGACGTGAAGATAAGATTGCATTCGTAGGTTCAAATGAAATAGCAAAGACTACTCTTTTTAAAATACTTGTGGGAGAACTTGAGCCTGACGAAGGTACTTATAAATGGGGTATCACCACAACACAAAGTTATTTTCCAAAGGATAACACCAAAGAATTTGACTGTGACGATACTATTGTGGACTGGCTCACCCGTTATTCAGAAGAAAAAGACGCCACATATGTAAGAGGGTTCTTAGGAAGAATGCTGTTTGCAGGTGATGACGGCATTAAAAAGGTCAAGGTTTTATCCGGTGGTGAAAAGGTAAGATGTCTTCTTTCAAAAATGATGATATCAGGTGCAAATGTACTTCTACTTGATGAACCTACAAACCATCTTGATATGGAATCAATTACCGCATTAAATAACGGTCTGATTAAATTCCCGGGAGCCATTCTGTTTGCATCGCATGACCATCAGTTTGTCCAGACCACTGCAAACCGCATTATGGAGATAATAAATGGTTCACTTGTAGACAAAATCACCACATATGATGAATATCTTGCCAGTGACGAAATGGCAAGAAAACGTCAGGTATATTCTATGGATGAACAGGATGAGGATAATTAATGGAATATATAGATTTACATGTACACTCTACTGCTTCTGATGGCTCATATACGCCATCGGAGCTTGTGGATTATGCAGTTAAAAAACATTTAAAAGCATTTGCACTTACAGATCATGACACATGTGACGGAATAGATGAAGCCATAACCTATGCTGCTTCTCTGAATAACCCTGTCACTGTTATTCCCGGGATTGAACTGTCTGCTGAATATCTTGGTGAAGATGTTCATATACTTGGACTAAACATTGACTATAAAAATCCCACCTTTTTAACTGAACTCAAAACATTTCAGGATTCAAGGAACAACCGAAACAGTAAAATGATTAAAGTATTAAATGATAATGGTTTTGCCATAACACAGGATATGGTTGATAAACGTTTTGGCAACAGTATAATTACAAGGGCACATTATGCCATCTTAATGATTGAACTTGGCTATGTATCAGATAAAGAGGAAGCATTTTCAAAATATCTTAACAAAGGATGCCCCTGCTATATCCCCCGCCACAAAGTTACTCCTGCAAACGCTGTTGAACTAATTAAAAGTGCTAAAGGTCATCCCGTAATGGCACACCCTGTACTATATGATTTTAGTGAAGATACATTAGAGCACCTTGTAGAAGATTTATCAGAAAAAGGTCTGGAAGGTATAGAGGCTATTTATCCGCTAAACACACCTAAAGACGATAAAGAGTACTTTGAACTTGCAGCAAGACATAATCTATATGTAACCGGCGGCTCAGATTTCCATGGTACGGCAAAGCCGGGACTTGAACTCGGCACCGGATATGGCAGTCTGTACGTTCCTGCCAAAATACTTGAAAACATTATGGAAAGGGTTGATTAAATGAAACAAAACCGATTAATGACCACTCCTCCTGACGGTATACCTGTCCGTGGAGTTATCCAATTTGTTCATGGAATGTGTGAACATAAAGAACGTTATGATGAAACAATGAAATACTTAAGCCATAATGGCTGCGTATGTATTATAAGCGACCTTCCGGGCCATGGTGAAAATGTCGCATCTTCCCGGGATTATGGTTATTTTGGAAATGATGGATTAAATAATCTTTTAAAATGTGTTCATGATAACACTCTTTTTATAAAAGAACATTTTCCTGATATCCCATACATTCTTTTTGGACATAGTATGGGGTCATTAGTCTGCCGTGCCTATCTTAAAAGATATGACAATTTTGTGGATACGGCATTTATATGCGGGAGTCCTTCAGACAACGGCATGAAAGCTGCAGCCATACCTGTTCTTAATGCACTGACTGCCATTTGGGGTGAACATAAAAAGAGTAATATTGCCAAAAACCTGTGTACAGGAGCATTTGAAAAACCTTTCAAATCTGAAGGTGTTCCAAATTCATGGATTTGCTCAGATATGAATATTGTAAAAAAATATAATAATGATGAACTCTGTGGATTTACTTTTACATTAAACGGTTATTCTACTCTTGTAAAGCTTCTGTTTACAGTCTATTCAAATAATGGATGGAAAGTATCTGACCCTTACCTTCCTATATACTTTATATCGGGAGAAGATGATCCATGTATGGTAGATAAAAAACACTTTAAGAATGCCGTAAATGTAATGAAAAAAGTCGGATATAAAAATGTACATGCACGTCTTTTCCCTGAAATGCGTCATGAGATACTTAATGAAAAAAGGAAAGAATTAGTATATAGATATATACTTGAGAATCTGCCTGAATGATTCCCTGATAATCATACAAATTTGTTACTAACGCAAAAACAACAGGCGGGTTTTATGACCGCCTGTTAAAAATTCACTCTATTATTCTCTTTCTTCCATCACACTCATATAAGCAGGTCTTATAATCTTATTCATACCTACCAGTTCTTCTATACGATGTGCACTCCATCCAACTATTCTTGCGATTGCAAAAATCGGAGTATACAATTCAGTCGGTATGTCCAGCATATCATACACAAACCCACTGTAAAAATCCACATTCGGGCTTACACCTTTGAATATATGACGTTTCTGTGCTATCAGTTCCGGAGCAAGCTGTTCTATATTCTTATAAAGAATCATGTCTTTCTCCCTGTTCTTTTCTGCCGAAAGCCTCTCCACATATCCTTTAAATATCTGTTCTCTCGGGTCTGAAAGCGAATAAACTGCGTGACCCATTCCATATATAAGTCCTTTTTTGTCAAATGCCTGACCTGAAAGAATCTTTGCCAGATAACTTTTAAGCTCATCTTTATCTTCCCAGTCAGATACATGCTCTTTTATATCTCTTATCATTTCAACAACTTTAATATTAGCTCCACCATGCTTAGGTCCTTTTAAAGATGACATAGCTGCTGCTATTGATGAATATGTATCTGACCCTGATGATGTTACTACCCTTGTTGTAAATGTAGAGTTGTTTCCGCCTCCATGCTCCATATGAAGCATAAGTGCCACATCCAGCACCTTTGCTTCTGTCTGTGTGTATTTGCGATCCGGTCTTAACATAAGAAGAAGATTTTCCGCTGTTGAAAGGCTAGGAACCGGTCTGTGTATGTACATACTGTCATCATTTTCATAATGGTTATATGCATGATATCCATATACGGCAAGCATAGGAAATGTACTTATAAGCTGAATACACTGTTTTATACAATTATCTATATCATTAAGGTTTGTATAGTCATCATAAGATGCAAGCGTAAGTATACTCCGTGTCATGGAATTCATTATATCTTTACTTGGTGCTTTCATTATAACATCTCTTGTAAAATTGGTTGGAAGATTTCTGCATCTGCCGATAATTGATGAAAATTCTTTTAATTCTTCGTCATTAGGAAGTTCTCCAAACAATAACAGATATGCTGTGCTCTCAAATCCGAATCCTTTGTCTTTTATCCCTTTTACCAGTGTTTTTATATTATATCCGCGATACCATAATTCTCCGTCACAAGGTACCCTTTCACCATCAACATTCTTAAAAGAAACTATCTTAGAAATATTTGTAAGACCTGTAAGGACACCTTTTCCATTAAGATCTCTTAAGCCGCGGTTTACACCATATTCTTTAAATAATTCATCAGATATTGTATCATTAGATATACATATATCCTTTTTTTCCTGTGCATATACTTTTAATTCCTGTTCAAATCCCACTATTCTGCCTCCTTCTATTCATATTCTGCTGTCCACAATGCATCATTAATATTCTTCTCTATCTTCTTTGAGACAGAAGCAAGTTCTTCTATCTCCTGTTCCGTCAATCCATTAAATATAACTTTTCTCAATCTTTCCCTTAATAACACTATTCTCCGGATTATATCATCTGCCTCTTTTGTGAGAACAAGATGTGTACATCTTCTGTCATTGCCGTCTTGAACAAGACTTATAAGGTTTTGTTTCTCCATTCTGTCTACCGACTGTGAAATATGTCCCTTTGTAAACATATTAAGATGTACTATATCCTTAGACGTATTGTTATTACCGGAACAATGAAGAAAATACAGTATCTCCACATCTATTTTCTTCAAATGATAGTCTCCAAACATGTCTAAAATCTGTTTTTCATATAATTTTCTAAATTTACTGCCATACAATAATACTTCAACTGACTGTTCCACAATATACCTCTCTGCATTACAAATTCTTCAATACAGCTATCGGATTTTCCTTTATAATCACCTGAGCATGTTCTTCAAGATATGCCTCATACATATCAGCCACTGTGATTTCATCGCAATATTCTTCTGCTATCAATAAAAAGCTGTTAATCCACTTCTCATCTGCATTAGTTAAATCCGCATATAAATAAAACTTATCATTGTCCTTGTATAAACGTCCTGTTCCCTTAGCATCTACATTCATGCAAAACCCCTCTGCCTGATTAAGCGTGGAAAAAATAAGGATATACTTGGCGGACTTCTTTTGTCCTCCTTTCAAAGCCCTGTTTATCTCCCGAATACAATTATTAAATTCTTCTTCTTTCTCAGGATTAGACATATATAAAATATTTTCCACTCTGTCTCTTCCAAGGTACTGAACAATATCATATGCACTAAGTAATCTGGCAATACCATAATTAATCTGCTGTTCTGTATTCATATCCACAATATTCATTATAAGCTGATTATTGTCATATCCAATTTGATTAACTACCTGATAACCATTCTTAGCAAGTATCCCTTCTTCACCTGCTTTAGCTACCACTTTTTTAACAAAACTCGTTGCCCTTTCCTTATCATCAAATATTTCCTGTACATTATATCCCATCTGCTCAACTTCGCTTATAGGAATCGTGCAACGAATAACCCGTTCATTTACTCTTGCAAATGTCATAAATTATCACCACACTCCTATTGTATTGTTTAATTTTAAACCAATATAACATTATTCTGCAACATTTGCAATAGACTTCACACTTTTTTAATACTTTTTAATTATTGACAGCTTTATTTTCATAGTAAGAAAAAGCAGTCAAGGGACATTGCTCAATAACTAAATCTAGTTATCAAACAATGTCCCTTTTTTTACTCAAAATCAGGAAACATATACTTGGTATACAGCAAAAGAATCTCAGTTTTACTTTTGACTTCCTATTCTTCATTGTGTGGCTCAAGA
Source organism: Lachnospiraceae bacterium (assembly GCA_014799465.1). Classification (GTDB taxonomy): domain Bacteria; phylum Bacillota; class Clostridia; order Lachnospirales; family Lachnospiraceae; genus UBA2821. Next base: position 62,511 of record JAAVHZ010000055.1, on the reverse strand, counting down.
TAATGCACCGGCATTCCATGAGCTTTTGCATATGCAATCTCTGACTTTGTGCTATCTCCAATATAATCTCCAACATTAATAACAAAGATTTCATCTGCCATATCTATTTTTCTTTTATGCATATCATCCAGCATTTCTTTGGTTTTGGACAGTGTGCCCTCATCCATGTTTTCCCATACTTCTTCATCACCAGAATGACCGAACAGACCAACTGAAATAACTATGTATCCATCCAGTGTAAGCTTCTTCTGTGCTTCAATAAACTCATTCTTAAATTTTGTGCTGCCACATAATGTTACAACAGGATATTTACGTTTTTCATTATCTGCATAAGACATTGTATTTCACCTCGCTTTTATACCTTTAACCATATTTCTTGCAAATGTATATATTTTCATCTCATCAAACTGTAACAACACAAAACCAGAACAGTTAACTCAAACATGATATCCCACTCCTCCTACTGAAATTTCCAAAATTTCAGCAATCTCATTTACTGATATGTCTGATTTTGTTTCCAATATATCAATTATTTTATCTGATGTTTCTAAACACTTTAGAAAAAAGCAGAACCAAATTATCTAACAAAATATCTCCATGTCATAGTGCTAATTCAGTCCTGCCCAAATATCAAATATTAAATTTCTTACAATGATATGCCAAACATTTCACTTGCATTCCTATACATAATATCATTAAATGCCTCACTGCCTATCATATCATACAAATTATCAAAATATTCCCTGTACATTGAAGGTTCATGTTTCCTGTTATACCAATATGTATCTAACCCATCTATAGGCAAATCACTGCCAAACAGAATCTTTTTGCTGCCATAAAGTTTTACTGCCTCTAACGTAGTACTTAACGGAACCCATGTGGTATCACCATACAGATTATCAAGCATTCCCAGATATTTAAGTGCCTCTTTATTATCGGTCTCCAGCCCCATATGGGCCATAATAAAAGGAATATCAGGATATTCTTTTGCAGCATTATATAAACGTACTACAGAATCTACATCATCAGCAGCTGTATGCGACACAACCGGAAGCTTCAGCTTACATGCCATGTCAAGATAAGGTTTTACCTTTGCATCATCAGGTGCCGTATCCGAATGATAAGGATGTATTTTCAGACCATATACTACATCCCTGTTCTCTCTTATGATATCCTCTAATTCTTTAGAATATCCCTGAGTAAGCGGTCTTATCCATACACACAATCCAATCCGACCCGGATATCTTCTTGCAAAATCAATATCTGCAATAAGTGCATCCTCCTGACTGACAAAACTCTTCTTATCCCTTAATACCCTGTCATGTCCACATTCCGCACAGTCACCATTGCTTACAAGGCAAAAATCTATATTATATTTGTCCATGGCACCGATAACCCATTCCTCAGGCATTTTGAACAGAGCATATGGATTTCTTGAAACGTGCACATGTGTATCGATTATATATTTTGAATATTTCTTCATATATCTACTCATCCCAATTATGATATACAGCCTGTACATCATCATCTTCATCTAATAAATCAAGTATCCTGTTCATCTTCTTTATATCATCTTCATCTGTAAGGCTTACGTAATTCTGCGGAATCATTGTAACCTCAGCAGACAGCATTTTAATGCCTTCCTTTTCAAGTGTTTCTCTCACACTGCTGAATTCTTCAGGTGAAGTTGTTATCTCAAAACTTTCCTCTTCCTCGGCAAAATCATCTGCTCCGGCATCAAGTGCCATCATCATTAAATCATCTGCTTCTCCGTCATAATCTTCTTTATCAATTATAATCTGTCCCTTTTTGTCGAACATAAAAGACACACAACCCTGTGCTCCAACATTTCCGCCGCCTTTTGTAAATGCATTTCTTACATTTGCAGCAGTCCTGTTCTTATTGTCAGTGAGTGCATCTACAATAATGGCACTTCCGTTAGGTCCGTATCCTTCATATGTTACAGACACATAATCTACAGAGTTAGCATCTCCCGCTGCCTTTTTTATTCCTCTTTCAATAGTGTCATTAGGCATATTGTTTGCCTTGGCTTTTGCTATAACATCACGAAGCTTGCTGTTATTATCCGGGTCAGCACCGCCTTCTTTAACTGCAACAGCAATTTCCCTACCGATAATTGTAAATATCTTTCCCTTTGCTGCATCATTTTTCTCTTTCTTATGTTTTATGTTCGCAAATTTTGAATGTCCTGACATTTTTTTACTCCTTTTCCGTTTGTTTTCTAATCTACATTTTTTTCGCTGTCATCAGACTGCTCATTATTTAATCCCTGTTCAGATTCTTTCAATCTTATCTGAACAAGAGAAATCATCTTATTTTCTACACCAAGAATTTTATATATACACTTATCCGTAACTATTTCCGTTCTTTCATCATCTGCCGGAATCCTGTCAAGCTTTGTAATTAAAAATCCGTTAAGTGTATCATATTCCTCTTCATCAAACTTTATATTAAACCTTTTTTCCAGTTCATCAAGAGGTGTCATACCCTTTACTATATAACTGTTGTCATTCTGTTTTACTATATTGTTTTCGTCTTCATCATATTCATCAAGAATATTTCCCACTATCTCTTCCAAAATGTCTTCCATAGCCACAATTCCCGATGTCTGACCATACTCATCAAGAACCACCACCATATGAATCTTTTCGTACTGCATATCTTTAAAAAGGACATTAATCTTTCTTGTCTCCGGAATAAATAAAGTCTTTCTGATTAAATTATGAATATCCTTTATTTTTCTATTTTTCAGATAAGCCTTTTCATGCGACTTTGCCACATCTTTCAGATGCAGTATACCCACGATATTATCAATATCACCTATGTATACGGGAAATCTTGATTTGTTCTCATTCAGAATAAATCGTATTGTCTGATTAAGTGTCCAGTTGCCGTCTACTGCCACAAGGTTCTTTCTGTGTGTCATTATATCCTTCGACTCTTTGTCGCCGAATTCAACTATATTATTTATCATCGCCGCTTCACTGTCAAGCAGCACCCCCTGCTCATGTCCCTCATTTACAACAGAAACTATATCTTCTTCAGTAACATTGTCATCTTCTTCATATGGGTCTACACCAAATATTCGCAATATAATATTGGTAACAAATGATATCATACACGTAACCGGGGTAAATATAACCATAAATGCATATACAATATTTACAAGGGAAAATGCCCACTTCTCAGGCTTTTTCGCACCTAATTTCTTAGGAACAAGTACTCCTGCCGAAAGTAATACAAATATTATAAATAATGCACCAATAAAATACACTACAGCACCAAAAGCCATACTGTCTGCAAGCTTCCCCACTATTCCTTTACTGCAGTTCCTCAAAAACCTTACAACTACATTTAATTCAAATATACCTGCAAGCATTGCTATCAATGTAGAAATGACCTGAATGGTATTAATGAACTTATATGGATTATCAATTACCGCTATTATCTTTTTTGACATATTAGAACCGTCGTTTGCCTGCTTCTGGATATTAACCTGATTAATATTCTGAACGGCAGCACTGAATCCATATACTACAGCATTAATTACAATGAAAACTAAAAATAATCCCAGCCTAAATAAGGGGCTGCTCCCATCATCCATATTTCTAAAACTCCTTTTCCTCTTTGTTCTTTTGTAATTATTACAAAATTGTCAGTATTACAAAAAATATACCATTTTATTATATATTAGTCAAATATTTTATGTATTTAACTCAAGGCTTATCTTTAATGCTTTATCAACCTTTGTGAGTATTTCGCTGTCCAGATGACATACCTTATCCTTCAATCTTCTTTTATCAATAGTCCGTAACTGTTCAAGCAGTATCACCGAGTCTTTTACCATCTCATATCTGCTGCTGTCCAGTTCCACATGTGTCGGCAGCTTTGCCTTATTCATTTTAGAAGTAATTGCCGCACATATTATTGTCGGACTATGCTTATTACCTGTATCATTCTGGATAATCAGTACAGGTCTGATACCTCCCTGTTCCGAGCCGATTACCGGTCTTAAATCTGCATAATATACATCTCCACGTTTTATATTCACTGAATTCACACTCCACCTGTTTAGTAGTAATAGTATTTCCACGAATTCAAGTGTGTATTCACAAATCAATATTTATCGTCAAAGTAATCTTTCATTCCCACTATTTTTCCACCTTTATAAAATACCCTTGGTACACGTTTGCCTATATCACACACCAGCTCATAATTAAATGTACCGCCTGCCAGTTCAGCAAGTTTCTCAGCAGTAATCTCCATATCCCCGTCTCTGCCTAAAAGTGTTACAACGTCACCACGGCATACTCCCGGAACATCCGTTACATCCACCATAAACTGATCCATACATACCCTGCCCAAAATTGGGGCTTTATGACCTCTTATAAGCACATATCCCCTGCCTGACAGACTTCTTCTATATCCGTCTCCATAGCCTACAGGTATTGTTGCAATCTTTGAACGTGACTTTGTCACATATGTGGCACCATAGCTTATACCCGTACCTTCATCAACCTCTTTAAGATGTATGATATGGCTCTTTAACTCCATTGAAGGTGTCAGTGATACCTTTATCTTATCTACTTCTTTTGAAGGGTACATTCCGTACATGGCTATTCCTGCCCTTACGCAGCTCATATTCACATCCTGCATATCTATTATTGCCGCACTGTTAGAGCAATGCTTCATCTTTATGTTTATTCCCTCTTTTTCAAGCTGCCTGATAATATATTGAAATTTCTCATACTGCTCATATGCAGATGATTTATCTTTCTCATCTGAAGCAAAAAAATGTGTAAATATGCCTTCTATTTCCACTCCCGGGAGATTTGCTATTTCTGAAATGCATTTTATGCTGTCCTGATTTACTCCAAATCCTATCCTGCTCATGCCAGTATCTATCTTTATATGAATTTTTGCTATTTTATTCATTGCAGCCGCCTTTTCTGACAGCTTTATGGCATCTTCTGTACAAAATATGGCAGGACGCATATCACATTCTATAATCTTTTCATACTGGCTTTCATGGGTATAGCCAAGTATTATAATCGGTTTTATTATGCCGTTGTCACGTAATATAACACCTTCGTCACTGGTTGCCACAGCATATCCTGACACCAGACTATCTATGGTTCTTGCAATCGGTATTGCTCCATGGCCATATCCGTCCGTCTTTATAACAGCTATAACATCGGTTCCCTGCTTTGTATTTTCTTTTAAATTCTTCACATTCTGATATATGGCATCAAGATTAACCGACGCATATACCCTGTAATATTTATCTAATATATCCATTTATTACCTCGCATCTTTGCTTTCATATTTTTTCAGAACGTTTTTAATCCCATCCGCTATGTCCATCGCAGTCATTCCGTATTCTCCCGAAACTTTTTTTGCCTCATCTCCTGCCAGACCATGTATAAATGTTCCTAATACTGCTCCATATTCCATATCCATTCCCTGACTGATAAGTGCTGATATTATACCTGCCAGTACATCACCTGAGCCTGCCGTAGACATACCTGAGTTGCCTGACACATTTATCCATGCAGTTCCATCCTTAAATGATGTTACTGTTCTTGCATCTTTAAGTACACATGTTATTCCCTTTGATAATGCATATTCCCGGCATGCCTTAACAGGATTGCTTTTTATATCTTCAGATTTAAGCCCTGTAAGTCTTGAAAATTCGCCTATATGAGGTGTTATAATAACATTCTCATGATACAGATTCTCAAACGATTTATTTCTGCTTATTATATTTAGTGCATCTGCATCAAGCACTACTCTTACCTTTGATTCAAGTATGGTCTTTACAATTTTTTCTGCTGTATCTGACATTCCCAGTCCTGAACCGCATACTACACAGGTGGAACTTTTAATATCCTCTTTTAAACCGGCGGCATCAAAGGATGTAATATTATAAGTACTTAATACAGCCTCCGGAATCGACGTTTGAATTATAACTCTGTTTTCCACAGGTGTAAATACCTTTACCAATCCTGTTCCCATTCTGTATGCCGCTTTGCTGCACATACAGGCTGCACCGCACATATTTACAGTTCCCACAGCCGCTAAAAGCTTACCGTAACTTCCCTTATTGGAGTCACTTCTTCTCTTTGGAAGCATACTTTCTATATCAGACTCTTCCGCCATAAAACACTCTGCACCACTGGTCTGTATTGCTTCTTTTGGAAAACCAACATTTTTTATAATTACATTTCCTGCATAATCCGCCCCCGGATATAAAAGAAGCCCCTGCTTAACTGTTCCAAAAGTTATGGTAATATCTGCTTTAACGGCAATGCCCATAATGTTTCCGGTTTCCGAATCTATTCCCGAAGGAGTATCCACCGCCATTATGTCTGCTCCTGAATTATTTATATCTTCTATAATATTGTAATATGTGCCCTCTATGTTCCTTGATAGTCCAATACCGAATAACGAATCTATCACTAAATTATATTCCTGCATATTTGTCTTATTTACAATATTAATTTCTAAATTTTGCACAATATGGAACTGCTTCTTCATTTCTTCAGTAAAATGTTCTTTATTTCCTGCCAAAAATACATCTGCATTATAATTATTTTCCCTAAGGATTCTTGCAAGAGCAATTCCATCAGCACCATTATTCCCACTTCCACATACTATAAGTATATTTGTATCTGTATCATAACGATTTTTTATCTCTTCATATACCGAGTATGCCGCCCTTTCCATCAGCACCAGTGAAGGAATACCTGTTTTATTTATTGTATATTCATCTATGGCTTTCATCTGTTTTCCTGTTACAACATACCTCATACAAAATGCCTCCCATCATATTATGCACTATTTTCGGATTTTTCTGCGACTGCACATGCCATTGACAATGTATCAGTATTTGAAATAGTTACAAATATATTATCTATTTTCATATTCTCTGCAATTAATTTTGCCCCTTTGTATAGGTTTACATAGGGCTTACCCATACTATCCCTAAGTACTTCTATATCCTTTAATTCAAATCCCCTGAATCCGGTACCAAAACATTTAGAAACAGCTTCCTTTACCGCAAAATTATCCGCATAAAAAGAAGCCTTTCCTCCCGACATTTCCTGCTCTTTCGCAGTATATGCATGTCTTAAAAAAGACTCCTTTGATATGGATTTTGCAATTCTTTCAATCTCTACAACATCACAACCTAATCCTACAACCATAATTATTCCACTTTTCCGATATTCCGGTCAAACATCTCCATATATTTCGGGCCTAATATATCATGCAGATACGAATATATCTTTTCGTTTGTCTCCTGCTTTTCCTGCTTTATAAGAACCTGACGTTTAAGCTCTACCCGCATCTTATCTATCCAATCGGATATAACCTTTATATCTTCCGCATTTGTACCCATTTTTTCGTAACACAATTTCACGCTGGCAATCATTAAAGCCTCATTTGCCCGCTTTATTTCATCCGGTACCTCATCCGTTTCATGCATACATTTTGATATTTTTTCATTTATATCCAGTATGAGTTTCTGGCTTTTATCCAGCTTTTTACGGCGTTTCTCCTCTTTCTCCAGATCAGAACCCACTTCTTCCATGTTAAGCATTATCTCTGACATAAGTTTTTTCTTAAGTGCCTGAAGTTCCTTTAAATCCGACCCCAGCTTTGCCTGCTTTTTCATAGCATTCTTAAGGCTGTTTTCCAGTCTTTTTATATTTACAGGCTTTTGTTCCTCAGGAAAAAGCTGCTGCCATCTGTTATCAAGTATAAGAATTGGTATCTTGCTATTATGTACCATTTCATAAATATTAAACTCTTCCGCTTTTTTCGCCAATATAATCACCTACTTATCATTTATTGTTGTAAGATTATATGATAATCTCATAAGACTTTCCGATAAATGCACATTTTCCACCACTATCCCCTTAGGAAGCTCCAAATCTATATGGGCAAAGTTCCAAAATCCCCTGATTCCAAATCCCACAAGTCTCTCTGCGATTTCCGCTGCCTGCTGCTTAGGAAGTGTTAAAGCTGCTATCTCTATCTTATTTATCCTTATAAATTCTTCAATCTCCTCCATGCTCATTACCTTGATTCCCCTGATTTCTTTACCTATAACATCAGGATTCCTGTCAAACATTCCTTTTACTATGAACCCTCTTCTCTCAAAGTTGGCATAATTAGCTATTGCCTGACCCAGATGACCTGAACCCACAACAATTATATTATGCCTCCTGTCAACCCCTAAGAGCCTGCCTATTTCATTATACAGGAATTCAACATTATAGCCATATCCCTGTTGACCAAACCCTCCAAAATTATTTAAATCCTGCCGTATCTGTGATGCAGTAACATTCATAAGTTTGCTAAGTTCATTGGATGAAATTCTTTCTGTACCGGCTTCCATAAGTTCTCCAAGATACCTGTAATATCTGGGAAGCCTTTTAATTACTGCCGTAGATATGCCATTCTTTACCATAATATACCATCCTCAAATCATAATCTAATACTATTATATCCATTCAGTGAAATACTGTCAAATTTAAATAACAATTTTTAAATAACTGTTTTAAAAAAAGCTGCCGCAATCCAATGCAGCAGCTTTTATATTCTTTATTATTTTCTATTGGACTATCTGACCATCTGATATTGTTATGATACGCTTACATTTATCGGCTACACCCTTTTCATGGGTTATGACTATAATGGTATTTCCAATGCCATTCAATTCTTTAAATACTTCCATAATTTCATCTGAAGTCCTGCTGTCAAGTGCACCCGTAGGCTCATCTGCCAGAATTACTGAAGGTTCATTTACTATTGCCCTTGCTATTGCCACTCTCTGTTTCTGGCCGCCTGACAGTTTATTAACATACTTTTTTGCAAGTCCGTCAATGCCTGTCTTTTTTAATGCATCCATTGCCTTTTGCTTTTTATTTTTGCACCTTTTGCCAAAATATAGCGGTATTTCAACGTTTTCCAACACTGTATAATCCTCTATTAATGCAAAATCCTGCATCACTATACCTATTTTGCTGTTTCGCAGCACAGATTTTTTATATTCCGGCATCACTCCGACATTTTCACCATCTAACAGATATTCCCCTGACTCAAAATCATCTATACAGCCAATTATATGCATAAGAGTTGATTTTCCCGCTCCTGATACACCCATTATGGCAGCCATTTCACCATCATCTATTTTGAGGTTAATATCCTTTAATGCCTGAAAGGCATTTGATTTTTTATAATTGTATGTCTTGTTTAAGTTCTTTAATTCCAACATATAAGTTCCTTTCCGTGCCTGCTAATTTTTTGACTGCCTTATTATTTCAACCGGCGTGTTTTCATTTATTATCATCCATGATACCAGTATTGACAGCCCTATGGTTACAATACTGATGGTAAGCAGGCATATAAGCTGTATTCCTCCGGTCTCTATAAATATCCTTCCAAATACACTGTATCTGTTCTGTATAAATGACATTAGGAACGCAAGTATCATTGAAAATATGCAGTTAAGGCACATCTGCATCCCGGACAGCCTTACCCCATATGTCCATCTCATTCCGCATAAATATAATTTACCATAATATCCCATACTTCCTGCGGTCTTTACTGCCACTATGCCCAGTATGCATATGCATATCAGCACAAAATCTGATATTATCAGCGGGACATATGTAGTTAACATATCCTTTACAGCCCTTTTGCTGACCCTAAGCAATTCCTTTGCTGACATATAGCTTTTATAATATCCGGGTGGGTCACCTTTGTCATTACTTATTCTTTCTAATATCATATTGTTATATTTTAACTGCAATTCCGTAATGTTGTCATTATACTTTATGAAAGCCGTAGTGCATATCCTGTCCACATTTTCATAATATGCCCCTAATTGTTCCCTGGTTGTAATCAGTTGGATTTCCCCACTCTGATAAAAGCTGTGTGTATTAAAATATTCCCTGTAGTCATCCCTTTTATCTATTTGGGTTCCCTGACTATATATCTTCTGTCCGTCACAGAACACGCCTGATATGTACAGCATTGCCTTGATTTGTTTCCCCTCTTTTGTAGTAAATTCTGCTTTAACTGTATCCCCTGTGCCTATTCCAAGACTGTTTTCCGATATGACAGCAGCTATCTGCCCCTTCTTTCCACTTATTTTACTTACCCATCTGCCTTCTTTCATTATGGGTTCCATATACTTTTCTATATAACTGTCATATATGCTCATTGGGATAATTTCGCTTTTGCCTCTTACAGAAACATTCGCCGATGCATCAGATGACATAAGAATCTTATCAACTGCCTGCATTTCACCGATATGTTCATCATCCATAGATTCTGCCACTATCCCCTTTTCACCAAGATACGGTCTTATAAGCCTGTACAATCTTGTCTGCTTAAGTATTGTGGTGACAAGTATCATTATGGAAACCATCATTACGCTGAGTATAACTACAGAAAGCAGATTCATCCAAAAGTGCCTGACATATTCCCTTATTCCAAGTTTAATCATTGCCGCTCCTCCGTATCATTCCCATTACATTTGAGTTTGCATATATTATCATCATAACGGATGTGATGACAAATATGCTAAACAGATATATTCCTGTCATCCTAAGGTATATTTCCGATGTATACACATTATTATCATATATTGTTGTAATTATTTTTTCAAATGCCAGTCTGAATATACCTAATCCCGCCATGGCAGTTATTATGCTTATTAGCATTATCTCAGCTTCATTTATCAAAAACATCCTTATTCTGCCCAAGCCCACCAGCCTGAACACCGCCATCTGCTTCCGGCGTTTCCTAAGGATATAGCCATACAGAAGGCATGTGTCAAGTGCCGCCATAAGCCCCGCCGCCAACGAGAATACAATAACCGAATTATATGATATAGCCTGCTCCAAATCCAACATTTTATATTCTTTAATGCTCACCCTGTCGCCAAACTGCTTTTTCAGTGTATTTTTGAATGTAAGATAATCATTCATTTTCGGAAGTTTAGAAAATTCCAGAATAACGTAGACAAGCTCCGCATTATCGTCACATGCCGGATATGACATCTCCACTATGATGCGGCTGTCATCATGTCCTAAAAAATTTTCAATGCCAACCACCTCATACTCCGTGCCGCCTATCTTATATGTATCTCCTACATTTCCTATATTCTGTCCATATATTACTTTTTCACCGCTGTCTATCTCTTCATCTGTCATCATCCTTCCTTTATCCGGTTTGATATTTTTAGCGACTGTCCGTGAATAAGAATATTTGCCATCCTTATATTCGTTATGGATATTCATAAGCGTGCTCTCATAAGCAGGGAAAATGTAAAAGTAATCCAGCCGGTCTTCCGTTTCCTTAAGTACCGTTTCAAAACATCCCTTCAGCTCTCCCATAGTCGGAACCTGACTGCCGGATTCAAAATAAGCTTCCATTGTATACTCCGCTTCCTTCATTGCCAGAAGATAAGCACGGTAACTGTTATATATGCCATATACGAAGTATACCGTAAGTATTGCTATTATCTGGGAAACAAACAATAATACTGCCATGCTTTTAAAATGTAAAAAAAGATTTTTAATGTTCTTTACTGAAATTTTTATAATCATTTAGCATCACCCTTTTCATTTAACGGTAATACTGCATTGCTATATGTTCAAACTTGTCCGTTTTATAGCTTGAAGTTGTATCGGCAGCATAACCATCAGCCGAATGGTAATAGTCATATATTTCACTGTTTACGTCTCTTTGGATTCTCCTATATACTGATTGCCCGCCATTTAAAGAAAACGTCTTATGGTTTTTCTTATCATATTTTTTCTTGCTATGGTTATACCTATATACACCTACAAAAAACTTTTTTGTATAGTTAGTCTTATTTGTTGCAGTGGTTTTTGCCACGATATATCCATCTTCCGCATTTCCCATAGCCGTATAAAAACCTACGGCACCTAAATACTGGGCATTATAGTAAGTAACCCTCCTTGCCAGTGACTCTGTTTTGTGCGTTCCCGCAAAAATAGTTGTTATTGGTATCATTGAAAGTATGGCTGCAAATGCCGTTAATTTAAATATTGTTTTTTTCATTACTGATTACTCCTTTCATGTGCCTTTCAATACCACTTAAAGCAGCAGACTTGTCAGTGCTTAAGTATATTATTTTTATGCTGCATATGTATATTTATATATGGAAAAGGGGCAACCAGAACTATATAAAGGTTTTAGCAGATAAACTAACAAGAATTTGCTTAAACAGAATTTTTACAGATAAAAATAAACATTTTAAGAATTATTATGGAAATCCCTTATATTATCCAATATTCCCCGAAACCCTATTCGCTTACTATATCACACATTCATCCTGTTTGCAACGAATTTTGCCGAATTGTTTGAACATATACCGCAAATTATGGTATAATCTTTAGGCAATTAACACTTTTAACATGAAAGGACTGTATAAAAATGATTTTATCATGCAATCACATATCAAAATCCTTTGTCACAGGTGATGTGCTTAGTGACTGCTCATTTCATATAGAAGATAACGAAAAAGCCGCCATTGTAGGATTAAACGGTGCCGGCAAATCTACGCTGCTAAAGATTATTACAGACGAAATGTCTCCTGATACCGGAGATGTAACCATATCAAAAAACAAAACTATCGGATATCTGGCTCAAAATCAGGATATCAGCCTTGACAGCACTATTTATGATGAAATGCTCAAAACAAAGGAACATATCATCAAAATAGAGGAACAGCTCCGCTCCATTGAAAAAGAAATGAAATCTGCTGATGCAGACAGATTAACTTCCCTGATGGATACATACTCAAAGCTTAACCATACTTTTGAACTTGAAAACGGATATGCTTATAAAAGTGAAATTACAGGTGTTCTTAAAGGTCTGGGATTTACCGAAGATGAATTTGACAAAAAAATATCATCTTTGTCAGGCGGTCAGAAAACCCGTGTTTTTTTAAGCCGTCTCTTACTGCAGAAACCTGATATTATACTGCTGGACGAGCCTACCAACCATTTAGATATGTCCTCTATCTCATGGCTTGAAACATTCCTTAACGGATATCCCGGTGCAGTTATTATAGTCTCACATGACAGATATTTTCTTGACCGTATAGTTACACATGTAATTGAAATTGAAAATCATACAACATATTCTTATAAAGGTAATTATTCTGATTTTGCCGAGAAAAAATCGCAGATTCGTGATGCAGAATTAAAACACTACTATAATCAGCAAAAAGAAATAAAACATCAGGAGGAAGTTATTGAAAAACTCAAATCTTTTAACAGGGAAAAATCCATAAAACGTGCCGAAAGCCGTGAAAAAATGCTGAATAAAATGGATATTATTGAAAAGCCTGTATTTGTAGATTCCGAAATGCACCTGAAACTTACTCCTCAGATTATAAGTGGAAATGATGTCCTTAGCGTTTCAAACCTTAAGAAATCATTTGGAGAAAATACTTTATTTGAAAATCTCTGTTTTGATATAAAACGTGGTGAAAAAACAGCCATAATCGGCAATAACGGTACCGGAAAAACTACTATTCTTAAGATAATAAATAATCTGATAAATGCTGACTGTGGCGAAATAAAATTGGGAAGTAAGGTGAATATAGGATATTATGACCAGGAGCATCATGTACTGACAATGGAAAACACACTTTTTGAAGAAATATCCGATGCATACCCTGCCATGACAAATACTGAAATCAGGAATGTTCTTGCAGCATTCCTATTTACCGGAGATGATGTTTTTAAAAAAATTGGTTCATTAAGCGGTGGAGAACGTGGGCGTATATCCCTCGCCAAATTAATGTTGTCAAAAGCTAATTTCCTGATTCTTGATGAGCCTACCAACCATCTTGATATAACCTCAAAAGAAATTCTGGAAAATGCATTGAATAACTATGAAGGTACTGTCCTTTATGTTTCCCATGACAGATACTTTATAAATAAAACCGCCACCAGAATATTAGACCTTAAAAACCGTAATCTTGTAAATTATATTGGCAACTATGATTATTATCTTGAAAAAAAGGATGAGCTGACTGCCATATACGCTCCTGAAATCCAATCCGGAACTACGCCTTCCGCAAATACTTCATCTAACAAAGAAGATTGGAAATCCAAAAAGGAGGAACAGGCAAAACAAAGAAAAAAACAGAACGAAATTAAAAAAACAGAAGACCGGATTGCAGAATTAGAAGATAAAATAGCTCAACTTGATATTGAACTTTCAAACCCGGAATTTGCTTCAAATGCTTCAAAGCTTATTGAAATACAAAAAGAAAAAGATGATGTATCTGAAGAATTAGAGAAATTATACGAAAAATGGGAACAACTAAACGAATAAATTCCATCGCACATAAAAATGTAAAATTTCCTTCCCACACTCCCATCAGTGCCAACAAAGTCGTCAGTGCCAACAAAGTCGTCAGTGCCAACAAAGTCGTCAGTGCCAACAAAGTTGGCACTAAAAATACCCCAAATTACTCAAGAAGAATCGCCCTAAGGCGATTCTTCTGCGTGAGACATAGAAAATCTTAGGCTGCGTATTTTGCAGCCTTAGTTTTTCTTCTCACGCTTCTCACGCTTTTATACTTTGATTAAGTATCTCCTGCAACGCACTTTTACTGCTGGTATGAGATCTTACAATTTCTGCATTTGCTTTTTCAGCTTCAACTATGGCACATCTTACCATCTTATGTGATACAGTATTAGTGAAAAGAATTACTAAATCAGGTTTTCCAATCTTTGTGCTTAAGTTCGAGCTCATCTGTGTAAATACCTTAGCCTTACATTTATGTTCTTCACATATCTTTTTATACTGTGATACCATTCTGTCATGTCCGCCAACTATAACTATGCTCATTTATATTCATCCCTTCTTTTATTCTGCCAAGTTTCATTATCTTAGTATCTATGTATAGATCGAGTTAGTTTTAGCTAACCCAAAATCATAATACATTAATCTTACATATTAGTCAATATTATAAATGATAACTATTTCTCAATAAAACAAATGCTTATTTTACTTTTTTCCACACTATCCACATGGTTATTCACATTTTTTTATTAAATTCTATTATTTTGTGTCTATTTTTTACACAATTCGACATATTTTTATATGTAATCATTCTTTTTGTGTGGATAACTCAATTTAAAATACAAAAAGCGGTACAGATATTTTCTGTCCGCTTTTTTAATCTAATCATAATAATATGCTAATTAATAAATTTTTTAAGTACCGATATGAAAATATCCATATCAAGTGGTTTTGAAATATGTGCATTCATTCCATTCTTTAATGCTGCTTCCTTATCCTCTTCTAATGCATTAGCCGTCATGGCAATAATCGGTAAGTCCTTAACATCATTTCTTGGCATATTTCTGATTGTGCGTGTTGCTTCATATCCATTCATAATAGGCATCTGCACATCCATCAAAATCGCATCATAATAGTTTTCATCTGATTTTTCTACCATTGCAACAGCATCTGTTCCGTCTGGTGCCGTTTCTACAACGAAACCAGATTCCGTTAATATAACTTCTGCAATCTCGCGGTTTAATTCAATATCTTCTACGAGTAAGATACGCTTTCCGCTGAAATCAGCCAAAGTCCATTCTGCAACTTCTACCTTCTTATCAATAAGATTATTGGATGCAAGCAGTACTGATTTTAGATCAGACATAAACAGTGGTTTTGCACAAAATGCCGTAACACCTGCTGCTTGTGCCTCTTCCTCAATATCCGTCCAGTCATATGCTGTTAAAATTATAATAGGTGCATCATTTCCGACTGCGTTGCGGATTTTTCTTGTAGTTTCCAATCCGCTGGTCTCCGGCATCTGCCAGTCAATAATATATGTATGATAAGGATCTCCTTCTTCATATGCACTTTTTGCACGATATATTGCTTCCCTTCCGGAAGTTGTCCATTCTGGATTCATACCGATTTGTTTCAGCATTTTACTTACACTGTCACATGTGTTAAAATCATCATCAACAACCAAAGCTCTCAGTCCTTCAAGTTCTTTGATTTCTTGTGCATTCTTTTCAGTATCCTGCAGTTTCAGACTAAACTCTACAGTGAATACACTTCCTTTACCCACTTCACTTTCAACACTTATTGTACCATTCATCATTTCAACAATATTTTTCGTAATCGCCATGCCAAGCCCTGTTCCCTGAATACCGTTTATGGTAGTTGTGGATTCCCGCTCAAATGGCTCAAAAATATGCTTTACAAATTCCGATGACATGCCGATACCATTATCCTTTATTATAAATGTAAAATCACCATATCCATGACGGAATGTTGTCTTCTGAATAATACGGAAAGTAATGGTTCCTCCGGCAGGCGTATATTTCACTGCATTACTTAACAGGTTAATAAATACCTGATTTAATTTTAGCGGATCCGCTATTACATCTTCATTTGCAACTTCAAAAGTATCAATAAACAATTCAAGCTGCTTTGCCTTTACCTGCGGCTGTATAATATTAACCAGATTGTGTATAATCTCTGAAATGTTACACTCCTGCTCCTTAATCTGCACCTTTCCGCTTTCGATTCTGCTCATATCAAGAATGTCATTAATCAGGCTTAACAAATGGTTACTGGAAGAAAGAACCTTATGAAGGCAGTCCTCAACCTGATCCTTGTTATCAATATGGCTGACTGCAATCGTCGTAAATCCTATAATTGCATTCATCGGTGTACGGATATCATGGGACATATTTGAAAGAAATGTAGTCTTTGCCCTGTTTGCATGTTGTGCCTGCATAAGTGCATCCTGAAGTGCCTGCGTCTGTTCCCTCTGTTTCCTTACCTGCTCTGTAATCTCCTTAGATACAACCATGACCATAATATCATTTGAGTCATAATCCCGTGTCATAACAAATGACTGACGTACACACATATGTTCTTCTGGCAAATCACATACCCAGTAATCAATAGTTACTTCTGTATCCCCCTGCTGAAAACGTTTCTTTAAATACTCTATATTTACTGTACCGGAATAATCCTCCATAGATTCATCTAAAACAAAATGCTTCCATTTTTCAAAACATTCAGATGCTTTACATGGTGCTTTCAATCCTGCTCTTTCAAGTAATGATATCTGTTTACCATGTATCACACCTACTATATCCTGCTCAATAGAATCTTTAGTTAAATTAAACTCAAATGTAGAAAATGCATTAGATGTAATCGCTATCTTATACTGCCTTTCCTTTCGGTCTGCAAGTGACATTTCTGCCTGAATTTGAAATTCTTTCTCTTTTACTTCAGTAATATTCTGACGAACAAACAACACTTTAACTGCTTTACCGTCCTTTCTTTCCAGACATATAATATTAAAGTGTTCCCATTCTGCATGGTCTTTTCGCTTCACATGACACTCAAGACGCAAATCATTACATTCCTCTAATGACTTGATTACCGAGTTCTTTTCAATAAACCCGGCAAGTTCCTGCCGCTCACTGTCTTCTATCATAATTGAACAGAGATATTTCGACAAATCTTTATAACTGCCACTAACTGCAAGTCCGGCATTTTCCGGCATTGTTCCGGCAAGATATTGATACGTATCCGTTTCAAAATCCACCATGGCAAAACGTGAAAATAATGTATTAACTCCATCTATAATATATCCCATTTCACGATTTTCCTGCTCTAACATTTTCTTTCTGCGGCCTGCCCTGATAAGGAGAGTAATTATGTATATAACAAAAAGTAAAATCAGCAATACTTCAAGACGGATTCCCACCAGATTCTCGTCCATTATCATTCTCTGTGTAACATTCTTTGGAAATGTCTGTACCAGAACGTAGTCATTCTCCGGCAGATACATAACACAGATATTATCGGTTTTACTACCTGAGCCGCAGACAAAAGCTCCATTACCACCATTTTCAAATACACCTTTTGCATCAGCTGCTGTATCTTTATCGATGATATTGGTTTTCACCATCTCATCAATCAGATTTTCTTCATACTCATTACCATTAGAACTGGCAATTACCATACCATCAGGCGTACATAAAAACACATCTGCTTCCTTGCCAAAATATGTAGTGTTAAGCATATCTTTAAGATATTCTTCTGCCAGATATCCCCCTCTCAATACACCTATAATTTCACCATTAAAGCGAACCGGTGCATAAAAACATGCCATTGTTTCATCAAAAAAGTATGGATCATATATTATTGATATACTATTTTCTCCCTTTATTCCATTAATATAGAAATTTCTATCGGTTACATCAGAAACCCGCCCGTCAGAAGCATAATCATTACCTTCACTGTCAGTAAATATCACCGCATCAAACTGAGTATTTTCTTCTATTTCTTTAAGCATATCTGCATTGATTACCGGCTCAGTCAGACCATTTCCCACAAAATATGCAAAAGCATTAATACAACTCTTTGCATTATTTAGTTCATCATCTATCTGTGCAGCCTTTAAACTTGCCGAATCTGCTGCATAATTTTTGTTACGTTCTTCCATCCGGCTGCTGTTCTGCGTTGTATACCAGAAAAACAGGATAACTATGGCAGCTAAAAGGAACATAACATAACTTATTTCCCTTAACAATTTTTTTCTTTCCATAAGAAGATTCCTCCTTAATTTCTGTATTAATTGACTATTCTATTGATTTCCTAAGAATTTTATAATCTATACCATGCCTTAAAAAATTTGAAAAATCCTTCCGGTTCAAAATCCTGTTCAACTATTCCTTGTGTATACATAAAATAGAAAAAATCGTCCTCTCCTTCCAG
This sequence comes from Lachnospiraceae bacterium, assembly GCA_014799465.1. Classification (GTDB taxonomy): domain Bacteria; phylum Bacillota; class Clostridia; order Lachnospirales; family Lachnospiraceae; genus UBA2821. The sequence goes on along the minus strand of JAAVHZ010000055.1, from coordinate 43,671 downwards.
ACAATGTCTTGATACTGAGTATTCCTCACACATTACACTATCAATTAAAGAAAAGTCTCTATATTCTGTTTCTCCGTCATTTCGATAACATACTGCTACTGCTTGGTCAGTATAATCAGTATTATATGCATCAATAGCTGAAATAGGATAAAAAATATAAATTTCACATTCTTTATCTGCCTTAACTAAAAATGCAGGTGAGACAACCTTCTTCACCCTGTCAGAATCCCACAGTGATAAATCATATGGTTCTATTTCAGTAATTTTTACATTTTCATTTTCATTTCCCACAACATAGTAGTAAAATCCATTTGTTTCATGTAATACATAATTATTTGTTTCAACTACATATGTAGGTGAGTCTTTATAAATATTTGGTCCTTCATTATACAGGCTGCAATAATTATCAATATAAACAGCATAACGTTCTTCTACTCTGATTATTCCATTTTCAAGAGCCTCCTGCGAACGATATGAAATAAACTTTACGGACATATCAACATTATTTTCAACTAAACCATCCCAAGCTGACCAGTCATCATTTTTATATACGTCGGTTTGAACATACTCAAAAACTATTTCTGTATTGTGCTCTGAAATCATTTCAAACAGATTTGTTCCATCATAATAATCACTAAACATATTTCTAGCGAAGATATGAATATCACCTTTTGAAGCACTAGCATTATCCCCGCTGTCAATCCATACATCCCTGACACCTGAAACAGTATCATCAGCTAATTCTTTTAGTGCAGATTTTATTTCATCTGTCTGATAATTATCCATACCATCAGTGTTATCATAGCTGCCATCAATATACACATTAAATATTTTGCCACAATATTCCATTTCCAATAGTACGGTTGTAAGCGGTTCACTGCCAAGCCACATCCCCCTTCGTTCTAATATTGCAGTTTTAACAGTTGCCTCAAATCCATATTTCTCTTTTATATAATTTGCAGCATTGGCTTTAGCTCCTTTAATATTAGATTTATTTATTTCACGCTGCTTTCTTGAATCACAACCGCTGCTAAACAGAATAAAAATCATTAATATCAGCAGAACTACTATTTTTCTATTATTTTTCATTAGTTATCTTTTACTCATACTTCTTCATTGATATATCTATTATTTTCATACACAAATCAGGGTAGTTAATACCTTCTGCTGCCGCCTCCTGTGGTATAAGTGACATAGGTGTCATTCCCGGCAGCGTATTAGCTTCAAGGCAGTATATAGAATTATCCGTATCTTTCATAAGAAAATCCACTCTTGCATAAGTTTTCAACCTTAATGCCTTGAATACTTTTTCTGCCGTATTCTTCATTTCTTCCTCATTCTCTTTTGGAAGTTCTGCAGGACATATTTCCTCGGTATTTCCCGGCTGATACTTATTTTTATAATCATAAAAACCCGTTTTAGGAATAATTTCTATAATTGGAATTGCTCTGCCTTCAATTACCCCTACAGAAAACTCCCTTCCTTTTACATATTCCTCAACTATAACTGTATTATCATATGAAAAAGCCTCTTTAACTGCCTTTTTATATTCTTCAATATTATTGGTTATGTACACTCCTACACTGGAACCGCCGTTTGCAGCTTTCACCACCTTTGGAAACTGTATAGATTCCGCCATATCATTTTCATTTTCAAGCTTTATTCCTATTGGTGTCGGTATATCGTATCGTGCAAACATATCTTTGGAAATGCTCTTATCCATTGAAAGTGCTGCACTTACATAATCTGTACCAGTGTACTTTATGCCCATAAGGTCAAATGCTGCCTGAACCTTTCCATTTTCTCCATCCTCTCCATGAAGTGCCATAAATACAATATCTGCATTGCCGCATATATCTATAACGTTAGGTCCGAAATAAGACTTTGAATCTCCGCCTCTGGATGCCATTATCTGTCTGATATCAGGATTTTCTGACTTTATATCTTCAATATTGGCTGCCCAGTCCGTATCCTTAGAGAATATTCCGTTAATATCCCCTTCATATCCCATAAATACATCTATAAGAATTGCATTCTGTCCCTTTTCTTTCAGTGCTGCATATATATTTTTTCCCGATATGAGTGAAACATCTCTCTCCGTACTTATTCCGCCTGCCAATACTACTATATTCATAATATTTACCAACCTTTCATTACTTATCAATGAAAAAATACTATCACATTTTCTATTGTTATTCAATACAAAAACATCATTGTTTTTTTGTCCCATATCTATTATAATCTTTAATATAATACTATCATATGAAATGAGGAAACAAATTATGGAAAATAGAAAAGTTGTTGTTGCCATAGGCAGGAATGCCCTTGGCGATACATTTCCTGAGCAGAAGGAAAATGTTAAAAAAGCCGCAAATGCCATTGCAGACCTTGTTGAAGCAAAATATGAAGTGGTAATAACTCACAGTAATGGTATACAGATAGGAATGATACAGACGGCTATGACCGAATTCAGCCGTCTTGATTCTAAAAACCCGGTGGCACCAATGTCAGTATGTGGTGCCATGAGTCAGGGATATATAGGATTCGACCTTCAGAATGCCATACGAACCGAATTAATCAACCGTGGTATATATAAGCCTGTAGCAACAGTCATCACACAGGTACGTGTAGACCCGTTTGACCCTGCATTCCATAACCCTACAAAAGTTATCGGAAGATACATGACAAAGGAAGAAGCCGAACTTGAAGAACAGAAAGGCAACTATGTTACATATGAAGAATCCGAAAACGGCAAAGGATACAGACGTATTATAGCATCACCTAAGCCTATAGATATCTATGAGATTGATACCATTAAAACCCTTGTGGATGCCGGACAGCTTGTAATAGCAGCAGGTGGCGGCGGAATACCTGTACTTGACCAGAGTGCCGGCCTTAAAGGTGCCAGTGCCGTTATAGAAAAAGACTATACTGCTGCAAAGCTTGCAGATATGATTGATGCCACCGACCTTCTTATACTTACTTCAAAAGAGGGAATCCGTATAAATAAAGGTACTGAAAATGAGCAGTTTCTTGGCAGTATCACAGTTAAAGAAGCTGAAAAACTTGTTGAAGACAAGTATTTTAATATACTCACTTCCCTTCCAAAAATGGAAGCTTCCATAAACTTTGTGGCTGCCGGTGAAAACCGCCGTTCCATAATAACAAGACTTGATAAAGCAAAAGAAGGAATTCTTGGTAAATCAGGTACTATTATTACAAAATAAATATTAAGTACTTTATAATATTAAAAAAGTCTGGTAATCCGATTACATCGTTTTTCCAGACTTTTTAATTACTACTACTAAAAATCATACATACAAAAACCCCACCAGACCTTATCTATATCGGTCTGACATGGGGTAAATTAAAATCTGTTTTGCTGTCTTTTTTATCTAAATCTGTTACATTCAAACTTTGTCATGGTATCAAGGCAATTCATAAGACTTTTATATCTCATATCCAAATCACCATCATCCACTGTCACATCAAGTGAAGCGGCAATATCATTTATAAGTCTGTCATCTAAACGTTTTCTTAAGCCTACCAGTATATTTCGCTTTTCTTCATAAGTATCCGCTTCTAAAAATGTCAGAAGATCAGGATTACATCCCTCAATATCATTATCTGAACTTTGGACGTCCTGCTTCACATCCTCTGACGGAGTATCCGGTACTACGCTTTTTGCTACATTTTGCTCTGAATCTTCAGGTTTCCATACCTCAAACCTGTATTTCTGCGTTACTTCCGGATATTTAACATGGTCTACCTCACTCACGAACATATCATATGGTCTTACATAGACTGAATAATCATCATACAGTCTTTGGTATACAACCATTTTTTCACCCGTTTCAGAATGTATGGCAACCGCAATCACCTGATAAAGCTTATTCTTAAAATGTTTATATATTTTGCCCGGCTTTGGTGTTCTGTCTTTTTCCATTCTCATCATGCCTTTCATTCTGACTAAATATTTTCCAAAGTTTTACGAATCTCTTTTATAAAGTCCTGACTGTTTAACACTGTAGGATTCTCTATAGAAGTGATAAGTGCAAGGTCTTTTGTCATCTTACCATCTTCGATAGTCTTTAAACATGCTCTCTCAAGTTTATCTGCAAATTCAGAAAGTTCCTTATTACCATCAAGTTCACCACGTTTTCTTAGTGCACCTGTCCATGCAAAAATCGTAGCCACCGAATTAGTAGACGTTTCCTCGCCTTTAAGATGCTTATAATAATGACGTTGTACCGTTCCATGTGCTGCCTCATACTCAAAATATCCCTGAGGCGATACCAGAACTGATGTCATCATAGCCAGTGAACCAAATGCCGAAGACACCATATCACTCATAACGTCTCCATCATAATTCTTACATGCCCATATAAATCCGCCTTCTGACTTCATAACACGTGCTACGGCATCATCTATCAATGTATAGAAATATGTAATGCCTGCTTCGTCAAACTTGTCCTTATATTCTTTTTCAAATATTTCTGCAAAAATATCTTTGAAAGTGTGATCATACTTCTTTGAAATAGTATCTTTTGTAGCAAACCAGAGTTCCTGTTTAGTTTCTAAAGCAAATTTAAAACAGCTTCTTGCAAAGCTTTCTATTGAATCTGCCCTGTTGTGCTGTCCCTGTACCACGCCCGATCCATCAAATGTGAATATCTCTTCTCTAGTCTCTGTTCCATCTTCAGCAGTAAATACTAATTCTGCCTTTCCCGCTCCAGGAATCTTCATTTCTGTTGCTTTGTACACATCACCGTATGCATGTCTTGCAAGTGTAATAGGTTTCTTCCAGTTTTTCACGCAAGGGTCAATACCTTTTACTATAATAGGTGCACGAAAAACCGTTCCATCCAACATTGCTCTTATCGTACCGTTAGGACTCTTCCACATTTCCTTCAAATTGTATTCTTCCATTCTTGCAGCATTAGGAGTTATTGTTGCACATTTAACAGCTACACCATATTTTTTTGTAGCCTCTGCTGAATCCGCAGTAACCTTATCATTTGTTTCATTTCTGTGCTTCAAACCGAGATCATAATATTCTGTATTTAAATCAATATATGGCAGCAGTAACTCATCCTTTATCATCTGCCATAATACCCTTGTCATCTCATCTCCATCCATCTCTACTAATGGTGTTGTCATTTTAATCTTATTCATCACTATAGCCGCCTTTCTGCATTTATTCCTGCGGGCAACATATCAAAAAACCAAGCTTTTCTGACTTTAATTATTGCCGCATAGTTACTTCTGTCGGACTAATTATACTTTATAAAAATTCACTTGTAAAGTCGAATACTGCTTTATGCGGCAATTCTTTTGATAAAATAAAACCTATCTGTTCCTTTTTTACCGGCTTAAAGAGCATTAATTCTATACCCAGTGAATTCAATCCTTCTCTGAATTCAGGTACCATACTTTCTGTAAGACCAATTATTAACTGGTCTTTGCCATTATTCATACTCCTTATCTTTTTTGCCGTATCTATTCCATTCATATCCGGCATGATATAATCCATAAATATAATGTCATACTTGTCATTTTTAAACTTTTCAATGCCATCATGGCTGTTCAATGCCACATCTACATGTACACCGAAATCTCCAAGAATACTTTTCATTACATAATTACTCGTGCCACTATTATCAATTACTAATACTCTGGTATCAGTCATACGCAAATCAGATATATCTCCAACAAATTTTTCATTTTCAGATTCCAATGACTGAATTTCCGGAAAATTAAGAACACTTTCCTTTATTTTCTCCAGAAAAATTTCCTTATCGCTTTCACTGTCTGACTTACACATCTTTTCCGCAACAGCATATATGTCATTTAGAGTTGACCTCATGGAATATACAATTTGATAATACTTCCGCTCATCTATATACATTTTTCTACACCTCACACTGTTTCTCCCTATATATCTATAATAATCGACAATCCATTTATGTTCAACCAAAATCGTTCGACATTATCCGACTTTAAACAACAACTCTGTAATTCTGACAAATAATTTATGGAGCAGAAAAGTTACTATTCCCAACGATACAACTACTATTATTAGTTCCAACGGAATTGTAGTTACACAAAATAACGGCTTAAAAAAATTAAATGCTCCCAAAAAAATTGCCGCCAGTAAAGAAAACATAATTGTTCTGAATAAATTAAATGGTATACATAAATCATACAATATCACCATTGAAGCTATTGATGTAAGATATGCTGCCAAAGTAGACATTTCCGTATAATTTGCACCTGTTGTTTCTGCAATTATCAATGCCATCACTACATTGGCTATTATACTCATTGCTCCCGGCACCGCCACCTGCATTACATTTATTAAGAATTTTCCCTCTACCCTGTCATAATTCGGCTCCATTGCAAGTATAAATGAAGGTATTCCTATTGCAAGTGCACCTATCAGAGTAAGCTGGATAGGCAAAAACGGATATGAATAATTTATAAACGCAAATGCTACTGCTAATATAAATGAATATATGGTTTTTACAAGATATAATGTAGCAGAACGCTCAATATTATTTATTGTTCTTCTTCCTTCTGCTACAATCTTCGGCATTGATGAAAAATCTGAATCCATTAAAACCATCTGTGATACGCTCCGTACAGCATCACTGCCTGAATGCATGGCTATACTACAGTCTGCTTCCTTTAGAGCCATTACATCATTAACTCCGTCTCCTGTCATTCCGACAATATGACCTCTGCTTTTTAGTATCTCCACCAATTTCAATTTCTGCTCAGGTGTAACTCTTCCAAATACTGTATATTTTTCTGCGGCTTCTTCAAGCTCCTTATCAGTTAATTCTGCCGTATTAATGACCTTGTCCCAATCTTTAACACCTGCATTCCTTGCAACTATGCTTACAGTATCAGGTGAATCACCTGAAATTATCTTTATATCAACATCCTGTTTCTTGAAATATTCAATAGTTTCATTCGCATTATCTCTTATTTTATCATTAATAACCAAAACAGCCGATATCTTTAAATCATCCGGTATTATATCTCCTTGCATATCTTTTTTCGAATAAGCAACTGCCAACATCCTGCTGCCTTTTTCTGAATATTTCTTTACTGCATTAAAATATTCAGTCATGTCACCATTCATCGGTAAAAATTCCGCAGCTCCCAGTACACAAGTTCCATGACCTTCAAATGATGCCAGACTCCACTTCTTATCTGATGAAAATGGTATTGTCTTTACAGACTGCCAACTGCTCTTTTCGTTATAATATTTCTTAACTGCCTGCAGTGTGGCATTTTCATCTTCCATTGCAGTACAAAAACCACACATTATATCATGAAGCCTGCCCTCATCCATATCCGGCATAGTTATAACATCCATAACCTGCATCTTTCCTTCAGTTATGGTTCCGGTCTTATCCAGACATAATACATCCACCCTTGCCAGAGTTTCTATGCAGTACAAATCCTGTACCAATGTATTATGCTTAGATAGTTTTATAACACTTACTTCCATAACTATGGTGGTAAGTAACACCAAACCTGAAGGCATGGTTCCTATAAGTGCAGCTACGGTATTTATTATAGCCCCATCTATTCCATGTCCTGTCACTTTCATCTGGTTATATAATAATATCACTGCTAAAGGAACTATACATACAGATACAACCTTAATAATAAACTTAACAGCCTTCATTATTTCTGACTGGTTCTTTTTGAGATATTTTACTTTTTCAGTAATCTTTCCTGCATAGTTCTCATTACCTATATGATTTACCTCTGCCTTGACACTTCCCGAAACCACAAAACTGCCTGACAGTATTTCATCGCCTGCTTTTTTATGGACACATTCGCTTTCACCGGTAAGCAGGCTCTCATCCATATCACATTCTCCATGTAGTACAATTGCATCTGCACATACCTGATTTCCACTTTTCAATACCAGAATATCATTTAATACAACATTTTTAAGCTGAATTTCCTCCTCCACACCATCCCTCAATACAGTAGCTTTTGGCTGTGATAATATGCTCATTTTGTCAATTACTCTTTTTGAGCGAACCTCCTGAACTATGCCTATCAGCATATTCCAGACGGCAACTCCTATAAAAAGCATGTTTTTATAAGAATGTACCATTGCAACACTCAAAGCCATTATAAGATTAACAAGGTTAAACAGCGTAAAAAGATTATCGGCAATTATACGTTTTACACTCTTTGTTTTAACGTCTATATCCCCGTTTTGCAATCCCTTATGCTTTCTTTCTTCAACCTGTTTACTTGTAAGTCCTGTATTTACATCCATAATACTACGCCTTTCCAGCCTAATTTATTCCAAGCATTCCTAATGGGTTAACCATTCCCCATCCCTGATGCTGTTTACTATAATTAAGGTCAATGGCATTTTCCTTCAGCTTCATTTTAACCTCTTTATTAGTAATTCCGGGATTTTTTGACATTAATAATGCCACACTTCCCGTAACTACAGGTGTTGCCATTGAAGTTCCACTTTTCTGTGTATAACTATTCTGCCTGTTCGAACAACTTATTATTCCTGAGCCCGGTGCCACTATCTCAGGTTTCATTATACAATTTGCCGGCCCACGTCCTGAATAATTGATAATTCTCTCATTCCTGCCTCTGTTTATGCCCTTATAATCATCAGATACTCCTACTGTTATAACTTTTCTGCTGATACCGGGTATAGTTATAGTGCCATTTCCGGGACCATTATTTCCTGCTGCCACTACAACAACAATCCCTCTGTCCCACAGTTCCTCAACTCCATTTAAAAGTTTCAGATTTTCAAGTTCTTCTTTTTTACTGCTTTCACCTGACAGTGTACCTACTGAAATATTAACAATATCTATTCCATATCTGCTTTTATTCTTAATAACAAAATCTATTGCCTCAATTACACTTCCAGCCTTACCTTTCCCATTACTGTTAAGTGCTTTTATCACAAGAAGCCCCGCATCGGGAGCCATACCCCTATAATATCCTCCGGATACTTCTCCTGTTCCGGCTATTATACCTGCCACATGGGTTCCATGACTATTGTCATCATAGGGATTTTCTTTATGAAATATTGTATCTTTAAATCCTATTATATTATTTCTCAAATCTCTGTGACCTGATAACACTCCTGTATCAATAACTGCTATATTTATACCTTTTCCGGTAATACCGGCCGAATGCAATCTATCTATACCAAGTGATTTACGGACATTGTTCAATGCTCATCACACCTATTAACTTCTTTTTAACATAATATGATATTCACTATCTATCCGTTCTGTTATGCTTCTTAATTATCTAAAGTAATTTTATTCATTCAGCTTAATTCTACAATATCTTACAATATTCATCAAGATTATTTAATACAAATACAAAAGGCATTACTAATCATGATATACCAAGATTAGTAATGCCTTATATATTAATTCCTTATGCTCACTGTAATTGTTTTTTCATATGGTTCGTTTTTATCAAATTTACTTATATATGTGTATTTTATACGGATACCAGCCGTTGCTGATTCATCTGTATAATAAATATTGTTTATTTTATTATTATCACTATATTCAGCCTTTGCAAAACTGCCCTTAGATGCCAACAGCCTTTCATCTATCTGTTTCCGGCTCATATCCTGAGTAATTTCATTTATGGAAAATGAATCTTCCTCTGTCATCTTCCAGTAATATTCATATCCGCATATTTTTGTATCTTTCCATTTTCCATCCGGTTCCCTGCATACAATCACATAGACTATATCATCTGTAACAGGGTTACGCATCAGAAATTTGCAGGTATCCTGTGATATTGTGTCATTCAGTGCTTCTATAAATTTTATACTTTTTTCTATTGAATTGTCCTCGTCAAACATTGCGTGTGGAACATCACTTTTAGTCAGATTTTTATACGTTGTGGTTATTGTATATTCCTCCACAACCCATCCTTCCTTTATAAATTCTTCAAGTGTCATATCTTTGCTATAATCTATTCCGCAAATATTAACACTTTCAAATATTCCATCTCCATTTGCTTCTTGGGGAAAATGCTCCAGCCATGTATATTCGTCATGTAATGATTGATACACCAACTTCAACGGTTCATACTTTGTTACATTTTCTGCCGTATCTGCTTTTTTATCACCACAGCCTGATATAGTACATAATAACACTATTGACACAATTATAGATATACTTTTCTTTATATTCATATGATTATTCCCCCTTATCATAAATGTCTATGGAGCAAGCTTTGGCTTATACTTCCAAACTGTACCGTATTTTGAAATAACATTTATACTATTATATAGTATATATTGTGTATCTCCCAAATTTCCCCATCCTGATGCAACTCTCAAATATATCTTTGAGCTGTCTCCACTTTTACATGGTGCATAATTTTTGTAACCAATAACACTATATGCATGACCTGCTATACCTGTATGTCCACCATTAGTGCACGAAGTTGATACACCTAAAATTGAAGAATAACCATTGTTTATTGCTGATGTAAAAAAACTCAATGATGGATTATTCTTACTGCTATAATTTACTGTTATACCTTTATTTTGTTTTGCAAACATTGCGACACTATGCCCTATTTGATTTTTATCAGTAACATATTCGCCGGTACCCTTGTTTAACTTTGTTCCTGATAACAACCATAAATCTTCATATGCCTTTTTTCTTCCTTTTACAGTTGTAACATCAAAAAATCTATTGTTTGCACACACATTCAGCATGGCTGTAACTGCACAAGCATATGGCTCATTTAATGTTCCTGTTATATACTCTTCTCCATATCTTGCCGGATTATCCAAGCTTTTGTCATACTTCAAATAGTGAGTATAGGCAATTGTATCAGGTATATCACCCGATATATCAAAAATATCATCATAACTCAATGTACTGATTGGGTTATAACCCATTTTATACAACGCTTCACCCTTAACTGTTTCACCCTTCGATTAACCGCAATTTCTTCTTCATCCTGTATTAATACTGCGAAATAATCTAAGTCCACATTCTTTAATAAAATATTTGTTTTTTCAAATATATTATTACTTAAGCTGCTAATAATTTTTTCATACAGCCCCGCTTGTCCTTTTTCTATAGAAAATACCGTAATATCACTATTTTCTATATTGTATATTGCATAACCATATGGCACTCCACCAGATTCATAATCAAAGCAATATTCACATATCCCGTTTTCATCATAAATCATTAAGATATCAGCCACATAAATGCTTTCATCATTTACAATAAACTTTCCAAAAGAAAGTGCATATTCATTCAATTTTTGCAAACCACTTTGACTTTCATCAGATACTTCTTCTTCAGAACTAATCTCCGCATATACCCCCTTTTCCATTGGTAAATAGTAATACAACAACCAGTGACAGCATCCCAACTAATTTTAATTTTTTTTACATCCAATCTACCTCCTTAAATCATTTCGCAAATAATTATACATTTACGAAAAAACTTTATTTATCCTTCCAATATCATTGTAGTACTATTAAATATTAAATTCAATATAGAAGTAAAATTTTTAAATTTACTTACAAAGTTTCAAAAAAGTTACTGCTAATCTCCTGAGCTGGGTACTTTAATATTAATAAAAAACTGACCTCCAATCATCAGATTTTTAAGTCTGCATTTGGAGGTCAGTTCAATTTTCTTGTAAAATCTTATTTCATACAAATACTATTTTATTGATATAACCTGATAATCCTGTTCTTCTACAGCTTTTTTAAGCAGCTCATCATCTATCTCTTCACTTAATGTAACCACTGCTGTTCCTTTTTCATGACTGACTTCTGCTGCACTGACCATATCAAGTGTCTCTAAGCATTTTTTAACCCGTGCCTCACAGTGTCCGCACATCATACCTTTAATTTCCATTGTTTTTTCCATTTTAACTACCTCTCTTCTTTCATTTTTTATATTTGTATTTTTATATAATTTTACCAGATTTAACCTTAAAGCGTTTGTAACAACGCAGAAACTTGAAAGACTCATGGCTGCTGCCCCGAACATCGGATTCAGCTTAACCCCGAATACCGGATACAACACTCCTGCTGCCAGCGGAATTCCCACAACATTGTAAAAGAAAGCCCAAAACAAATTCTGATGTATATTTTTAAGAACTGCTTTGCCAAGCTTAATGGATGCAGGCACATCCATTAATGTACTTTTCATAAGCACCACATCTGCCGCATCTATCGCCACATCTGTACCTGCACCTATGGCAATTCCCACATGTGCTCTGGTCAATGCCGGGGCATCATTTATACCATCCCCTACCATTGCTGTCATTCCTGATTCGCTAAGATTTCTTATAACCTCTTCTTTACCGTCAGGAAGCACTCCTGCTATAACATTGTCTACCCCTGCCTGCTTTCCAACTGCATCGGCTGTCTTTTTGTTATCTCCGGTAAGCATTACAACTTCTATTCCCATATCCTGAAGTTCTTTTACGGCTTCCGGACTATCTTCTTTTATTACATCTGCAACTGCAATTATACCAAGTACTTTTTTATCAAGTGCAAACAGAAGTGGTGTCTTTCCATCTTCAGATATTCTTTCTGTATAATGCATCATATCATCAGATACATCTGCCCATTCTTTTATAAATCTTAGACTTCCCGCCTTTACAGGCTTTTCAAGAACAACTCCTTCCAGTCCGCTTCCCGGAATATTTTTAAAATTATCCACCTGATATTCACAGATACCAATTTCATTACCATATTGTACTATAGCCTCTGCCAAAGGATGTTCACTTTTCTTTTCTATTGAATATGCTATTTTCAGCAATTCCTCTTTGCTTACATTTTTATCTGCAATCACCCCGGTAACTTTCGGATGACCGCTTGTAATAGTTCCGGTCTTATCAAGCACCACCGTTTTAACTTTTCCTGCCTGTTCTAATGATGATGCTGTCTTAAATAATATACCGTTTTTTGCACCCATTCCATTACCCACCATAATTGCTACAGGTGTGGCAAGCCCCAATCCACATGGACAGCTTATTACCAGAACTGACACTCCCATTGTCAAAGCAAATCCAAAATCTTTACCGGCTATAAGCCATACTGCCATTGTAATAAATGCTGTAACTATAACTATCGGTACAAATATTCCTGATACTTTATCTGCCACCTTTGCTATCGGAGCTTTAGTAGCCGCCGCATCACTAACCATCTGTATTATCTTAGATAAAGTTGTATCTTCTCCAACTCTGGTTGCCCTGCACTTCATATAGCCGGACTTATTAATAGTAGCGGCTGATACTGTATCCCCTTCCTGTTTATCAACCGGAACACTCTCACCTGTAAGAGCTGCCTCATCCACTGCACTGCTGCCTTCTAAAACAACACCATCTACAGGTATGCTGTCTCCGGGACGTACAACAAATATATCTCCTATCTGAACCTCAGATGCAGGAATCTGTACTTCAATGGATGTACCTGAATCCATTTCTCCCTGTCTTTCCACAACTGCCATCTTTGGTGATAGTTTCATAAGGCTTTTCAAAGCATCCGTTGTCCGTCCCTTTGAATATGATTCCAATGTTTTACCTAATGTAATAAGAGTAAGTATCATTGCAGAAGATTCAAAATAAAATTCGTGCATATATGACTCTGCAAGGTTCATATTACCTGCCACTACAGCATCAGACATTGCAAATAATGCAAATGTACTGTATACAAACGAAGCTCCGGCTCCCAGTGCAACCAATGTATCCATATTAGGACTTCTGTTTAAAAATGATTTTATACCACTGATAAAAAACTTCTGGTTAATAACCATAATCATAATTGTAAGCAGCATTTGTGCAAGCCCCATTGAAAGATGATTATTCTCTAATACCTTTGGAAGTTTCCAATTCCACATCATATGTCCCATGGAAATATACATAAGCGGAACAAGAAAACAAAGAGATGCTGCAAATCTTATCTTCAATATTTTCGTTTCTTTGTCAGTGTCTTCTCCGATATCTGACTGCCCGCCTGTATCCGCCATCTCGTTTCCCATTACAGAAGCTCCATACCCTGAAGCAGTAACAGCATTTATAATATCTTGATGTGATGCCGTACCTTCTACTGACATTGAATTCGTCAAAAGACTTACAGATACTTGTGTAACACCTTTTACATTTGATACTGCCTTTTCTACATGGGCACTGCATGCAGCACAGCTCATACCTGTAACTCTGTACTTTTCCATTTAAACCACCTCTATTTCATTAACTTTTGAATCGTAGCAACTAATTCCTCCACTGATTCTTCCTTATCAGCTTTAATGTCTTCCACAACACAAGTCCTTATATGATTAGCAAGCAACATTCTGCTAAAACTATTCAGTGCTGCATTAACAGCAGCAACCTGAGTAAGTATATCTACACAATAAGCATCTTTCTCTACCATGCCTTTTATACCTCTTACCTGCCCCTCTATTCTATTTAACCTGTTAATTAAATCTTTATATTCTTCTGTTGTTCTCTCTTTGGTTTTCATATGGCAGCAATTTTCATCCATAAACATATCCTCCTGACATTTCGTATACCCTCATGGGGTATTCAAAATCTTATGCAGATATTATATACCCCATAAGGGTATATTGCAAGTGTTTTTTAACGAAAAAACAGAAAGCAAATATCTGATACTTAATATTGCTTTCTGTCATATTTCCTAATATTTAATGCTACAATGCCACATGATACGGTGACAGTTCCCATAATATAAAAAATCCCTTGTCGTGGTGACATACCGGACATACTTCCGGTGCTTTTTCACCTTCATATACATAACCACAATTAATACATACCCATCCTGTTTTTACATCTGATACATGCAATTTATCCTTTTCTAAGAGTTCAGCAAACTTCCCAAATCTGTCACCATGGGTTTTCTCAATCTCAGCTATCATATGAAAAGATGATGCTATCCTGTCAAATCCTTCTTTCTTAGCCTTATCTCCAAACTCCTTATACACATCATCATATTCTTCATATTCGTTATGTTGTGCCATTCTTAACAATTCTGCCAGATTATTTGACAAATCTACCGGATAACAACCTTCTATATGAATATTTTCTCCAGCCATTTCAGTTAAATAATTATAAAATATTTCTGCATGTTCCTTTTCCTGATTTGCCGTATATAAAAATACACTTGCTATAGCTGCCTGCTTATTTCTTTTTGCCTGATTTGCTGCCAGTGTATATCTGTTTCTTGCCTGACTTTCTCCTGCAAATGCCCTCATAAGATTTTTCATGGTTTCACTTTCTTTAAAATCAACAGCCATCTCACACCTCCTGAATTTTCTTTTATAAAAGTTTCTCCAGATTCAATAAAAAAAATACATAAAAAACTCCCTTCTATACAGATTGTAAATAATAAAACAATCTGTATAAAAAGGAGCATCTAATATATTATAACATAATATTTAAATCTCGGCATCAACCTGTACACCTTTTAAATCAGCATCAAGAATTGCCATGCTGTTTTTAAGTTCTTCAAGTCCCTTATGTACATCATCTGTGGAAGAATTATAGCTCATGGCTATATCAAGCATTGTATCTGTATCTACCTCAGGTGCATCATTTCTTCTCTGCTTCTCTTCTGCCTCTTCTACAGCTTCACGTGTTCCCTTCATTATTGCTTCCTGTATGGCACGTTTTTCTTCTCTATATTCCTCAAGTTCTTCCTCTTTCTCTTTTTCCTCTGCCTTCTTATCAGCTTTTTCTTTCTCTTCTTCCATCTTCTCGTCAATACTCTCTTTTGCTTCATCCACAAGCATTCCTATAATTTCCTTGCTTGCTGCTTCCATAATGGAGTCCGCAGCTTTTTGAGCCTCAACCATTGGATTTTTCTTAAGTCTTTCCTGTTTAATACTTCTGATGTTCGCATAATCATCCATCATTTGATTCTGTGCTTCTCTTAAATCGCTTTTAAACTTATTCATTTGTTTATTTAAATCTAAAGATCTTTTCTGATATTCTGTCAAAGGCTTCGTATCAATTTCCTTTAACTGTTCCAACTCATCAAGTGTAAGCTGTGATGCATTACCGTTTTCAAAATCCTGACGCTTTTCTAACAGCTCTAAATCTTTCTGCTCCTGTGAGTCTTCGTCTATACAATACATTTCTTTCAAATCTGTCTTCTTTTCTTCCAAATCCTTAATGTACTCTTTTGACTCTGTTATCTTATTTTTTAACGCCGAAGAATCATCCCGTATTTTTTGAATCATTTCATCAACTTCACGGTCACTTTTCCATGTATCCTGAACAATCTTTAATGCCTTCTGCTGTGCTTCTTTACGCTTCTTATCAACACTGCTTTCCTGAATATTTAAATCTCCGGCAAAAATCCTATAATTCTTGCCACTCCCTTTATTTTGAGCGGCATTATCGGATCTGTACTCTATTTTATTAACATCATGCATCTTGATAACAAGTGACATTATGCATCCCTCCTAAATTAAGCAATTTACATCTTTCTTAATTTATCGGAATTTTTTGTATCAGACTTAACTATTACCTTGCATTTTCCGCCCATAATCCGTCAGCCTCTAAACGCTCCCAGTCTGTTTTCAATACAGACATTATCTGTCCTCTGTAACCTATCATTTCTTCCTCATAAATGTATTTCTGCTTTAGCAGGTTATCAAGTGCTATTTTTACTTTGTCATTTGATACGTGATTATAATCTGCCACATGATTAACAGTCTTCCAGTAAGTTACTACCGTACGCGGCTTATTCCTGAGTCTGGAAAGGCTTGCAAGAATTAAATCTATATAGTGGTTCTTCTCCTGCGACTGTCTTGGCATTTCAACATAACTTGTAGCTTCAGATTTTAACTGGTTGCTGAATCCATATTTAACTCCATAAATAACTACTTTCTTGCCTATTTCCTTTAAATATTCTACTACTTTTGTAAAATGTGCATCTCCTGTAAACAGAATATACACGTCTTCATCTTTCCTCTGAGCAGCATTCCGGTATATGGCATCCAGCATTATCACATCAGTGAAATCTTTGTCCACGCCTTCTTTCTGGCTGGCTGTATGCACAATATTTTTTGTTATGCCCTTTAATCTGTCTAAATCCGTTCCAATATTATACCTTGAAAAATCTCCGAATACTGAAATCTTCTTTACTTCATATTCATCATTTAATTCTTCTATCCATTCTTCAATATTAGGTCTCATCTGAAATTTATTTCTGTAACCATAATACCAATGTTCGTAATCAACAAATACCGCTGCAGCAGGCTTTTTCTTACTTCTTCTAAACATCAATTTTTTTCTCACCTCCTTTAAGCACACCTGTGCAGTATAATAATACAGGAAAAAAGAAAAAACATCAAGTAAGTATTCGTAAATTACTTTTCTTTATAATATAGCATACAGTGGCAGTATCCCTCAAATTCCGGATCTGCTATCTGTTCCCTGAATTCCTTACATATACATTTATTATCATCATTTATTTCTAATCTGCATGGACAATACCCATTCTTTCTTTCAAGCCCCTCCTTAATCATAGCTACCACTTGTTCATCACTGTTCAATCTGACTCTGCCCATATTAAAACTCTGCCTTTCCATATATCGTTTATTTCCATTATATGTTAATAGCAGAGTTTTAATATGTCAATATTTTACTGTCTATAATCTATATGCTGTCCCACCATTTTTTCCCAATCAGTCTGAACATTATCACTTCTGCTTCCAAGTATTGTTTCATTTATTTTCTTCATCAGACTGTATATGGAATCTGCTGTTACAGTTACCAGATCTTCTTCATCACTTGTTCCATTATGTATTTTTTCATACTTTTCTTTTTGTTCTGCTTTAGCAGCCTTTTTCTTATCTTCTGCCTTTTGCTCCGCTTTCTCCTCTATACGTTCTCTTTGTGCTGCCAGTGATTTATCTATTACTGCAAAAAATGAAGCATTTCCATTGTCGTCAATACGCATTCCATATGTTTTCACACCCGGCTGATTTCCAATATCTTTCTGCATACTGTTAAGCTGAGTCTGGGCATTTGTTATAATTCCTTCGTACTTTTTCCTATATGCCTCATCCTCTGCCATACGCTCAAGCTTTTCCTCATCTATAAGTACCTGAAGCCTTCCTGCTCTTGCATATTTGGCTGCTTTAGCTTCTGCATTATCCTTCTCATCATTCGCTACCAATACAAAATCCATATTGCTGAATTTTTTCTGTAACTGCTCGTAATATTTCTGTGCTTTTTCACTTAACTTTGGTGAACCAATTGTTCTCTCATTTTTATTTGCAGCTTTTGTATTATCATATGATTGTACATTTCCACTTTCTGCTACCTGATTTACTGTACTTGTATTCATCATTTTCTCCTTTCTGCCATATTGACATTTACATATATTATTAACCTAGTTGCTTTAATAATATATCGGAATATTTTATAATAAATTAATACTGTAAAACTCAGATTTAAAAATGTCACTCACTGTTTATCCGTATTGTCTTTCAGCAAATCCCTTACTATCTCTGATGCCATAACTAATCCTGCCACTGAAGGAACAAAGGATACACTGCCAACGATCTTCTTATGTTCTTCTTTAT
This sequence comes from Lachnospiraceae bacterium, assembly GCA_014799465.1. Lineage (GTDB taxonomy): Bacteria > Bacillota > Clostridia > Lachnospirales > Lachnospiraceae > UBA2821. The sequence continues at coordinate 25,045 of JAAVHZ010000055.1, read as the reverse complement.
CCTTATTTGGGAATATTCCCAAAATTTTAGCAGGCTTTTCTGTAGAATATACTACTTTAAGCTTTTTTACACCTCTTTTTCTAAGTTCCCGGCGCATTACTTTTGCCAATGGACACATACTCGTCTTATAAATATCTGCAACCTGAAATTTTTTAGGGTCCACTTTATTCCCTGTTCCCATACAACTTATAATCGGTACACCTGCTTCCTTAGCACGCATAACAAGCTCTATCTTAGCGGTAACAGTATCTATTGCATCAACTATATACGAATATTGTGAAAAATCAAACTCATCTGATTTATCCTGCAGATAAAAGCATTTATGTGCATTTACAATAACTTCCGGGTTGATACTCTGTATCCTTTCTTTCATTACATCTACCTTATATCTTCCCAGCGTTTCCCGTGTCGCTATAATCTGCCTGTTTAAATTTGACAGACATATCTTATCATCATCAATCAAATCAAAGGTTTCCACACCGCTTCGGACAAGTGCTTCTACTACATATCCTCCTACTCCGCCTATTCCAAAAACTGCTATTCTTGCATTCTTTATACTCACCATAGCTTCCTCCCCTAATAATAATTGTGTTCTCGAAAATTGATTTTCCATGTCTCTCCTTAACTTTGTATCTGTCAGTCATTTTTTAATGGCCGCTGCTATAAAAAGCTTGTATAGATTATAGCACATATTTATGTGATTTCCATAATATTTCACATAATATTTTTAACAGTTCAGCCATGCAGAGAATAATATATAATAATTTCGTGGGAGCTTGCTCACTAAGAAATTATTATATATTATTCTCTATAGGGCGGACGCCCGACATTGGGTTGGCTGAACTGTTACTATTTTTAACAGCTTAATAATCTATAAATTGTGCAAATGACATATCAATGTTGTTTTCTATAGTTCTGAAATCATATCCGTTATTCTTATAATATTCTATAAGTTGCGGAAGTGCTGCCAGTGTTTCTTTCTTAGTTCCACTGTCATGTGCCAGCATAACGATATGCTGCTTTCCTTCTGACTCGGCAGTTATCTTTTGTATAATACTATCCTTTGTAGCCGATGCACTGCCATCTCCAACGCTGACATTCCAATCAACAAAATCAAAACCTTTATCTTTCATGGTTCTGGCAATATCCCTTACAATTGATTTTCCATAGCTGTTGGTACTGCCTCCCGGAAACCTGAAATATGTAGGTTTCTTTCCTATAACAGAACAGACATAATCATATGCCTGATTAAAATCTGCCAGATATGCATCTACTGATGTATATATATCGTTATATTCATGTGTTGCTGTATGTATCTGAATGGCATTACCACCATTTACAATCTGTTTATATGTATCCTCAAACTGAGGCTGGTAAGTTACGAAAAATGTAGCATTTACATTATAAGAATCAAGTACTTTTAAAAATTCAGGTGTCAAATCAGATGGTCCGTCATCAAATGTCATAAAAACTACTTTTTCATCTTCTTTTAAAGTCTTCATCATTCCATTCTGGCTTATAATACTTTCAAGTTCATTATTTTCTATGGAAATCTGTTCATTCATACTTTCCAACTCTGATATTTTTTCATTAAGTTCTGATACCTTACTTTCATAAGATTCACTTACCTTATCAAGTTCACTATTTTTCTCTTCCAGTGCATTTACTTCTTTTAAATACTTATCTGTACGTTTATCTGACTTGAATATAACAAAGCCCAAAAGAGCTATAAGCACTACTATCATCAATGCACTCGTTCCTAATCTGTATTTTGACTTTTTATCCATTGTACTATTCCTCCTTATCTTTCCTGAAAGAATTCTATCTCTTCACCTATAGGTCCTTTGCAAAATGCAATTCTTGCCGGATATTCCGGATTAGACTTAATCACAATATCATTTGGCTCCATAACCACCTCAAATCCTGATTCCCTTACAGCCTTTATACAGGCATCCACATCATCTGTCATTAAAGCAAAATGTCTTATGGTTCCCTTAGAAAGATGTTCATTTGCATTAGCAAATATCTCAATAACCCCACTGCCTGTATCTATCATAACTGATGATTCATCACCATTTCCCCAACTTCTTAATATCTCCATCCCCAGTACAATATTATAAAAATGTACTGTTTTTCTAAATTCCTCAATTCCACAGCACTTTAATGAAACATGATGAATCCCTTTAATTAATCTGTCCAATTTCATTCTCCTTTACATACACAATATAGTAATTACTGGTTTACTAAATAGTATATAACATGATTCGTTGAAAGAAAAGACAAAAAATTTGACAATTCTTATTCCGGCTGTTATAACTTTTTATATTGGAAATACTAAAATATAAGCTTTCAGAAAGGATTTATTATAAATGGATAAAACAACAATAAAGGCTATAATAGACGATCAGAGGAATTACTTTTATTCAGGAAGTACTCTGAATATAAGCACTCGTATTGCTGCACTTAAAAAATTAAAATCCTGCATTACCCATTATGAAAACAGAATTAATATGGCACTTAAAAAAGATTTAGGCAAAAGCAGTGTTGAAAGTTTTATGTGTGAAACCGGTCTTGTCATAAGTGAAATAAATTATATGCTAAAAAATATCCGGCGGTTTTCCCATGAAAAAATGGTTCATACACCACTTGCACAATTTTGCTCAAAAAGCTTTATTAAACCATCACCATATGGTGTAGTTCTTATTATGAGCCCATGGAATTATCCTTTTCTTCTTACTATGACTCCACTGGCAGATGCCATTGCAGCTGGAAATACAGTTATTTTAAAACCAAGTGCATATTCTTCTTATACAACAGAGGTTATATGTGAAATTATAAACAAATGCTTTGATAAAAAATATGTGTCTGTTATTACAGGCGGACGTTCGGAAAATGCCTGCCTGTTGAATGAACACTTTGACTATATTTTCTTTACGGGAAGTCAATCCGTCGGTAAAGAGGTTATGAAACATGCCTCTTACAATCTTACTCCTGTTACTCTTGAATTAGGTGGTAAAAGCCCATGTATCGTTGAAAAAAGTGCAAATATAAAAATTGCTGCGAAACGTATTGTCTTCGGAAAATTTCTCAACTGTGGCCAGACATGTGTGGCACCTGACTATATTTACTGTGACAGTTCAATAAAAGATGCACTAATCAATGAAATAAAAAAGCAAATCAAATTGCAGTTCGGAACTGATCCGCTTAATAACAGTAATTATGGAAAAATCATAAATGAAAAACATTTTAACAGATTACTTATGCTTGCCGACACATCAAAAATCATATACGGCGGCAGATATAACCATTCTTCACTTAAAATCGAACCTTCAATAATGGATAATGTTACATTTAATGATGCTGTAATGCAGGAAGAAATATTTGGTCCAATACTGCCGGTTCTGACTTATAATTCAATAAATGATGCAATATGTAAAATAAATTCCCTGCCTCACCCACTGGCTCTCTATATTTTTTCAGGCAGCAGACGTATTGCCAAAAAGGTAATAACTCTATGTGGATTTGGAGGCGGATGTATCAACGATACCATTATACATCTTGCTACCAACGAAATGGGATTTGGAGGATTCGGAGAAAGCGGAATGGGAGCCTACCATGGAAGAGACGGATTTAACACTTTCTCCCATTATAAAAGCATTGTTGATAAAAAATTATGGCCGGATCTGCCAATGAGATACCAGCCATATAATTCATTTAGTAACAGACTTATTCACTTTTTCCTTAAATAATATTTTCAGGTCAGTACTTTGCTTAATGTATCAAACAGATTTTCAACATCAATCGGCTTTGCAATATGACCATTCATTCCACATTTTAATGCCTCCTGCCTGTCTTCTTCAAATGCATTTGCCGACATTGCAATAATAGGTATGGATGCCAGTTCCTCGTCTTCCAATTTACGTATTTCCATAGTGGCTTCATAACCATTCATCTCCGGCATCTGGATATCCATAAGTATAAGTTGATAATATCCCGGCTCTGAATTTTTTATCATTTCTACGGCAATCCTGCCGTTCTCTGCAATTTCCGTCTTAAATCCCGCTTCACCCAAAATTGCTTCTGCAATTTCCTGATTCAATTCAACATCCTCTGCCAGTAAAATACGCCCTGAATCAATTTTTTCTGTTTCATTTGAAATATCTTTTTCTTTTATCTCATTTTCATTTATAATTGAATATAAACAGTTTCTAATGTCTGACAAAAACAACGGTTTACCGCAGAATGCCGTAACACCTGCTTCCTTTGCCTCTTTTTCAATAACTGACTTGTCACATGCAGTCAATACAACAACCGGCATATCCCCGTCTTTCTCTTCCCTGATTCTTTTTGTAACTTCAATGCCGCTTATATCAGTAAGCTGTGAATCAATAATATATACGCCATATTCATCATTACATATAATTGCCTGCCTTGTATGCTGTACTGCCTCCTCACCTGATACTGTCCACTCTGCACGCATTCCGATTTGGCGAAGCATATATGATATACTTTCACATATATTAATATCACTATTTACAACTAATGCCCTGCAATTCTCAAGTTCAGGTATAGTCTGATGTTTCTTTTCTCCTGAATGCAGCCTGAATGTAAAGAAAACAGTAATTTCAGTACCTACCCCCTGTTCACTCTCCACTTCAACAGTACCATTCATCATATCTACAATATTCTTTGTAATTGACATTCCAAGACCCGTTCCCTGAATCCTGCTTATCGTAGAATTTCTTTCTCTTTCAAAAGGTTCAAAAATATGTGATACAAATTCTTTACTCATACCAATACCGGTATCTTTAATATGGAATTCATAATTTACATAACCTTCCGGTGCACCTGATTTTTCTGTTATCCACATACTGACAGTACCTCCCTCTTCAGTATACTTAACAGAATTACTAAGCAGATTCAGAAGCACCTGATTTAACCGCAGCTTATCACAATAAATTTCATTATCAGGTACATTAATAGTATCTATGTCCAGCTTAAGCTTCTTTGCATCTACATCTGCCTGTACAATATTACATAATCCATGTACAATATCCTGCAGACTGCATGGTTTCTCATCTAAATGTATCTTACCACTTTCAATACGGCTCATATCCAGAACATCATTTATAAGATTCAGCAAATGATTTCCTGAAGTCTTTATTTTCTCAAGATACTCTCCCACCCGTTCCTTGTGGTCAATATGATTAATTGCCAGATTAGTAAATCCCACAATGGCATTCATCGGAGTTCTTATATCATGGGACATATTTGAAAGAAATACGCTCTTTGCCTTATTTGCCTTATTTGCCTGTAACAGTGCTTCCTCCAACTGGCTTTGCTTTTCCATTTCATCACGAATTTCTTCATCCACGCTACGGAATCCCAAAACTATACCATGACTGCTTTTCCATTCTCCTGCACGTACAGCCTTCATTTGAAAATATCTCATCTTACTGTAGCAAAGTGTTCTGTAATTGATATGGTACACTTTATTTTCAGTCAATTCTTTTTTCAACCATTCATCTGAAGTTGCCTGCCTCATAATTTCCTTGTCTTCTTCATAAACACAAGTCTGTATGTAACACTCTATACTTTCTTTTAATGACCTGCTTACGTTAAAAATAGAACCTAATACATGATTTTCACAGTCAACAAGCCTAATCGGACTTCCTATACCTGTATCAAGGTCAAGAAAACACACAAGATTATAATCTATACCCAGAGCCTGAACAAGTTCCATCTGACGTTTTTCATTTTCCATCCGTTCCTTTTTTTCCTGCTGCTTCTGAGTTGTACAGTCTAAGAGAAAACGCTGATATACCAACTCTCCATTCTCTTTTAAGAGTTTGACATTTCCCATAACATCAAGTATTTCCCCATCTGCATGCTGCACACGGTATTCTACGCTGATACTGTCCCCCTCTTTTTTCAGCTTTTCAATAGATTGTCTTAATTTTTCTTTATCTTCATCCACAACAGATTGTGCAATCATATCAAATCCTGTTGCCATCAATTCTTCCTGTGTCTCATATCCTAATATTTTTAATGCGGCACTATTTATACTGTAAATGCGTGAGCCATCTACTGTATGACGTATCACACCACAATCCATATTTGTAAAAATAGTTTCCAGCGTATGATTCTTTTTGATTATTTCCTGTTCATAAGCCCTCTCCTGCGTAATATCAATAGCCACACCTACAGTTCCCATTACGCTTCCGTCCAAATCATATAATGGGGATTTGTAAGTAGTAAGAAGTTTCATGCCATCTCCAGCTTTAATCGTTTCCTCTGATACACAAGTCTTTTTCTTGTTCATAACTTCAAGTTCTGACTCTATACATGCCGGATCATCATGATCAACATCCCAAATATAAGCATGACCACGTCCTTCTACCTGGTTCTTTGTTTTATTAACCGTTTTGCAGAAACTGTCATTTACCTTCTCATGTATACCATCTTTATCTTTATACCAGATAAGATTAGGATTATTGTTAATCGTAGACTCTAAATACTGGCTGGTTTGCCAATAATCCTTGCTCATCTTATATGTCTGCTGCCATCTTAGGAAACGGAATTTTATTTCCTCATCTGATACAGGCATAGTCCATATATCATTAATTTCCGACAAATCATCTGCCACAAGCTCTATCTGATTCTTTTCTGCAAGCAGAATAAGTTCCGTATCCTTATTTTTTCCTGAAATCAAAATCTGCAAATTTTCCTTTACATCCACATCATGCAAGTCAGCCAGAATCACATTTGCTTTAGCCGTAAGTGTTTTATCCGGTTTATCACTTTCAAAGAATTCATGTGTAAAATGCTCAAGTGGAGACATTCCCTTTATTATGTCAAATACTCTGCACTGATGACCTGTTAAATAAAAATTAATATGGCAATGATACATACTGACTTCCTCCCTATGTTTTTCGAATTTGCATATAATGTTATTTTAACAAACGTGTCAGTCTATGTCAATATTAGCAGCATTTACTATTTAATAGGCAAATACTATATTGGAATACTGTCTCTCACACATAAAGCACCCCAACCCTGTCGTGCAGACGGAATCGGTTCTCCCGGCAATCCTTTCGCTCCACTGATTAAATATGACTTGACTTTTTCTCCGTACAGATAACTATCATTACCTCTGACTATCCCCCATTCCATAAGCAGTGCCGCACTTCCCGTTACAAATGGTGTTGCCATGGATGTTCCTGACCTTGTACCCATACCTCCACCGGGTTCTGAAGAATTGATATCTACTGCCGGAGCAACTATATCAGGTTTTACAATATCCACCAGCCTTGTGTACCCTCTGCCGGAAAAATCTGCAAATGACATGTTTCTGCTGTCATATCCCCCTACAGATATGGCACCTAACGTGGCAGACGGAATAGTCAATGTAGTATCAGGGTTAGGACGCACAAATCTTGTATTACTGCTAAGTACCTGAGATGCAGGCAGCCACATATCATATCTGCCATTTACTATTTTAATCGGAACAAGTTCTATCTGCCATATTCCTTCTGTCACATAATCACCGTTTGGAAGTATGTCTATATAAATCTCCTGAAACGGACTGTATGGTGACGGTTCACCATAGTATACCAAAACGGTGTTATTATCTATATTATATCTTGCCGTACCGGAACTGCTGTTAATAAGTACATAATTACTTCCGGTTGCTCCACGCAAATAAATGTCAAACTTATCCTGATATTGTTTCCAGATTTGTATGCTGAATGCCTGTTGGTATCCTCCTACTGTTAATTGTACATTTTGTGAATCTCCGATTGTAAGATAACCTGACGTGTGTCCCGCCGCATTTCCTTCATTTCCTGTCCCTATACATATTACTGATTTCCACTGCTGTATAACTGCATCAATAAATGTTTCCACCAAAGAAGTACCATCATGTGAACCATAAGTATTTCCATAACTCAAATTTATTGCTACAGGCATTCCATACTGTCCTGCCTGCCTTATTACAAAATCAACAGCCTGAATAAGTTCACTTGTAAGAGGATAACCTCCTTGTTCTGCTTTCCCCAGCTTTACTACTAAAAGCGGACTTTTTGTGGCTATTCCTATACTGTTATTCCTGTTTGCGGCAAAATTACCTGCCATAATTCCTGCCACATGTGTTCCATGACCGCTAAAATCTCTTGACGGTACAATGTTATATCGTTCAGATTCATTTGCTAAAATTGCCTGATTTATAGTGTCTGAATCATATACGCTTCCTATCCTATATCCATCCGGTGGATTACCATTTATACTTTGATCCCATATTTTTAATATCCGTGTAGTACCATCAGCATTTCTGAAAACAGGATGCATATAATCTATTCCCTCTTGTGTTAAATATATGCAGAAGATTTTTTAACGGTAAAATGCGTAAATACAATGATTTAGTTTACCCTGAGTTAAGTTATTGTCACTAATATTCTGCAATATAGTTAAATAAATGCAAAAACATACGGACAAAAATAAGGCACAGGAACATCTTGTTCCCATGCCTTAATAATATACTTAATTAATATTTTCCGAAACCGTCTCCAAGTGAAATAACCTGCTCATTTGCATTTGAAACTGAACTTGAAGATGAACCTCCGAATGATGAATGGCGTCCTACTCCTAAATTATAGATTGAAAGCATATCTCTCATTCTTGAAGCCTGATTAGAGAGTTCTTCACTGGCTGCTGCACATTCCTCACTTGTAGCAGAATTGGTCTGTACTACCTGTGAAACCTGTGTTATTGCCTGTTCAATCTGTGCTACTGCTGTTGCCTGATAATTAGAAGATTCTGCGATACCATTAATAATCACTTCACTCTCCTGTACTGCATTTGTAATAGCCTCAAGTGCTCTTGCAGTATCATCAGCAATCTTAGAACCAGAATCAACCTTCTCAATAGAATCTTCAATCAGCTCTGCAGTCTCTGCTGCTGCTGCTGCACTCTTTGCTGCAAGACTTCTGACTTCTTCTGCTACTACTGCAAATCCTTTACCTGCTTCACCTGCTCTTGCAGCCTCAACTGCTGCATTAAGTGCAAGGATATTTGTCTGGAAAGCAATATCATCAATAACTTTAATAATTTTAGAAATACTTTCAGATGACTTATTGATATTCTGCATAGCAGACATCATATCTTCCATCTGTCTGTTTCCTTTCTTTACATCGTCGATAGCTCTTACAACCAGACTTGCTGCCGCATTTGCCTGCTCTGCATTCTGTTTTGTCTTCTCTGCTATCTCATCAATAGATGCTGTAATCTCTTGAATCGCACTTGCCTGCTCTGTAGAACCCTGAGCCAATGCCTGACTTGCACTTGCTACCTGTGATGAACTTACTGTTACCTGTGAACCTGCATCACTGATATTAGACAGTGTATGAAGGTTATCTTCTACAAGTTTCTTTAATGAATTACCCAGAAGGTCATCAGCCGATTTAGGATTAACTGTAATAGTCAGATTTCCGTTTGATACTTCCTGTGCAACCTCAGACTGATATTTCATATTGTCAATTACTTTATTATACTCATCTACCAAAGCACCAAATTCATCATTATGATATTTGGTCAAATCAATATCAACGCGGCCGATGGCAATATCCTTTGCTGCTTCATATAACTGGCTTACGTTTTTTTCAATTTCCCTTATTATAGATCTACCAATCATAAATATAATTATTACTGAAATAATTGCTATAATACTGGTAAAAATTGTTGAACTTTTTGATAAAGAATCAATATTTGACTTACTAATAGCCTCTGCTACCAAATCACCAATTAATACATTAACTATAACCAATATGGCAGGAATCGCAAAACCTATAATTGTTTTTGTTTTCATCTTCATGTCTTTCATTTTTATACCTCTCTTTCTTCTTCTATAATCATTTCATTTGCCTGCTCAACTACTGATAAATCCTCATCATTTAATAACTTATCAGGGTCAAGGAGCAGTTTAACAGAATCTCCTACTTTACCAATACCATACACATATTTACTGTGTGCCTTTTCTGTACGACCAATAGTAGGAGGTGGCAGTATATTTTCTTCTTTAATCTCCACAACTTCTGCAATCTTCTCTACAATAAGTCCTACTAACATAGAATTCATATTAATCACAATAATGCAGGTTCTGTCATTATATTCAAATGGGTCCTGTTTAAAACGCAGACGTACATCAATAACCGGAATGACTTTTCCTCTAAGGTTTATAAGTCCTTTAATATAATCTTCTGTTTCAGGAATAGCCGTTATTGTCTGAAACTGAATAATCTCACTTACATACTGAATTTTCAGACCAAAGTACTCATTCCCTGACTTAAAAGTCATGTACTTGCCCTTTTGTGCATCACGCTCATTTGAAGTAACCTGACTTTCTTCTGTCTGTTTCTTCAATTCGCTTGTTTCATCCATATGATATACCGTTCCTTTCTATAATATTATTCTATCAATCCGGCGGCATCCAATATTAATGCAATGCTTCCATCACCAAGCTGTGTACAGCCGGATAACCCTTTAACCTTCTTTATATAAGAAGGAATCGGTTTTACTACAATTTCCTGCTCTCCAATAAGCTTATCAACAAAAAGGCAGATTTTTTTATCTTCTAATTCAAGAATAAGCATTACGCCATTCTCTACTGATTCCTGATACTGGTTCATACCATACCACTTGCCCAGTCTAAGTACCGGAAAACATTCTCCACGTATCATAATATATTCATCGCCGTTTGGTTCATGAATCATCATTTCTTCCTTGACACGGACAAATTCCTTTATTATGCCTGTTTCCAGTACAAAAGAAGAACCTCCTGTTTCCATAACAATTCCATCTATAATAGCAAGTGTCAGCGGAATTTTAAGGCTCATAATGCTTCCAAATCCCGGAATACTGTCAATATCCAGTACACCACCGATTGCCTGAATATTCTGTACTACAACGTCCATTCCTACGCCTCGCCCTGAGTATTCAGTAATCTGTTCATTAGTAGAAAATCCCGGCAGCGTAATAAACTGATATACTTCTTTGTCTGTATAAGAAGATTCCGGCTTATTTTCATCAAGAATCCCCTGCTTCTTTGCTTTCGCAAGAATCTTTTCCCTGTCAAGACCTTTTCCGTTATCCTCTACAGAAATCCATACTTTTCCTGCTTCAGTTCTTGCCGATAAAGTAACTTTACCTTTATCAGGTTTACCGCTGTCAATACGTTCTTCATTAGTTTCAATTCCGTGATCCACTGCATTTCTTACAAGATGCATTAAAGGATCTGAAATATGTTCAATGATGTTTTTATCTACTTCAGTATTTTCACCAATCATCACAAACTCAATGTCTTTTCCCAATTTTCTGGATACATCAAAGACAATTCTGTTCATCTTCTGGAATGTATTTGTCAGAGGAACCATTCTCATAGACATAATAACATTCTGTAAGTCTGTGGATATTTTGGAAAGCTGGGCTGCTGCCTTATTAAAACTGTTAAGGTTTAACCCCGGTACCTTTAAATCCGGATTCTGCAGAACTACTGACTCAGAAATAACTAACTCACCAATCAGTTCCATTAACTGATCCATCTTACTGACATTTACACTTATAAACGAAGCTTTTTCACCTTTTGGTTTATCTCTTGCCAGTTTCTTTTGCTTACCCGGTTCTTTAGATTTTATTACATAATCACCTGGTGCAATCTTAGGTTTTTCAGTTTTCTTTTCCTCTTTGGCCTCTTTGTCATCTTTAGCATCTTCATCCTGCTTTCGTGACTCTATCTCTTCCACACTTGATTCCAAATCAATCTTTAATTCATCACCATCTCCGAAATCAAATCCCTGAAGAAATTCTTCAGCTTTACATTCAAAGACATCCACCTTTTTAATGTCGTATCCGACACCAATCACATTACGTATTTCTTCCTCGGTACACTGAGCCTGTAAAAGAATTCTAAATCCATCCTCTACAATAGTCTGTGCACTTGATTCATCCGAAATAATATCCTCCGGTGAATATAATAAATCTTCTGCCAATTCTTTCAATGCATATACAGTTTTATAGGCATGAACATTTGCCATTTCTGTTTCTGGAAAAAATGTAAGATAAATCTTATAAAAACGGCTGGCACTTGTAGCAACAGGTGCTATATAAAACTGTTTTGGCTCTTCATGCACATTCTCAGGCACCGGTTCTGCTCCCTCTTCTTCCCCTCCATTCTTAATTTTTTCAAGAAACTTATCAAGATCCGCTATAATATCACTGGCATCACCATCTACAGCTTCACCATTACGAATCTTATCCATCTCATTTGAGATGAAATCCTCTACTTCCAATACATGTTCCACTAATTCCAGATGCGGCACATTATCAGGTTTTGATTCTCTCAGAAAGTAAAAGACATCCTCAAGCTTATGCGATACAGCCGTTATATTGTCGAACATCATGATTCCTGATGACCCTTTTATGGTATGCATGGTTCTAAATATTTCATTTATGCTGTCTTCATCAAAGCATTCTGCATCTTTCTGTTCCAGAACCGTATCCTGAAGCTGCTCAAGCAACTGTCCATTCTCAAACAGATACATATCTAGCATGCCGTCTGTATTAAATTCCTCAGCCATATCATTCTCCTTTCCTGCATATTCTAATATATTCTTTAGTTAAATCAGTTTCAGTTTTTTGAGTGCCTGCTCAAACCGTTCCTGATCTATAGGTTTGCCGGAGTATATGGTGCATCCCAGCTCAAATGCCATCTTGACATTACTCTCATCATTCAAGGCTGTAGTCATAATAACCTTTACTGCCTTATCCTCTGGAATATTTCTTTCTTTTTCCAGATTACGGATACCTACAAGTGACTGATACCCATCCATGACCGGCATCATAATATCAAGACATACCAAATCATATGGTTCTCCATCTTCCAATGCCATCATAAAGGCATCAACTGCTTCCATTCCATCCACAGTTACATCACATTCACCGTATTTTGACAGGAAATTAACCATAAACTTCCTTGTAGCAAAATCATCTTCTGCCAATAGAATCTTCATATCCTCTCTCCTTTACATTTTATTTAATAATGCATATGTTCTTTTTGCAATATCAGTTAATTTCTCCTGATATTCCACCGCACCAAGGTCATAGGCAACTTTAGGCATCCCGTAAACTACACAGGTAGATTCATCCTGACCAATGGTTCTGGCTCCTGCCCTCCTCATTGACAGCAGTCCCTTTGCACCGTCACCGCCCATTCCGGTAAGTATAATTCCCACTGCATTTTTGCCTGCTGCTTTTGCAACAGATTCAAACAGTACCTCTACTGATGGGCAATGTCCATTTACCCTTGGTCCCTTCTTACATTCAACCTGATATGTTCCATTCACCTTCAGAAGACGCATCTGCATATCACCACCGGGAGCAATCAGCATATGCCCCGGCCTTACCACATCTCCTGTTTGTGCTTCTTTTACCTGAATACGGCACTGGTCATTAAGTCTCTTAGCATACATTGCTGTGAATCCCGGAGGCATATGCTGTACAACTACAATACCTGGTATATCAGTTCCAAACTCCTTTACAACATCAAATATCGCTTCTGTTCCACCTGTTGATGCCCCGATTGCCACAATCAGATTATTTCCCTTTACGGACAGATGCTGCTGCTCCTGTGCCATTACTGCTTTTTTAATATTGCTGATTTTCGCTGTGGATGCAATCTTAATTTTGACCAATAGTTCATTCCTGATAAAGTCCTCCAACTGTGCCCTGTTAGATACAGCAGGTTTTGCCACAAAATCTACGGCTCCTGCATTAAGTGCATCAAAAACCTTATCGCTTAGTGAACTTATGACCACAACAGGCAGCGGATACTGCGGCATTAATTTCCTCAGAAATTCTATTCCGCTCATTCTTGGAAGCTCTACATCCAATGTCATTACGTCCGGCTTATGAGCGATAATGGCATCTCTTGCTTCAAAAGGATCTTTCGCTGTTGCTACAACCTGTATTGCAGGATCTTTGCTAAGATTCTGAACCAACAATTCTCTAAATACTATAGAATCCTCAACTATTAAAACCCTGATTGGTCTCATAATTAATCATTTCCTTCCTTTTTCCTGAATATCGATGGTTTTATTATCTGAAATGGTGTATTACTCCGGTCAAGTGTCTCCGTTGTTCCAATAAACAAATATCCGCCGGGCTCTAAGGAATCATACACCTTCTGAACCAACTCCTGTTTTGTTCTATCATCAAAATATATCATAACATTTCGTAAAAATATAGTATGCATTTTTTTCTTAAACGGAAAAGGATCCATTAGATTAAACTGTCGGAAAATAACTTCCTGCTTCAACTCATCTTTCACCTGATACTGGCTTCCTCCGGCTATGGACTTAAAAAAATGTCTCTTCCACTGTTCAGGAAGGTTCTTCAACTGTTCTGCACTGTATATTCCCAACATTGCCTGTTTTAAAACCTTAGTAGATATATCTGTTGCCAATACTTTTGTATCCCACTGATGTCTGTCCAGACCAAAAAAGTCAGCCAGAACCATTGCAATCATATATGGTTCTTCACCTGTTGAAGAAGCACCACACCATATACGTAAATCCTTCCTCTTACTTTCTTTTGTTCTAAGCCACGGAAGCACCACGCTTTTAAAATACTCAAAATGCTCAAATTCTCTCATAAAGTATGTATGATTCGTCGTCAGGAAATTTACCAGCATCTTCTCCTGAACACCGCTTGTATCCCGCTCTACCACATCCATGTACTCATTAAAGTTCTTCCATCCATTTGATTTGATATAGTTCTCAAGTCTTCCATTCACTATAATTTTTTTCTGACTGAGGTCTATTCCATAATTCTGTTTCATGTATACTGTAATTCTTTTGAATTCTTCATCTGTTATCAAAACTACATTCCTCCTGTTAAAATAATAAACTCAAAATTCAATTATACCGGCAAAACCAATACATAAAATTTTTATCAGAAGAATCGCCCCAGCGATTCTTCTGTGTGAAGCTTGAAAACACTTAGCGAGGTTTTTTCGAGCTTAGTGTTTTCCTTCACATTTTTAACATAATTGACGCAGTATTTTGCTGCATATTTTATAAATTTCAGGATTGAACTTTACACCTGCTTCTGTTTCCATTTTTTCAAGTGCATCCTCTCTGCTGCATTTTTTACTGTCTGTCAATGTACAATACCTTTCCATTAACGAAACAATCTGTGCCCCTAATGGAATATCTTCCTTTGAAAGCCCTTTAGGATATCCGCTTCCATTCCAGTTTTCATGATGATACTGTACAATATCGATTGCTGTACTTACAAAATCGTTATAATCATTATTAACATAAAGTTCTTTTAAAAAATCTGCACCTATATTCGTATGATTATGTATCAGTTCTATCTCTTCTTTTGTAAATTCTGTTTTCTTTTGCAGAATTTCTTTTGGAATTCCAAAATTTCCTATGTCACAAAGAGGTGCTGCCAACTCTATAGCATCAATAAAAGTATCTGAAACTTTATCCTCAAATACCGGAGATAACTGCATCGCCAGTGCCAGAGTCCTGCAGTTACGTTTCAGCCTTTCTAAATACTCTTCCTTATAATCCAAATTCCGTATGGCAATGTTAGCCAGAGCTGATAATATATTCTTCTTTTCCTGCTCCATCTGCTTTAACTGTTCATTTACAGAAACCTGAAGCCTCCGGTTCATTTCCATAAGCTTTTGCTTTGCATCATGCAATCGAAGATGAACCCCTACTCTTGCCTGTACTACCTCCGGAATAAACGGCTTTGTAATATAATCTTCTCCACCAAGAAAAAGACCTTCCACTATATCCTGTGGATTATCAAACGCAGAGATAAATACAATTGGAATATTTTTAGTTTCTTCCTTACTCTTAAGAATTCTGCACAATTCATAACCATCCATCTCCGGCATGGAGATATCTGTCAGAATAAGCTGTGGAATACTTTGTTTTATTTTATCTAAAGCCTGCTTTCCGGATTCTGCCAGAACAGGACAACATCCCATGTTACTTACTATTTCTTCTAAAATAAATCTGTTTACTTCTACATCATCTATAATAAGAATTTTATCTTTACCTGTATCCTTATTCTCGTAATCCATGTATGCATCTCCTTCTGAATCATAGGTAATTATTCAATTCCTCAAATCCGGCTGCTGCCTTGTCATAGTTTTCCTTTTGAACAGCCATCTTAAGTCTGAGCACTATACGTTTAATATCATGTGGTGCATCTTCTGTCAGCTGCCTGATTGTTTCCATAAACATCTCAGCCTTTTCCCAATTTTCCATTTCCACACATAAAATCAGTTTTGACAGAGTTTTCTTTAGATTCTCCTTATTTTCCGGTGTACCATACATTTTAGCATCTGTTTCATTTTCCGCACCCTCTTCCGCATTCTCTATGGAAAATACAGAAATCTTACTGTCATTTTGTGAAGAAGTGTTATCCTTTTCTCCACACGAATCAACCCATATTGAAAAAGAAAATGTACTTCCTTTATTCTTCCGGCTCTCTACTTCAATTCTTCCGCCCATAAGTTCAACGAGCTGTTTACAGATATTAAGTCCAAGACCGGTTCCTCCATATTTTCTGGAAATAGATGCATCTACCTGTGAAAAACTCCGGAACAGTTTTTCCTTATCAGCTTTGTCAATTCCGATTCCGGTATCTGTAACTATAAAAAACAATTCTATTTTATCATTTATTTGAGCTGTCTTTAATACTTCAACCGTAATCTTACCCAAAGCCGTAAACTTCTGTGCATTTGACAGAAGATTATTAAGAATCTGTACAATCCGCAGTTCATCACCTATGATATTTTCCGGTATCTGCGGAGAGACTGTCATAAAAAATCCCAATCCTTTTTCGGTAATCTTATTTATATGGTTAGACTTTACATAATCAAGCATATTCCTAAAATTGAACTCTCGTAACTCTAAGGTAAATTTACCTGCTTCCAGCTTAGAGAAGTCCAGAATATTATTAATTATCTTATTCATATCATCACAACATCGTTGTATCAACAGGAACTGCTTTTTCTTCCGTTCATCTGTTTCATCACTTAACAGTTCCCTGACATTTCCCAGGACACCGTTTACCGGTGTCCTGAGTTCATGTGTGACATTAGCAACAAACTCGGATTTTACTTTCAAAGCCTGTTGTGCTTCCTGTCTTACCTTTTCTACCTCTTTATTCAGGAATTCTTTCTCCAATATATCATTCGCCATGCATATGTACATTCCTGAACTGTCTCCCGCACGCATAATTCTTGCTTCCACAGGGAAACATGTAAGATTTTTCCGATATGCCACAATACTGTATGGCTCATATCCAAATGCAAATTCACTTTCTAAAATATCTTTATCCGGTTTAAAAGTATTAGGAAAAACGTCACTGATATGTCTGCCACATAAATCACTTTCATATTCGAGTTTTTTCTTTGCTGCAGAGTTAGCATAAGTGATTCTCCCTGCTGCATCAAACATAAGAATAATCTCCAGTGCATTTTCTAAAGGAAATTTTTCTAAAGAATATTCTTTAGAAAGTATACATTCTTCATTTTGCTCCATAATATTCCTCTCCAGACAAAAATATTTTTAATCTTATTGTTTTTTATTCGTTATATTATGAAAAATCAAACATCTTTATGACTTCCACAATATTAAAGAAATCTACTTTAGCAAGTTTAAAACATTCTATCACATCCGGTGCGAACTCACCACACTCACCATTCATTATCATATCGTATGCAATATTGTTGGCATAAGCACTTTTGTATACTCTCGGACTTACCAATGCATCATAAACATCTGCAATGGCAACAATCTGTGCACTTATAGGAATCTCATCTCCCACGAGATGATCCGGATACCCGTTTCCATCCCATCTTTCATGGTGATAACGGCATATTTCATAACAATATTTGTAAAATTCATCCGTCTGTCTCTCACGGAATTTCTCCAATATCTCACATCCAATGGTTGTATGTGTTTTCATTACTTCAAATTCTTCTTCCGTCAAACGTCCCGGTTTTAAAAGAATCGTATCTGAAATACCTATCTTTCCTATATCATGTAATGCTGACGCTCTGGCTATTTCATCAACCTGCTCTGCCGTCAGCCCATATTTAGGAAAATATTTCATAAGGTACTTAAGAAGTATTCTTGTAAAGTATTTAATACGCCTGATATGTTCTCCCGTCTCAAGGCTTCTAAACTCTACAACCGAACTAAGTGCATCAATCATGAATTCGTTGTTCTCACGGATTTTCTTTTCCTGTGCCCTTATAGCTTCTTCCTGCTCCTTAAGGCGTACTTCCATGTTATGCTTATTCTGGTATAATTCAATAACATTTTTTGCCCTTCGTTTTACGATATGAGGATAAAAAGGTTTATGCATTACATCTGCCACACCATATGTATAAGCCTGGTCTTCACTGTCCTTAACAGCTTCTCCGGTAATCATTATAACAGGAATCTTTTCCAACAAATCTTGTTCCTGCATATACTTCAATACTCCGAATCCGTCAAGTACAGGCATTACAATATCCAGTAAAATCAACACAAGATTACTGCTGTCTTCAATATGCGAAATTGCTTCCTGACCATTTGATGCCTGTATAATCTCATATTCCTCTTCAAATACACCACTAAGTATCACTCTGTTTACTTCTTCATCATCAACAATCAATATCTGCTGTTTATCCATCGAAATCTCCTTACCTGATAATAATTTGCTTTTCAACTCAAGTTACCATCATTAATTGAATAGCGATTACTGCTTATTTTCTTCAATAATCCGTTGAAAACGGCTGTAAGCTTCATCCAACTGTTTTATATAATCATTTAATTTTTCTGCGTCCACCTCCTGTGCCTGTTTGTTTCTTAACAGCTCAGTTATCTTTGCGGCTGCAGCAGTTATCGGATTAAGCCCAAGATTTGCAGTAACTCCTTTTAACCCATGAGCATTATTGAAAACCGATTCATAATCACCTTTTTCAAAATTTGATATTATGCCCTCATAGTTCTTATCTTCCAGAAATTTGATGATATATTTCACATACAGCGATTCATTACCCATAAACCGCTTGAGGGTGGTATTCACATCTGCTCCGTTTTCTTCTAATTGTTTCCTGAATTTTTCGTCCATGTTTCATCTCCACTTTCATTCAGCTTTATATTCATGGTTCAGGTATCATAAAATGCATCATACAAATTCAGAATCATCTGCCTTGTATACTGCACCTTATGCAAGACTTAATCAGCGTCAGCCCTTATGATTACCGCCTTTTACCAGTTAGATACTATAATATCACGTAACCACTCTCATGTCAAATATATGCCTCAAACTTTTTTCACAAAAACTTTACTCCTACACCGCCCATTCTATCTCAATTTCCTTATCATCAAAGATTATTATTCGTTTAATGTAAGTATTTACCACTTCTTTTGTCAATGTATCATATTGATATTCCCGGAATTTTTCCCCGATTTGAAACAGCACATACTGTTCAAGATATAGTGCATTAACTTTCTTTACACATGACTCTAATCCGTTTGAATATCTTTCCTGACAAGTAAAATGTGGATTCAAACTTCTACGATATCTTAAATTTTTATTACAGCATCCACAAACAGCTTTCCCAACCAGCGGATGTGTTTCCTTATGCCCATGTTTCCTCCTTTTTCCATTCTGATTCTGTATTTTATCAAACACCTCCCTCTCAATAATCGGTTCATGGTGATTATAAAATATCCTCCACTCTTCAGCCGGCTTAATCCGTACTCTTCCTCCCACATCATCCTTTACATATTTTTCCTGCACAATGTCTCCCACATATATCCTGTTTCTAAGTATCCCGCATATTGTACCATTATTCCATAAAAACTTTTCGCCCTTAGGACTGCGTTTTGTTTTTCCTTTTTCAATTTTAAATTCAATCGGAGTCTTTATGTTCTCTTTATTAAACAACTTTGTAATCTCTGTAGATGTATATCCTTCCAGTGCAAGTGTAAAAATCCTTCTGACTATCTTTGCTTCATCTTCTTCTATCAAAAGCATATGTCTGTCATTTGGCGGTTTTTCATATCCAAACGGACAGTTAGCACTTATATATTGTCCTTTTTCTTTCCTTACCACAAGCGATGAGCGTACTTTTTGTGATAAATCCCTGCTATATAAATCATATAAAAGATTTTTAAAATTAATATCTAAATCCGTAATTTTGTCTTTATAATTATCACTGTCATAATTATCATTTATAGAAATAAAACGTACTCCCATAAAAGGAAATATCTGTTCCAGATATGAGCCAAGTTCAATATAATCTCTGGCAAACCTTGAAAAATCTTTAACTATGATACAGTCTATCTTTGAATTTTTTACCATATCTAGTAATTTTTGTATTCCGGGTCGGTTAAAATTTGTTCCTGTATATCCGTCATCAACGAATTCAGACAATGTATATTTCGTAAAATTTTTCTCCACATAATTTTGCAGTAAAATACGCTGCATTGTTACACTGTTACTTTCTTCCATATACTTGTCACTTTCTTTTGACAGCCGGATATAAATGGCAATCTGATACTTATTCATCCTCCCTCCTTTTTTGAAATGCAAATATTATTTTAATGCGTTTATCCTGATAAACCTCTATTCTATGTACAAACGCTTTCACAACACCTTCCGTTAATTCCAGCCTATTTCCGCATTGAAATAAATCACATATAAATTCATTTAATTTGACTGCTTCCTCATCCGCCAATATCAGTTTTTCCGAAATCTCAGTCTGCATTTTCTGCATAGTATGAACTTTCTCCTGATTCTCTTTTTTCTTATTTTTAAAATTCTCAATATCAATTATTCCCATACGGTAATCCTTATATTGTTCACTTTCATTTATCCTTATTGCTTTTATTTTTGTTTCTAAACACTTAAACCGTACTTTAAGATTTTCTTTTACTTTCTCCACCTCACATTTATTTTTTTCCACAATATCCTGCAATCTCATATCAGATAAAGCCATTTCCTGATATAATGACGTTTTTAATATAGATGTTAATGTCTTTAATGATAAATACTTCTTTACACACCTCGACTTATCAATTCTGCCTGCATTTGGACACAAATACCCATAAGATGTAATTCTGTTCCCTGAACTCAACTCTTTAACGCAGGATATGCGTCTCATTTTTGAACCACAATCACCACAAAATATGATATCTTCAAATATATCTTTACTCTTTGGCACATTACCTGAAGAATCTTCTTTCCTGCGATATGCTGCAGTCTGTTCAAACCTTTCTGCCACCCGCATAAATTCATTTTCACTGATAATTTCCTCGTGTGTATGTCTTTTTATACAACATTCTTTTCCATTAATTCCACCTTTTACAAGACAGCCTGTATATACAGTATTTGTCAGAATCTGCCTAACTGTTCCCCTTGACCATTCCTGCAATACATCATCCTTCTGCCTGCAAATATGTCCTGTCCTGCGGTATTCTGTGGGTCGCAGTATCTCTTCTCCATACAGCCATACAACTATTTCTTTCATGTTTTTTCCTAATAAAAAAAGATTATAAATTTTTTTTACTATATCAGAAGCTTTTTCATCAATAATCAACCGTTTCCTGCCGTTAATCAATTCTGAACTATATCCATACGGTGTAATACCTCCCGTATAGCTCCCCTGCTCCCACTTTGCCATCTTGCCTGCCTTTACCTTAACTGCAATATCTTTTGCATACATTTCATTTACAAGATTCTTCAGATTCATGCCCATATGTTCATTTTCACCGGAAATGTACATACTATCGAAATTATCCGTAACCGCAACAAAACGCACTCCCAAAAACGGAAATATCTTTTCGATGTAGTTGCCTGTTTCGATATGGTTTCTCCCAAAACGTGACAAATCTTTGACTATTACACAATCAACTTTATGCATCCTTATATCCCTCATCATTCGTTCAAAACCTTCTCTTTTAAAATCTGTACCGGTTTTCCCTAAATCTGTATAACAGTCATATAAGACCATATCCGCCTGCTGCTCTAAATATTTTTTTGCAATCTCTATCTGGGTATCTATGGATTCATTCTTTCTATCATCACCAGAAACTGATAATCTCGCATAAATGCAGGCTGAATATACCTTATTTTTGAAAGTTTGTGCCATTTATTCTTTCCCCTCTTCACTTCAAAAACTCTCTTTACACCGGAATTCTATATATACCCGCTTATCTTCATACACAAGAATTCTATTTATAAAAGTAATCAAAACCATACGGTCAAGCCCTGTAATCTTCATGGTTTCTTTTATTTGTTCCAGTTTTAGTCCTGATATTATGCATGATTTAAAAAGCTTTTTTATGGTTTTTTCCTGATTTTCGATTGACTTGCCAAGTTCACTATAACGCTGCTCATATAATTTATTAAAACTCTTAAAATCATCCGGCGTAATTATATTGTTTTTCATATCTTCATAAAGCCCCGTCCTTAGAGAAAGGTATTTATCCTGCTCCTTATGCAGACTTGCAATTTCTTTTTCAAATGAATACACTTCTTCAAAATCCACTTCTGCCTGTCTGACACCGGAAAGTACATTATTTTTATTTATAAACAAACCAATCTGCTGCCTGATTACATTGAGCACCAGCTTATTCAATTCTTTCTCTGTAATACAGTGCCTCGTACATCCTTTTCCCTTATTTTTGGTGGCACAAATGAAACATATCTGTTTTCCTCCTTTGTACCTGTTCACTCTTCGTATCATAGGCCGCATGCAATCTCCACAAAATAGCAGTCCTGCATACATATGTGATTTCCCTGTATCTGCTGCAGCACGCATATCCATTTGTAAAAGTCTTCCGGCTGTTTCAAAATCTTCTTTTGATATAATTGCCTTATGTGCATTTTCCACTTTTATCCATTCTTCTTCCGGCTTTCTTACAGATTTTTTCACTTTATAATTAACTTTTTCTACTCTCCCCTGAACCAGCGTACCAATATAAGTTTCATTTGTAAGAATCCTTTTTACTGCTACTGCCGACCACTCCCCCTTTGTACCTGTCACAAAACCTGTATGATATTTATGCCCTTGTAATTTCTTATATTCCATAGGTGAAAGAATCCCCATTGCATTTAATTTTTTTGCAATGGCAAGGCTGCTGAAGCCCTCAATTTTTAAGGCAAATATTTTTTTTACAATATCTGCTGCATAATCATCCGGAACAAGTTTATTCTTATTTTCCTGACTTTTTTTATATCCATATACTGCAAATGAACCTATAAATTCTCCATTTTGCCGTTTTATCTTCTGATGGCTTCTTACTTTACCTGATATATCCCTGCAATATGAATCATTCACAAAGTTTTTTACCGGAAGTACAATTGATTTCTCGCTATAATCTGCCGTCAAAGAGTCAAAATTGTCTGTCAGTGCAATAAAACGTACAGAAAATGCCGGAAAGGTCTTTTGTATTAACCGCCCGGCTTCAATGTAATCACGTCCCAATCTGGATAAATCTTTTACTATTACACAATCTGCTTTTCCGTCTTTAATATCCTCCATCATCCGCTTAAATTCAGGTCTGTCAAAATTCACACCTGACCAGCCATCATCAGTGTATATATCAAATACCTTCATATCTTCCTGATTTCTGATATAAGACAGTATCATATCTCTCTGCGAACTTATACTGTCACTTTCCATTTTACCGGCATCCCTGCTCAACCGAAGATATACTGCCACATTATAAACCTTTTTTGCCTTCATTCTCATTCCTCCGGCTTTAAATAATGCTATATCATTATCTGTGCTTTTCTTTTAATAAATAAAATCATCCTATCATCTATTAATTCTTCTGTATCTTCTAAAAATCCTGTCTGAACTATATATTCCCCTATATTTTGTGCAAACGGATTTCCTGTTTGTTTTATAAATGATTTAATACGTTCCTCTGTACATTTATCTGTCTCAATCACAATATCCTCTGATTTTGCAAGTTTTTCTCTGTCTAACTCCATAATGTTCATTTTCCGCATTTTTTCAAGTTCTTCAGGTGTCACCATATACATTCCCCTTTATGCCTCGCTCTTCATAATTTTATTCCGATTCAGGATTGTCTTATGACTGACAATACAATAACACACTCCCCACTATCAATACAGGCACATATAACACCCTCCCCAAAAAGTCCGGTTGAACCTATAGCTGTTCCTGATACCTGTACACCTGATATACAAGAAGCCCTTCTTCCGTTTGTCACGCTGAAGAAGAGCCTCTTGGGTTTTTCTATATATATTATCTGTGGTATATTTTCCAATACACTTATGTACTGTTCTTTAATAGTGATAACTGCATATTGTTCTGAAAGATATACTATCTGTGCACCGTAATCTTCAAGTAAAGATATATCTCCATAATATTTTACAATCAAATCCCATGTACGCTCCCCCGAATTGTATCCTGTCATTAATTCAGCAGATTTTTCTCTTTCTCGTTCTGTGACATCCAATGAAAGATTCAGCAGGTTATCGGATTTCTGACTATTCATACTATTTCACCATTATACAACTGCATTTTATATTAATATATTTAAGCAAACTTGTCCCCGTTCATATATTACATTTAATCCATTTAGCTTCATAAGTTCTCTTAAAATTTGTTCTGATGCAAAAATATTTTGAGCTATTTCTAAATCATAAATATATTCATTTTCTTTGATACAATTCAATAATATCTCATTATTTGTCTCATATCGTAATGTTCTGGCCTTTACCCTTTTATGTACAAGTTCCTTGACAGACTCTTTCCTGCTAATCTTATTTGCGATATAATCTATAATGATTTCTTTATCATAATTACTTCCATTAAGAATACATAAATACTCATAACCACTATCATTATAATTGTGGGTAAAATATTCTAACAATTCTTTTTCACTATATTCACTATTTGTATACAACTTTCTAATATATAACATATATGCATCTT
>JAAVHZ010000054.1 GCA_014799465.1 Lachnospiraceae bacterium | reverse complement strand
TTGCCACCGGACAGATTGAAACTGTACTTGCAGGTGGTGAAAATTATTTAGGCTCAAGGCCGCTTCACTATGAATGGGTAAAAAAGGTGCATGATGCCTGTGCAAAATATAATGTGCAGTTTATTTTTGGACAGACAGGTAATATTTTCATCAAAGACGGTAAAGAATTCAAAATTCATAATCGCACCGATCAAATGATACAGGCGTTAAGAAGTGGTTTGCATTATCCGCCAAAGGATATTGAGGCAGAAATTGAAGCAATTCATGCAAGAAAAGCTGCTATGAAAGAAAAAATGGAAGCCCGAAAAACGAAATCTGAATCCGAGACACCTTGTTGACATAGTAACTGAAGGGGAACTGCCGGTGGACTTCAATAAGAAACTGTTCCGCAGACTTGTGGATTACGCAACCGCTTTTTCTGTGCGTGGAAATAGAATGTTCTATATATGGAAATTTGTAAAGAATTGAGGTATAATTTTGATGTTAGAAGAGACCAACAAATTGGATTTGAAAGGATGATTTAATATGGCAACGTTTGATGATTTTATGAAGTTAGACATCCGAGTGGGAACAATCACAGATGCAAAAATATTTGAAAAGGCAAAAAAGCCGGCATATCAGCTACAGGTGGACTTTGGAGAAGAAATCGGAGTGAAGAAATCCTCTGCTCAGATTACCAATCACTACAAGCCGGAGGAGTTAGTCGGCAAGCAAGTACTGGCTGTTGTGAATTTTCCGCCTCGACAGATTGCAAATTTTATGTCCGAGGTTCTTGTACTCGGAACATATAGCGAGGATGGGGTGGTTCTTATTACCCCTGACAAAGTTGTAAAAAATGGTGATAAACTTGGATGACAAATTCCAGTTGATTGAGGTGTGACAGTTATGCAGACAGCCCCCGTGGCGGATGTGCCACAGGGGATATTTTGCTGCCGGATAAATTGGTATTGATGGAATGACGGACTTCCTCATCCTTATGCTTTGCTGTATATTTTAACTTCCGGATCTGCGCTCCAAAGCGGTTTCAACCCAACGAATACATCATTCTGGAACATTGCACTGGAAAGGTATGCCTGTGCGTGTTCTACACTGTCAAATCCATGAAGCACCTGAACATCTTCATCACGAATAAGTAAATCCTTAGTTAAAGCTCCTTCAATCGTGTCAAGGAACGGCTGGCGATAATCGGTATAAACCGTTGCTGCCGCTGGACGGTTTGCTTCCTCAATTTTCATTGTGATTTCCAAATAAGCTTTTACATTCATTTTTGTTTCCTCCATTCATTTTTTATACTCACTTTGAGCTTGCACTAATTATAATCATGGAGCTTCTCCATGAAAAGATATAAACAAATTTATAAGTTACTATTAAAATTAATAGTGACTGTTTAAAACATAGTATAGCTGTTATAATAAAAAAACATAGAAAGGATTGATGATAATGTATAAACCCAAATTGGAAAAAGACATTCGCTGCCCTCTGGAATATGGTCTAACCGTTTTTGGTGGAAAGTGGAAATCAAGAGTAATTTGTGTATTAGCCGAAAAGGGAATACTAAGGTATAGTGCCATTCGCAAGGAAATGGTAAATATTACAGACGCTGTATTAGCCGCTACTCTAAAAGAGCTGATTGCCGATGATATTGTTAAACGCCAACAGTTTGATGAAATTCCTCCCCGCGTTGAATATTCTTTAACGGATAAAGGTTTTTCTGTTGTTCCAATATTGCAAAACATATGCCAGTGGTCAGGCATATATCATAAAGAGGATAGTGAAAACACATCATTGCAATGTCAAAAATGCGATTATAATTATTCTCAACAATAGGCTAAAATCGTACCATCACTAAATTTCAGCATTTTACATCAAAATTGTCCTCTTGACAATCGTAGCATCCTACCATATAATTTTCGTAGGATGCTACTAAAGGAGAGCGCATTATGAATATCAACAAAGCAGCAATTTTAATCAAAAAAGCCTCACTTGAATTCGAAAAGGTGGCCAATCCAATCTTTGCGGAATATGATCTGACCGTATCGCAGTACAGGATTCTCAAATTTCTTTACGCAAGCGAATCGCGGACTGCACGTGTAGTGGATTTAGAAAAGCACTATTCTATGACACATCCTACTACGTTAGGTTTGCTGGAGCAGTTGGAGAAAAAAGGTTTTATAAAGCGTGTAGTGAATCCGAACGATGCAAGAGGAAAGCTTGTGGCGTTAACAGAAAAAGCGGATGTTATGCAAAACGAAATAGAGGTATTAGGGGATGTGGTTGAGAAGAAGCTGACGCGGCGGCTGACGGCAGAGGAAACAGCACGGCTTGTCGAACTGCTGGGTAAATTGTTGGGACTGGATCAATAGGGATTAACAAAATAAGCCGCAAAAGGAACGGCATGAGAGGAGATACTTATTTTGGAGAAAGATATC
Source organism: Lachnospiraceae bacterium (assembly GCA_014799465.1). Taxonomy (GTDB): domain Bacteria; phylum Bacillota; class Clostridia; order Lachnospirales; family Lachnospiraceae; genus UBA2821. The sequence continues at coordinate 5,823 of JAAVHZ010000054.1, read as the reverse complement.
GTTAAGGAACAGAATCCGTTAGGAACAAGACCAATACCGCAGATGCTTCTATCACTGGCAGTTCCGGCCGTAATCGCCAATCTGGTCAACGCCATTTACAATATCGTCGATCAGATATTTATTGGGAATAAAATTGGTTATCTTGGAAATGCCGCAACAAATGTTGCCTTTCCGCTTACTACAATCTGTATGGCGATTGGGCTGATGGTCGGGCTTGGGTCTGCGGCCGGATTCAATCTGAATCTTGGAAAGAAAAAAACGGCGGAGGCAAAGGGGATAGCGGGGACGGCATTTACATCCCTTCTGCTCTTTGGCATACTGATCTGCATTTTTGTAAGACTTTTTTTGCAGCCGCTTATGGTAGCTTTTGGTGCTACGGAGGATATTCTGTCTTATGCGATGGAGTATTCTGGTATTACATCTTTTGGAATACCGTTCCTGCTCTTTTCCACGGGTACGAATCCATTGGTTCGCGGAGATGGAAATGCAAGGTATTCCATGACTGCTATTATCACGGGTGCAATTATAAATATCATACTGGACTATACCTTTATGTATGTCTTTAGCTGGGGGATTACTGGAGCGGCATGGGCTACCGTAATAGGGCAGATTGTCTCTGCAGTTATATTGATACTGTACTTCCCAAAGTTTCAGCATGTGAAATTTGAGGCGGGCGATTTCATCCCAAAGGGGAAATATATCATGCAGATTTGCAGACTGGGTTTTTCATCGTTTGCTTTCCAGTCATCCACCCTTGTGGTGCAGGTGGTACTCAACAATCTGCTTCGGACTTATGGGGCACAGTCCGTGTACGGTAGTGAAATTACCATCGCAGTGGCCGGGATTATGCAGAAAATCAATGCAATCTTTGTAGCTGTCGTAATTGGAGTTGTACAGGGGGCACAGCCTATCTGCAGTTTTAATTACGGCGCAAGGAAATATACAAGGGTGCGTGAAGCGGTGAGGCTTTTGATGATTTCGACAACAGTCCTCTCAACTGTCGTATTTCTTCTGATACAATGTTTCCCGAGACAGATCATGGGCTTGTTCGGAGAAGGTACAGAGGAGTATTTTGAGTTTGCAATAAGGTACGCCGGAGGATTTACTGCGGTTATGTTCCTGAATGGAATACAGACTTCCTGTACAACTTTCTTTCCTTCCATAGGGAAAGCATGGAAGGGTTCAGTTATAGCACTGTCCAAGCAGCTTGTCTTGCTTGTACCGCTTCTCATTCTGTTAACACAATGGTTGGGGCTGAATGGGCTTATAATCGCAACCCCGATTTCAGATGCACTGGCATTTATGCTCGCTGCATTGTTCCTTTGTTTTGAGATGAAAAACATGCCAAAAGAAGATACGATTTAACGTGAAGGATACAATATGTCATTATCATTTAAATAAAAAGCAGACACCAGAAAAGAACTGCAGGAAAACCTGCGAAGGAGCGACCTTAGGGAAGAAGATGTTGCCGAGACTATCCAAACAACAGAGAAATATGTCCATGATTTGCCTGCTCTAAAACCACGAAAGTCCGATGAGCTATGGATTTTACGCAATTTTTTGATTCATGCGGTATTGGAAAAAGGAATGAAGCCGATGCCATTTACTGTGATGAAAGGAGATTGGCATGATTATTGGTTTCTGGATGGAGATTATATTGACAGAGGGAGCATCACGAGTTAAGAAGAGGATGAGGAAATCAGAAGATGTGGCAGCATGGTTTAAGGAGAATGGAATTATAGAATAGATGCTTGGAGAGGTGTGAACTTATGGAAGAAAAAAATATGCCGTTTTCCAACAAAGACCTGCGGGCAATGATTGTTCCACTATTCATGGAGCAACTTCTGGTGATGCTTGTAGGTATTGCAGATACGCTTGTGGTCAGCTATGCAGGGGAAGCGTCTGTTTCTGGTGTTTCGCTGGTCAATCAGTTTAATACGATATTTATTTACCTTTTTACGGCATTGGCATCCGGCGGTGCAGTTGTGATTAGCCAGTACATTGGAAGGAAGGAGCCGGAGAGTGCAGGAGAGTCAGCCAGCCAGCTTCTGATGTTCGGAATGGTCTTTTCTCTGCTGATTGCGGTGTTGGTATTGCTGGGAAATGGAGGGATGCTCCGTCTGCTTTTCGGCAGGGTGGAGGATTCTGTTATGGATGCCTGCATTACCTATCTGAAAATTTCTGCCTATTCTTACCCTGCACTTGCCATCTATAATTCCGGTGCTGCAGTTTACCGGAGTCTTGGAAAGACAAATGTGACCATGTATATATCTGTACTGTCAAATATCATTAACGTAATCGGCAATGTGATTGGTGTGTTTGTGTTTCATGCAGGAGTGGAAGGTGTGGCATGGCCGTCCCTGATTGCAAGGACATTTTCCGCTGTTGTCATTACGATTTTGTGTTTTCAGAAAAGGAATGATGTGGTTTATAGAAGCAGATGGATTTTCAAATGGAATACCGACTGTTTGAAACGAATATGGAACGTTGCCATACCAAACGGTGTAGAAAATGGGATTTTTCAATTAGTGAAAGTAGCACTCAGCAGCATTGTTGCACTCTTTGGTACTTATCAGATTGCGGCAAATGGCGTGGCACAGAGTATCTGGTCTTTGGCGGCACTGGCGGGTGTGGCAATGGGACCTGCATTTATTACCGTAATCGGACGGTGTATGGGAAATAAGGATACGGAGGCGGCAGAGTATTATTTTACAAAATTATCAAAGATAACGCTTTTGCTGTCATCTGCATGGAATCTTCTGGTATTCATTTTTACACCATTGTTTCTTCGGTTTTATGCATTGGAACCGCAGACAAAGCAGCTTGTAATCTGGCTGGTGCTGATCCATAATATATTCAATGCAGTTGCTTTTCCTTTTTCCAGAGCACTTAGCAATGGACTTCGGGCGGCAGGAGATGTGAAATTTACTATGTATGTTTCTGTCATATCCACGATTGCCGGGAGACTGTTTTTATCATATCTGTTGGGGATTATTCTTCACATGGGTGTGATTGGAATTGCGGTTGCTATGGTATGTGACTGGGTAATTCGTGCGGTTATTTTCATCTGGCGGCAGAAATCGGGAAAATGGAAAGAGTTTCAGGTTATTTGATAAGAATGAATTTAAGGAGGGAATTTATGCAATACCGTACACTTCCCCATGGTGGGGAACAGATTAGCATTTTAGGGTTGGGAACCAGTTCTATACAGGAATCTTCTGAAAAGGAGATTGAAGAAACGATACATCTGGCAGTAGAAAACGGAATCAACTATTTTGATATGGCATCCTCAGAAGCAAAACCATTTGCAGCTTATGGGCGTGCACTTTCCGATTGTAGGGAAAATGTATATTTCCAGATTCATTTTGGAGCAAATTATGAAACAGGGACTTATGGCTGGACAACAGATCTGGATACGGTTAAACGTTCCGTTGACTGGCAGCTAAGGGCATTACAGACTGATTATATAGATTTTGGGTTTATTCATTGTATTGATGAAGCGGCTGATTTGGAGAAAGCACAGAAAAGCGGTGTGATTGACCATATCGTGCATCTTCGTGAGCAGGGAGTCGTCCATCATATAGGATTGTCTTCTCATACGCCGGAGCTTGTGAATCAGGTGCTTGACATGGGCATTTTGGATATGCTGATGTTTTCCATCAATCCGGGATATGATTATCAGCAGGGTGATTATGGTATAGGCAGTGTGGATGACCGTATGAGCCTTTACCGCCGTTGTGAAAAGGATGGAGTGGCTATTTCAGTCATGAAAGCCTTTAGCGGCGGGCAGCTTTTAAATGCAGGGACTTCACCATTTGGAAAATCTCTGACAGAATACAAATGTATCCAGTATGCGTTGGATAAGCCAGGTGTGGTGACAGTGCTTCCGGGAATACGTGGGAAAGCAGATTTGCAGCGGATTCTTGGGTTCTGTAACGCAACGCCCGAAGAAAAAGATTACTCTGAAATTGCTACGTTTGCACCACAGGATGCGAAAGGAGTTTGTGTATACTGCAATCACTGTGAACCTTGTCCGGCGGGATTGAACATAGGGTTGATTAATAAGTATTATGATCTTGCAAAGGCAGGGGATCATCTGGCACATGACCATTATAGAAAGTTGGAAGTAAAAGCAGACAGGTGCGTGAGATGTGGTCATTGCAATTCACGCTGCCCATTCCATGTAGATCAAATGGAGAGGATGAAGGAAATTGATGCATATTTTAAATAAATATCACATGTTCCACAATTTGATACAATGTACCCAGGCATGTGAGTTTGGGTGCATTGTTTAATTTTCCGTTGATAAGTGACAAGGTATAGCTGAAACCAGTGTCATTTAAACATTATTTTGATATACAGCGTTCGCTCATTTTAACACTCTCCTTTAGGTAAGTACATAACTTAAATGTAAGTATCGCACCTAAATGTGCGTACTTGTTTTCTGTTCTATTCTCGCTATAATTATAATATCAACAGCAGGAAAAGTCGATTTTGGAAGATTGCGTGAATTGAGTAAAGAAAGGATAGTCGGATATGAAGAAATATAATGCTTCGGGCAGGACAAAAAAAGTCATCGATATGATAATGGGATTGCTGTTTATTGCATTATTGGGATATTCTTTTACAGGGGCTCCTTTTCATGAGTTGGCGGGTATTGTATTTGTTGTAATGGTTGTAATTCATAATATCATAAACATAAAATGGTATAAGGCAATAGGGAAAGGTGCTTATAACAAAAAAAGAAAGATTGTTACTGCTGTGAACTTTGCACTGGCAGCAGACATGGCAGCCATCCTGTTGACTGGCATTGTCAATTCCAGATACCTGTTCCATACAGGCATTCATATAGCGGGGATTGGACAGATACATACTATCCTGGCATCGGTTGGATTTATGCTTATTGCGTTCCATGTACTGGTTCATGCATTTGGTCACGCCAAAAAAAGATACAAGATGCTTCCGGTTATGCTGATGATACTGATATCCGTTCTGGCAGTGCTTCTGGATGTATGGTTGCTGCCATATCTGAAGAGGCATTTTCTGACAGTTGAGATCGATCAGAAAACGGTTATTTCAGGTGAAAGCGTAGAATTTGGCAATAGGAAGATTTTGACGGTATATTTTACAAGAGTGGGCAATACGGATTTTGATAGCGGTGTAGATGCGGTTTCCGGGGCCTCCCTGCTGCTTAATGAGAAAAAGGAATTTCTGGGGAACAGCCAAGTGGTTGGGATGATGATACAGAATGCCGTAGGTGGGGATATCGTTTCCATCAACACGAAAGAGCAGTATCTGTCCTCTTATTTTGATACAGTGTCGGTTGCAAGTAAGGAAATGAAATGTCGGGAACTGCCGGAGCTTGTGGATATGCCGGAAAATCTTGATGGGTATGATACGGTATTTATTGTGTTCCCGTTATGGTGGAATACGATACCAAAGCCCGTAGAGGCATTTCTGGACAGTTATGACTTCTCAGGGAAGTCTGTCATACCTGTGGTGACCCACGGAGGAAGCGGCACAGGCAGGAGCATAGAAGCTATAAAGGATGCGTGTGATGGGGCAGTCAGGGAAGAGCCGTTGGAGATATACTGCGGCGATATACCATATTGCAGGGAGCGTGTGACTGAATGGCTGAAAGGGTTATAAAAGCCGGATCAAAGTGTAGTTTTTGATAGGGCTCATTATATAAATCAAGTGAGAATAAAGTCCAGCTAATAAATGTCAATAAAAAAATGAAAAATATTGGTTTAATTTTTTGGCTAAAAAAGGGCGCACTTACCCCTTGATGAAAATACCATTTTTTAAGATATTGTTGGGTCA
>JAAVHZ010000053.1 GCA_014799465.1 Lachnospiraceae bacterium | reverse complement strand
TCCGAACTCGGCAGTTAAGCTCTTCCTCGCCGATGATACTGCGCATCTTCGCGCGGGAAAGTAGGAAGCTGCCAAATTCTTCCACCGCCCCCGAAAGGCACACCGCCTTCCGGGGGCGGATGCGTTTAAGGGGTATGCGTTGGGATGGTGGATGCCGGCAGCGCGAGCGTGTATGCAGGCGAGTCGTGTTTAAGCGCTCCAGGGGGGAGCCCGGGCTTAGTTGGGCGCGCTATTTTTTCTGGGCGCGCTGCATCTTGCGCCAGGTCCACGGAGGCAGCGCGCCCTCATCCGCCCAGAGCCCCCGGCGGGCAGCCCTGGCTTCGCGCTGGTGCAGGCGCCACAGGTCGCAGACGGGCAGCTTGCAGAAGCGGTCATCCACCCAGGCGAGGCCGGCGCTGACGAGCGCGTCCTGAATGACCAGCATATCCTGCACAAGGACGATGCCGCCCACCTCGCGTCTGTAGCTCTTGCCCTTCTGTGCCGGGACGATCTCCACCGTCTTGTCCTTCAGCATCTGTGCGGTCAGGTCGCGCGCCTCTTCGCCAAAAGGCTGCCCAAGCTCCGGGCAGTCGATACCGTAGACGCGCACCTTGTGCGGTTTTTCCTGCTTGGCGCCCACGCGCCGGGCCGTGATGCTGTCCCCGTCATGTACGGAGAGCACTTCCGCGGGGAAGGCGTGAGCCGGTGCCGAGCCGAAGAGCATCGCAAGCAGGAGCATGGTGGAGCACAGGAAGCGCATAGGTTTTTCTATACGTCAGCCATTCCCTTCGCACAAGAGGTTCGGCCGTATCCCCAGGCGCCCGGGATTTTCGGTCTGCTGGCAGTGAATGATCTAGTGAATGATATAGGCCGCCACGATTTCCCCATAAAAGGCCGTGTGATAGGTGCGGTTGAGCGCCTTGGTGAGGTCCGTGCCCGTGGCCGGGTGATAGGTGTCGCGCAACTTCTGCGGGATGGCCGCCGGGTCCTGCGCCTGCCGATAGGCCACCCGGCATTCCAGCGTGAGCGGCAATTCGCGGATGCCGGGCACGGAGATGACCTCCGGCGCTTCGAGATGCAGCCCAAGCGCGCTGATCTTGTCCATGTCCCGGCCGGACTTCGTTCCCGCGATGCCCAGGATGCGCCGGTCAATGGGGCTCGTGGGCACATTGATGGTGAACTCGGGCGTCTCCAGCAAAAATTCAAAACTCAGGCGGCTTGTGCGCACGAAGGTGATGAACATGGGCAGCCCCCAGTCGATGCCGAGCATGCCCCAGGCGATGGTCATGGTGTTCACGCGCTGGCCCGAGCGGGTCGTCAGCAGGATGCCCCCGGGAAGGGCCTGAAGGATGTGGGACGCGGCGGCAAGCGGTTCGATGGCTTCTTTCATGGCAGCACTCCTTTGTGCGGGAGTGTACCGCCCCCACGGGTGCTTCGCAACGTCGCCGGGCCTCAGCGCACGGGGGGCAATTCCCGCAAACGGCAAGGACCGCATTTTACGCAGTATTGTCGTCGGGCCGCGAATCGTCCATACTCAGGAAACGCGGATGCGGCGCCCTCCGCCCCCGGAATGTCCTCGTCGCCGGCATTTCACCTCTTGGAGGATGCCATGAAGTGGGGAATTTCTCTTCTTTCTGGAGCTCTGCTTGCGCTCGCCCTCTCTTTCTCCGGCTATGCGCGCGAACTGCCTGCCCGCTCCCTCCCGGTGTCCGAGGATGCGAGCCCGGCCTTGAAGCAGGCCATCGAGGCCGACGCCTCGGCCATCCCGTGGCACCTGGAGCCCAAGGACGCCGCGGCCTGGAAGGACCTTGTGCAAAAAACCGCAACCCAGACGGAGAAAAAGGTTCCCGGCCTGCTCAGGCATCTGGAGATCAGGTGCGAAAAAAGCGCCATTGCCGGCGTTCCCGTCTTCCTGCTGGAGCCGCCGGCGCTGCCGCCGGCGCATGCGGAGAAGATCCTCCTCTATTTCCATGGCGGCGGTTATGTGTTCAACCCGGGCATGGCGGGCCTCCCCGAGGGCATCTACATGGCGGCCATCGGCAAGTTCAAGGTGGTGGCCGTGGACTACCGGCTGGCGCCGGAATTTCCCTATCCGGCGGCGCTCGACGACGCCATGGCGGTGTACAAGGCCCTGCTCGAGACGTATCCCGCGAAAAATATCGGCGTTTTCGGCTCCTCCACGGGCGGCGGCATGACCCTGGCGCTCTGCCTGCGCGCAAAGGAGGAGGGTCTGCCCATGCCCGGCGCCATCGCTCCGGGCACGCCCTGGAGCGACCTCTCCAAGACGGGCGACAGCTACTTTGCCAACGCCCATGTGGACGACGTGCTCGTGCAGTATGAGGGCCTGCTGGAGGGCATGGCCAAGGCCTATGCCGGGGGCCGTGACCTCAAGGAGCCCTTGCTCTCGCCCGTGTATGGCGACATGAAGGGCTTTCCCCCGGCCATCCTCGGCACGGGCACGCGCGACCTCTTTTTGAGCAATACGGTGCGCACGCACCGCAAGCTGCGCGAGGCAGGCGTCCCGGCGGACCTGCTCGTCCTGGAGGGCCTGTCGCACTGGCAATATGTGCAGTTGCCGCCCGAGGCGCCGGAGACGCAGTTCTATTTTTCCGAAGTGGCGAAGTTTTTCGAGAAGTACCTGGGGAAGTGATCGCCGCTGCAGCGATTGGCGGCAGCGCTCATGGGGCTGACCGTGTGGAGCGCAGGACGTGAGGCGCGAAGCCCGGATGAGCGCAGGGGTTTTTTATTCAAACAAATCATTATTCCGTTTTAATGTTTCCGTACACGCGACCTTGGCTTGCAAGGCGGCAATTTTTAATTCATCGATGGAAATATCACTGCGAGGGCTTTTATTGATATGATATATGAAGGAATACGAGACATCTTCAAAAATTTGTTTTTCTCTCTCCACTACTTCGGGAAACTCTGAATTATTGTACCTGGAAAGAATGCTCAGGAAGAAAGATGTGCAGATATTCTCATAATATTTGAGAAAACTTTGTTTATCCAAAAAAGTTATATTGCATATGTTGGTTATAAGGCCACAATAGAGCAAAAGGCAGTCATCCCGTGAGGATGAAGCATATTTATCCCGGATCATCTCAATGGGGGAGACATCTTTTTCAGCAGTCTCAGACATGAAGGGCTCCAGCGATGTTTTTTCCATTGGTGTGGCCCTGGCCGGACATGTTCCGGCAGTACAAGGAAATACGCAGAGATACCAGCTTTCCCCGTCCAAATACTATCAGGAATGTGGGTATTTATCAAACAGTTAAATTTAACGTTGCATGGGGTTTTAAAATGAGAGGGAGGCGGGGAGCCTCGGGCGGATTTGCCGCCCGTACCCCGCACTCCCGGCAGCCTGCGCAACGGGAGCAAGCGCGGCCGCTGCTTGCGAAGGCCCCGGGGGAGCCATGTGGAAATACTATGCCCTGCTTTCGGCCCTGTTCGCGGCGCTCACGGCCATCTTTTCCAAGCTGGGCGTGCGCGGCGTGGACGCGGGCCTCGCCACGGCCATCCGGGTGAGCTTCATCCTCGTGCTCGTGTGGGGCATCGCGCTTTTTGACGGCAGCGCGCGCGGCGTGCGCGCCATCCCGGGCAACACGTGGCTCTTTCTCCTGCTTTCGGCCCTGGCCACGGGCCTTTCGTGGCTCTTCTATTTCAAGGCGCTGGAAACGGGCGATGTGTCGCGCGTGGCGCCCATCGACAAGCTGAGCGTGCCCATCACCATCCTGCTCGCCTTCCTGCTCTTGGGCGAGAGCCTGAGCTGGAAGGTCGTCCTCGGCGGCGGCCTCATCACCCTCGGCACCATCGTGCTCGCGCTGTAAGCGGGCAGTGGCTCAGGCTTTGGGCTTCTCCCCGGCCACGTCCTCAAGGCCCGAGCCGCCGAAGCTGTTGTCGCCGCGCTTGGTGCGGTCGATTTCGTCCACCGGCTCCCACTTCACTTCCATGCAGGGCTTGAACACCATCTGGCAGATGCGGTCGCCGGGCTGCACGGTGAAGGGCTCGTCCGACAGGTTGATGAGCACCACGCCGATCTCGGCGCGGCTGTCCGAATCCACGGTCCCCGGCGTGTTGAGCACGGTGATGCCGTGGTTGAGGGCGAGGCCGCTGCGCGGGCGGATCTGGCACTCGTAGCCGCGCGGGATCTGCATCCGAAGGCCCGTGGGGATGAGGGCGCGCTTGCCCGGCCCGAGGGTCACGGGCTCTTTGAGGGCGGCGCGCACGTCCATGCCCGCGGCCGAGGGCGAGGTGGGCGCGGGCAGCTCCATGCCGGAATGATTGACGACCTTGACGGTGATGCGTTCCATGTGGGCCTCCGTGGTGATGTGTGTGCCGAGTGTAGCCGGGCGCCAAGGCTTTGTAAATTCAGGCTTTGCCGGGCCGCGGCATGCGCGGAAAGGATTTTTTGCAGGGGGTGAAATTTAACTTGCGTCTATAGTCCCTATAGGGTCCATACTGCATGCAACACCGGGCCCGAGCGCCGGAAGCACGGAGGCCCCCATCTCCGAAAAGCGCAAGACCGGCCTCGGGTATTCGGAGGCTTTCGCCAGTTCCAAGACCGGCGACGGCCATCCTGCCTGCGCTGGCCGGCCAACGGGTATTACGACGCGGTGAAGGCCGTGCTCGCGCCGTACTGGAAACTGTAACCACGAAAAAGGAGGACCCCATGAAAACCCGCATCCTTCCCGGCCTTCTCGCCGCCCTCCTGCTGCTGGCCGGCTCCGCGCTGGCCGCCGAGGCCCAGCAGGCCCCCGAGGCCAAAAAGGCCCCGGCCTTCCAGCTCCAACATGTGCGCAACGCCACGGCCAAGCTCAAAAGCGGCGACGCCACCTTCCTCATCGACCCCATGCTGGCCGCGCCCGGAGCCTATGAGGGCTTAGCCAACACCTACCGCGGCGGCATGCGCAATCCCTTCACGCCGCTCCCCATGCCGGTGGAAGACCTGCTCGCGGGCGTGGATGCCGTCATCCTCACCCATACCCACCTCGACCACTGGGACGAGGCCGCGCAAAAGGCGCTCCCCAAGGACATGCCCCTCTTCGTGCAGCATGGGGAGGACGCAAAGCTCGTGCGCGGCCAGGGCTTCAAGGACGTGCGCATCCTGAAGGACGGCGAGCTCTTCAAGGGCGTGCGCCTCGAGCGCACGGCCACGCGCCACGGAAGCGAGGCCATGTATGCCGACCCGGTGCTCGCCAAGGCGCTCGGCGAGGTCATGGGCATCGTCTTCACCGCGCCGGACGGCAAGAAGGCCTGGGTGGTGGGCGACACGGTGTGGTTCCCGGGCGTGGACAAGGCGCTCGCCGCCCACAAGCCGGACGTCATCATCATGAACGCCGGCGGCGCCGCCATGGCCATGCCGGCCTTTCAGGACGCGCCGGAAATCATCATGAAGAAGGAAGATGTGCTGCGCATGGTCAGGGCCGCGCCCGACGCTGAGGTGGTGGCCGTGCACATGGACGCCATCAACCACATGACCGTGGACCGCAAGGACCTCGCCCGCTACACGCGCGAGCACGGCATCCGGGACAAGGTGCTGATACCCTTTGACGGGGAAGTGATGGACTTCTGAGTCCGGGAGGCCCGGAAAAACCAGGGACCGCGCCCGGGAGCGGGACACGACGGCGAAGAGGAGGGACGGCCAGGCTCCCTCCCTCGCCACCCTCCCCGTGGACTGGGACTGTCCGCTCCCCTGTCGCATCGTCTTTGCGAAAAAGCCCTTACCGGCTTCGCCGCTTCGTGGCGGCGCTTGCCGGGGCGTCTTGCGAGGGCGCGACGGCAGGGACGCGCATCCCGGGCGCAGCCGGCTATTCCGCCCCGCCCACCACAAAGGCCGACGGATAGAGCGCCCGGAAGGCGGCGAGCATGCGCTCGGCACCGGCGGAGTCGGCCCACGGGCCGACCTGCACGTTCCACAGATTGTTGCTGCCGAACTGGAGGCGTCCTTTGTGGCCGGCCTTGGCCAGCGTCTGGATGAGCTTGTAGGCGCTCTCCTTGCTGCCAAAGGCCCCTACCTGGACGTAAAAATCGCCCTTGATGTCGCCGTTTTCCGCAAGCTCGCTGATGCCGCCGAGGCTCTGGATGCGCACGCGCGCCGTGCCCGTGCCCATCATGTTGAGGCGCGTGGCCGCGGTGCGCGAGAGGTCGATGACGCGGTCCTCCACGAAGGGGCCGCGGTCATTGACGCGCACGATGACCGACTTGCCGTTGCCGAGGTGCGTCACGCGCACCTTGGTGCCCAGCGGCAAGAGCTTGTGGGCCGCGGTCATGGCGTACTGGTTGTAGCGCTCGCCGTTGGCCGTGGTCTTGCCGTGGAAGCCCGGGCCGTACCACGAGGCGATGCCCTCCTCCACGAAGCCGTGCGCCGACTTGAGCGGATAATACGTCTTGCCGCGCACGGTATAGGGCTTGGTGCCGGCCACGCCGCCCTTGCGCCACGAGGTACGCGAGCCGCCGCAGCCCGCGAGCACGAGCGCGCCGCAAACAAGGGCCAGCAGGAGGAGGTGCCGTAAGGGGATGCGGGGCGGCCGGGCCATCAGGCGGCCCCTGCCCGCGCCGGGCCTTGGGCTGCGTCCGGGGCTGCGTCCGGGGCGCCGCCCTCCAGCGTTTGCAGCAGCCTGCGCCCTGCCGCGCCGAGCTCATCCCGGTGCGCGGCGAGGAGCGCCCGCGCCGCTTCGGGGCGCCCGGCTTCCACAAGGTCGGCCGCGGCCAGCGGGTAGAGACCGTCCCCGCCGGTCCCGGCAAGCGCGCCTACCACTTCGGGCCAGCGCGCCCCGAAGGCCTCGGCCGCGCGTTCCTCCTCCACGGCCAGCCAGCGGGCGAGGGGCGCGTTGCCGGCCTCGCCGGCAAGATAGCGCGCGAGCAGGGAAAGCCCGTTGTCGAGCACGCCCAGGATGCGCCGAAGCTCGCGCTCCATGCTGTCGGCCGTCTGGCGCGGCAGCCCGGCCAGGGGCCAGAGGCCGTCCCCGCTGTCCGGGGCGTCCGCGCCATCGGGGGCGTGCCCGGCGGCGCGCCGCAGCTCCTCCAGATGGAGCAGGCGATTGGCGTAGTGCTGGCGCTGGTAGGCGTCCTCGCGCAGCTTGATGCACTCATGGAAGGCGAAGCCCACGCACCAGTCGATGAGCTCGCCCACGAGGGCGCGCCCTTCGGTGGCGGGGTCGCCGCCTTGCGCCGGGGCGCGGAAGAGGTGATGCGCCGTGTCCTTGAGGCGCCACAGCACGCCCTTGGACATGGCTTCGCCGAGCAGGGCGCGGATGATGGCGTACGAGACCGTGCCGTCGCCCTCAAAACGGCGCAACTGCGTGGTCAGCACGGCATGGGCCGCGCAATAGTCGCGCACGAGGTCGCGCACGAGGGCCGGACGCCGCCGGGCAAGCCAGGCGCGGTTCATGCGCCGGGCGCCCCGGCTGCCCCGGGCGCGCCTTCCCCTTCGTCCGAAGCGGGCATACCCGCTTCGGCAAGGAGGGCGCGCGCCACGGCGAGGTCATAGATGCGCAGGGGATCCTGCGCGCTGCCGCCCTCTTTGGCATACAGGGCGGCGGCCTCGCGGATGACGCCCATGCTGAGCCAGGGGTGGCGCTCCCAGATCTCGGGATGCGCCGCCTCCCAGAGGCGAAATTCCACCTCGCCGTCAGGGCCGCGCCGCACATAGACCCGCGAACCGGGGTCGCCCGCGTTGGCGTGGTAGTAGAGCCCGCGTTCGTCCTGCATGTCGTCTCCTTGTGCGGCCAAGGCTGCCGCTTCTGTGTGCCTTGCGGATTCTAGGCGAAAATCCGCCCGCTTGCCAAGGCGCTTTTGCCGCGCTTGCCCTGGCCCGCGTCTGCCGCTAGAAGATGTTGTGGATTTGAGATGTGGGAATGGTGTGAATATGCCATTGCTGCTTTTGTAATGCCGAAATTATCCGTCAAAAACAGCCTTTTCGGTGCTGGCTGCGTCAGAGAAAAATTTCCTCGGTCGAGTACTTAAGTACACTCCCTTCGGAAATTTTTATCTTCCTTGCCAGC
>JAAVHZ010000052.1 GCA_014799465.1 Lachnospiraceae bacterium | reverse complement strand
ATGCAAAAGCACCGGAAGTTGCAGCAAAAGAAGGTTATACATTAAGCTGGGATAAGGCATTTACAGGAATCAAAGAAGACACAACAGTAAATGCAGTATGGACGATTAATAAATATACAGTAACATTTAAAGATGGAGATACCGTATTAGATACACAGACAGTAGAGTATGGCAAGGATGCAAAAGCACCGGAAGTAGCTGCAAAAGAAGGTTATACATTAAGCTGGGATAAAACATTTACAGGAATCAAAGAAGATACAACAGTAAATGCAGTATGGACAGCGACAGCCAAAAGGTACACAGTAACATTTAAGGATGGAAGCAAAGTATTGGCGACACAGTCAGTAGAGTCCGGCAAAGCTGCAACAGCACCTGAAGCGATAAAGAAGACAGGATACACATTAAGCTGGGATAAGAAATTTGATAATATCACAGCAGACACAACAATAAATGCAGTTTGGACGGCTAATAAATATACTGTTAAATTCAATAAAAACGGAGGCACAGTATCTAAGAAATCCAAGACAGTAACATATGCATCAAAATATGGTTCTCTTCCAACTGCTAAGAGAAAAGGCTATAAATTTAGCGGATGGTATACATCCAAAATAGGTGGAAAGAAAGTTACAAGTTCTGTTAAGGTAAGTACTGCAAAGACACATACATTATATGCACGCTGGACAAAAGTAAAAGTAGCTAAAGTTTCTATTAAATCCATTAAGGCAGCTAAAAAGAAAATGACAGTTACTTTTAAGAAAGTTTCTGGTGCAAAAGGTTATGAGATTGTTTACGCTAAAAACTCAAAGTTTAAATCAGCTAAAAAGATAACAACAAAATCTGTAAAGGCTACTGTTACAAAGTTAAACAGTAAATCAACCATATATGTAAAAGTAAGGGCTTATAAGATAGATTCCACAGGTAAAAAAGTATATGGTTCATATAGTTCAGTAAAAAAAGTTAAAATAAAATAACTTTTATACCAAATTCCGCCCAGTTATTTCGGGCGGAATTTTATTTCGTCCAGTTATTCTGGGCGGAATTTTATTCTGTCCGGTTATTCCGTTCGTACATTTTGGACGGAATTTTATTGCGTTCATATACTAAATCTTGTAGAATAGTGTAGTCAGCAGTTTAACCCACAGCAGGCTGATAGGACATCAAATTTGCAATACAGCATCGCTGGTTGCATAATAAGAAAGAAAGGTATGGGCATAATATGATACTTGATGTGAAGAACTTAAGTCATGGATTTGGCGACAGGGCAATATTTGATAATGTATCATTCAGGCTTTTAAAAGGTGAACATATTGGACTGATTGGTGCAAATGGTGAAGGAAAATCTACTTTTATGAATATAATTACCGGAAAACTTATGCCTGATGAAGGCAGGGTGGAATGGGCAAAAAATGTAAGAGTCGGATATCTTGACCAGCATACGGTGCTTGAACCGGGAATGACTATAAATAAAGTGTTGAAGTCAGCATTTAATTATCTTTTTGAACTTGAAGAAAAGATGAATGCCATATGTGATAAAATGGGAGATGCATCACAGGATGAAATGGATAAGATGTTGGAAGAACTTGGTACAATACAAGATGTCCTTACTAATAATGACTTTTATATGATAGATGCAAAGGTAGAAGAGACAGCAAGGGCATTAGGACTGTTGGAGCTTGGGCTTGAGCATGATGTATCTGAACTTAGCGGAGGTCAGAGGACAAAAGTACTGTTGGCAAAGCTGTTACTTGAAAAGCCGGATATATTGCTTTTGGATGAGCCGACAAACTATCTGGATGCGAACCATATTGAATGGCTGAAGCGATATCTTCAGGAATATGAAAATGCATTTATACTTATATCCCACGATATACCGTTTTTAAACAGTGTAATTAATATAATATATCATATGGAAAATCAAAAGCTGGACAGATATGTAGGTGATTATGACAAATTCATGGAAGTATATGAGATGAAAAAGTCACAACTTGAAGCGGCATATAAACGTCAGCAGCAGGAAATAGGGGAACTTAAAGATTTTGTGGCAAGAAATAAGGCAAGAGTATCTACAAGAAATATGGCAATGTCCAGACAGAAGAAACTGGATAAAATGGATATAATAGAATTGGCAAAGGAAAGACCTAAACCTGAATTTGTTTTTAAAAATGCCAGAACTTCAGGGAAAGTAGTATTTGAGACAGAGGATTTAGTTATAGGGTATGACAAACCGTTATCAAAGCAGATTAATTTGAGAATGGAACGAGGAGAAAAAATTGCCGTAACAGGTACTAACGGAATAGGAAAAACCACATTTTTAAAGAGCGTTCTGGGAATAATACCTGCTATATCGGGTAAGGTACATTTGGGCGATTATCTTTATAAGGGATATTTTGAACAGGAAATAAAAGCCGGGGAAAATACCTGCATAGAGGAGATATGGGAGGAGTTTCCATCGTTCACACAGTACGAAGTACGTTCTGCATTGGCAAAATGTGGACTGACCACAAAACATATCGAAAGTAAAGTGAAGGTTTTAAGTGGTGGAGAACAGGCTAAGGTGAGGCTTTGCAAACTTATAAATATAGAAACAAATATTTTATTATTAGACGAGCCCACCAACCATCTGGATGTGGATGCGAAGGAAGAACTGAGGAAGGCATTAATTGAATATAAAGGAGCAGTTTTATTAGTATGCCACGAGCCGGAGTTTTATTCCGGTCTGGTTGATAAAGTCTGGAATCTTGAAGAGTATTCAGTTTTTACTAATTCCTAAAGATGGCCGGAATAGAGGATTGATATGTTTGAGGAATTAAAAAACTGCACTTTGTGTCCGAGAGAATGTGGGATTGACAGGACAAAACATAAGGGGTACTGCGGATGTGATGATAATGTAATGATTGCAAGGGCGGCACTTCATTATTGGGAAGAGCCATGCATAAGCGGTGAAAATGGAAGTGGAGCAATATTTTTTTGCGGATGTACATTAAAGTGTTGTTATTGTCAAAATTATTTAATATCCCATCAGAATTTTGGTAAGATTATAAGTGTACACAGATTATCAGAAATATTTTTGGAACTTCAGGATAAAGGTGCACATAATATAAATCTTGTGACACCGACACAATATGTTCCAATGATATTAAAAGCATTAGATTTAGTAAAACACAGACTTTTAATACCGGTAGTATATAATTGTGGCGGTTATGAGAAAATAGATACTATAAAAAGATTAAATGGATATGTGGATATATTTTTGCCGGATATAAAGTATTATAATGAAGAAACAGCCATTAAGTACTCGTCAGCAAAGGGATATTTTAACAGAGTATCTGAGGCGGTATCTGAGATGATAAGGCAGACAGGAACCCCCGAGCTTGACTGCAATGGTATAATTAAAAAAGGAGTAATAATAAGGCATCTTGTACTGCCGGGATACAGGAAGGAATCTATGGATATACTCAGATGGATGAAGGAATGTCTTACGGATAACAGTTATATGTTAAGCCTTATGAGCCAATATACACCTTCATACAAAAGTAATGCATATAGTGAAATTAACAGAAGGGTTACAACATTTGAATATGACTCGGTTCTTGATTTTGCAATTAGTCTTGGTATTACAAACGGATATATGCAGGACAGGAAAAGTGCGGTAAAAGAGTATACACCACCATTTGATTTAGAAGGAATAGAAAGGAAGGAAAGCAATGGAGATTGAAAACGCATGGAAAAAATATAGTGAAGAGCAGTTAGAAGAGTTGGAGACATTAAATAACTCTTATATGGAATTTCTCGATAAGGGCAAAACTGAAAGAGAGTGTGTAGACGAGATTGTCAGTCAGGTAAAGGCAGCTGGATACAAGAATCTTGAAGATATAATAAAGAAGGATAAAAAATTAAAGGCAGGAGATAAGGTATATTCTGTATGGATGAAAAAATCCATAGCATTGTTTATTATAGGAAAGAACCCAATAGAAGAGGGAATGAATATATTAGGGGCACATATTGATTCTCCGAGACTTGATATTAAACAGAATCCGTTGTATGAGGATACAGAGATAGCTTATCTTGATACGCATTATTATGGAGGAATAAAAAAATATCAGTGGGTAACATTGCCACTTGCCATACATGGTGTAGTTGTCAAAAAAGATGGAACAGTTACAAATATTGTAATAGGTGAGGATGAAAATGATCCTGTATTCTTTATATCTGACCTTTTAATACATCTTGCACAAGAGCAGATAGAGAAGAAGGCGTCAAAGGTAATTGAAGGGGAAGACTTAAATATTATTGTTGGGACAAAGCCACTTGAGGGAGAAGAAAAGGATGCTGTAAAGAAGCAGATTATAAAGCTGATTAATGAAAAGTATGGATTTGAGGAAGAAGATTTTATATCAGCAGAATTAGAGGTAGTGCCGGCAGGCAAGGCAAGAGAGGCAGGCATGGATAGAAGTATGGTGCTTGCATACGGACAGGATGACAGAGTATGTGCATATACTTCATTGGCAGCAATGCTTGAGTTTAAGAAGGTGGATCGTACAGCCTGCTGTATACTTGTGGATAAAGAAGAGATAGGAAGTGTCGGTGCAACAGGCATGAAGTCTCATTTTTTTGAAAATATGGTAGCAGAGATACTTGACAGAATGGGAGAGTATACCGAACTTAAGCTGAGACGTGTTCTGGCAAATTCAAAGATGTTATCATCGGATGTAAGTGCTGCATTTGATCCAACATATGCATCGGCATACGAAAAGAAAAATTCTGCATATTTTGGCAAAGGAATTGTGTTTAACAAATTTACCGGTTCAAGAGGTAAATCAGGTTCAAATGATGCTAATGCAGAGTATGTGGCACAAGTGAGAAATATAATGGAGAAACATGATGTGGTGTATCAGACAGCAGAGCTTGGAAAGGTAGATTTAGGCGGAGGAGGTACGATTGCATATATACTGGCAACATATGGAATGGATGTGATAGACAGTGGTGTTGCGGTTCTTAATATGCATGCACCTTGGGAAGCTGTCAGTAAAGCAGATGTATATGAGACTAAAAAAGGCTACATGGCATTTTTATCTGAGTAGTATGTGATATATTTTTTAGATAGGTGTTTTAACTAAAAATGTGGTTAGTACATTTAGTGCTTCGGAAAAATCGGCATAAGGGTACTAACCACTTTTTATTGCTACGGGCAGCGATGCTGCCGGGAAGTTGACTATATTATACTAATTCTTTTAAATTAGTATCGCAAATCATAGATAGAAGATACTCTATATCTCCAAAATCATATATGCCATTTTCAATACAAAATCGGATTATTAAATCTGCTTCAGATGAATTTGTAAGGGCATGTCCGGCTTTATTTAATAAGGCTTTGGTTTCTGAAAAATTCAAATGAAGACCAAGACATATAGCGGAAGCATATCCCTTTGAAATTGTAAACGGATTATTTTTATTAGAAAGAATATCAGAATCAAGCTTATATGCAGAAGCGATATTTTCGATAGTAGTATTCTTTTCGTTAAGGTAAATCATTACAATATCCGAAAAAGAATCAGGATTACCATGCTGATTATACCATTCTATACATGCATCCCTTTCGGGGTCAGTTTTAAGTGTAAGGGGGTTGTATTTTTCGTTGCTTCGTTCTCTTACAAAATGTACCTGAATAAATATTTTGACTTCATCAATATACTGGCTTCGTCTTTTGTTGTCTTTTTTGTTTTTTAAATATGAAAACATTTTATTCCGGAACTCCTTTTGCTATAGATTATTTATAGTATACCACAAAAAAATGATTATGTGAACATTTTAGGATAATAATTTTGTAACAGTTTAGCCATGCAGAGAATAATATATAATAATTTCGTGGGAGCTTGCTCACTAAGAAATTATTATATATTATTCTCTATAGGGCGGACGCCCGACATGAATAATTTGCCGGCAGATATTTGAATTTTCAACCATAGCACATAATCCGGCAAATTATGAATGGCATGGATGAACTGTTACATAATTTTCTTTCAGGGGTTGTTCTATTATTTTATTGATTAATCATAAAAAAGTGATTATAATGTTACCATACATTAGACATAAAAGAAAGGGAATTGTAATCAGTGAATCAGAAAAAAATAAGAAATTTTTGTATAATAGCACATATTGACCACGGCAAGTCTACGTTGGCAGACCGCATTATAGAAAAGACAGGAACTTTGACCAACAGGGAAATGCAGAATCAGGTGCTCGACAATATGGAACTTGAAAGAGAAAGAGGTATAACAATTAAGTCACAGGCGGTGAGAATAGTATATACCGCAAATGACGGAGAAGAATATATATTTAATCTTATAGATACTCCGGGTCATGTGGATTTTAATTATGAAGTATCAAGAAGCCTTGCGGCATGTGATGGTGCCATTCTGGTGGTAGATGCCGCACAGGGAGTAGAGGCACAGACATTGGCAAATGTATATCTTGCATTGGACCATAATCTTGATGTGCTTCCGGTTATTAATAAGATTGACCTTCCAAGTGCCGAACCGCAAAGAGTTATAGACGAGATAGAAGATGTTATAGGAATAGAGGCACAGGATGCTCCATTAATATCTGCTAAAAACGGATTAAATATAGAAGAAGTTTTAGAACAAGTGGTAACAAAAATACCTGCTCCGACAGGTGACCCTGATGCTCCACTTCAGGCACTTATATTTGACTGTATATATGATTCGTATAAGGGCGTAATAGTATTCTGCAGAATTAAAAACGGAACGGTGAAGGCAGGAACAAAGATAAAAATGATGGCAACAGGTGCTTCTGAAACTGTAGTGGAAGTGGGATATTTTGGTGCAGGCAGATTTGTAGCGTGTGATGAATTGAAAGCAGGTATGGTTGGATACGTGACCGCAAGTATTAAAAATGTAAAAGATACAACTGTAGGTGATACAATCACAGATGCAGACAGACCATGTGATGAAGCACTTCCGGGTTATAAAAAGGTAAATTCAATGGTATATTGTGGCTTATATCCGGCAGATAGTGCGAAGTATGAGGATTTAAGAGATGCTCTTGAAAAGCTTCAGTTAAATGATGCATCACTTAACTATGAACCGGAGACATCTATAGCATTGGGATTTGGTTTCAGATGCGGATTTCTCGGACTGCTGCATCTTGAAATAATACAGGAAAGACTTGAGAGAGAATATAATCTTGACTTGGTGACAACGGCACCGGGAGTTATATATAAAGTATACAAGACAGACGGTACGGTTATAGAACTTACAAATCCGTCAAATCTTCCTGACCCTTCGGAAATCGACTATATGGAAGAGCCGGTGGTGACAGCAGAAGTTATGGTTACTACTGAATTTATTGGTTCTATAATGGAACTTTGTCAGGAAAGACGGGGAAGATATCTTGGAATGGAATATATAGAGGGAACCAGGGCACTTCTTAAGTATGAACTACCATTAAATGAGATAATATATGATTTTTTTGATGCACTCAAGTCAAGGTCAAGAGGATATGCATCATTTGATTATGAAATGAAGGGATATGAGAGGTCAGAGCTTGTGAAGCTTGATATACTTATTAATAAGGAAGAGGTTGACGCTTTATCGTTTATAGTATTTGCAGACAGTGCATATGAGCGTGGCAGAAAAATGTGTGAAAAACTTAAAAAGGAGATACCAAGACAGTTATTTGAGATACCGATTCAGGCAGCAGTGGGCAGCAAGGTTATTGCAAGAGAAACCGTAAAAGCGATGAGGAAAGATGTGTTGGCAAAATGCTATGGCGGAGATATAAGCAGAAAGAAGAAACTCCTGGAAAAACAGAAGGAAGGAAAGAAACGTATGCGTCAGGTAGGAAATGTTGAGATTCCTCAGAAAGCATTCATGAGTGTGCTTAAACTTGATGAAGATTAGTAAAGATATAGAGATATATATTCATATTCCGTTTTGTGTAAAAAAATGCTGTTATTGTGATTTTCTTTCGTTTCAGTCAGACAATCATATGATTGAAGATTATATTGATGCACTTTTAAAAGAAATGCGTGCAAAATCTGTTAAGGATATGGAGGCAGATACAGTATTTATAGGCGGAGGTACGCCATCTATACTTAAACCTGATTATATAGAAATAATAATGTCAGAGCTTAGAAAGTGTTTTAATGTAAAGAAAGAAGCAGAGATTACCATAGAGGCAAATCCCGGAACCATAACTGCCGGGAAGGCTCAGGCATATGTAAATAGTGGTATAAACAGAGTAAGTATTGGTCTTCAGACTGCACAGGATGCAGAACTTAAAAAGCTTGGAAGGATTCACACATGGCAGCAGTTTTTGGACAGCTATAATATTCTGCGTGAAGAAGGCATTAATAATATTAATGTGGATATTATGAGTGGACTTCCTTTACAGAGTATTGAAATGTATAAAGATACAGTTCATAAAGTATGTATGCTTTCTCCTGAACATATTTCGGCATACAGCCTGATTGTTGAAGAGGGTACACCATTTTATGATATGTATAATCAGGAGAGTGGAAGGCTTAAAGATGAACTTCCAAATGAAGAGGAAGAAAGACAGCAGTACTATATGACAGATAAGATACTAACCGGTTATGGATATAAAAGGTATGAAATATCAAATTATGCAAAATCTGGTTTTGAATGCAGGCACAATATAGGATATTGGAAAAGAAAACCATATATCGGACTTGGTCTGGGGGCTGCATCATTATATAGTGAGAAAAGATTTAATAATACATCAGATATTAAAAAATACATAAGTAATTCAGAATATCCGGAGAAGATTACAGAGAATATTCAGATTTTGTCAACAAAAGAACAAATGGAAGAGTATATGTTTCTCGGGATGAGAATGATGGAAGGTGTCAGCAGGAGTACATTTATGCAAAAGTTTGGAAATGATATGGATGAAATATATGGAAATGTGATTTCTAAATATAGTAAGATTGGCATGACAGATATAGATGGTGACAGAGTATTTCTTACTAAAAAAGGGATTGATGTAAGCAATGTGGTTTTTTCGGACTTTCTATTAGATGATTAGAGTATAAAAAGTACTTGTTATTCTTTATAAATATTATTATAATTATGGATAATGTTTTTATCATCAAAGGAGAAAAATTTAGAAAGGTATGGTGAATATATGAATGATGCTTATATTGAGTATATGATAAAGAGGAATAATACATTTGCAGGTCTTGCAGCAAGAATTGCATCAGTTCTTCTGGTAGTCATATGTGTTATGCTGTATCCGATATTGAACATTATAGCATTCGGAATTTCAGTAATAGCAGCATATCTCGTAAGGTATACTTTTCAGACTACAAGTGTGGAGTTTGAATATATTTATTTTGCAGGTGAATGCAGGATAGATAAGATTATGGCAAAGAGAAAGAGAAAAAGCTGTATGAAAGTAGAACTTGAAAGGGTGGAGATAATTGCACCGGAAGGAAGTGAGGCTTTAAAATCTTATGAAAATAAAGATTGTATAACAAAGAAATTTGTATCAGGAACTGAAGAAGGAAAAAAATATATAATATATGAAAGAAAAGATTCAGATTTAATAAAAATAATATTTGAACCAAATGAAGCAATACTTAAGGCAATGCAGGCACATTCGCCAAGGAAGGTCATACTGTAAAAGACATAATGTTTAAGCCGGTCATTTACAGGGTGGTCTGCCGATAAAATAATAGTACAAAAATTATTTGACACTATAATTCAAATCTGTTAAAATTGCAAAAATACTATGAAAGCGAGGATGAAAGAAATGGGAAAAATTGTTGGTGATGGAATAACATTTGATGATGTGCTTTTAGTACCGGCATATTCAGAAGTAACACCTAATATGGTTGATTTATCAACTCATCTGACAAAGAAAATTAAATTAAATATTCCTGTTATGAGTGCAGGTATGGATACTGTAACCGAGTATAGGATGGCAATTGCCATGGCGAGACAGGGCGGAATAGGAATAATACATAAAAATATGTCTATTGAAGCACAGGCTGACGAAGTAGATAAGGTAAAACGTTCAGAAAATGGTGTTATTACTGACCCATTTTATTTATCACCGGAGCATACATTGGAGGATGCCAATAACCTGATGGCAAAATTCAGGATTTCAGGAGTTCCTATTACAGAAGGTAAGAAGCTGGTTGGTATTATTACAAACAGAGATCTTAAATTTGAAAAGGATTTTACAAAGAAGATAAAAGATTCAATGACTTCAGAAGGGCTTATTACGGCAAAAGAAGGTATTACACTTGATGAAGCAAAGTCAATATTGGCAAAGGCAAGAAAAGAAAAACTTCCGATAGTAGATGATGACTTTAATCTTAAGGGTCTTATTACAATTAAAGATATTGAAAAACAGATAAAATATCCTTTATCTGCTAAAGATGAGCAGGGAAGGCTTTTGTGTGGTGCTGCCGTAGGAATTACTAAAAACGTTATGGAAAGAGTAGAAGCACTGGTAAAGGCAAAGGTAGATGTTATTGTTATTGATTCGGCACATGGACATTCAAAGAATATATTTACAACCTTAAAAGAGATTAAATCAGCATATCCTGAACTTCAGGTTATAGCCGGAAATGTGGCAACGGGAGATGCAACGAGAGATTTGATTGCAGCAGGTGCCGATTGTGTTAAAGTAGGAATAGGACCGGGTTCAATATGTACTACACGTGTAGTCGCAGGTATCGGAGTTCCGCAGATTACAGCTATTATGGACTGTTATGAGGCAGCAAAGGAGACAGGCACACCTATTATAGCTGACGGAGGTATTAAGTTCTCAGGAGATATTGCTAAGGCAATAGCAGCAGGTGCAGATGTGTGCATGATGGGAAGCATGTTTGCAGGATGTGATGAAAGTCCGGGTACTTTTGAATTATATCAGGGAAGAAAATACAAGGTATATCGTGGAATGGGTTCTATAGCCGCTATGGAAAACGGCAGTAAAGACAGGTATTTCCAGACAGATGCTAAGAAACTTGTACCGGAAGGTGTAGAGGGTCGTGTGGCATACAAAGGAACATTAGAAGATACAGTATTCCAGCTTTTAGGAGGACTTCGCTCCGGTATGGGATATTGTGGAGCAAAGGATGTGCCTACACTTAAGGAAACCGGTAAATTTGTAAAAATTTCCTCAGCATCGCTTAAAGAAAGTCATCCTCATGATATCCAGATTACAAAAGAAGCACCAAATTATAGTGTAGATGCCTAATATTTATTAAATTCTGTTGTATCAGAATTATATTAGTCAGACAAGTTATATGGAGAAGTGTATGAAAAAAAGAAATTTTTTATATGGTGTTAAAGTCCAATTATTGTATATGTCAATTGTACCGTTAGTTGTATTGGGAATTATCAGTATTCTGACGGCAGAGCTTAATCTTAAAGACGGATTGCAGGAAGAAGCGTTAAAACAGGTTAAGGCAACCAGTGTTGCCGTAAGGGCGGCATATGATAATCTGAATGATGACCCATATTCATTGAATGGGGATGGAGATTTAGTAAAAGGTGATTATAATATTACTCAGAATGTTGAAAAGATTGATACATATACAGAAGGAATGGATTCGGTTGTCACTTTATTTTATGATGACACCAGAAAAGCTACATCGCTTGTAGATCATTCTACAGGAAAAAGAATTATAGATACAAAGGCGTCAAAGGAAGTGGCTGATACTGTTCTTGGAGGACAGGAATATTTTTCTGCTAATATGGTTATTAATGATGAGAATTATTACTCATATTATATTCCTCTGAATAATCCGGACGGAACAGTGGTCGGTATGGTATTTGCGGGAGTTCCCAGCAGGGATGTAGATTCTTTTATTTCCGCAAAACGGAATAATATATTAGCAATAACTATAGCTGTACTAATATGTTCTATTGTGTTTGTATTTTGTATATCCGCAAAGATTGCTAAGGCAGTAGATAATACAAAAGAAGCGATAGATAACCTTTCAGCAGGAAATCTTGCTTTTAAGGTGGAGAAAAGCCTGTTAAAGAGAAAAGATGAAATTGGTGATATGGGACGAAGTGCAGAGAAATGTATTGCATCATTACATAATACTGTAAGTGATATTCAGAACTTTGCCGGCAGTGTTCAGGATGAGGGACATGAACTGGAATTAATGGCAACTCATACAAGTCAAAATGCAGATGAAATTTCATATGCAGTAGAAGATATCTCAAAAGGTGCAATATCACAGGCAGAAGATGTAGAGGATGCCACAATGAAAGTAAGTGATATGGGACAGCTCATTGAAAGTATCGTATCAAATATTGCAAGATTAAATGATAATTCAGAAAGTATACAGACCGCAGGGACAGAGGCCGCCCGGATTATAAATGAGTTAAGTGACAGTAATGATAAAACATCAGAAGCCATACAATCAATATCAACTAATGTTGAAGCTACGGATGAATCGGTAAAGAAAATCTCAGAAGCTGTTGAAATGATAACAAACATAGCAGATCAGACAAGTTTGTTGTCATTAAATGCTTCTATTGAAGCAGCAAGGGCAGGTGAAACTGGTAAAGGATTTGCTGTTGTGGCATCAGAGATACAGAAACTTTCAGAAGAATCAAATAAATCTGCACAATACATTTCTCAGATTATTGTAGGTTTATTGGATAATTCAGATAATTCTATGAAAACTATGGAAGAAGTAAAGGACAGATTGAAGAAACAGCAGGAAAAATTAGATGCAACCAGGAGTCAGTTTGAAAATGTCAATAATGGAATTATATCTTCTAGAGAAGAGACTGCGGAGATAAATGAGGAAGCAAAGACATGTGATGCTTCAAGAAAGACGGTTGTAGACATTATTCAGGATTTATCAGCAATTTCAGAGGAAAATGCTGCTGCAACACAGGAAACAACAGCATCTATGCAGGAATTGAATTCTACAATAAACCTGCTTGCTGATGCAGCAGGAAAATTAAAGGAATTGGCGATTTCATTATCAAAATCAATAGAGTTTTTTAAATTGTAGCATTTACAAGAATATTTTTAACCTTTTTGAAATATATATTTCCAGTTACTTATGAAGGTGTGTATATGAATATAAAGCAAAGAAAGATTTTGGTGTTATCTATTTCAATACTGCTGCTTGCTATATGTATAGTAGGGGTTATTGTGAACCATTTTTTTACAAAACAGGATAAAGAAGAAATATTTAAATATGGATATAAAAAAACTACCGCAGATAAAGCTTCTAAAGATGGAATCAGTATAAAAGAAGATTTTTTAACGGTTAACTCATTTTCAAGACCCGGAACACCATTAAAGGTAATTAATAATATAGTGGTTCATTATGTGGCTAATCCGGGCTCATCAGCACAGGATAACAGGAATTATTTTAACGGACTTGCCACAACGGGTCAGACTTATGCCAGCAGCCATTATGTTATAGGTATTGAAGGTGAAATAATTCAGTGCATACCGTTAAATGAGATAGCTTATTGTTCTAATAACAGAAATGATGATACCATATCAATAGAAGTATGCCATCCGGATGAGGATGGTAAATTTACAAAAGATTCTTATGATTCACTTGTGAAGTTATGTGCATGGCTTTGTGATGCATATGAACTGGAGGCGGAAGATATTATAAGGCACTATGATGTAACCGGAAAAATATGTCCGAAATACTTTGTTGATAATCCTGATGCGTGGAAAAAGTTTAAGAAAGATGTTAAAAATTCACATTTGTAATTTAAGACAGAATTTTTAATTAAACTTGCACTGAATCATACTTCGAAAAAAACTGAAAAAGGCATCCTGTTCACTATAGTATTTAAAGTGAACAGGATGCCTTTAAAACGGTCAATTCCCGGAATATTTTTCTTCACAATATTTGCAGCGGTATATTTCTTTATCCTTATCAGAAAGAATAAATATCTGTTCAAGCTCTTGCTCTATGGATGTGATACATCGTGGATTCTTGCATTTTAAAATATTTCGTACTGTATTAGGGAGTGTAAGCTTTTTCTTATCAACAATAGCTTCATCCCGAATTATGTTTACGGTAATATTATGATCTACAAATCCCAGTATATCAAGGTCTACCAGATCCAGAGAGCCTTCAATCTTTATTATATCTTTTCTTCCCATCTTATTGCTGCGGGCATTTTTGATAATTGCAACCTGACAGTCAAGCTTATCAAGTCCCAGATATTTGTAAATAGACATAGCCTTTCCTGCCTGTATATGGTCAAGGACAAAACCTTCATTAAGTGAGCCTACATTTAACATATGAAACCTCCATTCTATTATACTTTTATGTTTAACAGAGTTAAAATAAGTGCCATACGGACATATACTCCATATTGAACCTGTTTGAAATATACAGCTCTTGGATCATCATCAACTTCAACGGAAATTTCATTTACACGCGGAAGAGGATGCAGAATCAGCATATTTTCGTTTGCATATTGCATTTTTTCTTTTGTAAGTACATAACGGTCTTTAAGACGTACATAATCATCTTCATTGAAAAAACGCTCGCGTTGAACACGTGTCATGTAGAGGATATCAAGTTCAGGCATGGATGTTTCAAGCTGTTCAACCTCTTTGTATGGTATATTATTTGCTTCAAGTACATCCTGACGGATATAATCAGGAAGTTGAAGTTCCTTCGGGGAAATAAGAACGAAAGATATGTTATCATATCTGACAAGTGCATTTATAAGTGAATGTACGGTACGTCCAAATTTTAAATCTCCGCACAGTCCGATGGTCAGATTGTCTAAATGACCTTTTAATGAACGGATTGTCATAAGATCAGTCAAAGTCTGTGTAGGATGCTGATGTCCGCCGTCTCCGGCGTTGATGACAGGTATGGAGGACTTTTCAGCGGCCACTGTTGGAGCACCTTCTTTGGGATGTCTCATGGCACATATATCTGCATAACATGAAATGATTCTTATGGTATCAGATACGCTTTCACCTTTAGAGGCAGAACTGCTGTCTGCAGAGGCAAATCCCAATACATTTCCGCCAAGACTCAGCATTGCAGATTCAAAACTTAGTCTTGTACGTGTACTGGGTTCGTAGAATAATGTGGCAAGTTTTTTGCCATCACATGCATGTTTGTATTTTTCAGGATTTTTTTCAATATCAGAGGCAAGGTTAAGAAGTTCATCAAGCTCTTCAACTTTAAAATCCAAAGGGCTAAGTAAATGTCTCATATATTTCCTCATTTCCGCATAACGCTTAATTAGAATAGATTAATAGTTACATTTTATAATCATGCCTCTTCGGCTTTTTCTGTAAGAATCTTTACATTTACTTTGTCAATACGTTTGTTGTCCAGTTTTTGAACTGTGAGACGGATATTATCAAGCAAAATGCTGTCTCCTGCTGCCGGTATACGGTCAAGATTTTCAATAATTATACCACCGACAGAATCGTAATTTTCTGAGCTGAGATTAAGATTAAGATGGTCATTTAAGTCATCTATTTTCATCTGTCCTTCAATCAGATATTCTGTATCAGATATTTTTTTGAATTCTTCCTCTTCTTCAGCGTCATATTCGTCTCGTATGTCACCTACAATTTCTTCAAGGAGGTCTTCAATAGTAATAAGACCCACTGTTACTCCATACTCATCAAGTACAATAATTATATTTACTGATGTTTTTTTCATTTCACGCATAAGCTCTGATAACTTTTTGGATTCGTATGTATAGAAAGCCTTTCTTAAGAAATTCCGTACATTAAAATCCTCTTTTTTGTCATAGAGAAGTAAATCTTTCATATTTATAATACCGATTACATTATCGGTGGAGTTTTCATATATAGGAATGCGGGTAAATCTTTCTTTTTGGAATAATTCCAGTAAATCATTAAAAGAACTGTTTACATCAGCCATTGCCATATCAATTCTTGGAACCATTACATCTTTTGCTTCAGCATCACCAAAATCAAAAACATTGTTTATCATTTTGCGTTCCTCAGTTTCAATAATACCTTCTTTGTGGCTTACATCTACCATAGTACGAAGTTCAGTTTCGGTAATAATTGCACCACGCTTTGACATATCAATATGAAGCAGTAAAAGAAGGAATTGTGAAATCTGGTTTATAACAAAAATAGCAGGTGTTAAAAGCCACATAAGGGCATATATAACAGGTGAATATATTAATGCAAGCTTTTCTGAAAACATTGTTGCCAGTGTTTTGGGAATAATTTCACCAAATATTAAAACCAGTATTGTAAGAATACCAGTGGCAATACTGACAGCGTAATTGCCAAACATATGCTGTGCAAAAATAGTTGCTAAAGATGAAGCTGAAATATTGACAATATTATTGCCGATAAGAACAGCACTAAGCATTTTAGGAGAGTTATTTAATATTTTTTCAGTAATTGAAGCCCTCCTGTTGCCGTCCTCAGCCAATGAATGTATACGAATTATATTTGCTGTTGTCAATGCAGTTTCAGCAGATGAAAAGAATGCAGATAGCAGTAATAAAAATAGTAAAATGACTAACTGCATAATGTCTCCGGAATCCAAAAAAACCACTCCTTTTATAATAATTATTTTCAGCCTTGCATTATGGCTAATGCATAAAATTTTACATTAAAATTATGCAGGTGTAAAGTATTTTATGGTATTAGATTCAAAAAAAAATAATATATTTAAGAAAAGGGAAAAAAGAAAGACGTGTTAAAATGAAAATATTTCATGAGGTTCTATTTTTTATTAAAATCATAGTTTTTACATATTTGATGAGTCTTCTGCTTCTGGGGATTCTTTCACTTGTGTCATATAAGACTGACTGTAGTGCAAAAGTGATATCAGGAGGTATAATTGCAATCTATTTTATATCTGCATTTATAGGAGGATTGTTTGCAGGAAAAGTTAAAAAGAACAGAAGGATTATATGGGGTATAACGGTAGGACTTCTATATCTTGCAGGACTGCTTATTGTTTCTATTATTGTAGGAAAAGGAATATCAGGCGGAATAGAAGTGGCTGCGGCATTAGGTGCAGCAGTAGCAGGAGGTATAATAGGAGGAATGGTAAGTTAGTGAAAAAAATGCTTTGAATTATTTTTATCTTGTGATATAATTGTTCAAGTTAAACACTTAAAGGAGGATTTTATTAATGAAACATATTAAAACATTAAATAGCAGAACATTAAAAGATACTTTAAAGAACGGCGGATGTGGAGAATGTCAGACTTCATGCCAGTCAGCTTGTA
The DNA here is from genome assembly GCA_014799465.1 of Lachnospiraceae bacterium. Classification (GTDB taxonomy): domain Bacteria; phylum Bacillota; class Clostridia; order Lachnospirales; family Lachnospiraceae; genus UBA2821. Next base: position 65,911 of record JAAVHZ010000052.1, on the reverse strand, counting down.
AGACATCTTGTACTGTAGGAAACCAGACTTGTGAAAATAAATAGTTATTATTATTTATAGTCAGATACAGAGCCGGCATTTTTGAAAAAGATGCTGACTCTGTTATCGTGCGTTGGCAATAACAAAGTCTGATAAAATAATGATACAGACGGACAGGAGTTAGTTGAAGTGATTCACCAATATAAAAGTAATGGCTACAATATCGTTCTGGATGTGAACAGTGGCTCAGTGCATGTAGTTGATGATATGGTTTATGACATCATCGAACTGTATGAAGATAATGACAGCAGAAAGATTAAAGAAGTGCTGTCAGAAAAATATCAGGAAGCAGATATTGATGAGGCATTAGAAGAAATAGAGGAACTAAAGAAGTCAGGTCAGTTGTTTGCAGAGGACACGTATAAAGATGTAGTAGTTGATTTTAAGAACAGAAAGACAGTAGTTAAAGCAATGTGCCTTCATATAGCACATGATTGTAATCTTGCCTGCAAATATTGTTTTGCAGAAGAAGGAGAGTATCATGGCAGAAGGGCACTTATGAGTCTTGAGGTTGGTAAGAAAGCACTTGATTTTCTTATAGAAAATTCAGGAAACCGCAGAAATCTTGAGGTGGACTTTTTCGGGGGAGAACCTCTTATGAACTGGGAGGTTGTAAAAGAACTGGTCAGGTATGGCCGGTCAAAGGAAAAGGAATATGATAAGAATTTCAGGTTTACGCTTACTACAAACGGAGTTCTTCTTGATGATGAGGTAATGGAATTTGTCAATAAAGAAATGTCTAATGTTGTCATGAGCCTTGACGGAAGAAAAGAAGTTAATGATAAGATGAGGCCTTTCAGGAATGGCAAAGGAAGTTATGATTTGATTGTTCCGAAGTTTAAGAAAATGGCGGACAGCCGGGAACAGAAAGATTATTACATCAGAGGAACATTTACAAGAAATAATCTTGATTTTTCAAAAGATGTAATTGAATATGCAGATTTGGGATTTAAGCAGATGTCAATTGAGCCGGTGGTTGCAGGTCCGGAAGAACCATATTCACTTAAGGAAGAAGATATTCCAAAGATATTAGAAGAATATGATAAGCTTGCCTTAGAATATATAAAGCGTAAAAAGGAAGGAAGAGGATTTAATTTCTTTCATTTTATGATAGATTTACAACAGGGACCATGTGTCTTAAAAAGAATGGCGGGATGCGGTTCGGGTACAGAGTATCTGGCAGTTACCCCTTGGGGCGATTTGTATCCTTGCCATCAGTTTGTAGGTCAGGAAGAATTTCTGCTTGGTAATGTATTTGACGGAATTACGAATACAGAGGTCAGGGATGAATTTAAATTATGCAATGTATATGCAAAAGAGAAATGCAGGGATTGTTTTGCAAAATTTTATTGCAGTGGAGGCTGTGCCGCCAATTCATATAAGTTCCATGGAAAAATAACAGATGCTTATGATATAGGCTGTGAAATGGAACGGAAAAGAGTTGAATGTGCAATTATGATTAAAGCTGCATTAGCGGAGGAAGCATAATATTAAAACTTCATGAAAAAGGAGAAAGTGAAAAACAATGAATAAGTTTGGAAAAGGAAAAAGTGTTGTTATTTTCATTGTAACAATTCTGTGTATGGTGGCATTAGGGTTACTCGCAGGATTTGGTTTTGGCGAAAAGAGCACAGGAGCAGCTAAGAATATAATTCTTGGTTTGGATTTAAAGGGTGGTGTCAGCATTACTTATGAAGTAGTGGATGATGAGTTTACAAAGGAACAGCTTGAAGATACAAAGTACAAGCTGGAATTGAGAGTAGCAAATTATAGTACAGAATCAGAGGTATATACTGAAGGTGATAACAGAATTACAGTAGACATTCCGGGTGCCTATGATGCTGAAAAAATATTAAATGAACTTGGACAGCCTGGTTCAATTATGTTTGTTACTGAGGCAGAAAGCGGTTATACGGGTGACGACACATATAAAGCTTATACTGCAAAAGACGGTACAGTATACAAAGTATGGATTGACGGAAATGATGTTGAAAAAGCACAGCCTATTTCAGGAAGTGACAGTAAGACAGGTGCAACGGATTATCAGGTTGAGTTAAAGCTTAATGATTCAGGAAAGCAGAAATTTGCAGAGGCAACTACAGAAAATCTTGGAAAATCAATATCAATTATATATGATGAACAGATTATCAGTTCACCGACAGTAGAATCAGCTATTACAACAGGTTCAGCAGTCATAAACAATATGGGCTCATATGAAGAAGCTGAAAAACTGGCTTCTACCATAAGAATCGGTTCACTTTCACTTCAGTTGAAGGAAGTAAGCTCGCAGGTAGTAGGTGCGAAACTTGGAAATGATGCTATCAGTACAAGCCTTAAGGCTGCATTAATCGGACTTATTGTAGTTATGCTGTTTATGATTATCGTATACCGTCTTCCAGGACTGGTTGCAAGTATTGCACTGGCAATCTATACGGTATTTGAACTTCTTGTATTAAACGGATTTGACCTTACGCTTACACTTCCGGGTATTGCAGGTATTATTTTATCAATCGGTATGGCAGTGGATGCCAATGTTATTATATATGCCAGAATTAAGGAAGAACTTGCAGAGGGAAGAAATGTAGACACATCCATAAGGACAGGTTTCGGAAAGGCAACTTCGGCGATAATTGACGGAAATGTTACAACAATTATTGCATCACTTGTACTTATGTGGAAAGGTTCCGGTACAGTTAAGGGATTTGCGCAGACACTTGCAATAGGTATTGTATTATCAGTATTTACGGCACTTGTAGTATCAAGACTCCTTATGGCACTCATGTATAATATGGGTTGTAAAAAGGTAGGATTTTATGGTGTACAGAAAGAAAGAAAAACTATTGATTTCCTTGGAAAGAAAGTTGTTTGGTTTACTATTTCGGTAATTGCGATTGTAGCAAGTGTTGCAGCTATGATTATAGGTTCTGCTACAGGTAAGGGTGCATTTAATTACAGTATTGAATTTAAGGGTGGTACATCCACCACAGTAACTTTTGATAAGGAATATTCAATAGATGAGTTTAATGATAATATTAAGCCTGAACTGGCAAAGGTTATTGGAAATAATGATATTCAGGGACAAAAGGTTACTAATTCCACACAGTATGTAATAAAGACACAGGTAATGGACACGGATGTAAGAAGTCAGTTTAAAGAAGTGCTTGTAAGTCAGTTTAATGCTGATGAGGAAATGGAAGAGACTAATATCAGTTCAAGTGTAAGTGATGAAATGAGGTCAAATGCCATAGTGGCAGTTATACTTGCTACAATATGTATGCTTATATATATCTGGTTCAGATTTAAGGATATCAAGTTTGCATCAAGTGCAGTACTTGCCCTTGTACATGATGTTATTATAGTTATAGGATTTTATGCAATATCAAGAACAACGGTTGGTACAACATTTATAGCATGTATACTTACAATCGTAGGTTACTCAATTAATGCCACGATAGTAATATTTGACCGTATCCGTGAAAATCTGGCTATTGTTAAAAACAGCCGTTCAATAGACCTTAAGGATATTGTAAACAGAAGTATTACACAGACATTAACAAGAAGTATATACACATCATTTACAACATTTGTAATGGTATTTGTTCTGTTTATATTTGGTGTAACATCTATCCGTGAATTTGCTTTACCTATTATGGTAGGTATTATCTGCGGTGGATATTCTTCAGTATTTATAACGGGAACTTTATGGTATGTAATGTCTAAGAAAAAATATGAGACTAAAAAGACTAAATAATATGCATTAGCATAATAAATAGAGGCAGAAGGTTCTTGTAAGGAGTCTTCTGTCTTTTTTACTTTGAAAGGCTGGCTGATAATGGAAAAGTGGAAAATATATGGCAAAAAAGAGAATTTTGAAAGAATAGGAAATAAATTCAATATAGATCCTGTTATTGCAAGGATAATAAGAAACAGGGATATTGTTGGAGATGAAAATATAGAAATGTATCTTAATGCAGATAAGTCTAAACTATATTCCCCCAATCTCATGAAAGATATGGAAAAAGCCGTAAGTATTATTTTAGATGCCGTATCATCAGATAAGAAAATCAGGGTAATAGGTGATTATGATATAGATGGCGTATGTTCCGGTCATATACTGACTTCCGGTTTGGAAAGAATAGGTGTAAACGTAGATTTTGCAGTACCGGACAGAATCAGCGATGGATATGGGATAAATGAAAGAATTATTAAAAAAGCTTATGATGATAATGTGGAGCTTATACTTACCTGCGATAACGGGATAGCAGCAATAGAACAGATAGATTATGCAAAAAGTCTCGGCATGGAAGTTGTAGTAACAGACCATCATGAGATAATGTTTACAGAAGAAAACGGACATACAGAATATCTTCTGCCAAAGGCAGATGCCATAGTTAATCCCAAACAGCCGGATGATAAATATCCGTTTAAAGAATTATGCGGAGGAGGTGTGGCATATAAACTTATATGGGCACTATATGAAAGAATGGGATTAGATTCTTCTGAATGGGAGAAGTATCTGGAATATGCTGCTGTTGCAACGATTGGTGATGTGGTTGATCTAAAAGGGGAAAACAGGATTTTAGCAGTTGAAGGAATGAAACAGCTAAATGAAACAAAAAGTATAGGATTTTCAGAACTTATAAAGATTACCGGATTATCTGACAGGAAAATAACATCATACCATATTGGATTTGTAATCGGTCCCTGTCTGAATGCGGGAGGAAGACTGGATACAGCAATGAAGTCATACAGACTGCTGCATACCGAATCAAAAGAGGAGGCAGCCCTGCTGGCAGAAGAACTGAAAAAACTTAATGATGAGAGAAAGGATATGACTTTAAAGGGAGTCGAGAAAGCTGTATCAATAATAGAGAAAGACGAGACATATAAAAATGACAGCATTCTTGTTGTAAAGCTGGATGGATGTCATGAAAGTATAGCCGGAATAATAGCAGGCAGAATAAGGGAAAAATATAATAAACCTGTATTTATACTTACAGATGCAGAAAACGGTCTTAAAGGTTCAGGACGTTCCATAGAAGAATATAATATGTTTGATGAACTTGTGAAGTGCAGGCATCTTTTTCAGAAATTCGGAGGTCATGAAATGGCAGCAGGAATATCAATTGAGCCGAATAATCTTCAGGAACTTCGGAAAACATTAAATATGAATGCTGCACTTACAGAAGAAGATTTGTGCAGAAAGATATGGATAGATGTGCCAATGCCGTTTTCATATATAACCGATAAACTTGTGAGACAGTTAAATATGTTAGAGCCATTTGGCAAAGGTAATGAAAAACCAGTGTTTGCACAAAAAGATGTAAAAGTTGGAAGAATAAGCATATTTGGCAAAAACAGGAATGTTGTGAAGATGGGTCTTATTGGTGAAATGGGTTTTCAAATAGAGGGAATATATTTTGGGGACAGTGATAAGCTTTTAGAAGATTTGTCAGAAAAGTTTTCAAACGAAGATGTAGAAAAGGCAGTTCAGGGTGAAAAAAATAATATATCTTTATCTGTATTATATTATCCTGAAATTAATGAATTTAACGGAAAGACTAATCTAAGAGTTGTTATAAAACGATATTTGTGATAACATAGATAAGAGAAATAGTTTTTACATGTTGGAGGTAAAGATGAAAAAAATAGAAGATTATGTAAGAAGTATTAAAGATTTTCCGATGGAAGGAATTATATTCAGGGATGTTACTACCGTTCTTCAGGATGCAGAAGGACTTCATCTTGCTATAGATTTAATTCAGGACAAGATTAAAGATTTGGACTTTGATGTGGTAATAGGACCGGAATCAAGGGGATTTATTTTTGGAGTACCTGTAGCATATAATTTGAATAAATCATTTGTTCCTGTAAGAAAAAAGGGAAAGCTTCCATGTGAGACCGTATCAATGGAATATGAACTTGAATATGGTACGGCTGTTATAGAAATACATAAAGATGCCATTAAACCGGGACAGAAAGTTGTTATAATAGATGACCTTATAGCGACAGGAGGAACCATAGAAGCTATTGTCAAAATGGTGGAAGGTCTGGGTGGTGAAGTGGCAGGTATATGCTTTTTAATGGAACTGACAGGACTTAATGGAAGAGAAAAATTAAAAGATTACAGAGTGGATTCAGTAATACAGTATGAGGGAGCATAGTAGTTCCATTAAAATATCATGGTTAATTTAAACATTATACATTTATTGAAAAAATCTGCAAAAAAATGTATAATAAGTGTAAAGGAAAACACTAAGCTCAAAAGAACCTCGCTAAGTGTTTTCACACTTTGGTTGTTTGCGTCACATTAGTGGCATATTTGAATTTCAGGAAGGAAAGAGTAATATGAAGAAATTGACAGGTTATTGGAAAGCTTTTATTGCATTTTTTATAATTATAGTCGGGTTATCGGCGGCGGTCCGGTACGCATCTGCCGGTAGTCTGAGTGTCGTGATTTCGGGTGATATGCTTACAGATGGAACCTGGGAGGTCGGTTCCGAGCCGGTTCGGTGGTCGGCAAGTGCATATAACAGTGATAACGAGGATGGTTTGCCGGAAGAACTGACTTCGAATTCGGTTATAACATGGCAGTCTTCAGATCCGTCTGTTGTGAGAGTTACACCACAGGGAGCAGGAGGCGAAGGAATATCACAGGTATTATTGGAACCTGTAAGTGCAGGTACGGTTACAATTACGGCTACATATACGAAAACTATTGATAATGGTGACGGAACATATTCACAGCTTGTAGCAAAAGCCGAACGAAAAGCAGTGGTTAAGTTCAGCATTACTAATAAACCGGATGCACCATATGAAGATAGCAGCATAATAAGCAATATATATACAACTTCATCAAGTGATGTGGTATTTACATCTTCAAATGAAAATGTGGCACAGGTTGAATATGATGGTACAGGCAGCGGAAAGGTAATACTTAAGGGTGCCGGCAGTACTACGATAACGGCACAGCTTAGTGATGGTCAAAAAGATTCATGCCGTATAGTAGTTAATGCAAGAATAACGGAAACAGATATACCGCTTACCGTAAATTATAAGGAAAAGCATAAGCTTCTTACAAATGCCATAAATAATGAAGATATATACTTTGAAAGTGCTAACAGTAATATAGCGGAGATTGACAGGAGCGGTATTATTACAGGAGATAGTGCAGGTAAAACAAATGTTTATGTAAGGTCTCTGGCAGAAGATGACCCATGGTACAGTCTTCTTCCAAACCCTGCAAGAAGTATTACCATAGAAGTGCCTTATGTAATTACCACAATTCCTGTTCTTAATGTAGGGGATACAGCTACACTGAAAACAAATGTTGCAGACGAATATTCTTCTCAGGTTAGCTGGAACTGCAGTGATACTTCTGTAGTGGAAATTACACAGGATGGAACAATCAGAGCTAAAAGAAGCGGAACAGCAAAGATTTATGCAACTATAGCAAACAAAGAATTATTTGGAACTAATACGGCACAATATGCGGAAGTAACTGTTACGGTAATAGATGCATTTGCAATAAGTAAGTCAGAAGTGTCCGTTCAGGCAGGCTCATCAGTAGATTTATCAGCACTTGTTACAGATACAGATGCAAGTGTTAAATGGGAGACAAGTGATGCAAATATTGCGGCTATAGCAGTATCGCAGTCAGATCCGTTTAAAGCAGTAGTCAGCGGTATTAAAAAAGGTACTGCAGTTATAACAGCTACACAGACTGTAGACGGAATAAATAAGAAAGCACAGTGTATAGTTACGGTTACAGAACCGGTTCAAAACATTACAGTATATCCGACTTCAATAAATGTGGATAAAGGAGCATCATATCCGCTTACGGTCAGATTCACACCGGAACTTCCTGATAACCGTACAATCAAATGGGAATCCAGTGATACAAGAGTAGCAACGGTTGATCAGGATGGAATTGTAAAAGGTGTAGGCGGAGGTTCAGCAGTTATATGGGTTATTACTGAAGATGGAATAAAGGTTGCATCGTGTGATGTATATGTAAGAGTTCCGGTTACGGGTATTACACTGAGTGAGACAAAGATTGAAGAGAGTCTTAATGCCGGAACACATCAGTTAACAGCAGCCATAACACCGGGAGGTCCGGGAGTAAACACAAATGTAGAGTGGGCGGTTTCACCATCAGACGGAAGCATAATAACCATAGATAAAACAGGACTTATAAAATATGTTGCACCTGGAAATGCCACTGTTATAGCAAAGACAGAAGATGGCGGATATATGGCAACATGCCAGGTCGAAGTATTAAAGCCGGTATCAAGTGTTTCACTGGATTATAAGGATATACGGTTAAAGGTAGATGATACATTCAGGCTTTCAGCAGAAGTATTGCCGGTCACTGCATCAGACAGGACTGTAAAATGGGAGTCATCAGACAATACTATAATAACAGTTGATAATAATGGTCTTGTATCAGCAAGAAAACCGGGTTCGGCAGCAATACTGGTAAGAACAAATGATGGTGGTCTTACGGCAATGTGTAATGTAAAGGTATACCAGCCGGTAACTATGGTTACCATCAGTAATACGGAATTGTCCATAAGAAAAGGAAATACAGCATGGCTTAATGCAACAGCACTGCCTTCAAATGCAGATGACAGAACAATAAAATGGTCATCATCAGACACAGAGATAGCAACTGTTAATGCTGCTACGGGAATGATTACAGCAGTAGAAGCCGGAACATGTACAATAATAGCAACGAATGAAGCCAGCGGAGTTACTGCAAAATGTATTCTTACAGTAACACAGCCTATTACAGATATAACACTTAATGTATCAAGAAAAACTATTATGAAGGATGACCAGTTCGCATTAACACCTACTATTAAGCCGGAAGATGCAGAAAATAAAAATGTTACATATACATCAAGCAATACAAGTGTGGCAACGGTAGACGGAAATGGTGTTGTTACGGGAAAACAGGGTGGTCAGTCTGTTATAGTGGCAACTACACAGGAAAGAGGACTTACAGCAAGTTGTCTTGTGACAGTACAGGAGTTTGTAACATCCATAAAACTGTCAGGAGCACAGGAATATTTACAGAAGGGCGATAATATATCCCTGTCGGCTACAGTATTGCCTGAAACTGCTACCAATCCAAAGATAACATGGAAATCAAGCAAACCGAATGTAATAAGTGTTAATTCAAAGGGAGTTGCAAAGGCAAAATCGTACGGAAGAGCAACAATATTTGCATATGCTTCAGATGGAAGCGGCATATATGATAAATGTACAATGACTGTTGAAAGACCATTAAAGTCAATATCATTTAAAACAAAACATCTTAATCTTATAAAGGGACAATCAAAGAGAATTAAACCTATATTTAATCCGTCTAATGCTACTTTTAAAGATGTGGAATGGAGTTCGGCAGATTCTTCAATAGCAACTGTTGATGAAAATGGTGTTGTAACAGCAGTGGCAAGCGGCAGTACGGCAATAACTTGTAAAGCAGTGAAAAGTGGAATTGTCGGAACATATACGGTCAGTGTAAAAGAGTATGTAAAATCCATAAGAATTACGGGTCAGGGTAAACGTGGAGAAATAAGTTACGGATATACTAAACAGTTAAAAGCAATTGTAAAGCCGTCTACGGCAACCAATAAAAGAGTAAAATGGTCATCAAGCAATACATCTGTTCTTAGGGTAGACCAAAACGGAAATGTGATGGCTGTAGGTTATGGAACAGCTATAATTACCGCAAGTGCAGTAGATAACAGTAAAGTTAAGGCAAGTGTAGGTCTTACCGTTATAAAGCCGGTGGGCAACATATCTGTAAATCCTACAAGTATGACACTGGTAGAGGGAAGAAGTGCTACGATAACAGCAACAATAACTCCTCCGGATGCCACATATACAGGAATACGTTGGAAGACCAGCAATCCTAGTGTGGCAACGGTTGACTATAATGGAGGAGTAACCGCAATATCAGCAGGAAACTGTAAAGTGTATGCAGTATCTACAGATGGAAACGATATAAAAGGTACTACGAATGTTATAGTAAAACCGGCTGTACCTGCAAATGCAGTAGCAATAAACTCTTCTAATATTACAATGCTTCCGGGACAGGCGAGAAGATTATCAGTCAGAATAAAGCCTTCTAATACAACGGAATCAATATCATGGTCATCCAGCGATACATCAGTAGCAACGGTGGATGAAAATGGATATGTAGTTGCAAGAGGACAGGGAAGAGCTACAATATATGTTACATCCAGTGATTCGGGTCTTGAGAGTACGTGTGAAATAGTAGTTCTTGCACTTAATGCAACATATATAACATTAGAGCAGTATGACAGTTATGATTTGGATGTATTTGGTGCTACGGAGAAAATATCATGGTACTCTAATAATAAACGTGTAGCAACAGTATCTGCAGATGGAAAAGTAATAGCCAGAATGGCAGGAAAAACCACAATAACGGCAAAAGTTAACGGAAAGGTTCTATATTGTACTGTTGTAGTAAAATCTATGTAATTCTTTTTTAAAAATTTTATGTTTGGTTCGGATATCAAAAGCTGTATGATTTTGGTATCCGAACCAATTTTTTAAGTTGCGTTATGGCTCATATTATGCTATATTATAGTATGTTATTTTATGTAGAGAATTAGTAAAAGGTAGGAGATTGTTGTATGAAATGCAGTAAATGCGGTGAAGAGTGCAATGAGAATCAGGCTTTTTGCCTGAAGTGCGGAACACCAATACAGATTATTCCTGATTTGAATATAATTGAAGAAGAACTGGCAAATAACGTTGGCGAACTGATGGACGAACTTCGGGAAGAGGAAAAGACAAAAGAACTGTTAAAGACAGCCCGTAATATATATGATTATGAGTATGGACATTTGCAGGATACAGTTGAATATGACACTCTGGAGAATTTCAAACCTATTCAGTTAGATGAAGAACTGGAAGAGAAAATACAGATCGCAAATCTTGAACGAGAAAAGAAAAAAAATCTCAACATGAATACAGGTTATACAGTTGACAGTTCTGCTGCATTGAAAAGAAGCAGAAGTAAGAGATTGTCGGAAGAAGAATTAAGGGAAAGACATGAGAAAAAAGTATTCAAACTTAAAATAACATTTGCAATAGCTGCTATTATTGTAGTGTTGATTGTGGTATCAGTATTGATATTCCTGCCATCATCAGACAGCAAAAGTTCTGCATTCAAATCTTATTATAATAAAGGTATGAAAGCCTATAATGCAGGAGATTATGGTGCCGCTGTCCAATTATATGAACAGGCATATGAAGTAGCAGATGATAAATATTCATTGAAAAAGGTTCTGACTTCGTTATGGGATGCATACAAAAAAATAGATGGAACAGATAATAATCAGATGGATGTAATTAGGAAGCTTATGGATATTGAACCGGATAATCTTGATTATTATGAAGCATTATTGTCTTTATATGAAGCGAATGGAATGGTAGAAGATATAGACAAGCTGTTAAAGTCAGTGGCGGGAACCGATATTGCAGCACAGCTTACGGGATATTCATTTATGGGTCCCGAATTTAATTATGAATCAGGAAAATATGAGCAGTTCCTATATATAACTCTTAGTAATGATAACGGATATAAAATGTATTATACAACAGATGGAAGTGAGCCTACATCATCATCTACTGAATATACGGAAAGTTTTGAAATAAATAATGAAGGTGTAACAGTGGTAAAGGCAATTTCGGTAAATGAAAAGGGAATATCAAGTACTGTAGTGAAAAAAGAGTTTGACATACAGCTTTCAGTACTTACGGCACCAACAGTTACACCGGACAGTGGTACTTATACAACAGTGACTAAGATAGAGGTTCAGGTGCCTGACGGATGTACAGCTTATTATACATTAGACGAAGATGGCACTGCACCTACGGCATCTTCAAACAAATATGAAGGACCAATAGATATGCCGGTAGGGAAAAATGTTTTTTCAGTAATAACAGTTAATGAAAGTGGTGTTTATAGTTCTGTTACACAGAAGATTTATCAGCTTGATGTAGATAGGACATACACATATAATCAGGCATTGGACAGCCTGAAGGCAAATCTTATTGCCAGTGGTTATATAATTGACAATGAGGGAAAGACAGCAGATGGAGGTATAGTCGGATTTTCCTATGTTGGTGTACAGGTAATAGAGGGCAATGAATATTATCTGATAAAGACATCTACAGGGGAAGTATTTGGTGTTGGTACTGTTACGGGGGTGATAGTAAATATTACACAAAATAATAAGGGCATATATGAGATAGCAAAATAGAAGGGAGAAAGAGGAAGTTTATGTATAAGATTCTTAAAGCAGAGGAACTGACTACAAATATTTATTTAATGGATGTGGAAGCCCCACGAGTTGCAAAATACTGTTTGCCTGGGCAATTTGTTATTGTAAAAATTGATGATAAGGGTGAGAGAATCCCTCTTACAATATGCGATTATAACAGAGAAAAAGGAACTGTTACAATAGTATTCCAGACAGTAGGAGCATCTACACAGAAAATGGCAGACTTAAAAGAAGGAGACTACTTCAGGGATTTTACGGGACCATTGGGAGAACCTTCAGAACTGGTACATGAGGATAATATTGATGAAATAAAGAAGGAAAAAATATTATTCGTGGCAGGCGGAGTCGGTACAGCACCGGTTTATCCACAGGTTAAATGGCTTCATGAACATAATATAGAGGCTGATGTTATTATTTGTGCAAAAACAAAAAGCCTTATTATTCTTGAAGATGAGATGAAAAAGGTTGGTAATGTTACAATAGCAACAGATGATGGTTCATATGGATTAAAAGGAATGGGAACTGATGCAATAAAAGAGCTTGTAAATAATCAGGGTAAGAAATATGACAGATGTGTTGTGATAGGTCCTATGATTATGATGAAATTTACGGCTATGCTTACAAAAGAACTGGGAATACCTACAATAGTCAGCCTGAATCCAATAATGGTAGATGGAACAGGAATGTGTGGTGCATGCCGTGTTACGGTTGGAGACGAAATAAAGTTTGCATGTGTTGACGGTCCTGAGTTTGACGGTCACAAGGTAGATTTTGATCAGGCAATGAAGAGACAGCAGATGTATAAGACAGAAGAAGGAAGAGCAATGCTTAAACTTAAGGAAGGCGATACACATCACGGCGGTTGTGGACAATGCAGCTAAATTTAATCAGAGAATAGAGGTTAGTTTGAAATGGAGGAAACAATGGATGTATTAAAGAAAGTGCCTGTAAGAGAACAGGACCCAAAAGTAAGAGCGACAAACTTTGAGGAAGTATGTCTTGGATATAATGAAGAAGAAGCAAAAGCAGAGGCAGAGAGATGTCTTAAATGTAAGAACCCACAGTGTGTAAAAGGATGTCCTGTTTCCATAAATATACCGGGCTTCATAGAGGAAGTTCAGAATGGAAATGTGGAAGAAGCATATAAGGTTATAGGACAGTCTTCGGCACTCCCTGCTATATGTGGTCGTGTATGTCCACAGGAGAGCCAGTGTGAAGGTAAATGTATACGTGGTATAAAGGGTGAGCCTATATCCATAGGTAAGCTTGAAAGATTTGTAGCTGACTGGTCAAGAGAGAACAATATTGAGCCGGAGAAATCTGCAGCACCAAATGGTAAGAAAGTGGCAGTAATAGGTTCAGGTCCTTCAGGACTTACATGTGCAGGAGATTTGGCAAAATTAGGTTATGATGTAACTATATTTGAGGCACTTCATGAAGCCGGCGGAGTGTTAGTATATGGTATTCCTGAATTTCGTCTGCCTAAGCAGTCGGTTGTTAAGAGTGAAATCGAGAATGTTAAAAAGCTTGGAGTTAAGATTGAGACAAATGTAATTATAGGTAAATCCATAACGGTAGACCAGCTTTTAAATGATGAGGGATTTGATGCAATATTTATCGGTTCAGGTGCAGGACTTCCGAAATTCATGGGTATTCCGGGAGAAAGTGCAAACGGAGTATTCTCAGCAAATGAATATCTTACAAGAAGTAATCTTATGAAGGCTTTTGATGATGAATATGATACACCTATAGTTGCCGGTAAAAAGGTGGCAGTAGTAGGCGGTGGAAATGTGGCAATGGATGCAGCAAGGACAGCACTTCGTCTTGGTGCAGAGGTTCATGTTATATACAGGCGTAGTGAGTCTGAACTTCCTGCAAGGGCAGAAGAAGTACATCATGCTAAAGAAGAGGGTATAATATTTGACCTTCTTACCAATCCTACAGAGATTCTTACAAATGAGGATGGCTGGGTAAGCGGAATCAGATGTATAAAGATGGAACTTGGAGAGCCGGATGCATCAGGAAGAAGAAGACCTGTTGAAGTCGAAGGTTCAGAGTTCGATATAGAAGTGGATACAGTAATCATGTCGCTGGGTACATCACCTAATCCGTTAATATCATCTACTACAATCGGTCTTGATACAGATAAGAGAAAATGTATCGTGGCGGATGAGTCAGGTAAGACTTCAAAAGATGGTGTATATGCCGGAGGAGATGCCGTTACAGGTGCAGCAACTGTTATTCTTGCCATGGAGGCAGGAAAAGCAGGAGCAAAGGGTATACATGAGTTCCTTACACAAAATGCATAATTTAGTATAAAATAAAAACAGGGCATATCACGTTGAAGTAGATTTGGTGGTGATATGCTCTGCTTTTTATATATTTTATTCCCGCGAGCAACGAGCCAAGTGGCTGCTTGCAGACATTTGGCGACTGCCGCGAGGGTCAAATACCCCACAGCTTGCTGCGTTACAAATTTGATGCCCCGTCAGCTTGCTGCGGGGTATTTGACTCATAAATTTTTTGGTAAACTTCTTCTACTAAATGTTCTGCAAATGAATCATCTATATTTTCAAAGTTTGATTGTATGGTGCTTTTTATAAAATCATATCTTTTGTAGTAGGCTTCACCTTCTGAAAGTGAAGATGCATTTATTTCATTGTCAATATGCTCACTATCATAATTTTCAGTGAAGTAATCAATTATTTCAGTTGTAGTATTTTCTTCCGAACTAATCTGACCATGTATGGTTTTAGCTTTTTTCAGTGACATTATACCCATAACCATAAATACTATAAACATTGTTCCCATAACTATGTAGAACATATATTCAGAAAATCCTTCAAAGTATAGCGGAATAATATCCAGAGCCTTCAGTATCATAAATCCGAATCCTATTATGGATGTTATTATAAGAGTTATGCCGGAGCTGTTAAGGTCTTCGTATTTATCGGATGATTTTACAAAAGAGCGGGTAGAAGAGTTTATGCTTTCTTCGTCTGCTTCGATTATGGGAGTTCCACATATAGGGCAGTTTATGTTATCTTCTCCGTCTTTAAATTTTGCTTTGCAGTTAGGACATATTAACATACAAACCTCCATTCTGCCACACTGGTGACATTTTTAATAAAATTATATTTGACGCTTAGTAGATTATATAATACTATTTATATGTAAACAAGTAATTTTTGTTAAAGTTAAGATGAATGAGAGGAACTGCATATGCATATATCCATAATATGTGTAGGAAAAATCAAGGAAAAGTACTTTACAATGGCAATAGATGAATATAAAAAAAGGTTAAGTAAGTATTGCAAGCTTGATATTATAGAAGTACCTGATGAAAAGACACCTGATAATGCTTCAGATAATCTTGAAGATTTGATTAAGAAAAAGGAAGGGGATAGAATACTTAAATATATAAAGGACGATTCGTATGTTATAACTCTGGAGATTAAAGGCCAGATGCCGGATTCTGTAGAGTTGTCAAAGCATTTGGAAAAGCTGGGGATTGAAGGAAAAAGTAATGTGGTATTTGTAATAGGAGGTTCTCTGGGGCTTCATAGCAGCGTAAGTGAAAGGTCAGATTATAAACTTAGTTTTTCAAAAATGACATTTCCTCATCAACTTATGAGAGTGGTGCTGTTGGAGCAGATATACAGGAGCTATAGGATAATAAATGGAGAGCCATATCACAAATAAATGCGTAAGAGCAGCTCCTATGCAGGCAGAAAAAAGGAGATAAAAATGGGACATTGCATTCAGGTTTTTATTGGAAAAAATAATATAATTGAAAAAATGGCATCAGACTGGCTTGTTACTGATACTGTTTTTCTGAAGCAGCAGTTTGCTATGATATATTTAACCGAAAAATTATTTGATAATATGGAAGAATTGGCAGACTTGGAGAATAAATTGGACTATGATATGTTTATAATATTTACTTCTGCTATTCAGAAAATTATGCAATATTATTCAGGGAATGGTATGCTGGCTTATTTGGAAACGGATTATTTCGGAGGAATTGGTACACAGGCGGGGGTGCTGTTTGAAAAGGGAAATATGACAGTCGAACCGGTTGAGGGGGAAGGAACCATTAATTATATATTGGAAAGGATGGGCGTATATAGAGAAAGAGGAAAAGATGAATTTGACAGTCTGGGATTGGGAAATTACAGGAAGATGCCATTAGAGTAACCTTTCTGCTGTTGGAATTGTAAAGCAAACCTAAATTAATCACAAAAAATAAATTCGCCATTTAAGTCTGTCAGTTTATATATGTCCTTTTCAAGAAAATTGTATATGTTTAAAGAAAATGGATGCAGATGATTTCTTATTGAATCACGAAAATAGATAATGCCATCAACGTCAATAAGCCAGTCACCGATAATATCATACCCAATACCAATAAAAAGAACATCTTTTCCGATTTTTGAGCTTATTTCTTCAAGCTCACTTGTATTTGATGTATCATAATTAAAATAACTAAATTCAATTACATATGAACCTTCGCCCAAACCAAGCTCAGGGTGTAAATTTTTTATACTTATACCATCTAAAACTTGGATTATATCAAAGGCTTTTGGAAAAATCTTTTCGATTGGCATTTGTGGAAAAAGATATGAATTTTTATTTGTTTTATGGTTATATTCTTTTTCTATTTTAGTATAGATATCTCTTATATTTACTTTATATTCTAACTTCCAACCGCTTTGTATCAGTAATTCATTTCTTGATAAACGCTTTATATCAAGCATAGCTCAGCTCCTTAATATTGATTTTTCATAAAAAAATAATTGTGATAACAAGTTTTGTTGTTACCATACACTGGCTCTTCCAATATTCCAATTTGTCAGTATGAATTTAATATTATTAGTCTAACACAACTACCTTCATAATTCAATTTCATGCATTACCAAAACCATATATTTAAAAAGCTTTACTTTTTCCAAAAAGTCCATGTTTGTGTCGGGTAAAACATATTTTGGGATAAAATTCATTTTCGCCGCCTGTCATATATGTGGCACCCAAAAATTTCATATTTTGGTAAGTCGGGGACAAGGCTGTCCCTTATGACGATATTTGGGAATGGTACATAGCGGTTTCATATAAGCAAGATGATTTTTGGAATCCACCACATACCTGCTCTTCATGGTCAAATCCTTTATAGCAGTTATGATATGCTGATTGTATTTCTCACGATTCTACTGTATAATTAGTTTTAATATATAGAGCGACAAATCATAATTCAATGGAGGAAAAATGGATACATATAACATTGATTTTTGGAGAGCATTAGACAAATTGGTAGAACAATCGAAAATAGTAATTGACAGACCAAAAGGAACTGCGCATCCCAGATTCCCAGATTTCATATATAAGGTTGATTACGGCTATTTAGAAAACACTTCTTCTATGGATGGTGCAGGTATTGATGTTTGGGTTGGTACGAAAGAAAACAAAGAAATTGATGCCATAATGTGTATTGTTGATTTAATGAAAAAAGATTCCGAAATCAAAATACTGATAGGATGCACCGAGGAAGAAAAAGAAATAATATACAAAACCCATAATGAAACTCAATATATGAAAGGTATTTTAATTAGGCGATAAATTCAGTTGTCTGGTTGATGAACTTGTAGTAGTAGAATAACAGATGACAACAATTAACTGCCGGTTAAAAAATTCTAACAGTTTCTTAATGACACCTCCATTGAAAAAAACGTTCTTGGTGCCTATAATATTTATATAAAACGTCAACGGAGGTTGAGAGATGAATATGAAAATTGGTGCAAAACTTGCAGAGCTTCGCAGAAAAAAAGGTTTAACCCAAGAGCAGCTTGCAGAAAAACTGGGAATTTCTGCTCCGGCAATTAGCAAATGGGAAACAGACAATTCTTATCCTGATATTGAACTGCTTTGTCCCCTTGCGAGGGCATTAGGCACAAATGTAGATACGATACTGCAATTTGAGGAAAATCTGACAGATGAAGAGGTTATAGAGAAAACAAATACTGTTATTGAAATTGTTAGGCGGGATGGATATGAAGCAGGCGAAAAGATGATATTTGAACTTTTACGCAAGTATCCAAACTCAATTGCTTTAAAATTCTATGTTGCAATATTATGGGATACTTTTCAATTATTCTTCCCGACAGCTAACGAAGAAACTCGAAAGAACTGGACAGCTAATAAAGTAAAATTACTTACTGAGGTTCGTAATTCAGGTACAAGCGTTTACTGGCAGACAGCAACATTACAGCTTGCAAGTATTGCGGTTACTGAAAATAGACTGGAACAAGCCGAACAACTATTGAAAGAACTGCCGGAACATATCGTTGACCCTACAATAACATGGTCGAATTTGTATCTTAAAAAAGATGAGTCGGTAGAAGCGTTAAAAACAGTACAAAAGCGGCTTTTTTTATTGGTACGGCAAGTACAAACATGCCTTACCATAATGTTAAATCCGAAGGTAATCCCGGATAATGAGCAGGCATTACAGATATGCGAGGTTTACAAAGCGGTAGACAATTTGTTTGGTTGTGGAGGTATGTATGATGGCTTGTTTATAGAAATATATTTCCGCATGAATCGATTGGATGAAGCTGCGGATTGTCTTGAGCGATATGTAGATGTGCTTATGGGAGAAGCTGTTTTACCAAAATGTTTCCTGTTTTCACCCGGAGTGGATATAAAGGAAAATCAACCTGCGTCGTTTAAAGAATTTAGGGAGATATTAATTAAGGGATTGGAGGATGAACGGTATCATTCGCTTCTTCAATATCCTAAATGTAAAATGGCAATCGAGAAATTGAAATCGAGTATATAATAGTATAAGTTTTCTTGTATCAGATTCAAATAGTAAATAATTAGATTATATAAAAAATTCCCTTGTTTTGGCTGGGAAAGGAAAAACAAGGGAAAATACATAAGGTTTGAATATTAAAAATACCGGATTTTGAGGATTCAGCTGATAAACCGGAAATTGTCTAACCAATGAAAATTTTCAAATATTTTACTAAATTATCCATTTATTTTTTCCTCCATATTCCAATTTGCCGGTTAGTTCATTAATATTACTCCATTTTCGGTAAAGTGTTACTTACCTTTTCCCTCAGCTGTCTAACAAATTCCTCGTCCTTCAAATCAGCTTCCAGTTCCCATGCACAGCTGGAACATAATGGGATTTCTTTTACCATTTTACAGTATTCAAGACATACCGGCAAATATTCTTTTCCCGGCATATATAACCAATTGCCACAAGAAGCACACCTCAAGGAATTTTTATTTTCAAGCAGGGGATAATGTATCAGATGCTTTCTTTCGGCAACGGCATCTTCCGTTAATGCAATTTCCTTTGGAAATAGCTTTTCCAATTGCGCTATCATCTCTCCTTTTACATCTCCCGTTTCAGGGTGAAAGAATTCATCTTTTGGAATCTTAAGCGAATAGCTGACAGTCAACATGATGTCCATCATAATTCATCTCCTTTGCATACCAATATTTATTAATTTATCATAACCACCTGCACAATTCAATTCATTTATCCGGATTATCCATAAAGTATATATGTGGCAGCTTATCGGCTGCTTGTAATTCATGGGAATATAATATATACTGTAAAAGAAAAAGTTGTACTTATGAAGACGGAGGAAATTAATGAAATTCAGATTAGAAGAAAAAGATTTGGTAGTAAAAAAGTTATTTGGGGAGAAAAGGTATCCTTTTAATGAATTAACAAAAGTGGTATTAAATAAAGGTATCCAAGTTTATATGGATTCCGAGTGTATTTTAGTAGAAAAAGATTTTAGCACTATATTAAAATGTAAATTTCAAATATATAAGATGGCAGTGGAAAATAATTTAATTATTGAAGATTCGGACTGGTTTGATGATGAAATATCCGTTCAGGATGTACATAATTATGGTGCACAGGTTCGTGATGAATTACAGCCGATGCTTGAGGAATGTGTTAATGCTGAACTTGGAGAAGAATACGAACTGGTTATTTCAATGGATGAGTCGCCATATCATATTATGTTGCTTTTTGATATATATCACAATGGAGTAAAGCTCTGTATAAATGATAAAAAAGAGGTTGAAATGTATTCGGATTATTTAATGGATGGCAGTAAGGTATATCATTTATCGAGTTTTGAATTGGTCATGCCGGAATATATAAACCCTTCAAGTCAGGAATTCAGGATAACTAAAAGGGTTGAATATACATGCGATATTATTGAACTTAAAGAACAGATTCATAAAATGAAGGAATTCGGATGTGTTCCGGCAAGTCAATTTAACGTATAGGAATGGAGGTTAATATGACAGAAAAAGAAAAGCGTGATGCAGGAATGATTTATGATGCAAATTATGATGAGGAATTGGGAAAGGAATTAATGGACTGTAAAGATAAATGTTTTGAGTATAATTCACTTAGACCGTCTAAGGTAAAAGAAAAAGAACAAATAATACGTCAGCTATTTTGCCATACCGGAAAGAATTTCCTGATTCAGACACCTTTCTGGTGTGATTACGGTTATAATATTGAAATTGGAGAGAACTTTTATGCAAACCATAATCTTGTGATTTTAGATGCGGCGAAAGTGAAGTTTGGTGATAATGTATTTGTTGCACCGGATTGTGGGTTTTATACGGCAGGTCATCCTATAGATGTAGAAAGAAGAAACAAGGGATTAGAGTATGCATATCCGATTACCGTGGGAAATAATGTATGGATTGGAGGAGGAGTGCGTGTTATGCCGGGAGTTACCATAGGAAATAATGTGGTGATAGGCAGCGGAAGCGTAGTAACAAAAGATATTCCTGATAATGTGGTAGCTGTAGGAAATCCTTGCAAAGTCCTGCGGACAATTACGGATGAAGAAGTACGAATGGAGATAAATAAAAATGACATATGAATATATATTATTTGATTTGGATGGGACTATAACAGAGTCGGGAACGGGTATAATTAATTCAGTTAAATATGCATTAAATAAAATGAATATTGGGATAAATGATGAATCAGTTTTAAGAAGGTTTGTAGGTCCGCCGCTTATGGATTCGTTTATGAATTTCTACGAAATGAATGAAAAGGAAGCAGAACAGGCAGTCAGGTTTTACAGGGAATATTTTTCGGAAAGGGGTATGTTTGAAAATCAAGTGTATGACGGCTTTATTGATACAGTTAAAAGGTTAAAGAATTCGGGAAAGGTTCTGGCAGTGGCAACTTCAAAACCAGAGGAGTATGCAGTTCCTATTGCGGATAAGCTGGGATTTTCAGAGTTTTTTGATAAAATATGCGGAGCAACCATGGATAGTTCAAGAACTGCCAAATCAGATGTAATAAGGTATACATTGGAGACAATGGGGCTGACAGAATATAAATGTAAAGTGTTGATGGTTGGAGACAGGGAAAATGACATCTATGGTGCAAAAGAAAATGGAATTGCTTCTATGGGAGTATTGTATGGTTATGGAGAGCGGAAGGAACTTGAGGATGCAGGAGCCGACTATATAGCAGAGACTGTTAGGGATATATCTGATATAATTTTATCAATCTGATGCTTATATTAAGATATATGTGCAATAAGTATAAAAATTACATAATATCAGAGAAAAACTTGTTGAATTTAATCTGTTAAAGATGTAAAATAGAAGTATATTAATTCTACAATGGAGGTATTTTATATGGCATTATTAAAATGTGATATTTGCGGTGGAAGTATGACTATGGATGTTAACGGTGAATTTGCAACATGTGAATTTTGTGGTATGAATCATACTACCGAAAGGCTTAAAATTAAGCTTGCTGAAGTTGATGGCGATACAACAGGTCACAATAATGACAATTTATTTAATTAAAAGGGTTAAAAAGGAGGAATAACAATATGGCATCAATGCAGTGCGACATATGCGGAAAAAGATTAACAATGGATGTAAGCGGTGAATTTGCTGTCTGTGATTATTGCGGAATAAAACATCCAAAAGCAAGATTAATGAAAAAAGTATCAGGAATAAACGGAAATGATGCAGAAACTAAAGAGCAGTCTGAAAGAGTAACTTTTACATCAGAACCGGCGCCACAACCAATACCAGAACCAATACCACAACCAATACCGGCACCGGAGCCGACACCAGTACCAGAACCAACACCGGCTGTTACTGTTGAAAATGTTTCTGATATTGCTTTTCAGCCAGAAAGTGTTACAGAACCTCAACCTATAGATCTGGTATATTCAGAACCTATATTTGTAAGTAGAGCATCATCACAGGAATCAGAAATTGGAACTACCGATATAGAGGGGTCATCAACTGTTGAAAGTAAAAACAATAATGCAGAGACAGATGGTATGACAGCAGCAGAGCTTGCCGAGTTTGAAAAGAAAAACAGCAGAATTGAAGAACTCAAGGCTGAACTTAAGGAATTCGAGGTAATATATGAAGAGAATAAGAACAAATTTTTAGGTGAAGGACTTAAACGTAAGAACTATTCAGAGACTAAGATTAAAGAAATCAGAGAAAAGTTAGACGAGTTAGGGGCATAATTTACATAAAAATTTGCAGCAGCACCATAATTTGCTTTTGTGCATATTATGGTGTTGTTTTGTCTTGAATTATAAAAAGAGGAAGAAAAAATGTTAAAAACGGTTAAATACTATGGAGACAGGATTTTTAAAAATATAAAGACTTTTTTGAAGTGGGTATGCATAGCTATAATTACAGGTGTAGTAGTGGGTATGTTTAGCATCATGTTTGCGTTTTGTATTACATGGGTAACGGAATTCAGGGGGAATCATGGATATATTAAATTTTTACTGCCATTAGCAGGATGCTTTATTGTATTTATGTATAAATTATTTAATTATTCTAATAACAAAGGAACTAATCTTGTATTGTCAACAATTCATTCTGAAACAAAGCTTCCATTTAAAATGGCACCACTTATATTTGTATCTACAGTTATAACACATATGTTCGGAGGCTCAGCAGGGCGTGAAGGTGCAGCATTGCAGTTGGGTGGAAGTATAGGAAGCAGAATAGCAACAGTATTTAAAATGGATGAACAGGACCAGCATGTTGTCATAATGTGTGGAATGAGTGCAGCTTTTTCGGCATTATTTGGTACGCCTATGGCAGCCGCCATTTTTTCAATGGAAGTAGTCAGTGTTGGAGTAATGTATTATGCTGCACTGGTTCCATGCGTATTTTCAGCAATAATTGCATCGAATTTTGCATCTACAATGGGAATCAGCCCGGAAAGTTTTAAGATTGTAAGTATACCTGATATGAATACAGTAAACATTGTTAAAATCATTATTATCGCAATGGCATGTGCTGCCATAAGTGTATTGTTTTGCATGATGCTTCATGGTATTGGAGATTTGTACAGAAAGTATTTTGAGAATCAATATATCAGAATAATAGTAGCAGGTATTATTATAATTGGTCTTACATTGCTTCTTGGAACGGATGACTATCTTGGTGCCGGTATTCCTATTATTGAACGTGCTATAAATGGAAAGGCAGCTCCATTTTCATTTTTGTTTAAAATGCTGTTTACGGCACTTACTTTAGAAGCAGGATTTAAAGGAGGAGAGATAGTCCCATCTTTCTGTATAGGTGCAGCATTTGGATGTATTGCGGGGCATATTCTTGGTATATCGCCATCACTTTGTGCAGCGATAGGCATGACGGCATTGTTTTGTGGTGTAACTAATTGTCCGATAACATCCCTTTTAATCAGCTTTGAATTGTTTGGATATAAAGGAGCGGCATATTTTATGATTGCAGTATCAGTAAGTTATCTGTTATCAGGATATTATGGATTATATCATGACCAGACTATTGTATATTCAAAATATAAAGCAATGTATGTGAATAAAAAAACAACATAGAAGGAGGGAAAGATGGAAACATTAGGTGAAATATTAAAATCTATAGATGAATTTGTCTGGGGACCTGCAATGTTAATATTACTGGTAGGAACAGGTGTATTTCTTACCATACGTACACGATGCCTTGCGTGGAGAAATCTTTGGTATGCATTAAAGATAACATTAAGTAAAGAATCCAGAAAAACAGAAAAAGGCAGTGGTGACATTTCAGCATTTTCAGCTCTTACAACAGCACTTGCGGCTACCATAGGAACAGGAAATATAGTAGGTGTGGCGACTGCTATGGTATCAGGAGGTCCGGGTGCACTGGTATGGATGTGGATTTCGGCACTATTTGGAATGACATCAAAATTTAGTGAATGTATGTTATCAATTAAGTATCGTGAGGTTAATGAGTCTGGTGAAATGTCGGGCGGACCGATGTACACCATGAAAAAGGCATTAAAAAATAAAAAGGCAGGAAGTATACTTGGATGGATGTTTGCATTGTTCGCAGTAATGGCATCATTTGGAATTGGAAATCTTACACAGGGTAATTCTATATCCACAGCATTAAATGTGACGTTTTCAGTTCCATTTTGGATAACCGGACTGGTAATTATGTTATTGACACTTATAATTATAGTAGGTGGAATAAAATCTATTTCAAAAGTTTCACAGGTGGTTGTTCCGCTAATGGCAGTGTTCTATGTTGTATCGGCAATTATTGTTATTATTGGAAATATAGAAAATCTGCCTTATGGCATATTACAAATATTAAAGATGGCATTCAGCATAAAAGCAGTAACAGGAGGAACACTGGGAACCATAGTTGCATCAATGACAAGAAGTATGCGTTTCGGTGTGGCAAGAGGATGCTTTTCCAATGAGGCAGGCATGGGCTCGGCAGCTATTTCTGCAGCGGCAGCGGTAACTGACAGTCCGGTAAAGCAGGGATATATAAATATGACAGGAACATTCTGGGATACAATAGTGGTCTGTACAGTTACAGGTCTTTGTATTGCCGGTTCAGGAATGCTGGGGGCAAGGGAAGTACAGAATGGTACATATAAGTATGATAATAATAGAATAGAGATTAATATAGAAGATTCGTCTATGGATAAGTACTATGATGTTGTGGCAGATTATGGAAGAGAAACATTAACATTAAACAATAAGAAAGATACTTTAATTTTGAAACCTTTTGGAAATGAAAACATTTCGCCAGGCTCACTTAATACATTAAAAGGCGGATGGCATGATGAAGAGGGTAATGTATATACATTTAATGAAAATAATATATGTACAAAAGAAACAGTTTTGATTGGTTCAGCATTGACAATAGCAGCGTTTGAAACGGTTCTTGGAAAGACTGGCGGATGTATTGTCAGTATTGGTGTAGTACTGTTCGCATTTTCTACAATTCTCGGCTGGGAATATAATGGGGAAAAAGCATTTGAATATCTGTTTGGAACTTCTAAGTACAATTTAGCATACAGAATAGTATTTGCAGTAATGGTATATGCAGGTGCCACTACGGCAATTGATATTGTGTGGAGTTTTTCTGATATAGCAAATGCACTGATGGCAGTACCGAACCTTATATGTCTTCTGTTACTTAGTAAAGAAATATCAAAAGATATGATAGATTTTCAGAAGGTGATAAAAAGATAACAAAAGAAAGATTGGAGTGGAAGTTATGTCTGAAAGTAATAAGAAAATATGTCCTGTGCAGAAGAAATGCGGCGGATGTAAACTTTTACCAATACCATATTCAGAACAGCTTCAAAAAAAGCAGAAAAGAGTATCTTCGCTTTTATCAAAATATGGCAGGGTAGAAAAGATAATTGGTATGGATAATCCTTATTATTACAGAAATAAGGTGCATGCAGCATTTGACCATGACAGAAAGGGAAATGCAATATCCGGTATTTATGAAGAGGGAAGCCACAGGGTTATAAACATTGATTCATGTTATCTGGAAAATCAAAAGGCAGATGATATTATTGTAACAATAAGAAGCCTTTTGAAATCGTTTAAATTAAAAACTTATGATGAAGATACCGGTTATGGATTTTTAAGGCATGTTTTAATACGCACGGCACATTCTACCGGACAGATTATGGTGGTTCTGGTAACGGGTACACCTATATTTCCATCTAAAAATAATTTTATTAAGGTATTACGCAGTAAACATCCGGAAATTACTACGATTGTCCAGAATATTAATGATAAAAGAACAAGTATGATTCTTGGAGAAAGGCAGCAGGTATTGTATGGTCGGGGATATATTGAGGATATTTTGTGTGGTAAAAAGTTCAGAATATCACCAAAGTCTTTTTATCAGGTGAATTCGGTACAGACGGAGATATTATATAATAAAGCTGTGGAATTTGCAGATTTAAACGAAAGCGAAGAGGTAATAGATGCCTACTGTGGCATAGGTACTATCAGCCTTGTTGTTGCAGAACATGTTAAAAGTGTAATCGGTGTGGAACTTAATGATGATGCCGTAAAGGATGCAATTATTAATAAGAAACAGAACAGTGTTGGTAATGTTAAATTTATTAATGCAGATGCTGGAAAATTTATGTCGGGTCTGGCGGAAGAAGGAAACAGGTGTAATGTTGTGTTTATGGATCCGCCACGTTCGGGAAGTACGGTGGAATTTATGGATTCTGTAGTGTCAATGAAGCCGGATAAGGTTGTATATATATCTTGTGAACCAGAGACTCTTGCAAGGGATTTGGGTTATTTTACCAAGCATGGATATAAGATGGATAGGGCAGTACTTGTGGATATGTTTCCGATGACGGAAAATGTAGAATGTGTGGTGTTGCTTTCCAAACTTCATACAAAATAAATTCCTATTGCAGTAAAGATAGATAACGAGGATGATGTTGTTTTGGTGAAATGATAGAAAAATGTCGGTTTGAATGTCGGTATATAATTGACTTTTGTCGGTATACTATATATAATACAAATTGAGGTGATGTGAAATGCCAAAATATATTGAATCAGAATCTTTGGAGTTGAAAGAAAAATATACGGATGTTATCTGCAAAGAAATTGTTTCATTTTTAAATGCTTCTGGTGGCACAATTGTCGTCGGTGTTAAAGATGATGGAACGGTTGTCGGTGTTGATAAAATTGATGAAACCTTTAAGAAAATATCTGATATTATAACTACGCAAATTGAACCCAACCCACAAGATGAAGTGAGTTCGGAAATCCGATTTGAGGATGGAAAAACATTGATTATTGTTAATGTATCAAAGGGAATTAAACATATTTATTGTAAGAAGAAATATGGCTTTTCATCTGCCGGCTGTTCAATAAGGGTTGGAACGACTTGCAGAGAAATGACAACTGAACAGATTCGAGTTAGATACGAAAGTAAATTTATTGATTCAGAATATATGTTAAAAAAGAGAGCAAGTCAATTGGATTTATCATTTAAAGAATTGAAGATTTATTATAGTGAAAAAGATTATCACTTAGATGATAAAACTTTTGAAGCAAACTTAAATTTAAGAAATCAAAATGGTGATTACAATCTTTTAGCTGAATTATTAGCAGATAGAAATAATGTTCCTTTGATATTTGTTAAGTTTAAGGGAAAAGATAAATCGGCGATTTCTGAACGAAGTGATTATGGATATAGGTGCATTATCACTTCTTATGATAAAATCAAAAATCGACTTCAAGCAGAAAACATCTGTATTTCTGATACAACAGTTAGACCAAGAAAAGATACTTATTTATTTGATTTTGATTGTGTCAATGAAGCAATATTAAACGCCTTGGTTCATAATGACTGGACAATTACAGAACCACAAATTTCAATGTTTGACAATTGTTTGGAAATTTTATCTCATGGTGGTCTGCCAAGTAGTATGACAAAAGAGCAATTCTTTGAAGGAATCAGTAAACCAAGAAATGCAACACTAATGAGAATTTTTCTCAGCATAGGATTAACCGAACATACCGGACATGGGATTCCAACCATTGTAAATAAGTATGGAGAAGAAGTTTTTGAAATAGAAGATAACTATATCCGTTGTACAATTCCATTTGATGAAGAAGTTTTGAATAAGTTAAAAACTGAAAATGTCGGTTTAAATGTCGGTTTGAATGTCGGTTTGAACAAAACTGAAAAGAAAGTTGTTTCTTTGCTAATAGAAGATTCGGAATATACTTCTGATGAATTGGCTGCAAAGATAGGCGTGACAAAAAGAACCATAGAACGTGCATTTATTTCTTTGCAGAATAAAAAAGTCATAGAAAGAATTGGTTCAAAGCGTGATGGGAGTTGGATTGTCATTCAATAATTATATGTAAAAAATCAGCGGCAGCTTCAGTTGTATTTTTTTACATCTAAATTTATATGTGACTGGTTTGGGCAAAGAAAAACAAGATGGGACAATCGTGTTGCTCTCAAAACTACATTTAAAAAGCATATTAGAGTGGAATTTTTGATTGATGAGATTGACTTAACATGTGCTAAGAGAGATGACTGATGAATTTGAATTGATTTTATAATGAGCGAATAACATAAAGGAGAAAATGTCATATGGAATGCAATTTTATAATGGAGCGGCTGATTACAAGAGTATACAGGTGTGGAGTTCAACCCGATTGTTCTGTTAATATTAAAAAAATGAAAACACTGGATGGAAATTACTTTTGGGTTTTAGAAAATTTCTGTGGAATACATGTAGATAATGTGACAGAATATGGCAAGGATTTAACAGATTTGGAATGGCAAGGGAATGAACTGTTTTTTACGGATGACAGTTGCGAAATGTTAGAGAAAAAAATAATTTCTGCTTATTTGGGATTAAAGCAGCAGATTGAAGAAAAATATCCGGAGACAGTGTTTGATTTGGTTGTTTCTGTTGATAAGGACAGCAGGACAGGCAATATAAGATTGTATGAAGTACGTGACGGATATCACTATATAGAACCTACACATGAAAATCTGTCAGGATGTAGTGAAGTAGCGGTGCTGGTAGATACTGTAAATGAAGTAAAGTTGGAAAAGTATATTCCGATTCTTACAGAAGATTTAAAAGAATATCAGCTTGAAATATATTATACAGAAGAAAGAGAAATAAAAATCCGGAATCCATATTATGATGAACATATATATATTTCATGGGATGATGAATTTACCTTGTATTTTTGTAATTGGCACAGCCATTATTATGAAGATGACTGGGATGAGCTGGTGGAGGATATAAAGGGTTTTATTACAGGAAATATAGTAACTGTAAGGGCAGATTGCAACGGAAGATGGCTGGGCGGCCTGTTATCGTCACCTGAAAACATCCCTGTAACTTCAAAAAGCAAACTTCTAAAATTTTTCTATTTAGATAAGAAGGATTATTTATTACAAAAAGATATTAAGGATTATGGAATAGTTGTTTCTGTAGAAGGCTGGAATCCGGAAGATAACAGAAATTACACTGTTTCATAAAATAAAAAATATAATATTCATAAGCAAGGCATTTATCTTATTGACAGGTAATTGCCTTGTTTTTATTTAGGAAGATAATTTGCCGGAAGTTGACATTATCTGCTGTGTATGGTACACTAAAAAATAAAAATGACACTATGTCATTTTAAGGGAGGAAATATGCCAAAAGTAAACTCTGCATATAAAGAGGAGCGTAATAATTATATAATTGACTGCACTCTCGAAGTTTTGTCAGAAAAATCGCTGGAACAAGTCAGTATGAGGGATATAATTAAGAAAACAGGATTCAGTCAGGGAACAATCTACAATTATTATAAAAATATAGATGAAATTATGTCTGTAATTATATGCAGGTATATGTATAAAATGAAAGAAGAGCTGTCAGCCTGTATTCACAAAAATAATGATTTTTATTCCTGTTATCATGATATATGTAACTGTATGGTTAATTTGTATGAGAATGCCCCGGTACTGTTTGAAGCAATGCTTGGTAAAATTTCTTATCATACAATGAAAAATGACAAACAGGATATTTTATTTGAAATATACAAAGTTGGTGAGGAATTGAATGAAATGATTATTGCTTTGCTGAAAATGGGAATGAGTCAAGGTATTGTAAGAGTAGATTTGAATTTGTATGTTGCAGTATTTCATTTATGGTCAAGTATAGGGCAGACGATACTCTTTTCACATAAGAAGCAGTATTATATTGAAAATCAGATTCATATGCCAAGTAAGAAATATATGGAGCAGGGATTTGAACTTATTATCAGTTCTGTTACAAATTAGGAGGAATCATGGTATTAGGATATTTGGCAGTATTGTGTATTGTTATATTATGTTTGTACAAATTGAAAAAAGTAAAGAAAATACATTTAAGCCTTGTATTTCACAGATTAACAGGTATTGCATTAATTGCAATTATTTTGTTACATATTGTTTTGACGGTTCATATCTGGGAAAATAGGAGTTTGTGGTTAATTATAAGTGGTATTTTATTAACATTCCTAATTTTATTTACAGAAATATCATGTTTACTATTAAGAAAATTTAATAGGCAGCATAAAGTACATTTTTCAGTGCATGTTTTGTATGCATTTTTGCTTTAATTCATATAGGATGCTATTTAGTAGATTTCATACAGTATCAGGAAAATATTAAAAATATAGTTATAAAAGATGTTGATACAGAGTTTATAGAAGATGGTACATATATAGGAGAACATGATGCGGGATATATATATGCGAAGGTGAAGGTAACGATATTATCTCATAAAATTACAGATATTGATATATTAGAACATCGTAATGAGCGGGGGGGAGAGAGGCTGAAAACATTACAAACAGCATTATATTGGAGCAGAACATAAGTATAGATGCTGTTAGCGGTGCAACAAATTCCAGCCTTGTTATTGAAAAAGCTATTGAAAAAGCACTTACAAGGGGGCAGCAATGATATTTTTATATTTTAGTGGTACGAGAAATACTAAATTTTGTGTAGAATATTTTGCAAAAAAGATTGGTGAATCAAAAAACATATTTTCAATTGAACAGCCTGAAGCTTTGGAAGCAACCCAAACAGAAGATGAGATTATATTTGGTTATCCTGTTTACTATAGTAATCTTCCTAAAATAGTTTCTGATTTTATTAGTAGCCATGCAGAATTGTGGAAGAATAAAAAAATTATTATTATTTGTACTATGGCAGCTTTTAGCGGGGACGGGGCAGGAGTAGCCGGAAGATTATTTAAACGGTATGGTGCATCTGTTATAGGCGGTCTGCATTTGAAAATGCCGGATTGTATTTTAGATTTCAAGGCTTTAAAGAAATCTGAAGAAGATAATCTAAGGATAGTAGAACAGACAAAGCAGAAAATTGATAAAACTGCTGCAGCTTATAAAAACAATAAACTGCCGAAGGAGGGGCTTGGCATTTTGCATCATATTGCAGGATTGCTTGGGCAACGTCTTTATTTTTATAATAAAACGAGAAAATATTCAGATAAACTAAAAATTGATGAGTCAAAATGTATTTTATGTGGAAAATGCAGTTCACTATGTCCAATGCATAATATAACATTAGAAAAATCAAAGATTATGGTATATGGAAAATGCCCTATGTGCTACCGATGTATTAATAATTGTCCTAAGCAGGCAATTACATTGATAGGAAGAAAAGTATTGGCTGAACCATTTGATAAATATGAATTTTAGTGTACTGAAAATAAAAAAAGTGCCTTAGGACTTGATTCTAGGCACACTACATTATACATTATACAATAATCTTAAATACAAGTCTACCATTTTATTAGTTTATTTGGTAAAATAATTTTGCCGGCAAATAATATATAGGAGACAAAATGATATGGATAAAATGGAAAATACATCAAATGAAATATGGGATTTGTATGATGAAAACAGGATGCCCGCAGGAAGGATACACAGACGTGGTGATGTAATGAATAAAGGTGAATATCATCTTGTTATACATGTATGCATTTTTAACAGCAAAAATCAATTACTTATTCAGCAAAGACAGCCATTTAAAAGTGGCTGGCCCAATATGTGGGATGTTACGGTAGGAGGTTCTGCACTGTCAGGAGAGGATAGCAGAATGGCAGCAGAAAGAGAAACTTTTGAAGAAATAGGTCTGAAAATAGATTTGTCAGGCATCAGACCATTTTTTACAATAAATTTTCCGCAGGGATTTGATGATTATTATATAATAGAACAGGAAGTTGATATTTCAGAATTAAAACTACAGGAAGAAGAGGTACAGAATGTAAAGTGGGCAGATAAAGAAGAAGTATTGAGAATGGAATCAGAAGGAACAATGATACCATATTGGGTTTTAGACAAATTATTTGAAATCAGGGCGTTTTATGATGGTGCACATTTAAAAGTATAGAGAAGTGAGGATATGGATAAGAACAGAGTAAGAATTGCAGATATTGCAGAAGAACTGGGATTAAGTACAGCTACCGTGTCGAATGTTATACATGGAAAAACCTCAAAGATGTCAGATGAGACGATTAAGAGGGTACAGGAACTTATAGAGAAAAGGCAGTATATGCCGGGTATGGCAGAGATATTGCTGGCACAGAATAATTCAGGAATAATAGGTGTTGTAATAAATAACCATGAAAAATATGAGTCACATGTGCTAGAGGATGCATTTATTTCATCATCACTTAATTTTTTGTCAGAAGAAATAGAGAAGGCAGGATATTTTATGATGGTTAAGACTACAAATGACTATAATCAGATTACACGTTTTGCATCTATATGGAATATGGAAGGGTTGGTAATCATAGGTTTTTGTGAGCAGGAATACAAAAAATTAAGAGATACCATGAGAATTCCTTTTGTTGTATATGATGGATATATAACAGAGCAAGGAAGATTATGTAATCTGATTATTGACAATTATGATGGCGGTTATCAGATGGGAAGGTATTTTCACAGTCTTGGACACCGTAAAGTGCTTTGTATTTCGGATAATGATGTATGTATGGATTTGGAAAGGTTTCAGGGATTTAAAGCAGGGATGGAAGGCGAAGATGTGGATTTTATGATTATTCCAATGGAAAAAGAGGATAGAAGTAGGTATTATCTTGATAATCTTAGCAGATTAAAGAAGTACTCTGCAATCTTTTCAGTTTCAGATTATTATGCAATTGATATAATGCAGTTCCTTATGGATCAGGGTATTAGAATTCCGGAAGAAATATCAGTTGCGGGATTTGATGATTGCCCTGTATGTGAAATGGTGCGGCCCTCACTTACAACAATACGACAGGATGGAAGGTTAAGAGCCGACCTTGCAATAGATATGTTAAAAAAACTAAAGAATCATAATGAATCGGGAATGACGATAAAGTTACCCGTAACATTGGTGAAACGTAATAGTGTCCGATAAAAAATTTGTTATTTTATACAAAATCAAGTTGTGAGTTTTGTATCAAGTTATGCATTTAACTTCTTGAATATATACTGTATCTGAATTAGTATTTTATGAAAGACAGGATTATAAAATATTATGGAGGAACAGTAAATGAAAAAAGAAATACCATTTTATAAAGTTGTAATGAAGATTGCAATTCCTGTAACTTTGCAGTCACTTCTACAGTCTTCATTCAGTGTAGTGGATCAGATTATGACAGGGCAGCTTGGAAGTACCAATATAGCAGGAATAGGACTCGGAGCAAAATTTTCTTCAATATTCAGTGTATTGGTATCAGCTGTTGCAGTAGCAGCAGGTATTATGATTGCACAATACATTGGGAAAAAGGATATGAGAGAGGTCAGCAGAAGTTTTTTCCTTAATATAATTGTGGCAATGACATTGGCAGTTTTATTTACTTTGTTATGTATATTGTTTCCTGCTCACATTATGGGAATATATACAAATGATGCTGCCGTAAAGAAAGTGGCGGCAAAATATTTAATTATATTGTCAGCTTCATTTATTCCAATAGCAGCATGTACACTTTTTTCGACACTAATGAGATGTATTGAGGCGGCACATTTGCCACTTTATGCAGGAATAGCATCTGCAGTAATAAATACGGGGCTTAATTATGTCCTGATTTTCGGAAATTTAGGATTTCCAAAGATGGGAGTTACAGGTGCCGCACTTGCAACCGTGATTTCACAGATTGCAGGATGTATTTTGACAATTTATATGTTCTTTAGATATTATAGGAAAAAGAATCTGAAATTAGAGTTTGCAATAAGATTAAATAAAAGTGCAGGAAAACAATATATCAGTATTTTACTGCCTATTCTTACATGTGAGTTTTTATGGAGTCTTGGTGAAAATGTATATACCGGAATATATGGTCATATTGGTACTGCTGAATGTGCTGCAATGACTCTTACAGTACCGGTTCAGGTGTTGTTTATAGGTGCACTAAGTGGTGTTTCACAGGCAGCAGGAATATTAATTGGAAAATATTTGGGAAGCGAATTATATGACAAAGCATATAAGGATTCCAAAAAGCTTATGCTATATGGATTGTATGGGTCTATTGTTTTATCGGTCGTACTGATTCTAGTCAGCAGATTTTATGTACAGATTTATAATGTCGGAAGTAATGTTAAGGATATTGCAGTACAGATTTTAATTGCATTTGCCGTTATTGCACCAGTAAAGGTACAGAATATGATTCTTGGCGGAGGTATAATAAGGAGCGGAGGAAAGACGAAGTATGTAATGTTGATTGATTTTATAGGTACTTGGGGATTTGGTGTGCCTTTAGGATTAATGGCAGCGTTTATATGGAATTTATCTATTCCATATGTATATTTTATCCTCTCTTTAGAGGAGTGTGTACGCTTGTTGATTACTATAGTAGTGTTTAGACGTAAGAATTGGATGATAAGTCTGAAAAATTGAATTTACAGCAGAATTTGTTTGTAAGGAGAAATTATGAAGAGCGAGAGAGTTAGAATTATAGATATAGCGAATGAACTTGGAGTCAGTACGGCCACAGTATCTAATGTGATTCATGGTAAAACAGCTAAAATATCAGATAAGACAGTTAAGCGGGTACAGAAGCTTTTAGAGGAAAGACAGTATATACCAAGCATGGCAGGAATATTACTGGCACAGAATAGTTCAAAGATAATAGGAGTTGTGATAAGAAGCCATAAAAAATATGGGTCACACGTACTGGATGATTTATATATGTCATCAGCACTTAATTATTTGTCGGAAGAAATAGATAAGGCAGGATTTTTTATGATGGTAAGAACCACAAATGACTTTAATGAGATTTTTAGTTTTGCATCCATGTGGAATATGGAGGGAATGGTAATTATAGGATTTTGTGAAAAGGAATATAAAAAATTAAGAGATTCAATAAGGATTCCTTTTGTTGTATATCATGGGTATTTAAATGAGCAGGGAAGTTTTTGTAATATGATAATTGATAATTATGATGGCGGATTTCAGATGGCAAGATATTTTTGCAGTCTTGGGCACAGGAGGGTACTTTTTATTTCTGATAATAATGTTTGTATGGATG
This sequence comes from Lachnospiraceae bacterium, assembly GCA_014799465.1. Taxonomy (GTDB): domain Bacteria; phylum Bacillota; class Clostridia; order Lachnospirales; family Lachnospiraceae; genus UBA2821. The sequence continues at coordinate 30,160 of JAAVHZ010000052.1, read as the reverse complement.
CGGAAAGATATCAGGGATTTAAAGATGGGATGAAGGAAGAAGTAGATTTTATGATGATTCCTATGGAAAAGGGTGCCAGAAGAAAGTATTACAGTGAGAACCTTAGCCGTTTAAAGGAATACACAGCAATCTTTTTGGCATCAGATTATTATGCCATTGAATTAATGCAGTTTTTGCAGGAAAATGGTGTTAGAATTCCAGAGGATATATCAGTGGCAGGATTTGATGATTCACCTATTTGTGAAATGATTTATCCTTCGCTTACCACCATACATCAGGATGAGCAGGAAATGGCAAGAAGGGCTGTTGAAATGATTAAAAATTTAAAGGAGAAGAATAAACAGGGAGTTACATTAAAATTGCCGGTAACATTAGTAAAAAGAAATAGCGTAAAAAAAGTTATTGGTAATATTATACAAAAATAAGACATAATGTTTGTAATGGGTTATGCGATTAACTTATTGCCTTTTTTGGAATAATGAACTAATATAGACATAACTGTACTGATAAGTACAATGTACTGACAAGTACAATATATTTTTGATATTTCCATTTTCGACACTTAAAGAGACAAGAAAAACCGATATTTGCGGTGTTTTTGTCTCTTTTTTCGTGATTTAAAATATTGTGCAAAATAGACAGAGGATTAAATTGAAATTGTTGTAGTATTAGTAAAACGAGATAATAAAAAATGAGATATAAGCAATATTACACAAAAAGAATGTTTAATATTTGTAATGGGTTATGCGGTTAACCTATTGAAAATTATAGAAATATGAATTAGTATAGAATTAACAGTACTGTTATTATAATATATTTTGTATATTGTTTCAATTACAAAATATCCATAGTTTTATATTCAGATTTATAATTTTAAAAATTGGCATTACTTATATGTAATATGAATAGATTAGCAGATGCATGGGGATGTACTGCGTAACTATTTTAATAAATTATAAATATTGGATATCGGAGGAGATTGAAATATTGATAAAAATAAATATTTTACATAAACATAAAAAGGAGATTAATAATGAATTTACCAGAAGCAAAGGTTAAAGAGCTGGAAAGCTGGTTACTGGAAAATGAACTTATGGATGAAGGCGATTATCTTGAAGATACAGTAAGAGGTGACTATTATCCGATTTATATAGATCAGGTCAGAGGTCATTATTATTTTACCAATCAGAGGATAGTATTTTTTAGCGGAATACTTGGTTCATCAAATTTCAGTATAAAGTATTCTGATATTAAGGCAATTAAAAAATCCTTCATAGGACCACTTTTACCGTTTGGTGTTACCATAACTGCATTTAATGCTGAAAAGGGAAAGGATAAAAAATATAAGTTATCTCTTTCAAGCAGAAAAAAATGGTTAGAATTATTTTCTAAAAAATCAGGTGTTACATACCAATAATAGTTGATGAATATACCATTAATAAGATTCTGATACATGCCGATATAATTGTATATAAGGTGTGGAAAGGGATGAATGGTGTATGGAAATTCAGAATTCAGCAACACTCTACGATACTCAGGATTATAAAACATGGAAAAAAACAATGGAAAAGCTGAGAGTAGAAAGATTAGAAAAAAATAAAAAACGTCAGAAAGATATCGAGAAAATCCATTTTTTAAAAGCTCAGGCAAGAAGAGAGTATAACTCTAATATAAATACTACAGGCAAGATTGGACCTGTATCAAAAAAGGCATTAGAAGCATATGAGCTTCAACAGATGCTGATGAGTGAAATGTAGATTAAAATGTTTTACCGCACATAGATAAAAGTCTATGTGCGGTAGTTTTTTTGTAGATAATTTGTAGATAATTATGTATGATAATGTAATCATGTTAAGATATTACTTCGGCTATATAACCGCCGAAGTAATAGCAAAAAGTAAAGGAGTTATTCTAAAGTGAAATATAAATTATTAATTGTTGATGATGATGAAGATATAATAAAAATGCTTAAAGATTATTTTGGTTTATTGGATTACCTTGTATATACAGCATCTACAGGTAAAGAGGCAATAAATCAGCTTACAGTCAATCCTGATTTGATTCTTTTAGATATTAATATGCCTGAGATGGATGGAATTGAAGTTTGCAAAAAGATAAGAAGTCATATAAATGTTCCGATAGTATTTCTTACTGCAAAGATTGAAGAACAGGATAAGATAAATGGTCTTATGGCAGGAGGGGATGATTATATTATTAAACCTTTTAGTATGGGAGAACTTAATGCAAGAATAATGGCACACTTAAGAAGAGAGGAAAGGGGCAGAGATAAAACAAGAGTGTATTTAGTCGGCAATCTGGCTATTGATTATGATAACAGAATTGTAAGTATAGGAGAGGAAAATATTACTTTTACCAAGACGGAATTTGCAATTATTGAGCTTTTAAGCAGCAATAAAGGGAGGATATTTGATAAAGATACTATATATGAAAATCTGTGGGGATTTGATAAAGATGGTGACAGTAGTATCATAACAGAACATATACGAAGAATAAGAAGCAAATTTGCAGATAAGACAGATAAAAATGTTATTGAGACAGTATGGGGAGTGGGATACAAATGGGTAATTTGAGAATAAAAATGACGTTAAAAAAATCATTAATATTATATACTTTAATAGCATTGTTGGCAGCATTTTTGAGTGGAATAATTTTATTTTCTTTTTTTGAAAAATGGAAAATAATTATAGCAGATGTAAATGGTGTTCCGGTAAAATTTGTCAGAAACAGAACAATGGTTTTCACAAGCGATAGTATGACTATAAAGGCTGTAAAGCAGATTAAACTTGTAGATATAATTGAAGTGATTTCAATTATATTATGTGTGGTAATATCAGTTATAATGCTTGTCAGACAATATTATAAGAGAATATTGGAAGAACCTATATCAATACTTAAGCAGGAGGCAGAGTATATAGGCAGGAATGATTTGAGCTTTGAATGTAGTTATATAAGTATGGATGAAATGGGAGATATATGCCGGGCATTTAATGACATGCGCCTTAAGCTGATAGATAATCAGAAAAAAACATGGGAGCTTATAGAAGCACAAAGACAGTTGAATGCGGCATTTGCACATGATATAAGGACACCTGTTACCATAATAAAAGGATATGCACAGATGCTTCTTGAATTTTATGAATCAGGCTCATTGTCAGAAGAAAAATTGGAAGAAATATTAAACACATTTTTAATTCAGGCAGACAGGGCTGAAAGATTTTCGCTGACCATGAAGGAAATTCATTCCATGGAAGAGTGGAGTGTGGATAAAAAGAAGATGTCATTTCAAAGCATTGCAGAACAGTTAAAATCAGGTGCAGAAGGAATGTCAAATGACAATATATCTATAAAGGTACATTATAAAAATGATAAAAGAGAAATGTTTTGTGATATTAATCTTATTAATGAGGTGGCAGATAATCTTGTATCTAATGCCTTAAGATATGCAGTGGAAAATATTGAAGTGTCTATAGAGGCAGAAGATGACACTTTATATCTGTATGTAAAAGATGATGGAAAAGGATTTTCTAAAGATACACTTTATAAAGCATCAAGACCATATTTCACTACTGAAAAAAATCATTTCGGGTTAGGACTTGCCATATGTGAGACACTTTGCAAAAAACATGGTGGAAATATTGAACTTATTAATTCTATAAATGGAGGTGCCATAGCAGCAGCATATTTTATATGTATTTGAAATATGTGGAAAATTCATATTATAGTGAAATAGTAGATATTTTTGAATTAATATCTGGGTGTAAAGATAATGTAGATATGAAATGGAGGAACATTATGGAAGCAAATATAACGCTTGAAAATGTAAATAAGTATTATGGAAAGAAACATGCTTTAAAAGATGTAACAATGGAAATTCCCAAGGGAATGTTCGGATTATTAGGAAGAAATGGTGCAGGAAAGACTACACTTATGAAGATATTGGCAACGTTACATAGTGCCACTGATGGTAAAGTGACCGTATGTGGAGTCAATATAAAAGACAGGGCTGCAATAAGGAGTATGACAGGGTATCTTCCACAGGATTTTTCAATGTATGGAAATATGGGGGTATATGAGGCAATGGATTATCTTGGAACATTGTCAGGTCTGTCTAAGCGTGAAAGAAAGGAAAGGATACCTGAACTTTTAGAAAGAGTTAATTTGATGAATAACCATAAAACAAAGGTAAAAGCAATGTCAGGCGGTATGAGAAGGAGGCTTGGAATAGCACAGGCAATCTTAAACAATCCCAAAGTTCTTATAGTAGATGAACCGACGGCAGGACTTGACCCGGAAGAAAGGGTAAGATTCCGTAATCTTCTGTGTGAGATAGCGGAGGACAGAATAGTAATACTTTCAACCCATATAGTAGGAGATATAGAGGCAACATGTGAGAATATAGCCATATTGGATGAGGGAACCATTAAATACAATGGAACGGTTGAAGACATGTTAAAAAGAGCTGAGGGTAAAATCTTTACTGCGGATGTGTCAAAACTTGAATTGGAGAGTATTAAAAAAGATTATATAGTGACAGGTATGCTTAGTCACGGAAGTCATGCGGATGTCAGGTTTGTAGCAAATGAAAAACCGTTTGAGGGTGCAGAGCAGGCAGAACCTAATGTAGAGGATGCATATCTGTATATGATGGATGGAAAGGATGTGAAATAATATGTTCGGAAGTCTGTTTATAAAAGAGTGTAAGATGTGGCTTAAAAGTATAGTATTCTATGCTTATATAATAATATTGTTTCTTTTTTATGTAACAAATATGGATGAAAGTACACTGAAAAAACCAAAAGAAGGACAGGATGATTACGAATGGACATATTCTGATGATAAAAAAGTAATCATGAATAGAACACTGGAAGATTTGATTAGAGATTATAGTGGAGAGCATTTTGTAACATATCCCATAGGATTTTATAAAGAAGTTACCTTATCGGATTCCGAACTAAAAAAAATTTCGGAATATATTTCGGAGCTTACAGGAATGAAAGAGGAGGAGTGGAAGGCAGAATATGATAAATATGTGGAAGGATTATCAGTATCTTATGATGAAAATGGGAACTATGTGGAAGAGGAAGCAGTACCATTTGGAATAGAAGTATCAGATGAATTGAGTTATGATGAGTTTGAAAATATTATGGAGAAGGTGTCGGAAATAATAGGAAGGGGCAGTGATTATGAGCCTGCACAGCTAATAAAACATGGAATAGTGCCTAAAACATATGAGCAGGCTCTCAAGGAATATGAGGATATTTTGCATGAGGATAAGGTTACAAATGCATATGCAAGGCTGTTCAGTGATTATTTGGGAATTATATTAGGTATTCTTCCGGCATTTTTTGCAATAACGAGGGTAATTAAAGAAAAAAGAAGCAAGGTATCTGATGTTATATATTCTAAGAAAATGTCATCAACTGTTATGGTTTTATCACGTTATGCATCAATGGTTGTAATGATGTTCATACCACTGATTTTTGTATCAGTATTTGCACTTACACAGTCGTTATATATTGCAGATGCAGCAGGTGTGTCTCCTGATTATTTTGCATATATAAAATATTGTGTGTTATGGCTGTTACCTACAATGCTGTTTGTTTCATCACTTGCATATCTTATAACGGAGTTTACGAAAAATATATTTGCTGTTCTTGTAAGTGGAGTGATTTGGTTTGTTTCCCTTTTTATGGCATTAGACGGAGCATTTTTAGAGCATGTGGGTTGGAATTATATTCCGAGATTTAATTCTTTAGGAAGATATGAAGCATTTAATGAAATGATTCCCCAACTTATAAAAAACAGATGTCTGTATTCAGCTTTAAGCATTATTTTTGTGGTATTGACAATTCTGGTATATAGCATTAAGAGAAGGGGAGGAATTAAAAAATGGAAAAAAGCTTAAAGATATTATCAGTGAATTTAAAGCATAATCTGCTTCCTTATACAGCAGTCTGCATTTTAATGATAATATTATCGCCATTTTTTATGGGTACGAAAAATCTTTTACAAAACCAGACTGCAAAAGTCATAGAAGTATATCTGTCCCTTTTCGGAATAATAATGATGATTCCTGTATTTTCACCGGATATGAACAAGGATATAAGGGATTTAATATATAGTAAGAAAACCCCCGTATTTTTACTTCATATTATCAGGACGATGCAGTCGGTTTTGATTTTTGTAGTGCTGGGTATTATATTTTTATTCTATCTGAAAGCCGGAAACTGCAGTTTCGATTTTGGAAAAATATTATATACGCTTATGGCAAATTCCATATTTTTGGGAGGTATGGGTATGCTGGTATTTTCTGTAACTGATCAGGTAGTGTTTGCATATATGATACCTCTTATATATTATGAAGCGAATTTTGGAGCCGGAAAGGATAAGTTAGGAAAAATCTATTTGTTTACGATGCAGACAGGGAGCATTAATGAGAAACATTATCTGATTGTAATTGGTTTGTTTATGGTAATATTATCAATATTTGCAAGACAGTTTATTCATTTGAAAAAGTAGAAAAATAACGGTGTCAGGATTACAATTCCCGACACCGTTTTGAAATTAAATGAGTTCTTACTACATTTTAGAGTACTTTATTTTCTTTTCTATCATATCTTTCCAGGCGGTAGGGTGGAACAAAATCAGAAGAGGAAACAGTTCCAGACGTCCGGCAAGCATATCGAACATAAGCACAAATTTAGAGAAAACATTAAAATGCCCAAAATTACAGGTTGGACCTACCATTCCGAGACCGGGACCTATATTGTTAATAGTGGCTGTAACGGCAGTGAAGTTTGTAATAAGGTCTTTATCTTCAAAGGATATTGCAAAAATTGAAACAGAAAAAATTATCATAAATGTTATAAAATATACATTTATCGCTCTGACAACTTCGTGTTCAACGGGCTTTCCATCCATTTTTATCTTCTTAATGCTCTTTGGGTGTATGTAAGAGTTTAATTCTTTAATAATAGTTTTAATCATTATAACAAACCTTGATACTTTTATACCGCCTCCGGTACTTCCTGCACATGCACCTATAAACATCAGCATGACGAGAATGGTTTTTGAGGTTTGAGGCCACAAATCAAAATCAACGGTTGAGTAGCCGGTGGTAGTTATAATGGATGCAACCTGAAAGGATGAGTGGAGCAATGCATCCGCAACGTTTTTAATACTACTATATATATTAAAAAATATGACAGCTATTGAAGTAAATATAATTATGAAGTAATATCTTACCTCCTCCATTGCAAATGCTTTTTTAAATCTGCTAAACAGTATAAAGTAAAAAGCATTAAAATTCACTCCAAACAATATCATAAATATGGTTACAATCCATTGAATATATGAGGAATAGCCGGCAAGACTGTCATTTTTAATTCCGAATCCTCCTGTTCCGGCAGTACCAAATGAGGTTGTTATCGCATCAAATACAGGCATTTTTCCCAATAGCAGAAGTACTATTTCAACTATGGTAAGACCAAAATATATAATATACAAGAGTCTTGCCGTGTATTTAATTTTAGGAACAAGTTTACCCACAGACGGTCCCGGGCTTTCTGCACGCATTAGATTGATGTTGGAGCCGCCACTTAGTGGTATTATGGCAAGCAGGAATACAAGCACACCCATACCGCCAATCCAATGAGTAAAACTCCGCCAAAAAATGCTGGTATATGATAGTGATTCAACATCACTTAGTATGCTTGCACCGGTAGTTGTGAAACCTGAAATTGTCTCAAAAAGTGCATCTGCAAGATGAGGGATTTCGCCTGTCAGCATAAATGGAACACAGCCAAAAAAGCTTAGAAATATCCAGCTTAATGAAGTGGCAATACATCCTTCCTTTAAATAAATAACAAAGTTTTCCGGTTTTTTTGCAGTCATAATGACTCCAAATGCACCACATACAAGTGCAGTAATAAGATAACATAATCCTTCACTTTCCGTATATATTATGGCTACTATACATGGCAGAAGCATTAATACAGCCTCAAATTTGAGAACCTGCCCAAGAATGTATTTGATAATTGAGTTGTTCATGATAGTCCTTTCTATTTAAGTATATCCTGTATATCATTAAATCCTGAATGTGTAGTTACAATCATTACCGTATCACCCGTCTTTATGCAGTCATTACCGCTCGGAATGATTATGGAACCGTTCCTGTTAATAAAAGAAATCAAGAGATTATCTTTAAGTGACAAGTCCATAATAGGTGTATCGGTTATGGATGAAGTTTTGTCTACAAGGAATTCAATAGCTTCGACTCTGGAATCAAACATATGATACAGGGTTTCAATATTACTATTCATAGAATTTTTCTTGGCACGTACATATGCAATAATAGCTTCAGAAGTGATATATCTGGGATATACCACACTTCCCAAGTCAAGTTTGCTGATTACATCTTTAAATGTTATACGGTTTATCTTTGTTATGACTTTTGCTTTTGATATGCTTTTTGCATGCAGTGTCAGCAAAATGTTCTCTTCATCAATTCCAGTTAAAGGAACAAATGATTCCGTATATTGTAATCCTTCTTCGTGTAGAAGTTCTTCATCGGTTCCGTCACCATTTATTATAATTGCTTTCGGAAGCGATATACTGAGTTCTTCACATCTTTCTTTGTCTTTTTCTATGATTTTTACAGATATTCCCATATTGATAAGCTGCTTTGCAAGATAGTAAGCAGCTTTACCTCCGCCGATAATCATAGTATTTTTAACACGGTTTGTTTTGAATCCTATTTTTTCAAGAAATTCCCTTGTATCTTTTCTTGATGCAACAAAGGATACAAGATCACCCTTTAATAATACAAAATTACCAGATGGAATATGGACTTCACCATTACGTTCAATAGCACAGATAAGAAAATTAAGGGGAATAGTCTTACTTAACTCCGAAATGGCAATACCATCAAGTATATTATTTTCAGGTACAATTAATTTTATAAGTTCAGCCTGACCGTGGGCAAAGGTATTTACTTCAAGGGCAGTAGGAAGGTATAATATTCTTGCAACTTCCTTCGCTGCTTCAAGTTCAGGATTAATAATCATGGCAAGACCAAGTTTTTCACGAAGATATCCTACTTCTCTGCTGTAGTCAGGAGTACGTACTCTTGCAATGGCAGAACAATGTCCCACACGTCTTGCGACTGTACAGCACAAAAGGTTAAGCTCATCGGAATCTGTTACTGCAATTATAAGGTCAGTATCCTCTATACCGGCTTCCATCTGTACACTATAGCTGGCTCCGTTGCCTACAAGTCCCATTATATCATAAAGGTCGGACATAGTCTGAACCGCCTGTGGATTTTTATCAATAATTGTTATATCATGTCCCTCTTTTACAAGTTGTTCAATCAGGGTTGTGCCAACTTTGCCGCACCCCACAATAATAATTCTTAATCCTTTCTTAATAGGATTAATGTCTCTTCTCATTTTTTCCTCCATTCTGTCATAACATATAAAATAATGTCATGCATTTATCTTATAGATAAATATATCATTACATTGCATAATCTTCAACTTAAAAATATTAACCTTAATAATTATATTTTATAGAAAAAAGAGACTGCAGCCCTTTGATTTTTCAATCATTAGTACAGCAGTCTTGTAATATAATAAATATATTTTATTTTGTAATAAGGAATTTTATAATTCCAAATGGATATTGTACAGGAAGAACAATAATATCGTTTATATCTTCAGAATTTACACCTTTAACCGTAGAAGGAGGAGTAAGTTTAAGCTCTATTTCATGTTCATTAGATACATTGACGGTAAAAAGTCCGTTATGAAGATTCATAAAGTCACATGCAGCAGCATCAACGTATTCGTCCATTTCTGTGAGTTCTTCACCCGCATATCTGCATGCAAAGTCGATTAAAGTTTTTTCATCAGCAATTAATCCGGTTTTTACATTAAACTCACCTGTAATATCCTGTGTAGTAATATAAACCTCGGAATCTGAATCAATCTTAAATTCAGGTTCCAGAGGAGTATAATCATCACCGGTAAAACGGATAAGATTATTCATCATAAGTACAATATATTGTTTGTAAAGTCCGGAATTGGGCATGTCGGATAAATCAATAAGAGAGTCTATCATTACATCTGATTTAGAATCTTCGCCTTCATTTAAATCATTATCTGAAAGAGAGTATTTTTCTTTGTATGTACGTATTGCATCTTCAAACTCTGCATTTGTCATATATCCTTTATCAACAAATGCCTGACCTAAAAGAAGATATCCCTGTGGCTGCTGGCTTAGTAATTCGTCAATCTGTTCAGAGGTAACAAAACCACATTCAATGGCTATGTCACCAAAACGTTTATCCATAGTACTCTGTTTCATATGAACCATTTCAACCTGACTGGCAGTCATATATCCGGCATTTATGGCAAGCACTCCCAGTTTCATACGGGTATTATTTTTTGCCTGAAGACCATCAATAAGCTGTTCAGGTGTTACAAGATTCTGATTTAACAGATAGTTACCAAAAAATTGTGTAAACATTTAATTTCCTCCTTGAGTAGAAATATTATTTATAATACGTTTAACCTGTTCAGGATCTAAAGGCTTCTGCAGGAAATCATATGCACCTGCTTTTATTGCATCTTTTAAGAATGACTGTGTACCAACAGATGAAGCCATAACTACTTTTGCATTATTGTCAACTTCAAGTATTTCAGTTACAGCACCAATACCATCTTTTTTTGGCATTACAATATCCATAAATACAAGATCAGGTCGATGCTCTTTGAACTTTTCAACGGCTTCTTCGCCGTCAGCAGCCTCGTAGATTTCTTTGCATCCAAGTGCAACAATGCAGTCTTTCAATTTTTTTCGTGATAGAATAGAATCATCACAAACAAGCACTTTCATATCATTAATATTCATTGACATTAGCCCCTTTCGCGGATATAATAGGTTTGTTAATAATCATATGTGTATATTGTATAATATTTTATAAAATTTTTCAATAAAAATAGTAAAAGTTATGATATGGGATATTTTTGCACCATACTACATTATGCAACAGATTAAACAGGAGCATAGGAAATATGTATAATATTTTGATTGTAGATGATGAAGAAAAAATCAGGACTCTTATCAGAAAATATGGGGAATTCGAGGGATTTAGGATAAAAGAGGCATCTGATGGAATACAAGCTTTGGAAATGTGTGAAAAAGAAGATTTTGATTTAATAATACTGGATATTATGATGCCTGAAATGGATGGATTTTCAGTATGTGAGAGGATAAGAAAAAACAAAAAAATACCAATAATAATGCTTTCTGCACGTGGTGAGGAATACGATAAAATTCATGGATTTGAAATGGGAATAGATGATTATGTGGTTAAGCCGTTTTCACCAAGAGAACTTATGATGCGTGTGAGGGCTGTTATTTCAAGGAATCATTTTAACAATGAGCAGCATGATATTTTTGAAAAAGAAGGACTGCACATTGATTTTACAGGAAGAATTGTGACTATTGATGGTTCGGTTGTAAGTATGACACCTAAGGAATATGACCTTTTGTTCTATTTTGTACAGAACAGGGGAGTTGCACTTACAAGAGGCAGGTTGATAACAGATGTATGGGGATATGATTATTATGGTGATGACAGAACACTTGATACTCATATTAAACTTTTAAGAAGCAGTCTGGGTGAATACAGAAAGTTCCTTGTTACTTTAAGAGGAGTTGGGTACAGGTTTGAAGCATAATAATATAAGCATTAAATGGAAACTGTTTGTGTATCTGCTAATTTTTTGTACAATACTTGTTATTATATTCTGTATACTTCAAACTGCATATTTTGATACTCATTTGTATGGTACCATGCATACACTGATTATACAATTATTATGTATATCAGTGATGATGGTGATATTTTCAATGCTGATTGCATTTGTTATATCAAAGAAGATATCGCATTCCATAGAAATGATAAGCACAACAGCAAGAGAGCTTACTAAAGGTAACTATGATGTAGAGTTTCAAGGTAAAGATTATAAAGAGATAGCAGAGCTTACTGATGCACTTAATAAAGCAGCCAGAGAAATGTCAAAAGCAGATAAAATGCAGAAGGAGCTTATAGCAAATGTTTCCCATGATCTTAGAACACCCTTGACGATGATAATTGGGTATGCCGAAGTAATGAGAGATATTCCCGGTGAAAATACACCGGAAAATGTGCAGGTTATAATTGATGAAACAACAAGGCTTACATTGCTGGTAAATGACCTGTTAGACATATCAAAAGTAAATGCAGGAGCAGCACAGCTTAAGACAAAAGTATATGATCTTACAGAAAGTATTAAATCAATAGTGGAGAGAAACTCAAAACTTGTAGAACCATATGGATACAGTCTGTTATTTGATTATAAGTCTCATGTGCTTGTGGATGCCGATGAGTTTAAAATGTATCAGGTCATATATAACATAATCAGCAATGCTATTAATTATTCAGGTCATGAGAAGTTCATTTATATAAGACAGAAGATATTGAATGGAAGAGTAAGAATTGAGGTGGAAGATACAGGTCGGGGAATACCGGAGGACGAACTTGAATATGTATGGGAGAGATACTATAAAGCAGATAAGAATCATAAGAGAGCTGTAGTCGGTACGGGACTCGGATTGTCAATTGCAAGAAATATTCTGGATATGCATAATGCAGAGTATGGAGTTGAAAGTGAGATGGGTAAAGGCAGTGTATTTTGGTTTCAAATCAAAATATTTGAGGAGATAATGTAGTAATGTCAGCATTAAGAATGGAGAATAATTATGGCACCTATTGAGGTTTTCAGTAGAGTGGAGCATAAATACATTATAGATTCAACAGTATATAAAAATATAAGAAATCAGTTGAAAGACTATATGTATGAAGATGGGTTTAGTACAGATGGAGGGTTCTATACAATTTGCAATATATATTATGATACAGCCACTGATGAACTTATAAGGAAATCACTTGAAAAACCTGTGTATAAGGAAAAACTCAGACTTAGAAGCTATGGAAGGGCAGATGATGATACAAAGGTTTTTTTAGAGATAAAAAAGAAGTTTAAAGGGGTTGTTAATAAGAGGCGTACTGTTTTAAAGCTTAGGGAAGCATACGATTTTACAGAGACATACAGGCAGCCGGAGTATAGAGATTATATGAATAAGCAGGTTTTAAATGAACTTGAATATTTTATGAATCATTACAAACCGGTACCTAAAGTTTTTCTGGCATATGACAGGGCAGCATTGTTCTGTAAGGATGACCCTGAACTCAGAATAACATTTGATACAAACATAAGAACCAGAAGGGATAATCTGCGGCTTGATTCTGATGATAAAGGTGAACAGCTTATTGATAAAGACAAGTGGCTTATGGAGATAAAAGTTATTAATGCTTATCCTTTATGGCTTGTGGATATATTAAACAGTAACGGTTTATTTAAAACATCATTTTCTAAATATGGAACAGAATACTTGAAGAATAAATTGATTTAATAATCAAAAGGAGGATAATATGTTAGATTCAGTTTTTTCAACAGCAGCAGACCAGTCAGTTTCAATTTCATATCAGACAGCTTTGATTGCAATACTGACATCGCTGATTTTAGGTCTGGTTATCAGTTTTATATATATGTATAGTGATAAAGACAAGAGATATTCGATTAAATTTGCATTTTCACTTGTTTTATTACCGGCTATTGTAGCGGTTGTCATTATGCTTGTCGGAAGTAATATTGCAAGGGCGTTTTCTATGGCAGGTGCATTTGCACTTGTAAGGTTCAGAAGTGTGCCGGGAGATTCTAAAGATATTTCAACAGTATTTTTTGCAATGTCTATTGGACTGGCATCAGGATTGGGATATATAGTTTTTGCAGTAATTGCTACGGTTATTATCGGTTCGGTATATTTTGTACTGAGAAGAATAGAATACGGGAGCTTTGGGGCGAATACAAAAGTTTTAAAGATAACAATACCTGAAAATATGAATTATCAGGGTGCGTTTGATGATTTGTTTTCAGAATATACATCAGCTACAAAGCTTGATATGATAAGGACTACTAATATGGGTTCATTGTTTGAACTGACATATATTGTCAGGATAAAAAAGAATGCAGATGAAAAGAAATTTATAGATGAAATAAGATGTAGAAACGGAAATCTTAATATTGTGCTGTGTATGGATAGTCTGCAAAGAGAAATGCTTTAATCATTTATAAAAGCAGAGAGGATGAAACAGTTTTGAAATTTAATAATTTTTTTGCAATGCTTTCCAGAATGAAGTATATTAACAGGTGGGGGCTGATGCGGAATACAATAAATGAGAATATAGCGGAGCATAGTCTCGAGACGGCATTTATAGCTCATGGACTTGCAGTTATCGGAAATACCTATTTTGGAAAAGATATTGATGAAAATGCCGTTGCCGTTGCAGCAATGTTTCATGATACTACAGAGATTATTACGGGAGATATGCCGACACCGGTTAAATATTTTGAACCAAACATAAAAGAAGCATACAAAAAGGTAGAAAAAGAGGCACAAAAAAAGCTTTTATCATCACTTCCTGATGAGATGAGGCAGAAGTATCATAATATTTATACGACAGAATCAAAGAAAGCAGAGCTTTACCGCTATGTTAAAGCAGCTGATAAACTATCAGCACTTATAAAGTGCATTGAAGAAAGAAAAATGGGTAATATGGATTTTGAAAGTGCAGAAGAGACTACTTTAAAATCAGTTAAAAAAATGGAAATGGAGGAGGCAGAGTATTTTATAGAACATTTTCTTCCTGCATACAGTTTTACGTTGGATGAGCAGACAAAGGAATAATTTAGCGGAGGTTAGTTATGGAAAAAAGTAAAAACAATAGTTTGTATGAATTTATTTCAAGTACATCCAATGAAGGATTCAGATATGTAAATTATGAGACAGGATATGTTATAGCTTCAGCCAGATGGAGAGAATTATTTGGCATTGAAAAGGGCAAGGAGAACGATGAAAGTTCGTTTAAAGATATTCTGTTTAAAGAAGACAGGGAAAAGTTTCGTGATAAGATAGAAAGAATATTGGGGAAACAGGAAGAAAATTATGAGATTGAGTATAGAATAAAAGATGGGACTACATGGATAGCTCATACAGGAACCCATAAGTATGATAAAGAAGGTATACTTATTGAAAAATTTTCTTTTTTCAGGGATATAACAAAGGAAAAAGAAAAACAGCTTGAACTTGAATATATGGCATATTTTGATGCAGATACAGGTGTATATAACAGAAATTATTTTATTAAGAGATTGGACAGGGCTATTGGAAAGGTATTGGGAGGTATTTATAAAAGAATACAGGTAATGTATCTTCATATTGATAATTTTAATGTGGTATATGACAGCATTGGGTTTGAACGGGGAGACGAGCTGTTGATAAAATTTGCAAAATTACTTCTTCAATATTCATCACATGTAGTGAAAGTAGGAAGATTCAGTAATAATGAGTTTGCCATAGCATTATATGATGCTGAAACTGAAAATGAAATAGTTGATATATATAATGATATAACTGATAAATTGTTAACTCCATTTATATTAAGTGACGGTAATGAGATATATATAAATGTAAGTGCAGGCATAACATCATATCCGGAGGGAGGTTTAAATGCCACCGAGTTAATTAAATGTGCGGATATTGCAATGTATAATGTGAAAAGAAACAGTAAGAATTCCATGTGCATATTTGAAGAATCAATGTTAAATAAGTTTCTTAAAAATGTAAAGTTAGAAAAACAGTTAAAGATAGCAGTTGAAAACCTGAATTTTGTACTATACTATCAGCCACAATACTACGCAGGCAGAAATGAATTAAGAGGCGTGGAAGCATTAATCAGATGGAAAATCAATGAAAATGAGTTTGTAAATCCGGGAGATTTCATACCTATGGCAGAAAAAAACGGTTGTATTGTGGATATAGGTGAGTGGGTAATAAGAAAGGCATTGGAAGATTTTGTAGACTGGAAGATGAATTATGGGTATAATGGGATGATATCCATTAATATTTCAGCGGTTCAGCTTAAGGATCCGGATTTTTCAAAGTTATTGACTAAATATGTAAAAGATAAAAATGTGCTTCCGTCTGATGTGGAAATAGAAATTACGGAAAGTGTATTAATACAAGATTTTGATATTACGACAAAGACATTGTCAGAGCTTAGGAAAATAGGATTTAAAGTTTCGCTGGATGATTTTGGAACAGGTTATTCTTCACTTTCATACCTTAAAAATATTCCGATAGATACATTAAAGATAGATAAATCATTTATAGACACTGTTTTAACGGATACATCAACAGGTATTATAACGGATGCGGTCATAAAGATGGTAAAACAGCTTGGATTAGAAACCATAGCTGAAGGTGTGGAAACTGAGGAACAGTATGAGTATCTGAAAAAAGTGAATTGTGATAATATACAGGGATTTTTACTAGGGAAACCTATGGATAGTGCAAGTATAATAGAGCTTATTAAGAAACTTAACGATAGATATTAGTACGAATCCGGTATGGAGGAAATTATGGCAAAGTCGTTATATATAGCAGAAAAACCAAGTGTAGCACAGGAATTTGCAAAGGCACTTAAGGTAAATGGAAGAAGAGGCGACGGTTATATAGAGTCGGAGAATTCTATAGTTACATGGTGTGTAGGACATCTTGTTACCATGAGCTATCCTGAGGCATATGATGAGAATCTTAAAAGATGGTCATTGAATACAATTCCATTTCTGCCGGAAAAATTTAAGTACGAAGTTATACCGTCTGTAAAAAAACAGTTTGAAATAGTAAAATCACTTTTAAGAAGAGAGGATGTAGATACTATTTATGTCTGTACCGATTCAGGGAGAGAAGGTGAATACATATACAGACTTGTAGAACAGATGGCAGGAGTAAAAGGCAAGAAAAGAAAAAGGGTATGGATAGATTCGCAGACGGAAGATGAAATATTAAGAGGCGTGAAGGAAGCAAAAAATCTGTCTGAATACGATAATCTGTCGGATGCAGCATATTTAAGAGCAAAAGAAGATTATCTGATGGGAATAAATTTCTCAAGGGCACTTACGTTAAAATATGGAAATAGTATTTCTAATTATCTTGGTAAAGACCGAACCGTAATATCAGTAGGAAGAGTTATGACCTGTGTTCTTGGGATGATTGTAAGAAGAGAAAGAGAAATACGTGAGTTTGTAAAAACACCGTTTTATAAAGTTACAGGTACATTTGCGGCAGCAGATAATAATGAGGAGACATTTGATGGTGAATGGAAGGTATGTGAAGGTTCTCATTTTGCAGGTTCGCCATATTTATATAAAGAGAATGGTTTTGTAAATAAGGAGAAGGCAGAAGAACTTATAGAATTATGCAGTAATGACAGACCTGTAAAGGTGGTAGTGGAGAATGTTGAGCGGAAAAAGGAAAAAAAGAATCCCCCGCTTTTATTTAACCTTGCCGAGCTGCAGAATGAATGTTCAAAGTTATTTAAAATAAGTCCTGATGAAACGCTTAAAGTGGTACAGGAGTTATATGAAGGCAAGCTGGTAACTTATCCGAGAACTGATGCAAGGGTATTATCAACAGCAGTTGCAAAAGAAATATCAAAAAATATATCAGGACTTAGAAATATTCCGGGATTGAAGGCATTTGCAGAAGAGATTCTTTCAGGTGATTCATGGAAAAAGATATCATCTACCCGTTATGTAAATGACAAACAAATAACAGACCATTATGCAATAATTCCTACGGGACAGGGAATAGGCAGTCTGAAAAAATTGAGTCCTGTATCCATAAAGGTATATGAAGTAATATGCAGAAGATTTTTAGCAGTATTTTATGAGCCGGCAGTTTATCAAAAGTATTCTGTTGTAGTTGTAAAAGATAATGGAAAACATATGGAGAAATTTACCTCATCCATTAAACTTCTTGCAAAACAGGGATATTTAAAGATTATGGATTACTCTTTTATAAAGAAAAACAAAGAGCAGGAAAGCAATATATCAGATATATTGAAAAAAGTAAAAAAGGGTGATACACTAATCTGCAATGATTTAGCAATAAAAGAAGGTGAGACTACACCGCCTAAAAGATACAATTCGGGTTCTATAATACTTGCTATGGAAAATGCAGGTCAGCTAATTGAGGATGAGGAGCTTCGTGCACAGATAAAAGGCAGCGGGATTGGTACCAGTGCTACAAGGGCAGAGATTCTAAAAAAACTGGTTAATATAAAATATATATCATTAAATAAAAAGACACAGGTAGTCACTCCGACACAAATGGGAGAGATGATATACGAAGTTGTGGATTCATCCATACGACAGCTTCTCAATCCTGAACTTACGGCAAGCTGGGAAAAAGGACTTACTTATGTGGCGGAAGGAACCATAACATCAGATGAATATATGAAGAAACTGGAAGGATTTGTGGCACGCAGGACACAGAATGTTAAAATTATGCAAAATCAGGCACATCTAAGGCAGAGATATGATATAGTATCAGATAATTATAAATAACATAGCTTATGAAATGGAGGATAATCATGTGTGGAATAGTTGGTTATGCAGGAAAAGAGGATTGTGTTGATTTACTGATAGATGGTCTTCAGAAATTGGAGTACAGAGGATATGATTCGGCAGGAATAGCTGTTATACAGAACAGTCATATAGAGGTGAAAAAAACAAAAGGACGTCTTGCGGATTTGGTAGATAAAATGGAAACAGAAGGACGCCTTAAAGGATGTTGTGGAATAGGTCACACAAGGTGGGCGACACATGGTGAACCTTCTGATATTAATTCGCATCCTCATGGAAATGAGAGAATATCTATAGTTCATAATGGTATTATAGAGAATTACAGGGAAATAAAAGAGTTTCTTATTGAACATGGATATAGTTTTGAAAGTGAAACAGATACAGAGACAGTCTTAAAACTATTAGACTATTATTATAAGGGTGACCCTATAGATGCGATTGCCCATGTTGTAAAAGAGATAAGGGGCTCTTATGCACTTGGAATACTGTTTATGGATTTTCCTGACAGGATATTTGCAGTAAGAAAAGACAGTCCTCTTATAATAGGTATTGGAGAAAATGGTAATTTTATAGCATCTGATGTTCCGGCAATTTTAAAGTATACAAGAAATTATTATTTGCTCGAACAGAATGAAATAGCAACTTTGACTGAAAAAGGTGTGGATATATGTGATATTCATAAAAATCCGGTTAAGAAGGAGATACAGGTGGCAGACTGGGATTTGGATGCGGCAGAAAAAGGCGGTTATGAGCATTTTATGTTAAAGGAGATAAATGAGCAGCCCACATCAATTAGAACAACCATATCACCAAGAATATCAGATGGTATGCCTTATCTTGAAGAAAGTGGCATGACAAAGGAAATGCTAAAAAGCTATAGCAGAATCTATATTGTGGCGTGTGGAACTGCGATGCATGCAGGCCTTATCGGGAAATATGTTATAGAAAAACTTGCAGGGATAGAGGTTACGGTAGATATAGCATCTGAATTCAGATACAGAAATCCTCTTATAACAGATAAAGATTTGGTAATTCTTATTTCACAGTCAGGTGAGACTGCGGATACTTTGGCAGCACTAAAGCTTGCGAAAGAAAAAGGTGCTACAACAATGTCAATAGTTAATGTAAAAGGTGCATCCATAGCAAGGGAATCTGATATAGTAATATATACACATGCAGGACCTGAAATATCGGTGGCATCAACTAAAGCATATGCCGTACAGCTTTCTGTTATGTATCTTCTTGCTTTTGAACTTGCATATGCAAAGGGAGCAATAACTAAAGAAGAATGTATGAGGCTTACAAAGGAACTTCAGAATGTTCCTGATAAAATACAGGATATCCTTGTACTTAAAGAAAGGTGTCAGTTTATAGCGTCAAGGCTTGTAAATGCTGAAAGTCTGCTGTATATAGGCCGTGGTCTTGATTATGCTCTCAGTATGGAGGGTTCTTTAAAACTTAAGGAAATATCATATATACATTCAGAATCATATGCGGCAGGGGAGTTAAAGCATGGAACAATATCATTAGTAACAGAAGATATGCCGGTAATTGCGGTGGCAACCCAGTCGGATCTTTTTGAAAAAACGGTAAGCAATATTAAAGAAGTAAAGGCGAGAGGTGCCAAAGTTACAATGATATGCAGGGAAGGTACAGTTGATGATAAGGCAGTAGCAAATCATCTTGTAACACTGCCTGATATGGATGATATTATGATGCCGATGTTAGCACTGGTGCCAATGCAGTATATTGCGTATTATACGGCAGTACTTAAAGGCTGTGATGTGGATAAACCAAGAAATCTGGCAAAGTCGGTAACTGTTGAATAGCATAAAAATCCCAAAGGAAACATTTCTAAAGAAATGGAGAATAGAATGGAAGAATTGAAGATTAGCAGTCTGTTTGATTTGAATCAGACTATTGCAAAAAAATTGTTGGAGGGGCTTGAGTATCCCTGGGAAGCATTTGAACGTATTGATGAATTTATATTAATGACAGGAGCGGAGCTTCCAAAAGATAAATATGAACAGATAGGAGATAATATTTGGGCGGCAAAGTCTGCAAAGATAGCTCCTACGGCATATCTTAACGGTCCTCTTATAATAGATGAAGATGCAGAGATAAGGCATTGTGCATTTATCAGGGGCACTGCAATTGTAGGAAAAGGTGCCGTAGTAGGTAATTCTACTGAATTGAAATGTACATTGCTGTTTAACGGCGTTCAGGTTCCACATTACAATTATGTGGGAAATTCTGTGCTTGGTTATAAGTCACATATGGGTGCAGGTTCAATTACGTCTAATCTTAAGTCGGATAAGTCATTAGTATGTATAAATACAGGCAATAATAAGATGGAAACGGGATTAAAAAAATTTGGTGCCATACTTGGAGATTATGTTGAGGTTGGATGTAATTCTGTAATGAATCCTGGAACGGTTATTGGGAAGCATACAAACGTATATCCATTGTCAATGGTAAGGGGATATGTGCCTGCAAATTCAATATATAAGAATAAAAATGAAGTGGTATGTAAAGTGTGAGAAGAAAATCTTTATAAAGAATCTGAAAAACGAATGATGATGATGTATAAATCTGGTGTATACACAAATAATTCACTTGACTTTTATCCTTAAAAATGGCATAATAACCTCGATTTGGAATTTTTTTATGACATAAAGCTGATGGCTTTTATATAGGTCATTGCTTCAAATACAAATTAAGGAGGATGTTTTAATGTCAACAAAAGCTTATTATGCAAGAACAGAAATCGGACCTAATAAAGTAGGTTTCCCTAAAGTAGGTACACCTGTTACAAACACACGTGCCATTATTGAGGCTGCATTTTATGGTAATAATGTAATCAAGATTAATACACTTAAGGAAGCTTATGAGTTAGCAAAGAATTCACCTGGAACTGTTGTTACCGATATGCCTGTATACAGAGGCGAAGAATTTGGTCTTGAACCGGATGCGAAAGTATTATTATTCAATGATGGTTCTATTACAGGACGTTATGCGGCAGCAAGAAGAATTACAGGCAAAGAAGGTACTAATTGTGCAAAGCTTGATAAGATTCTTATGGATGCAGTATATGATACACGTTGGAAGACTATGTATCATGCTGAAGTATATATTGGTCTTGATCCTGAATTCATGGCAAAGGCACATCTTCTTATTCCGGAAGGAGAAGAGAATATCTTATACAACTGGATGTTAAATTTCCAGTATATGTCAGATGAATATGTAAAGATGTATAAGAATTCAAAGCCAATCGGTGACGGAAATGAGCCTGATATCTATATTTTCTCTGACCCACAGTGGACTGGTTCAGACCAGACAGATGTATGTGACGGAAAATGCTTATGCTATTTTAATACAGATACTAACTGTGCAGCAATCTTAGGTATGAGATATTTTGGAGAGCACAAGAAGGGTACTCTTACACTTGGATGGGCACTGGCTAACAGAAACGGATATGCTTCATGCCATGGCGGACAGAAAGAGTACACACTTGAGGATGGTTCTAAATTTGTTGCAGCAGTATTTGGACTTTCAGGTTCAGGTAAGTCAACAATCACACATGCTAAACATGATGGAAAGTATCCTTCAATTAAGGTTCTTCATGATGATGCATTTATCATTAATTCAGATACATGTGCATCAATAGCAATGGAGCCAACATATTTTGATAAGACAGCAGATTATCCTACTGCATGTGAAGATAACAAGTACTTATTAACAGCACAGAACTGTTCAGCTACACTTGATGAGGATGGAAAGGTTGTTCTTGTAACAGAGGATATCAGAAATGGTAATGGACGTGCAATCAAATCTAAGTTATGGTCACCAAATCGTGTAGATAAGATTGATGCACCTGTAAATGCTATATTCTGGATTATGAAAGACCCTACAATTCCACCAATCGTTAAGCTTAAAGGTGCATCACTTGCTTCAGTAATGGGTGCAACACTTGCAACAAAGAGGTCAACAGCGGAGAGACTTGCACCGGGTGTAGACCCTAATGCTTTGGTTGTAGAGCCATATGCAAACCCATTCAGAACTTATCCGTTAGTAAACGACTATGAGAAGTTCAAGAAACTGGTTGCAGAGAAAAACGTTGACTGCTATATCATTAATACAGGCGATTTTATGGGCAAGAAAGTTCAGCCTAAGGATACATTAGATGTTATCGAAGCTGTAGTTGAGAAGAAGGCAGACTTTAAGCAGTGGGGACCATTTGAGGATATTGAAATCTTCGAGTGGGAAGGATTCGTTCCTGACCTTAACGATGCTGAATATGTTAAGACATTAAAGGCACGTATGATGGACAGACTTAACTATGTTAAGAATCTTGAAACTGCTGAAGGTGGATTTAATAAACTTCCTGAAGATGCTTTAGCTGCTATTCAGAAGGTAGTAGATGAACTTAACTAATATTTAAAACAATGGTCCGGATTTGAATATCAAATCCGGGCTTTTTAGATGAATCGGGGTGATTATTTGAAATTAGAATCTATAAATAAAGTCCATGAGGGCAAATTTATAACAAGATATGATATAACATACAGAACCGGAAATGATAATGTTAAAGTATATGAAATGATTAGTAGAAATAAAGATATTTCCGGAAAAGATGAACTTAAAAATAACAATGTTGATGCAGTAGTGATTATAATGCATTCAAAGGATGGAGAAAAAGTACTTTTAAACAGGGAATTTAGAATGGCGGCAGACGAGTGGGTATATAATTTTCCGGCTGGTCTGATTGAACAGGGAGAAACTATAGAGCAGGCAGCCGTGCGTGAACTTAAAGAGGAAACAGGACTTGATATTGTAGAAATTACAGATGTGATAGGTGAAAGCTATAGTGCCATAGGATTCAGTAATGAGAAGAATGAATGTGTGGTGGGAGTTGCAGAAGGTATAATATGTGACAGTGATTCTGAATATGAAGAGATTAAGGCAGCATGGTATACAAAAGATGAGGTAAGGAAACTTTTAAAAGAAAATATTTTTGCTGCAAGGTCACAGGCATATTGTTATCTTTGGTCAATGAATTAGTCCATGTATTAATACATCAAGTATTAAATTAAAGACAAAGGATATAATAGACATATACCTTAAAGCCGTAAACCATGCCCAGATATTTGTAAAATTGTAATAAGGACCTGCAGAATCAGTATCACAGGCATCCCGATAAAAAATGAGGGGTGCTTTGTTTTGTGTCTGAACAACTGCATTCCAACTATAGAGCCTGCACTTCCACCCATCAGTGCTATAATAAAAAGTGTTTTTTCGGGAATACGCCATTTGTGGTGTACTGCTTTGTATTTATCTATCCCCATACTGAAAAAACCGATTATATTTATAATTGTAAGGTATGTTAGTAACATATAATATCTCCGTTCGTTATGTATTTAAATGAGATTATATAACAAAGTCGGATTTAATGCAAATAATAATAGAAAGAAGGAATATGGTGAGAGAACAGATAATAAGACTCCGTAAGGAGATGGATAAAAATAATATAGATGCATATCTTGTTATGACAGATGACTTTCATGGTTCTGAGTATGTTGGAGATTATTTTAAATGCAGGGAGTATCTGTCAGGATTTACAGGTTCGGCAGGTAAAATGGTAATTACAAGTAAAGAAGCCGTATTATGGACCGACGGAAGATATTTTATACAGGCAGAGGAAGAACTAAATGGAAGTGGAATAGAGCTTTACAAAATGGGTGAACCGGGAGTGCCGGATATTTTTGAATATCTTGAATCAACACTTAAAGAAGGGGAATGTCTGGGTTTTGACGGCAGAACAGTAAATGCCATGATAGCCCAAAAACTTGAAAGGATTCTATTAAGAAAAAGTGTTAAGATTGTATATGACTGTGACCTTGCAGGTGAAATATGGAAGAACAGACCTGAAAGAAGCCATAGTAAAGCATGGCTTCTCGGATTATGCTATTCCGGAATATCAGCAGAAAAAAAGATTGGTTTGTTAAGAGACGTTTTAAAAGAAAACTTGTGTGATGCAATAATAATAACGGCATTGGATGAAATAGCATGGCTGTTCAATATAAGGGGAAATGATGTGGAGTACAATCCCGTACTTTTATCCTATGCCATAGTGCCTGAAAATAAAGATGATAATATATTACTTTTCGCAGATAAGAGGTCTATTGATGGTGATGTAGAAGAAGAACTTAAAAAGTTATCAATTGTAATATGTGATTATAACAATATATATAATTATATAAAGAAATTAGAAAACGGAACGAGGATTATGCTTGATAAGTCAGGTATTAATTCTATGATATTAAAAAATATTCCTGATGGTGTTAAGATTAAAAATGTAATAAGTCCTGTAATGCAGATGAAGGCAGTTAAGAACCCTGTGGAAATGGAAAATGAGCGTACGGCACATTTAAAGGATGGAACGGCGGTTACAAAACTTATTTACTGGCTTAAGCATAATGCAGGCAAAATGGATATTACTGAATTTGATGTGGTTCAGAAGATGGAGGAGATTAGAAATGAGATTGATAATTATATAGAACCAAGTTTTGCCACTATATCAGCATATGGTTCTAACGGGGCAATCGTACATTATGAACCACAGAAGCCGGGAGATAAAATTTTGCCTAAAGGTTTTTTACTTCTTGATACAGGCGGTCACTATATGGAAGGAACTACAGATATTACCAGAACCATATCTTTAGGAGAACTGACAGATATTCAAAAAAAACACTATACTGCCGTTTTAATGGGTAATTTAAGACTTTCAGATGCAAGCTTTTTATACGGATGCAGGGGAACTAATCTTGACTGTATTGCAAGAGAACCTTTGTGGAAGATGGGACTGGATTATAAACATGGAACGGGACATGGAGTGGGATACCTGCTGAATGTACATGAATCACCAAATAGTTTCAGATGGAGGATTAATCCTTCGCAGATAAACAGTCAGGATGCGGTGTTAGAGGAAGGAATGATTACATCTGATGAACCGGGATTATATATAGAAGGGGAGTATGGGATAAGGCTTGAAAACCTTATTATGTGCAGAAAGTCGGAAGAAAATCAATATGGGCAGTTTATGAAATTTGAGGTACTCACTATGGCTCCATTTGACCGGGATGCAATAGATATAAATATGTTAAATGATGATGACAGAAAGATTTTAAACTGCTATCATAGAACTGTATATAAAAATATATCTCCATATCTGAATGCTGAAGAGAGGGAGTGGCTTGAAAATGAAACAAAAGACATATGAAATGGATATGTGTAATGGTCCGTTACTAAAAAAGATACTTATATTTACAATACCTGTAATGCTGTCAGGTATATTGCAGCTGTTGTTCAATGCAGCAGATATAATAGTAGTGGGACGTTATGCCGGTAAAGAATCGTTAGCGGCTGTGGGCTCAACCACACCGCTTATCAATCTTATAATCAATCTGTTTGTAGGTCTGTCGGTAGGTGCAAATGTGGCAGTGGCAAAATACTATGGTGCTGATAAAGAGCGGGATGTCAAAGAAACTGTACATACTGCAATGCTTACTGCTGCTGTATGCGGAATAATTTTAGTTATAGTAGGGATTTTACTTACAAAGCCTATGCTGGTGCTTATGGATTCGCCAAAAGGCGTTATTGATAAATCAGCAGTATATCTAAAAATATATTTTCTTGGTATGCCTGCCATGATGATATATAATTTCGGAAGTGCCATTTTAAGGGCTGTAGGTGATACAAAAAGACCATTATATTTTCTTGTAACGGCAGGTGTTATAAATGTATGTTTTAATCTGATTTTTGTAATAGTCTGTGGTATGGGAGTAACAGGAGTGGGTATTGCAACGGTAATATCCCAGTATATTTCAGCCGGTCCTATAATAAGATGCCTTATCAAAGAAAATGGTGCATACAGACTTAATTTGTCAGAACTTAAAATAACAAAAGCAAAATTTAAGGAAATACTGGCAGTAGGTATTCCGGCAGGGATGCAGGGAGTAGTGTTTGCATTTTCAAATGTACTTATACAGTCTTCTATCAATTCCTTTGGAAGTGTGGTTATTGCCGGAAATACGGCAGCAGGAAATATAGAAGGATTTATATATATTTCAATGAATGCCTATAATCAAAGTGCCATAAGTTTTACGAGCCAGAATCTGGGAGGCAGAAAATATGAGAGGATAAGCAGGGTTCTTTTAATATGTACTGCTATAGTTACAGTAGTGGGTGTAGTGCTTGGCTGCGGAGCTTATGTTTTAGGGGAAAGACTGCTTCACATTTATTCGTCAGATGCTTCAGTAATACATTATGGAATTGTAAGAATGAAGGTTATATGCCTTACATATTTTTTATGTGGCATAATGGATGTGTTTGCAGGAAGTGTCAGAGGACTTGGATATTCATTTGTGCCAATGGTGATATCAACGATTGGTGCATGTGTACTCAGGATAATATGGATATTTACAGTATTTAAGGCACATCATACGCTTGAAACTCTGTATGTGTCATATCCGATAACATGGATGATAACAATATTTGCATACATAGTGTGCTATATAATATGCCTTAAAAAAGTAAAAAGAAGACTTATGGTTTAGAATATTCCTTGTAGAAATGCTGGTAATCAACAGGAGAATCCCATTCACCGCCCCATTTCCAGCCGTGTGAAGTGAATATATTATAGCAAATGTCATCTTTAGTGATTTTGTGCGGAAAATCAGCCGACCTGTCGGCATATACCGCACCGTTTGTAGGCAGTATATTTCTGTCTCCCATATTTTTTCTGACATATGGGTTATACAAAGGGTTAATATCTATGGCAAGTCCTAAGCTGTGGTCTGATAAAGTATTTTGGCCATCAATATTACGATAGTTAAAACAGGAGGTGTTATTGTCTTCCATAGAGGCATCATCATCTCCGTTATATTTATCTATAAGATGGATTTTTTCTATTGCATATGATGCATTAAAAAGTTCTTTAAATATTTCAACTGTCTCGTCAGCCACAGCTTCATTTACAATAAGTTCTCCTTCACAGGTATTTCCTTCAAAATCAATATACTGAACTACCACATGGCGAAGTTCGTCAAATGTAATATTTTCATTTTCCTTGTAGGATTTACCGGTTATGTAATTTTTAAGTTCTTCAGATAAGGCTTCATGGTAAAATTTTAATGAATTATCTATACTTGTTTCGGAATCAGTTTCAGTGATAGATTCGGAATTGGTACTTATTATTTTCATTACTTTTTTCTCCTTTCTGTTGTTTTGATATGGTATTAATATTGTGATAGTTAATATTAGTATTATAAATGAAATAACTAGAAGTAAAAGTGGTTTAGTATATTTTTTCATAAGTGCCTCCATGTGAAAAAATTTTAATTAATATAAATATATATCATATATATGTTATATTTCAATGGAAAAGAATTGTCAATTTTCTGAAAAAATTTTTTATAGTATAAAATTTTATAATATGTGAAAAATAATAATGTAGTTAAGTCAGATACTTTACAGCAAGCTGCGGGGTATCTGACCCTCGCAGCAGTCTTTGTCTGCGGGAATAATTTTCGCCACGTTTGTATGTGACAGAAATGGAGGAATTATGCCTGTATTAGATTGTACGGTTACAAATTGTTATTATAACAAGGAAAAATTATGCTGCCGTGGTGCTATCAATGTAGAGGGTGATACTGCGGAAGAAAAGGATGCAACAGCCTGCGGAAGCTTTAGGGAACGTTCGTCAGGCAGCTTTTCAAACAGTTGTAAATGTGAAGAACCGCCTGAAAACAGGTCGGATATTGACTGTACGGCAGAAAGGTGCACATACAATAACAGTTGCAAGTGCCATGCACCTAATGTTGAGATACAGGGACAGAATGCAACCTGTACTACTGAAACTATGTGTGCAAGTTTTTGCAAATAGTTGTTGACAAATGGTCTGATGGGTGGTAAGATACCAATGTTGTAAAAATAAGAAGCAGAGTATCCGCTCTCACCCTGGCACAAACGGTGACCTGAGGTTAATATTTTCAGAGTTATTTTTTTGATTTTGATTTTAAGTGGATAGTCTGACTATCCACTTTTTACATTGCATAAAAATATGTGGCAACGGGATTACGGCATATGAAAGTATAGTCCGTTGGGTATATGAAAATATTGGAGGTGCACTGCCATTAGTGATTTAATGATTAACGAACAGATTAGAGACAAAGAGGTAAGGGTTATCGGAGAAGATGGAGAGCAGTTAGGTATAATGTCTTCAAAGGAAGCGTATAAGCTTGCAAAGGAAGCACAATTAGACCTTGTAAAGATTGCTCCTACAGCTAAACCGCCGGTATGCAAAATAATTGATTATGGAAAATATCGTTATGAGCAGGCAAGAAAAGAAAAGGATGCAAAGAAAAAGCAAAAGACTATTGGTATTAAAGAAGTAAGGCTTTCACCAAATATCGAAGCAAATGATTTGAATACAAAGGCTAATATGGCTAGAAAATTCATTGAAAAAGGCGATAAGGTTAAAGTTACACTAAGATTCAGGGGACGTGAGATGGCACATATTGCCAGCAGTAAACATGTTCTTGATGATTTTGCTGAAATGCTATCTGATATTGCGGTTATCGAAAAACCTGCCAAACTTGAAGGCAGAAGTATGCAGATGTTTTTAACGGAAAAGCGTTAAACTACTATGTGGAATGCACTGCATAGTCAGGCGATTTCTTGGAAGTTAAAATAGATATTCAATTTAAGGAGGAAAAAGTAATGCCAAAAATGAAAACAAACAGGGCTGCTGCAAAACGTTTTAAAAAGACAGGTACTGGAAAGTTAAAGAGAATGAAGGCTTATAAGAGTCATATATTAACAAAGAAGTCTACAAAGAGAAAGAGAAATCTTAGAAAAGCAACAACAACAGATGCTACAAACGTAAAGAATATGAAGAAAATTTTACCTTATTTATAGGATTAAAATAATATAGGAGGAAAACTGAAATGGCAAGAATAAAAGGCGGAATGAACGCTAAGAAAAAACATAACAGAGTATTAAAGCTGGCTAAAGGTTACAGAGGAGCCAGATCAAAACAGTATAGAGTTGCTAAACAGTCCGTAATGAGAGCATTAACAAGTTCTTATGCAGGCAGAAAACAGAGAAAAAGACAGTTCAGACAGTTATGGATTGCAAGAATCAATGCTGCTGCAAGAATCAATGGTCTTTCATACAGCAAGTTTATGTATGGATTAAAGCTGGCAGGAGTAGAAGTAAACAGAAAGATGTTGTCTGAAATGGCAGTAAATGATGCAGAAGCATTTACAAAGCTTGCAGAGCTTGCAAAATCTAAATTAGCATAAATATAATAATATATAATTCCCAATCACTTTTGAGGTGAATGGGAATTTTTTTATAATTTGTGGGTTTGTCAAGTAAAGTGTGTAAGTTTTTTTTGAAATTTTTTGGTGGTCGAGTTATTCGACCACCTTTTTGCATATTAAACTAAGTTATACAAGAGTTGCCCTAAAAGTTTTCATATT
>JAAVHZ010000051.1 GCA_014799465.1 Lachnospiraceae bacterium | reverse complement strand
GGGTTTGTCAAGTAAAGTGTGTAAGTTTTTTTTGAAATTTTTTGGTGGTCGAGTTATTCGACCACCTTTTTGCATATTAAACTAAGTTATACAAGAGTTGCCCTAAAAGTTTTCATATTTGAGAATCCGGGCTTGTACCTTATCATCCATAGAGAGTTGGTTTCTAACCAGTGCCCAGTTTGAAACTGGTCTGCCATTCCATTTTTTATACAGTTCTGTAATACGTAAATATAACGCTTTTCTGACAGCATCTTCACTTGGAAATGATCCTTTCTTCGTCACTTTCCGAAAACTGGAATTGACAGATTCTATGGCATTTGTAGTGTACATGACTTTGCGGACTGCACTGCCATAATTAAAAAGCTGCTCCACATGCTGCCAGTTACGTACCCAGACATCAACTGCACCCGGATACTGACTCCATGTCTGTTTAAACCGCTCAAATTCCGCTACTGCAGCTTTCAGACTGGAAGCACCATATACTTTCTTTAATTGAGCTGTATACGCCTTGTAATCCTTTGATGGTATGTACCTGATGGAATTCCGGATAAGGTGTACAATGCAACGTTGAACCACTACATTCCTGAAAATAGATTTTGCCCCTTCTTCCAGCCCGGAAACACCATCCATACTTATAAACAGCACATCTTCTACACCTCTTGCTTTAATCTCATCAAAAATCTGCATCCAGTAGTGTTTTCCCTCTGCTTCACCAATCCATAACCCTAAGATATCTTTTATCCCATTCACATCATATCCCAGAATTACATAAACAGCACAGTTTTTTGTTTCCATCTCTTTGCGAACAGAAACATAAAGACAATCTACAAACAAAAAAGTATAAAACTTTTTGAGTGGACGATTCTGCCACTCATCGGCAGTTTCAATGACATGATCCGTAATGTTGGAAATTGTTTCATGGGAAATTTCAAAACCATAAATATCTTCAATTGTATCTGCGATATCACGCTGGCTCATGCCTTTTGCATACATTGACAAAACTTTATCCTCAATACCGCTTACATCCCTTGAACGTTTCGGGATGGCTTGGGGATCAAACGAAGCATCTCTGTCCCTCGGAACATCTATTGGAATATCTCCATAGGTTGTTCTGACCGTTTTATGGCTATATCCGTTCCTGCGGTTATCCGTAGCCTTGTAGCCATGGTCATTGGATTCATAACCAAGGTGGGAGTCCATTTCCCCCTGAAGCATCGACTCAAACATCGGTCCAAATATATCTTTGAGGGCTGCCTGCATATCCTCAGCAGTTTGTGGTTGGTATTCATCAATGATTGCTTGTGCGATAGCCATGCTGGCTTTGTTTCGTTTGTTTTTTCTAGGTGCCATAAGTTCTGTACTCATAAATCCTTTCATCCTTTCTTTGAGTATATCGCACCTTATCATAAAAATAAAGTGCGTAAGTTTAGTTACCAGTAACTTACACACTTTATTTTACACTCTCATTTCATCAAAATTGTTATATGTACAGATTTCCCTTCCTGATGGATTATCAAGTTCAATAAATCTGTTTTTCTCATACTCATAAACATACCAGCTTATATCACTTTCACCTAAAAATAAATATTTTTTCTGTTCTTCATTTTCATGCCATACTTGATTGGAATCAATTAATCCGGATATACTTTGATTATTTTCATGTTCTAATAAATATTCATCTATGCCATATAAAATGAATCCATTGAATTCCATCCCATTTATTATTGAAATGGTATCCAAATATTCTTTTGGCAGTTCTATTTCTAATTGTTCTTTTGCCTCTTCTAATAGTTTATCTATCTCTTCTTTAGAGGCACCTGTATTTAATTCTTCGTCATATATTTTTTCTTCTTCTTTTATTTTATTCAGATTATCTTTCCACATAATATTTTATCTCCTTGTGATTTTTGAAAAATATAATTGCTGAATCCGTTTAAGTGTGATACAAATTAATTACCAGTTTCCGTTTTCAGGAATGTTATCTGGTGTTATCCATATTATTTTAGAGGATGGATTTCCAGTTTCAATAAAATCCATTATACCCTCCCAAGCTGACTCTATTGGTAGGAACAAGCCTTTTGATGCATATATTTCCTCAGCAGTTTCTAAAACTTCTTCTAATTCGTTTTCGTTGTTTAAAGATAACAAGTCTATATGTTTAATGTTGTCAATATAATGCAAATATAGTCCATGCTCAATATTAGGACCTATCAATAATGTAGAAACTTTTTTATCGTTTTCATAAAAATCAATAAATCCATCACCACTTCCCTGCATCCAATATGTTTTAAAATCATCAATAATTATGCTTTTTAAATGTTTAATATCAGATATGATTTCTTTTTCACCGTTTGGATCTGTAAAAATTACTTTTTTCATAGTCATTATGCCTTTCTTAATTATATCAAAAAATATTATTGTGTCATATTATAAACTTCTAAATCCTGTGCAGATAAGTTGTTTTTCATAATTGACCTAATGATTTCGTTATTTTGAGATATTACTAATATTATTGAGCCGTCCCAAGCGACTATTTCTGAGATTGCCAATGGATGCTGTATTGAGATTGGATTTTTCCAAAAACCTGTATATCCATCTGCATATGGCAAATTGTAATTTAACACCTCTTCTAACTCCATTTCATTAGGAAAAGCAGAAAAAACACCCCATATCCATTGAAAATCTTCTTTATTCAGTAATTGTAACAAATCACTTCCCGAGAGCCAACAATATTCATTATCTAAAATTTTTACTATCTCGTCATTACTTGGATAACATTCAAAATTTGTAATCAGCCAATTATAGTTGTCTGTATTTTCAATGCAATTATATATATCTTTTATTAAAATATCATCATTTCTAATTATACATCCGTTCATTTACATATCCTTTTTATCTAACAAATATTATATTTATCATAGCATATAAGGAATTTGTTCTATTAGCTTCTTTATACTTTCTTTAGTACATTCATCTAATTTCTTTAAATTATCATCATATATATTTTTTGTTTCTTTGGAATTTAACAAATACAAAGCTGCCATTGCATAATGTCCCGTTGTCCATTCGCCTAGAACTTTAGGTTCTTGCATAATATTTTGAGAAATAAAATTTAATTTGTCAATAATGGCATATTCGATACAGTTTATTCTTATTACAGCTATTATTGCATTTGTTTTTATCAATACTAGCGGACTCTCTAAATACTGTTCTAAATCATGCTTACTAAAGTCATTATCTGTTAGTTTGTTTATTATTTCTTGTACGTTACCTACATTCCTAATATTTTCCACTGCAATATTTCATCTCATTTCTTTTCACCATTATGCATCCAATGCCTTCTTAAGTGTAAATATAAATTCCGTTCCAACCCCTTCCGTACTTATAACATTTATATTCTCATTATGTACATTAATGATTTCTTTGGAAATTGCCAGTCCCAATCCGCTTCCTGTCTTATCCTTTCCACGTGACAGGTCGGTTTTGTAGAAGCGTTCCCAAATCTTGCTTAGTGAATCTTTTGGAATACCAATTCCCGTATCTTTTACAGATACAAATACTTTTTCACCTTTCGAAGATATTGTTATAGTGATGACAGAATCATTTGGACTGAATTTAATGGCGTTGTCTATAAGGTTGTAAATAACCCGGCTGATTTTATCTTTGTCGGCTGATACAGTATAATATTTGCTTTTTGTAATAAGATTGAAACGGATTTTTTTCTTTTCACATTTTCTCTCAAAAGATCTGATATTTTGATGTATAAGAGTATAAATGTTAAATTCAGTTATATCAAGATGAATTCCTCTGCTATCCCAATTATTCAGAGCAAGCAGGTTTTCGGTAAGCTTTGTAAGACGTTCAGTTTCAAAAAGTATAATATCAAAATATTTATCCTGCATTTCGGATGGTATTGTACCATCTTTCATAGCTTCTGCATAACCTTTGATGGATGTTAGGGGTGAGCGGAAATCATGCGAAATATTTGCAATAAATTTATTTTCATCTGATTTAATCATATTAAGTTCTTTTGCCATGAAATTCAGAGACATTCCAAGTCTTCCGATTTCGTTATCTGAAGTGAATTCTGAAAGTCCTTCATAAGTGAAGTTTCCTTTTGCATATTCCAGTGCAGCAGTGCTTATTTTTTTAACAGGTATAAATACAATAAAAGTAAACATTAATAGAATTATTAATGTAAGCAAAAATATAAAAAGACAAGTTATATATACGATGTTCTGCATACTTAGATGGATATCGTTTATATTACTTATTTTATAATGTATAAGATAGTATCCGGTAGTTTTAAAGTTACTTGTAACCGGCAACGCAACAGATAACATTTCTTCGTCAAAGTAGTTGTAAAAATGTCCCGTAGTATAGTAATTGTTTCCGAAGTCAGTAATATCAAAATATTTGATTTCTTTTGTATTAGAGAATGAAGTACTATAAATTATATTTCCAGAATAATCAATAACCTGTATAGTGGAATCTAATACTTGGGAAAGTAAATTAAGCTGTTCTTTTGTATAATCAAATTCACTTGAATTATCAAACTCGTCTAATTCCATATTTTTAGGAGATATATTATCTGATATATCGTTTAGACTGTCATACAGGTATTTAGCCTGATTCTTTATTAAAAGAGTCCTGTTTTGGCTGTCTGTCCATAAATCTATAATCAGGAAACTGCATATAAATATTAGGACATATGCTAATATAAACGAGTAGTAAAGAGACTTTTTCATAGATACTCCATTCTGCCTGATTAAATATTATACAGGCTTTCTAACTTCAAATTTGTACCCGATTCCCCACACGGTGGAAAGAGACCAGAACTCATTATCATTTAGTTTCTCACGCAGACGTTTAATGTGTACATCTACAGTTCTGGTGTCACCTATATAATTATATCCCCAGATATTATTGAGAAGCTGTTCTCTTGTAAATACCTGATTAGGAGAGGATGCAAGGAAATGCAGAAGTTCAAATTCCTTAGGAGGCATCTCAATAATATGCCCGTTGTATGTGACCGAATAATTTGTCTGGTTAATTATAAGGTCAGGATATTCGACTATAGTGGAATCAGTGCTTGCAGCCGGTTCAGATAAAGAGGAAGAAGAGTCTTTACATCTTCGCAAAACTGCCTTTACACGTGCCACCAGTTCCTTTGAGTCAAATGGTTTAATAATATAATCATCAGCTCCCAGTTCAAGACCAAGAACTTTGTCGAAAACTTCACCTTTTGCAGAAAGCATAATAATTGGTATTTTTGAGGATTTTCTTATTTCCCTGCATACATCATATCCATCCATTCCGGGAAGCATTATATCTAAAAGGATAAGGTCTGGTGAAAATGCGGCAAATTCATTTAATGCACTTTTTCCGTCATTTACGGTTAAAGTTTCAAAACATTCTTTTGTAAGGTAAAGTGAAATAAGTTCCGCTATGTTTTCGTCATCATCTACAATTAGTATCTTCTGTTTGTTTATCATATTAATCCTCCAACTTTATTTGAACTCTACAATAGTAACACCGGAATCGCCTTCCCCGAATGAAGCGAGCCGGTAATCCCTGACATATGTGCATCTTTTCAAAAAGGTGTGGACTCCTTTTCTCAATGCCCCCGTACCCTTGCCGTGGACTATTCGTACATTTGAAATATGTGACAGATAGGCATCATCAAGATATTTGTCAAGATGCGAAATTGCCTCATCAACAGTCATTCCGATTAGATTAATCTCCGTAGATATGCCTGCTGATTTGGACATTTTAATTTTGCCTGTATTAGTATGGGAATATGCTTTTGGTTTAGTATCGGATTCTTCTACTATTTCCAAATCCTTTATATTCACCTGTGAACGAAGTATGCCCATCTGAACAAACAGTTCCCCCTTACTGTTTGGTATGGTGCTTACGGTTCCCTTTGCATTCATGCTCAAGACCTTAACAAGTGTTCCAATCTTAAAATCTTTTGGAGAGTATTGCTTTGAAGGTTTTCCTGCTGATTTTAAGGTCAGGCGGCTTTGGGACTCATTCAGCTTTTTGCCCAGTTCGCCTCGTGCTTTTTCCATGTTTTTAGATGAACCGCTTTTTGCCATTTTATTTATTTCACGAATCTGCTCATCTGCAAATGATTTAGCATCCTGTAATATTTTAGCTGCTTCTTCATTAGCATTCCTAAGGATTTTGTCACGGCTGTCATCAAGCCGTTCATGCTTTTTCTCAAGTTCAATCTTAAGTTTCTCAATTTCTTTTTTGTAGTTTTCGATTTCCTGCTGTTCCTTTTCAATAATAAGCTTACTGGACTCAAGGTCGGTAATAACATCTTCAAAAGCAATATCGTTATCATCAATACGTTTTTTTGCATCTTCAATTATAAAGTTCGGAAGTCCGATTTTTTCGGAAATGGCAAATGCGTTACTCTTACCCGGTACGCCGATAAGAAGCCTATAGGTCGGGCGGAGTGTCTGTACATCAAACTCGCAGCATGCATTCTCTACACCGGGAGCAGATAGTGCAAATACCTTTAATTCGCTGTAATGTGTAGTTGCCATTGTTCTTACATTCATATTGTGAAGAAATGACAGGATGGATATAGCAAGTGCGGCACCTTCTGTCGGGTCAGTGCCGGCTCCAAGTTCATCAAATAGTACAAGTGATGAATCATCTGCTGAGTTCAGTATATTTACGGTATTTGTCATATGGGATGAAAAAGTACTAAGACTCTGTTCAATACTCTGTTCATCACCAATATCCGCATAGACTTCATTAAATACGGCAAGCTTTGAACCATCATATGCAGGAATATGCAGACCTGCCTGGCCCATAAGTGTCAAGAGTCCTGTAGTCTTTAAAGAGACTGTTTTACCACCTGTATTAGGACCTGTAACTATAAGGAGGTCGAAATCTTCGCCAAGTCTTATATTTACAGGCACGACTTTCTTTGGATCAATCAGAGGATGTCTTGCATCTTTAAGATTGATTATTCCCTGATTATTAAATTCAGGCTCACAGCAGTTTAAATCTTTTGATAATTTTGCTTTGGCAAATATAAAATCAAGTTCTGTAAGTATTGAAAGATTTTCAGATATTGCATCTATATTTTCACCACATTGGTTACTGAGTTCGGACAAAATAACTTCTATTGCATCCTGTTCACGAATCATAAGTTCTTTAATATCGTTGTTAAGCTTTACAACTGACATAGGTTCTATAAATACAGTGGAGCCGGTGGATGACTGGTCATGTACCATGCCCGGAACTTGATTACGGTACTCTTGTTTTACCGGTATACAGTAACGTCCATTCCTCATGGTAATCACATATTCCTGAAGGTATGTTCTTGTAGAGGAGGAATTAATCATCGAATTAAGGTGGGAATGAATCTGGTCATTGGCAAGCTTAATCTGCCTTCTTATGCTTTTGAGCTCGGGACTGGCATCATCACTGATTTCTTCTTCTGATAATATACAGCGTTCAATCTCACTATTCAGTTTAGAAAGAGGTTCTAATCCGTTAAACATATATGAAAGAGAATCATCAGTTACATTTTCATCATCAGTACGTCCCCAGTTTTTTACTCTTAGAGCTACCTTTAAAACAGAACTTATATTAAGTAATTCTCCCGTTCCAAGAGTACTTCCTATTTCAAGACGTTTAAGGGATGCTTTTATGTTACGTATTCCCGAAAATGATATGCTGCCTTTCTTCCAAAGACGGCTTACGGCATCAGAAGTAGCCGTCTGTGCCTCTTTTATCATATTAAGATTGTCCATAGGTACAAGGTTCATGCACATTTCTTTGGCAGCTTCTGATGATGCGAAGTCTGCCAGTTTATTTATTATTTTATTATATTCAAGTGTCTGTAGTGACTTGGAATTCATTATAAATAGCCTCAACTTTCTGTTATATTTCAACCGCATTGAAATGAATTGCTTTTAATAGTATTTTACATTATAATTAATAATATATCAAATGATATTATGTACGAAAGGGTATGAATGTCAGTATGGATGATAAAGACTATAAGTTTATACACGAACAGGGATATGACGAATCAAATTATAACTACAAAAAGCTTCATCGCATAATTCTTATAATGATGTCAATATGTGTAGTAATTGAGTTGGCAGCCATGGTTGTTCTTATACATTTTTCATCAAATATAAAAGATTTTGCAAATAAATATGCAATTGATGAAGAAGAGAGTGAGAGTACTCCGGAAGAATTCTATATGGAAAGCAGAGATTTTGACAGTATTATAGCCAGAGCAGTACAGGGTAAAGCTTTCAGCATGGACGATTATAAGGAAATGTATGGGCAGTTAAAAGAAATTGCACAGGATTCAGAAAGATATATTGTAACAGTGTGTACAGGAGTTGATAATCAAAGCTGGCATGAGGGGCAGAATATAGTCACATCAGGAATGATAGTGAGTAAGTCATCCGATATTGTTATTATAACTGATTTGGCGAGTACCATAACACACGGAATGGTATATGTCACATTTTTTGGTGGAAAAAGTTATAAAGGAAAGGTGACGGATACAGATGAGGCTTTGGGCATTGCAGCCGTAAGGGTGAATCGTGAAGATATGGATCAGGCTGTATATGATGATATAGAAACGGCAGAGTTTGCAGATGAGAGTGAAGTGGCTTCCGGTGAAAGTATCATAGTTATGGGCAATCCTTATGGTAAAGACAGTTATGTTGCATTTGGGAATATAACATCCACGTCGAATAATATAAATATTGTAGATGGAAGCTGCCATCTTCTTACTACAGACATAAATACAACGGAAAACATGAATGGATTTATAATAAATCTTGATGGCGAAGTTATAGGTATAGTCAATAACACTCTTAAGCAGCAGTCAATGGAAGGAATTGTATCTGCATTGGTTATATGGGATGCAGATACGGCAATAGAATGTATGGTTAAGGGAACAAAAAAGGCATATCTTGGAATTAAAGGAGAGGATATTACTGATGAAGTAATACAGATAGCAGATGAAGATATGCCTTATGGTGTGTATGTAAAAGATGCCGTTCCTGATTCACCTGCATATAATGCAGGAATATTAAGCGGAGATATTATAGTTGGCATAAATAATAAGAAAGTTAAAACTATGTATGATATAATGTCAGTTCTTGCCAAATGCGAAAGTAATAAAGAGATTATAGTAGATGTTATGCGCAGAGGCAGAGAAGAATATAAAAGTATAGAGTACAGGATAAATATATCACTCTATTAATGGATTAATATGTGCTGCAGCAGCAGAAGAAAGAGAGGACACAATGAAGTATATTGAATCAATGCGTGAAGGTGAAAAGGTATCAGATATATATCTTTGTAAGCATAGGATATCAGCAGTCACAAAGAATGGAAAAGCATATGAATCAGTGATTCTTCAGGATAAAACAGGTACAGTTGATGGTAAGATATGGGATCCTAATTCGCAAGGAATAGGTGAGTTTGATGCTCTGGATTATGTAGATGTGGTTGCAGATATTATAAGTTTTAACGGAGCACTGCAGTTAAATATAAAGAGAATAAGAAAAGTATCAGATGAAGAATATAATCCGGCAGATTATCTCCCTGTATCTGCTAAAAATATTGATTCAATGTTTGAAGAGTTGAAAAAATACATAGACAGTGTTCAGAATCAATATTTTAGAAAATTATTAAATATGTTCTTTTCTGATGATGCAGAATTTATCAGAGTATTTAAAGCTCATTCTGCTGCGAAAAGTGTACATCATAGTTTTGTGGGCGGGCTTCTGGAGCATACGTTATCCGTAACAAAGCTATGCGACTACTATGCCAAATCTTATACCGTATTAAACAGAGATTTGCTCATAACTTCAGCAATATTCCATGACATTGGAAAGGTCAGGGAACTTGCAGCATTTCCGATTAACGACTATACAGATGACGGTCAGCTCCTTGGTCATATTATGATAGGTGCAGAAATGATTTCCGAGAAAATCGCCAAGATAGAGGACTTTCCGAAAAAACAGGCTTCCGAACTTAAGCATTGTATACTTGCCCACCATGGAGAGCTTGAATATGGTTCTCCCAAAAAACCTTCTCTGGCAGAGGCACTTGCACTTAATCTGGCAGATAATACAGATGCAAAGCTGGAAACCATGACGGAGATAATAAGTTCTTCTTCACAGGATGACAGTCAGTGGATAGGTTACAACAGATTTTTTGAATCAAATATCAGAAAAACTTCAAAATAAGAATGTGAAAGGGATACCTGAATAATGTTTAAGAAGAATCAGACATTTACTATAGAAATACAGGATATTGGAAGTAACGGAGAGGGTATAGGCCGTATAGACGGCTATACTCTTTTTGTTAAAGACGCAATTCCTAAAGATGTGGTACGCATAAAGATTACAAAGGCAAATAAGAATTTCGGTTTTGCCATTATTGAAGAGATTATATCACCCTCTGATGACAGGGTAGAACCTGTCTGTCCTGTCGCTTCCAAATGCGGCGGCTGCCGTATCCAGCATCTTTCTTATCAGAAACAGTTAGAATATAAGGAAAATATCGTTAAAAATAATCTTGAGAGGATAGGAAAAGCAAAGGATTTTGTACTACATAAAATAATCGGCATGGATAATCCGTATTTTTACAGAAACAAAGCTCAATACCCGGTAAGGCGAGGCAGAGACGGTCAAATACTGATGGGGTTTTATGCAGGACGTACCCATTCTGTTATAGAGACGGAAAGATGCTATATAGGCACAAAAGAAAATGAAAAAGTCCTTGAGATAGTAAAGAAACATATGGAGGAATACAATATTGAGCCATATGATGAAGTGAACCATAGAGGACTGGTGCGTCATATTCTGATACGAAAGGGTTTTGCCACCGGAGAAATTATGGTCTGCATTGTTATAAACGGCAGGGATTTTCCTAATGCGGAAAATCTTGTGAGTAAGTTGCTTAAGATTCAGGGAATGGCAGATATTTCTTTAAATGTGAATACGGAAAAGAGTAATGTTATTCTGGGAAAAAAGATAATTAATCTTTATGGGAATGGATATATTACGGATATGATTGGAGATGTGAAATTCCAGATATCTCCGCTGTCTTTTTATCAGGTCAATCCTGTTCAGACTGCAAAGCTATATGAGACGGCACTTAAATATGCAGGATTGACAGGGGAAGAGATTGTGTGGGATATGTATTGCGGAATAGGGACTATTTCTCTGTTTCTGGCTAAATCGGCATTTAAGGTCAATGGGGTTGAGGTTATTTCGGAGGCGATAGAGAATGCAAGGAATAATGCGAAGATTAATGGGATTGGGAATGTTGAATTTTTTGTGGGGAAAGCGGAGGAGGTCTTACCGGAATATTATGAGGAGCAGGAGAGATCAGGGGGGAAGGGTGAGGCTGATGTTATAGTTGTAGACCCTCCAAGAAAGGGATGTGATGTAAGGCTGTGTGAGACGATTGTGAAAATGCAGCCGGAACGTATTGTTTATGTGAGCTGTGATTCGGCTACGCTTTCCAGGGATGTGAAGTATTTTGAGGAGAATGGGTATAGGCTCAGGGAGGTGCAGCCGGTGGATATGTTTCCGATGACGGAGCATGTGGAGACTGTGGTGTTGATACAAAAAAGACATATGTAGAAGTGCTTTATTTTAGGCAGTTTTACAGGCATTTTGTATTTGTGGAAGATGAAGCGGGGAATCGGAATAAGAGAGTAGAGAAGTATTTTTATGTTTCAGCGGTGGTTGATGTGGGGTGTGGGGATACAAAGAGTTAGTATTTTTATTAAAAGGTATGAATAAGGAAAGAGTATTTAAAATTATAGCGAACGACTTTATTTTTTCGTTTTGACATTCTTGTATTTCTATGCAACATATCAACTCAAAGTTCAAAAGGAAAAAAATTTGTCGTTTACTATAAGTAATGTGAAGGTGGTATGATTTTATGGAAAAGAAATATCAGATTTTTATAAGTTCTACATATGAGGATTTAAAAGAAGAAAGAAAACAAATTCAAGATACAATTCTTACTATGTATCAGTTTCCTATTGGAATGGAAATGTTTAGTGCAGCGGATGAAGAACAATGGGAAATTATAAGAGAGACAATAGATAGTTCTGATTATTATGTTTTAATCATTGGACATAGATATGGTAGCGTGATTAAAGATGGAGAATATGTTGGAATTAGTTATACACAAAAAGAATTTTACTACGCTTTAGAGAAAAAAATACCTGTATTAGCGTTTCTGATAGATAGAAAAGCGGCTGTTATACCTGAAAATATGGAACAAGATACTGATAAGAAAGAAAAATTGGAACAGTTTATTGAAGAAGTAAAAAGAGGAAGAACAGTTCAGTGGTGGGTAAACAAGGACGATTTAGCGAATAAAGTTATGAATTCTTTGAATAAACAGATTAAGAGGAAAAATAGGCCAGGTTGGGTTCGAGTAAATGAGAATGAAAAAATATGTGAACCTAAAATAGATATAGGAGAAATAATAAATGAATTGCAAGGCGATAATATATATGAATTCAAGGTGTTTATAAAATATGTTAAGGATGTTGGAAATTATAAAGTGAAATTTAAAAATAAATTTGCACATTATATAGAAAGATCAAAAATTAATAAAGAAGAATGTATGCTAAAAGAAGCTATTAGTGAAGATATGTTTTATTCAAAATATTATGGTGAGTATGAATATGAATGGTTTTATATAGGACCGGCAATTGAAATTTTTTATACTAAATTAGGCATGGATTATTCAACTATTGCTGAAAAGAAAGCAATAAGATATGATCCAGAATATGAAACAGCATATAAGAATTATCTAATACAAGATGCATGGGGTGAACTTGAACAAATTGAAGATGACAGAAAATTTATTTATGGGGTATATGTTCTGTCAAAAATACTTACTGGGAAAAAGCAGAATAGTTTAAAAGAAGATTTTGATGAATTAATAAATAAATTAGTATACGAAAATTATTCCGTAAAGGAAGAAACAGAAGTTAACGATAATTTTAAAGAGATGGAAGAGAATTCTGATAAGGAAAGGAAGATGATACATATGTCAAAAGATGCAATATTCAATATAAGTGGTGGGCAAGTCAATATTTCTAGTGATAATGCAACAATAAATGCGACGCAAAATAACGGTGTGGGTGTAGATGAATTAGAAGATATTATAAAAGAGATTACAGAAAAATTTTCTAGACTAGACAAAAAAGAAGCGGATGAAATAGCAGATATTTTGGATATGGCAAAGGAGGAATTAACAAAACCAGAACCCAAAGTAAGCAGATTGAGGAATTGCTTGACGTTGCTTGCACCAATGTTTGCAGTTTCAAATGGAATTCCAACATTAGCAATGAATTTGCATAGGTTACAGGATTATATAATGCAGTATATAAAATAGGGAGAGATAAAATGTCAGAGAAATCCAAAGTAGAAATAAATCTCCATGAAGGTGGACAGGTTAATGTCGCATTGGATAGTGGAAATGTTAATTCTGTCCAAAATAATGTGGGACGGAAATCAAATATTCAGTCTAATATAATAACATATGGTCAAGATATTACACTCACTAATAATTTTGTTGGGAGAGG
Organism: Lachnospiraceae bacterium; assembly: GCA_014799465.1. Taxonomy (GTDB): domain Bacteria; phylum Bacillota; class Clostridia; order Lachnospirales; family Lachnospiraceae; genus UBA2821. Next base: position 78,697 of record JAAVHZ010000051.1, on the reverse strand, counting down.
AGACGAGATAAGTATGGTATTAAAAAAGCTTGAAAAAAATGATCGTATCCTCATTAGCGGAATGGGAGGGATTGGTAAAACTACTATTTTGAAAAAGCTGTATCATACTATAGTGGAATCAAATAAAAATAGCAATAATAAATTTGGGTATTTTGAGTATAAATTATCAATGGACGATACTATTTATAATGCTTTGGAATTTGAAAAAACAGGTGATAGATATCTAGATATGCAAAAGGCTAAAAAAGCACTAGAGAATTATGCAAATTGCAGTAAATTGATAATTTTTATTGATAATATTCCTACTGAAAAATATGAGGAAATCCAGCAATTAGCAAGTGTGAAAGGAAAAATCATTATTACATCAAGACAAAATGAATATGAGAATTATGAGACGGTATTCATTGATAAAATGAGTACGGAAGAATGTAAAAAACTATTTGAAAGAGAGAGTGGAATATGTACAGATACACGGGACTTAGATTATATTATTAATACTCTTATTGGCCGACATACGTTGACTGTAAAGTTGTTAGCAAAAATTGCGAAAAAAAAGCAATGGACAATAGAAGTCATAAAAAATAAATTAACAGAGATAGGTTTTAAAATAGAGTATAGAGATTTGGGTAAAACAACAAACATTTTGTCCGAGTATAAGAAACTATATTCAATTTCAGGATTAAACAGTTATGAAAAGAGTATATTGGAGGGTTTTTCTTTATTACGAGAAGCACAATTATATAAAAACAAATATCAGAAATTTTTAGCACAAGATGCGGAAGATGAGGAAAATGATAAATTATATGAATTATATGAAAAGGGTTGGCTAGAAAGAAATAAAGATGAATTTTCTATTCATCCAGTCTTTGCAGAATTTATTGCAGAATTGGAAGAAATCAGTATTGTTAGGCATGAAGGATTATATAAGTCTATAAAGTCATTATGCTTAGAGCTTGATGACTTAACCATGTTAAACAAACAAGTTTATTTAACAGAATTAATTTCATTTGGCAAAAATGTGTCGATAAAGTGCGGGGTGGAAAAGGAACTGTATAATATAGCATTTATCGCTAGGTATTTTGCAGAGTACAATAATGCCATTATTATATTACAAAGAATAGGAAAGACTGATGAAGAAAATTATATTAAGGCACAATTGTTGATAAGTGAAATTTATACAGATTTGAGTAATTTTGAAAAAGCTAACGAATACTTTGATAGAATTGAGGAAATTTGGTCTAACGAAGAAAAGGAACAATTATCATATTTATATATTGAATATAAAATAGATTATTCCTTGTATTTAGATAAAAGTGCTAAAACAGATTTAGATAGAGAGAATGCAATTAAAGAACTTGAAGAGCTTATGACATTAGAAATGGATGAACTTACGCAAGGAAGAATTTATAATTGTTTAGGGGGTTTTTATACAAACTTAAAAAGAAATGTTGGAAATTTAAATAAAGCATTGGAGTATCATGAAAAAGCGAAGAATATTAGAGAAAAAAGTAGTACTAATATTATGGATTTAGCAAGAACATATAATAATATTGCTAATGTTTATTTTTATAAGTCAAAAAATGAAGATAAGGAAGAAGTGAATTTGCAAAAGGCAGAAAAATACTATATAAAATCCATGGATTTACGGAAAAAAGCATTAAATAATAATCATCCAGATATTGCAAGAGTTTTAGTTAATTTAGGCAATGTTTATGTGGAGCAAGGTAAATACACAGATGCATTGGATTTTATGCAAAAAGGTTTAAAGATAAGAGAAAAGGTGTTAGGCAAGTATTCTTCTGAGGTGGGCGGGACATATGCTAATATGGCACGAGTGTATGACAAGCTACAGGATAAAGAAAACGTATTGAAATGTTTGAAGAAAGCGAAAGAAATATATTTATTGTTATATGGGGAGAAATCTGATAAGTACATAAATTTATGTAAGAATTACGAAAATGTTATTAGTGATATGTAAAAGAGAAAATAAAATTTTGTGGTATGATTTTTGATATAGAAGCGTAAATGTGAAGAAAAAAGATGGGAAGCGATATTATAAATGAGTAGTTATGGTGAAATTCTTATATATCAATCTGAAGATGGATTAACTAATATTGAAGTCAAGATGCAAGATGAAACAGTATGGCTTACACAGCAGCAAATGGCTGATTTATTTCAAACATCACGGACTAATATAGTAGAACATATCAGGCATATTTATGATGAAAAGGAGCTTGATGAAATGTCAACCTGTCGGAAATTCCGACAGGTTCGAAAAGAGGGAAATCGTGAAGTGTCACGAGAGATGCCATACTATAATCTTGATATGATTATTTCTCTTGGTTATCGTGTAAAATCTTTGATTGCTACACAATTTCGACGCTGGGCAACCGAGCGTCTGAAAGAGTATATGATAAAGGGTTTTACGATGGATGATGAACGTCTAAAAAATTTAGGAGGAGGAAACTACTGGAAAGAATTATTAGATCGCATACGGGATATTCGCTCGTCTGAAAAGGTGATGTATCGACAAGTACTTGATTTATATGCGACAAGTGTAGATTACAACCCGAAAAGTAGTGAGTCTATAGCTTTTTTCAAAATGGTACAAAATAAGTTGCATTATGCGGCACATGGGCATACAGCAGCCGAGATTATATATAAACGTGCAGATGCAAGTCAGCCCTTTATGGGGCTTAAAAGTTTTTCGGGTAATTTTCCTGTATTAAAAGATATAGGGGTGGCAAAGAATTATCTTAATGACGAAGAACTGAAAATATTAAACAATATTGTATCAGGATATTTTGATTTTGCAGAAATTCAGGCTATACGTCATAATCCTATGTATATGTCTGATTATGTAGAACATCTTGATAATGTATTGAAAACAACAGGTGAAAAGGTATTGCAGGGAGCAGGAACAATTAGCCATGAGCAGGCAATAGAAAAGGCAACGGAAGAATATAAAAAATATCAGGTTCAGAATTTATCTCCAGTTGAAGAAGAGTATTTACAAAGCATTAAAAATCTACATAGTGCGGCGAAGAAAAAAGCAAAGAGTTAATGTGAAAATTGTATTCCCATACAGGTGACGAGGCCAAAAAATTGTGTTTACATTGTAGCTTAGACACATGTGGAGACGGTAGTACTTTTATCCAAACTTTGACCTGATGACTATGTAGAAGTTGAAATTTGGCAATGGTCAGGAGTCGCTTGATGTGGCAGACAAGAGAACTAAAGTGTATAAGTTCAGAGGGCGAGTTACATATAAGATGATTAAGTAATACATAGAATCAAAATATGGTTTTAAAGTACATACTGTTTATATATCACAGGTAAAGATGAATTTAGGATTTCTAATGTATGATGCTTATAATGAGGTAAAGGAATTGAAACAACCCAGGAAACATACGACAGAGAGAAAGTTGAAACGATAAAATATGATTTGAAATATTTTGGGGCGATTGGGAAGGAGAATATAAAGTGAAGTATACATATTTATTAAATGTAGCAACAGAGATGGTTAATGTAAATGGAAGCATGAGCGATGAACTAAAAGGAGCTATTATTACAGCATTAGTTACAGGAATTATTTCAATTATTGGTTTCATTATGACAAATGTTTCAATGAAAAGAAGTTTTATGAATGAATTGAAAAAACAACGAGATGATATTGCACTAGAAAAAATGTCAGAAATGCCATATGTGGTGCTGCAACTCATGGACAAAATGATGGAAGATTCGGAAGAGGCTAATGATAGTGAACTTGAGTGTTTCAAAGAAATCATGAATACAATTTACTCATATGGTTCAGAAAAGGCAATAGAGTTAGTTTCACTAATGCAAAAAGAAAACTATGAAGGTAATGCTAATACAAACAATAGTGACCATTATAGGATAATGTCATTATTTGTTTTATTGGCAACACAAATAAAATATGATGTTACGGAGATTTCGGTAAGTCCCGAATTATGGTTTCAAATGCGTATGACAGATTATTTTGAGAATAAATCAGAAATAAAAAATGCGAATAATAGGCTAGTTGATGAATTGAAATTGAAAAAAGATTTTAAAATTGAGTAATCTATTGATTTAGCTGAGCGGGTAGCTGATATTTCGAGAGAATTTAGAATCTGTTAATGGTCATAATGTTCTTATAGAATATAAATATATACTCAAGGGTACTTATGCTACAGTTTAAAGAGAAGTGTAAATTTGTGTAAATGGCAGTGAAGTAGGCATCAGAAAGATGGGGTATATTTATATATGAAAATTTGTACATTATGTTTGGAAGATAAGATTTTAGGTGTTACTCAAGAGGATATAGTTAGATTATTTTGTTGAATGAGAGGAAATTGGAAAATGGTTGGTATAGATCTATTGATGTTTTGCTAGAGGTGACTACAGGAAGCAGTGGTTATTCGGAAAAATTTGAGTTTGTGTACAATTTGGTAAAAGATTAGGTGTAATTATCAAAGAGTGCAAAGTATGAACCTGTGTAGCCATGTTTGATTCATAATAGGATGTTGTAATTGTTGAAAACTATGAATTGACATTAAGTCTGCGAATAGGATTGTTTATTACAACGATTTTAATAAGTATTATGTGAAATATAATCTGGGTGTGATTCAGGACATATTTACAGGATATGTGAATATAAGATTGGATAAACATTTAGTGATATTGAGAGAATAGCAATGCAGTGAAGATGAGCATGCTTGTTTCAAAACATTTTGTAGTAACATTGCTAAAGGCAATGAAAAGTGAAAAATCTGTTTTAAAGAGGAAGATATGAAATAGAGAGCGATAATGGAAATTGATTTATCAGTGTAATGTAGGAAATATAGATATTAATATGTGTATAAATTAATTTAATAAAGAGATAAAATAGTATGTTATAATGGAGAATAAAATGAAAAAAGGTTTAGTTTACTCATTTTTATTTAATGCAGATTCAATAAATTATAGTGATTGGTATGGTCGAGATATAGAGAAACTAATTTGGAGTTGTGGTGTATTACAAACAGTAAATAGAACTATTACAGTTTATAGAGGAGATATTTTAGCAACTTCTTATGTGAAAAATTTGGCTCAACTAATGGAATGGGCATTAACGTTGTTTTCAACTTTAAGTAATCCACAAAAGGCAATATATGCTTTGTTATACGGAAACGTATATGTGTGGACTATTGATAATCTTGAAGATAAAGAAGTTAGAGAATTAAATGAAAAGTTATTAAAAGATATAGGATATTTGGGTTATGTAAAACTTAATGAAGAACAATGTTTACACAGAATATTTTATTTTGATATGTTAATAAAAGGTTATGTTATTGAAAACCAGAACATATTGATTTGTGCGTATGGTACAGAATATGATGATTATTTAGAAGAAATAAGTTTTTTGAAAAGTTATGGTTTTGAGCAGGTAGAATTACAAGGAGGTTATAATGAATATTAGTGAGAAAACTTTAAAATTATTATGGGGAAAATCTGGAGGAAAATGTGCTTTTCCAGGTTGTGAATTGGATTTGTTTAGCGAAGATGGAAGTGTGATTGGTGAAATTTGTCACATAATTGCACGTAAAAAAAGTGGAGCACGTGGAAAAGAGCAGATAGAAGAAGATAAAATGAATTGTGAAGAAAATTTGATTCTTTTGTGCCGCAATCATCATAAGAACGTTGATGATTTTCCAGATATATATACAGTTGAGGTTTTAAGACAGTATAAAAAGCAGCATGAAGAGAATATTAGAATGAAATTAAATAGAGGAAAGCCATGGAATGTGAATTTTTCTCAAATATATTATATGAATATAGCGAGAATTGGAATGTTTGCAGCACAGCAAGGGTTATTTATTCCTAATGAGATTGAAAATAATAAATGTCTTCATAGCTTAGGTTGGGAACTGAATAATATAATGTACAAGATTAAAAAGTTGATAGAGGCATTAGAAATTAATACAGGAGAATTAGCTGGTGATTTTGATAAGCTTAAGGTTGGGCAGTTTGTTACCATAAATGGAAATTTTTATACTAAAAATGTACCGTCAGCTAGTGATGTTTGTGCAAATAAATATCATGCTACTGGAGATTTAAAGAATGATGCTCATTTACACCGGAAATATGGATTAGTGAAATGTATATTAACATTGAATCCTCGCTGGATTGCAACAACTACAGCATTTGTTGGTTTTAAATCAGGGAGGTTAGAAGTGGCGGGATTTGGGTTAATTACAAGTATGGATGAAAAAAAAGTGATAATCACTCCATATGTTTTAGGGGTACCCAAGTGTGAATTTAATTGGATGAATTTAATTTGATTGTTGTATGGTAAAGGTTGTTAGTCAACGGAAAGGTAATAAAACGTTGCTAGAAGGAAGATTATTATATTTTTCTTATTTTAGCCTACATAATGAAAGTCATTCTAAAACAGTATCTGTACAAATTGAAAGATTGTTAGGGAATTTGAAAAATACAAATCTATTAGACAATTTTAGTACAATCTGGTGGATTAAAAACCATTTCTAACTTCAATAATATAGTAGTATATAGAGTGATACGAGAGTGAACAGACTATGACTATATTGAAGAAATGTGTAATTTTTGGCAATAAATTGGAGTAAATTGCCCATAATAACTTTGGAATGGCACAATATTAAAGTATGAGTTATGATAAAAATAAAACGGGAATTGCAGCATAATAATATGCAACATTGTCATGCTGATAGTTACAAATGGGCAGAGCCGATTTTTTTCCGGTTCTGCCCTTATATGTATTATACAGAGAATTTATTCCGGTACTTTTGATAGGATGTGACTGCACTAACTGTTACGGTTTTATGGAGTATCTATCAACCGATAAGGTTCAATTACATAATCACCATTTCTGTCAATAGTTATAAGAGTTGCACCTCTTTGCTCCGTATCGTCTTCAATTCCCGGCATGGCAAGATAATCAATACTGTAGCCATAAGTCAGCCGGATGCCTTTATATTCTACGGATAAATTATTATAGTGGTCATGTCCGCAGAACATTGCTTTTGTGCTACCCAGCCTTTGGGCAGTGTCAAACAGTGAACTGGGATATTTTGAACAGCAGATTTTATCAATCATTTTTTCACCAATATTTCCGTAAAAATATTTTACATCTGTATTTCCGCTTTCGTATAACTCATAAGCTTCTTTGTATTCCTGAAGCGGAATGTGGAAAAACAGCATTGACGGAATTAAATAACCTTCATTTTGGCACAGTTTTTGAACCTGTTTTTCATACCAGGCAACCTGGTCATCATGGATATAGTCATATTCATTGATTTTGCCACCTTCAATATAATCATTTGAATCTAATAAAAACAATGCCTGCATTAATTTGCCGTCATTATGCCGGATTTCAATTAGCTGATTATTTCTGCCATATATATCGGGCTGAATATATGGATAGAGAAGATTACGGGAATTACGGTATGACAGTGTTTTCATTAAATCATCGAACTGTTTGTCGGTAATAACAGATACTGCTTCCGTATCATGGTTACCATAGGTAAATGCCCAAGGTATTCCCGTGTTTCGCATAAAAGATGCAAATTGCATCACCGGTGCACGGTTATTAAGAGAAAATGACATAATCCCCATTGGGAAAACAAGGTCACCGGTTACAACAACAAAGTCGGGTTTGGCAGTATAAATAATCTTTTTGACGGCTTTCAGTGCTTTTAAATCTTTTGAGATGGAAAAAACACTGCCGCCAAGATGAATGTCGGTCAACTGCAGGATTTTAAAATTTTCCTTATCTGTTGTAATAGTATAAATACCATTCTCCTCATCATATTCAATATCATCAGGAGTTCTCTCAACGGCAGGAACTGTGTTGATATAGGATTGTGTAAGCCATGTATCCGTTGACATAATCTGATAAGAAATAAGAAGTAAAACAGCCAAAGATACAGTAACTATTCTTTTCGGATTCACAACAAGATTTTTAAATACAAAAGGTTTTCTAAAAGTAAGATTTTGTATCAGCAGCAGGATTGCATAAATAATAGCGACAATCATAAAAATATTATATACATAAGAAAATGCATTTCTCAAAAGTAAAATAATTATTATTGCTATCATCCAGTAAATTGCAGAAAAAACTAAGATTTTCTTAATATACATTTTTAGTTTTTTATTGCGTTCATCTACAAAAAAACCGCTGAATAATTTGAAGCATTTAACATTTTTAATTGTTAAAAAAGCAGCAATGCTAATCAGAAAATCATAAAATGAAAGCTGCTGTATAATATCTTCAATTCTATAAGCTAATGAAAAAATCGAATATAAATTTATAAAAATTATATATGCTCCAATTAAACAGCAGACACAAATCATATTAATTTCTTTTTTTAAATATTTATCATACATAGATTGAATATAATTTTTTCCGGCTTCATCGCACTTAATCTCAAATAAATTTGTTTTCTTTTTAAAAACCTTTTCCTTTTTATGTAAAAAAACATAAAGGGCTGCCAGTATGGATGCATAAGCAGATATGAAAATAAAGTTGAACAGGTTAAAATGGCAAATAAGGTTGATTACCGAAGCGATAAACAGCATAATAAGCACTGATTCCATTATTAAATAATGCTTACTTTTTTTGATTAATTTTTTCAAATTTTTAAGGTCTGATATTTCCTGTGTATTAACTATTGAATTAATATCTTCTCTGCTGTATCCTGCAAGTTTTCCGGCTTCATATATATCATGGGTTTGTTTAATAACATTTTCCAATACTGTCATAGAATGTTCTTCGGTTGTACATTCCCGGATGTATTCATTTTCTAATGTCTGCTGTATTCTAAACTTTGCATCTTCAGCTTTTTTTGAAAATGGTACTCTTTCAAATAATAGTTCAACTATAAATAGAATTATTTTTTCCATAATTTGGCTCCTTAAATAAGTGTAAATAGACAACATTATTGTAAAGCATTTTTTTAATTATATCAATGGCATTTAGTTGATAGTTACAGCTTGAAATTGAAAGTTAAGTATTATAAAATCATATAAAAGATAAGTCTGTAAAGTTGTAGTAACCGGAAGGTCTCAGGTGAGGATATGGAATTTATATTAGAATTTATAATAGAATGTATATTGGAAATATTCGTTGAAGGCGGAATGGAAGTAGGCAGCAATAAAAAAATAAGTAAGTATATCAGATATCCTATATTATTTCTTTTGGTTATTTTCTTTTTAGGAGTTATATCTTTAATACTGTTTATAGGCATATCTATATTTAAAGAGAGTGCTTTGTGTTCGGTAATTATCATTTCGGTTGCATTTATTATATTAATAGAAGTTATAGTAAAGTTTATAAAAATTTATAATAAAAAGTGAAAAGCAGTATGTCAAAAATCTTGTAAGTGATTTATGCTTACAAGGTTTTTATTTTGCATTTGGAACAAAACATGCAGGCAGACAATATAATATAACAAACTAAAGTGGAGTGGTCATAGGTGGACACGGTATTTATAAAGGCACATGTTCCAATGTATGCAGAGGCGGCGGGACTTACACTATATATAGCATTTTGGGGTATACTTTTTTCGATTACAGCCGGGTTTATATGCAGTATAATAAGGTATTTTAAAGTTCCTTTTTTAAGCAGTGCAGTAGGCTGTTATATAGAAGTATCAAGAAATACACCACTGCTTATACAACTGTTTTTCCTATACTTCGGATTGCCGAAGGCAGGAGTTGTACTTAGTTCTGAAAGCTGTGCCGTAATAGGGCTTGCATTTCTTGGAGGAAGTTATATGGCAGAGGCATTCAGGACGGGGTTAGATAATGTTTCGCACATACAGACGGAAGCGGCTCTAAGTCTTGGAATGAAAAAAAGGCAGATATTTCGATATATAATAATTCCGCAGGCGGCAGCTGATTCAGTTCCGCCGTTTTGTGCAAACATTATATTTTTAATAAAAGAGACTTCGGTATTCAGTGCAGTTGCACTGGCTGACCTTATGTACATTACGAAGGATTTAATAGGAATATACTATAATACAGATGAAGCATTGTTGATGCTTGTTATATCATATCTGATTATATTATTGCCGGTATCAATGTTGTGTACTTTTATTGAGAGGAGGATGCGGTTTGCAGGATATGGGGATTGATGTGTTATTTAAAGGTACAAATTTTCTTAGATTATGTCAGGGATTATGGGTGACTTTAAGAATAGCATTACTGTCAATGGCATTCTCTTTAGTTCTGGGATTTTTAATGGGAATGGTAATGAATGTGCGGAACAGGTTTGTAAAAGCATTTTGCAGATTTTATCTTGAAATTGTACGTATTATGCCACAGCTTGTATTGCTGTTTTTGGTATATTTTGGAGCAGCGAAGCATTTAGGAATAGATTTTTCGGGTGAATATGCAGCGGTAATTGTATTTACATTTTGGGGAACGGCGGAGATGGGAGATTTGGTTAGGAGTGCATTGGTATCCATTCCCAAACATCAGTATGAGAGTGGATATGCCATAGGGTTGAAAAAAAGGCAGGTATATTTATATATAATTATTCCGCAGATAGTCAGAAGAATGTTGCCATCAACAATTAATCTGCTTACAAGGATGATAAAGACCACATCACTGGTAGTACTGATTGGTGTGGTTGAGGTGGTAAAGGTTGGAAAGCAGATTATAGATTCTTCCAGATATACAGCACCTGCAGCGGCACTGTGGGTATATGGATTGATATTTATAATGTATTTTGTAATCTGTTTTCCGTTTTCAAGATTATCAACATTGATAGAAAAGAGATATGCAGAATATAAGTAAGGAATGGAGATTAATATATGGCGGAAAAAGTATTGGAAGTAGAGCATTTGAAAAAATCATTTGTGCCGGGTGAGCCTGTTCTGAACGATATATCTTTTTCGATAGAAAAGGGAGAGGTAGTAGTGATTATAGGTCCGTCAGGATGTGGTAAAAGTACATTTTTAAGGTGTCTGAACCGTCTGGAAAATATTGACGCAGGGACAATGAAGTTATATGGCGAAAATTATGAGAGGGAAAAACGTAAGATATATGAACTAAGGGAAAAGATTGGTATGGTGTTTCAAAGCTATGATTTATTTCCTAATATGAATATTATGGAGAATCTTATATTGGCACCATGTAAAGTTCAGAAGAGAAAAAGAGAAGAAGTAATAAAAGAAGCAGACCAGCTTTTAAAAAGAGTTAATTTATATGATAAGAAAAATGACTATCCGAGGCAGCTTTCGGGAGGGCAGAAACAGAGGGCAGCTATTGTCAGGGCACTTATTATGCATCCTCAGATATTGCTTCTGGATGAGATAACGGCTGCATTAGACCCGGAGATGGTAAGGGAGGTTTTGCAGGTGGTTATTGAACTTGCAAAGTCAGGTATGACTATGGTGATAGTTACCCATGAACTGGGATTTGCAAAGGCGGCTGCTGACAGAGTGATTTTTATGGATAAAGGATATATAGTGGAGGAGGGGGCACCTGAACAGTTTTTTGAAAACCCATATACAGACAGGGCAAAACGTTTTTTGGAAAGCTTTAATTATGGAACAGTAGACAAACAAGATAGGGGGCAAATATGAAAAAAAGAATTTTAGCATTGTTTCTTTTACTTGGGATAACGGCAGGAATAATTGCAGGATGCACAAGTACCGATAAAAGTAATAAGGAACATATAGACAGGTCAATAGATGATATTAAGAAATCAGGAGTAATAAAAATAGGTATATTTAGTGATAAAAATCCGTTTGGTTATGTGGATGATAACGGAGAGGTTCAGGGATATGATGTATACTTTGCCAAAAGGATTGCAAAAGACCTTTTGGGCAGCGAAGAAAATGTAGAGTTTTCATATGTAGAGGCTGCAAGCCGCGTGGAATATTTAAAGTCAGGCAAAGTAGATATTATACTGGCAAATTTTACGGTAACAGAAGAGAGGAGTAAGCAGGTTGATTTCGCCCTGCCATATATGAAGGTTGCACTTGGAATAGTTTCACCGGAAAATGCATTAATTACATGTACGGATGACTTGAAAGGTAAGAACCTGATTGTTGTAAAGGGTACGACCGCTGAAACTTATTTTACGGAGAACCATTCAGATATAAATCTTATAAAGTTTGATGAATATCAGGAAGCATATGATGCACTGCTGGATGGAAGAGCGGATGCATTTTCCACAGACAATACGGAAGTGCTTGCATGGGCAATGAGGAATAAGGGATTTGCAGTAGGAGTGGAAGCACTGGGAAACACAGATGCAATAGCTCCGGCGGTTCGTAAAGGCAATACCGAATTGTTAAATTGGATTAATGATGAGATAAAATCTCTGGCGGATGAACAATTTTTCCATGCAGATTTTGAGGCAACGCTAAAAGATGTATATGGAGACAGTGTGGATGCTGACAGTCTTGTGGTGGAAGGCGGAGTTATAAAATAGCATAAGGTACAATATTCCCGGAAAGCCGATATATCGGTGAACCGGGTTTTTAAATTTCATAATTATGCTATAATATATTTAAAAGCAAAGGAGAACAGAAGAATCATGATATATTATATTTGTGCACTGCAGTGTGAAGCAGTACCTTTTATCCGCAGACTGAATTTAAAGAAAAATCCGGCATACACACGTATGGATGTGTTTGAAAATGAAAACAGTACTGTAATGGTTGCAGGCAACGGAATGCTCAATTCGGCGATGTCGGTTACTGAACTGCTTGCTTCCGGTAGTGTCAGTGCCGAAGACTTTATTGTAAATGTAGGGATATGCGGATATATGGGAAACAGAAATTTACCTTTTGGTACTGCATTAATATGTAATATGATAAAGTCTGAATATAATGGCAGGAAATATTATCCCGATATGATATATAAGTCACCTTTTGAAGAGTATCAGGTAATAACATATAATAATGCAGTGCATGACGGAAAAGGAAAAGGCGAGTGCCTTGCGGATATGGAGGCAGCCGGTGTGTATGAAGGTGCAATAAGGTTTGTAAAGACAAGTCAGATTGCATTTATAAAAATAGTATCAGATTATTGTGATGGCAATTTTCCTTCAAAAAATCAAGTGGAAAGTTATATAGATGAAAATGCAGATGCCATAATAAAATGGGCAGAAAGTGTTTATGAACTTATAAATTCAACTCATAAGGCAGGGCTTACGGCTGAGGAGGAGTTCTTGATGAATGCAACGGCGGACAGGCTGAGGTATTCTGTTACAAGAAGAAATCAACTGAAAAATCAGTTGATATATGAAAAGATAATAGGAAAGGATATTGTAAAGCTAATGGAAGATATGTAGTATCTTCTTGCATGCAATTAACGGCATAGAATAGGAGGTGTTGTGTTTGGCAGATAATAATTCGGCGTTTGATTCAATGGAATATGATAAAAAAATTATGCAGGTAATTCCATACTATGAGGAACTTTACAAGAATACAGTTGATTTGGTTAAAGCACATGGTCAACAAAACATATCATGGCTGGATGTAGGATGTGGAATAGGTAAAATGGCAGATGTGGCATTTTCTGCTATAGACATTAAAAGATTCACATTTGTTGATTCGTCGGAAAATATGATAAATATTGCAAAGGAGCGGTTTGCTGATACAAGAACAGAGTTTAATATTTGTAGTATAATGGATATATCTTATGAGGAAGAATTTGATGTAGTAACAGCAATTTTGGTGAATCATTTTTTCCATAAGAAGCAGAAAATTGATGTATTAAAAAAATATTATTCAGCATTAAAGCATAATGGAATTTATATAGCATTTGAGAATTTTATGCCATATACTGACGATGGAAAACACCTCGGATTAGAAAAATGGAAAGCATATCAATTACATCAAAGAAGGGGAATTAAAGAATGTCAGCAACACATTAACAGGTTTGGTGTTGATTATTTTCCGATTACAATAACTGAACATTTGGAAATTCTTAATTTGGCAGGATTCGATGTGGCGGAAATATTTTGGATTTCAAATATGCAGGTTGGCGTATATGGAATAAAGTATTAGCATGACAGGCAGGAGGTTTTGATGAATGTGTAAAATTGTAGTATTAGTTGGCAGTGTCAGAAAGAAAGGAAATACTGATTTATTAGCGAGGGCTTTTGCGGATGGTGCAGAAAAAAACAATGATGTTGAACTGGTTTCGGTGGCAGATTATAAGGTCAATCCTTGTATTGGCTGTAATACGTGCTTTTCAAGAGAGAACCACAAGTGTTTTCAAAAAGATGATATGGAGCTAATCTATAGAAAATTGGCAGATGCTGATATTATTGTAGCCGCATCACCGGTGTATTTTTATGGAATAAGTGCACAACTTAAAGCGGTTGTGGACAGGTTACATACTCCGCTTAGGAATGAGTTCCATGTTAAAAAGCTTGCTTTACTTTTAGTTGGGGCTGCTACACTTCCGGAATTGTTTGATGCGGTAAAAGTACAATATCAGTTGATTTTAAATTACTTTCATTTAGAAGATGCGGGAATGGTACTTGTTAGGGGAGTAAAAGATATTGGTGACATGAAGGACCATCCGGCACTTAAAGAGGCTTATGAGCTGGGAGAGTCGATTAAGGATTAATGATATTAAGACATATGATAACAGGTTAGAGTAGGTGTAATAAAAAATGAGCAATTTGATGGCATTGGAACAATAATACCAGATAATTTAAGACAACCGTAGGAGGCGGATTATGATTAATGAAATGAAAATTAGAGGATTGGTAAAAGAGCTTGAGAAACTGGATCCAAATGATCCGAGAATTGAAGATTATTGGAAACTTTTGACAAAAGAAATGAGCATAAATGTGGATGAAACTATTGAATTTATAAATAGTTGTAATGAGAATGAAGTGTATTGGTTGAGTCCTATATTCGAAGATATTTCATGGATTTTTCAGAGTCAAAAATTTATAGAAGCATTAAAAAGGCTACAAGAGAAATATCCCAAACTGGATTTAGAAGTGGATATAATGTATGCAGAGATGTCAATGAAATGATTTTAAGAGATTAAAATTTAGTAGCTTTAATTCAATTGGATTAAAGCTACTAAATATGCAGACAGAAACATCATAAAATCTGTCTATGATGCGTGAGGCAGGGAAAAATACACCATCACAGCCGTAGGGGTACGCATGGAATACACATTCTGTATGTACGGCGGTTGTTCCGTTTTTAACTATCTACAGTTCCACAAATGAGAATTTATTTACGTGTTATCATTTAATTTGGCATATACATATGTATCTTTCCAAATCGCTTTTTCATTTTCATCTTTCCAGAAATATACATTTTTTCTAAAATGGGCTTCACGCTGAAATCCTAACGCTTCAAGTAATTTCCATGAGTTCTTATTGTTGGGGTCACATTCTGCATATATCCTATGCACGCCATTTGAAAATGCCTGTTGGATTAAAGCTTTGCAGCTCTCAGCAGCGTAACCATTTCCCCAGTAATTTTGATTAAATACATATCCTATTTCAAGTGCTTCAAAGTCACGTTTTCCCATATATACATTTCCAATCATTTTGTGCGAAGTTTTCAATTCAACAGCAATCATTTCATCTGTACCTATGCGCCATTCAAGATTTTCTTTTACTTCATCAAAAGATAGCGGTTGATATGGGAGCACTTTGAATTTATAGTAAAAGATGTGCCACATTTTTTACATGGCACATCTCTTTATTATAAGTTCTTTGTTTTTTCCTGCCTTATAATTCTTTGAATACTTTTTTCCACAAGAAAATACTTTTGAGAGAGTTGTTTAATTGAAATCCCACTAATATATTCTATGTAGATATTTGCATTTCGTATAGATAGTTCTCTTTTTGCCAAAGTATCAACCTTTCGTCCTTTCTTCTTAGGTTCCGATTTAGGGATATAGATAATCTGACCATCTACATAGCATTGTATCTGCTTAATTATCTCCATTGGCAATATATCTTTTGCATTAATATAGTTCATGTGTTGTACCTCCTAAAGAAATTATTTAGGATAAGCATGAACTATTACTTTTTATATTTTCTATTGACAAATTATTATTCATATCATATTATATATCATATAATATACAAAATAAAATAATATTATAAAGTAGTCAAACAGACAAGGAGGATGCATATGACGTTCACAACAGGTGCGGCTCTTTTAGATGCCATAGTATTGGCAGCTGTTTCTAAAGAAAGTGATGGCAGTTATGGGTATAAGATTACTCAGGATGTAAAGCAGGTGATTGATGTATCAGAATCTACTTTATATCCGGTGCTTAGAAGGCTTCAGAAAGATGATTGCCTTCATACTTATGACCGTCAATGTGACGGAAGAAACAGGAGATATTATAAGGTTACTGAAAGAGGCAGTGCACAGCTTAATCTTTACAGAGGTGAATGGCGGGAATATTCGTCAAAAATATCATCACTATTATTAGCACAATAGTCAGAGAGGAATGAGAATAAATGAATCGTAGTGAGTTTATGAAAAAGTTAGAAGAATTTCTGGCTGAACTGTCACCTTCAGAAAGACAGGAAGCCATAGATTATTATAACAATTATATGGATGATGCCGGTATCGGAAATGATGACAAAGTACCGGAAAGTATAGGCACACCGGAAGAAGTGGCAAAGGAGCTCAAACGCTCAATACTTAATCCGGACATAGATTTTATGGCAGATGAAAAGGTGAATTATAACGCACCTAAAAGACATTTTGATGAAAAGTATAATAATAATTCAGAAAAGAAAAAACGCAGCAGTGGTGAAATGGCAGTTATAATTATAGGGCTTATAATAACGTCTCCAATATGGTTTTCACTGGCAATAGCTTTGTTAAGTGTACTGTTTGGGTTAAGTATGGCGGTTTTAGGCGTATTGTTTGGATTTTTTGCAGCAGCCATATGCCTTGTTGCAACAGGTATATGGTTGGGTGCAGCAGGAATTAGCATGATATTTACTGAAACCTCAGTAGGATTAGGAATGATGGGTGCAGGATGTATAGTTCTGTCAATAGGAATAGTTGCAGCAGTGGTAATTATTAACTGCATTGTAGTATTTTTCCCATGGCTTATCAGATTTATAGAAAAAATGATAGGGAAAATAAAGAAAAGTGGAGGAAAAAAATTATGAAGAAATTTACAAAAGCCGGTTTGATTACATCGGGCATAATATTTGTAATAGGTATTATATGCTGTCTGATTAGTTGGATGTCAGGTGCAAGATATAATGATATATTAGTAGATATTCCGGGAATAGGCATAAATTGTAATGTTGATGATAAAATAAATAATATGGATGAATCTTTAGATAAACCGATAGAGCTTGATAAAGCGATGAATCTTTTGATGGATATAGGCGGAGCAGAAGTGATTGTTAAAAAATCAGATGATGGAAAGTTCTTTGCAGAATCAGAAGGAATAAATATGACATGGAATATAAGCAATGATGACATAGTAGTACAGACAGAAAGACGAAAATATTTATGGCATATTAAAAAAAGTGTAGGCAAAATAACAATATATATACCGGAGGATTATGAATTTAAGAATATAGAAATAGACTGTGGTGCAGGAGTAATACAGATAGAAGATGTAAAAGCTGAGAGCATTGATTTGGATATTGGAGCAGGAGAAGTAGTTGCAGAGGATATTGACACCGAAGAATTAATTATAGAATGTGGGGCAGGTTCCATAGAAGTTTCAGGAAGTGTTAAAGGAAATGCAGAAATAGAGTGCTCCATGGGTTCAGTTGATTTAGAAGTTGAACAGGAAGAAAAGTATTATAATTATGAAATAGAATGTTCCATGGGTGAAGTTAATATTAATGATAGCAGTTATGCAGGAATGGGAGTAGAAAAATCAATCGATAATGATTCAGAATATGATATGTCTGTAGACTGTTCGATGGGAGAGATAAATATTAAAACTAAGTAGAACTTTCAATGCAGATAAATATCCCCCTCATAAATCTTATAGAAGTTAATTTTGCTATAGCAAATTTTGCCACAAGCAAAAAACATCTGGGATTTTATGAGGGGGATTTGCTTGTTTTAATGAAGAAATTTTGCAAATGTTACGGAAAGTAGCAAAAATTTTAAGGATGTAAACAGTGTTTTCTTGCTGTTTTTAGGTCAGTTTTCTATAATCAGCGTATTAAATTTAAGGAGGTCATGATGATGACATTTGGTGAAAAGTTAAAAACTATACGCAGGCATGCGAATATGTCACAGGAAAAACTGGCTGAAAAAATTGGTGTTTCCAGACAGGCAATTACTAAGTGGGAAACGGACAGAGGTATTCCTGATATCGAAAATATAATCGCAATTTCCAAACTTTTTGATATATCTGTTGATGAACTTATTTCAGAACAAAAGAGCACAAATAATCAAACAGACTATCTGTATGAGAGCGTTACCGAGTATGATATTGACCATGCTAAACGTTATGATATGAAGTTGGGCGGAGCAAATAAGATTATGGTATCAGGATATGATGGGGAAAAAATACGTATCCGCCTTGCATCAAATACACTTTCAACTATTCAAAGCGATTTCAAACTGAAAATTGATGATATAAAGAATTGCATTGATTTGGATATGAACAGATTAAATCAAATGACGGAAGCATCTGCAAAAGAATCGCTCTTTATATATGTTCAGCTTCCACAGAAATATATTACAAGGATTGAACTTGATGCCCATGCAAAAAGTATAGAACTCCGCTCACTTAACAGTGACAGTATAGAACTTGATATAAAATCGTCGGAGATTATATTAGAAGATGTTGTCGGAACAGTAGAGATAAATTGCAATCTGGATATGAACATAGTATGCAATACATTAGACGGTGCAGTTGAAATTAATCAGCTTAATTCCACTTCCAGGATACAGGTTCCGCAGGGTATCAGGTTTAAGGCTGTCAGGAAGGGATTGGGTAACAGCATATCATATCAGAAAAATGATATCAAAGCAGAGTGTTTTGCAGATGAGGATTCAGAAAATGTTATTGAACTAAATGGTATCAAAAGTGAACTTGTTATATGTACATCAGATTGTTAGGGGGGAGAAGATATATGGAAAATAAAAAAGAAGCAGTTATATCTGCAAGAAAATTAAAAAAGAGTTTTACAAGTCAGGATATGGAACAAATAATATTTGACAATCTGGATTTAAACATATATAGGGGAGATTTTACTGTAATTATGGGATCGTCAGGAGCAGGAAAATCTACATTGTTATATTCACTTTCAGGAATGGACAGACCGACATCAGGTGAGATTGAGTTTTCGGGTGAAAATCTTATGAAATTAAGTGATGATAAACTGGCTGTATTTAGAAGAAAAAGCTGCGGATTTGTATTTCAGCAGATATATCTGTTGGAGAAAATGAGTCTTATGGATAATGTTATTACAGCAGGGGCATTAGTGTGCAATAACAAAAAAGATATTATAAAAAGGGCAGAAGAATTATTTGAAATGGTAAATATTCCTGAGGCTACAACAAAGAAATGTTCGTCTCAGATTTCAGGCGGCGAGGCACAGAGGGCAGGTATTGTAAGGGCAGTTATTAATCAGCCCGAGGTGGTATTTGCAGATGAACCGACAGGTGCATTGAACTCCGGCAATTCAGAGGCAGTTTTGGATGTATTTACAAAACTGCATTATAACGGGCAAAGTATCATAATGGTGACGCATGATAAGAAATCAGCGTTAAGGGGAAATAGAGTTATTTATCTTAAAGACGGAAAGATTTCAGGCGAATGTGATTTGGGTTCTTATCAGCAAAATGACATCAGAAGAACAGAACAGCTGGATAGTTTTTTGTCGGAAATGGGGTGGTAAAATGGGAAAAATAAGTGGGCTTACATTGCATAATATTAAAAAAGAAAAAGGACAGTACATATCTTTTGGAATAGTAATACTGATAACAGCTTTCATTTTGAATCCGGCTCTGGTACTGACTTCTCAGGTTGATAAAGCATATGATAATAAGTTTGACAAACTGGATACTGCGAATGTTAATTTTTGCATTCCGGCAGTACAGGATACAGATACCTTAATGAATGAGTGCATGAATATTAAGGGAGCAGAAGAGATTGAAAGTCACGAGGGACTTCTCACAGATGCAGTAATTGAAGAGTTCAGGGGAGTGGATTTTTCAATTAGAACTATATTTTATAATATGGATGATGTAAGGAATCTGAACAGGTTTGAGGTTAATGAAAAAGGAGATGAACAGAACCTTTCTATATACATTCCATTATATGTGGCACAGTTTGGAAATTATGATATAGGGGACAGCATTACATATAAAATTGATAGTGAGTATTATACTTTTCAGATTGCAGGTATCGTTCAGGAAATGCAGTATGGAAATGCCGGTACGGGACTTATGGCAGCATATCTGCCAAATGAAACATATAATAACTTTGCTAATAAAATAGAAGAAAACAAAGTAAAAGAATATTCTATTGTGACAGAAAATGAGGCTGATATTGAAGATGTTACAATTACTGTAAATTCACTGCTTTCAGAGAAAAATATAAATTTGTTATCAATAACAGACAGTGCCGCAACGAAACAGGTCAGGACAATGGTCTGCAATATTATTGTAGTTATACTGACTGCATTTTCTTTGGTTATATTGCTTGTAAGTATGCTGTTGTGCAAATTCCGTATTCAAAATACCATAGAGGAAGAAATTGTGAATATGGGTGTATTGAAAGCTGTTGGATATACCGGTTCCTTAATTATATGTGTAACCATACTGCCATATATTATAGTTGGAGCTGCATCTGCATTAACAGGAGTGGCTGCTTCATATGTTCTGCTTCCTGTTTTGTCTGAAATGCTTGCATTGCAGTCAGGATTTTCTTTTTCATTGCATTTTGATATGGCTGCTTTGTGCATTACATTTATTGTCCTTATGGGAATTACGATACTTTTTACTTATACTGCGGCTGCACGAATTAGAAGGTTACATCCTGTCAATGCAATCCGTAGAAACGGTGGAAACAGCCACAATACAAAAAATCATTTTCCGTTAGAGCGAATGTCAGGAAATCTGCAGATAAATCTTATAATTAAGCAGACGGCATCTATGGTAAAGCAGAATGTACTGCTTTTTGTTGTGACATTTCTGATTATGGTGCTTAATGCTTTTGTAGGAACGCTGTTTTACAATGTAGTCATAGAGCCTGATAATTTTACAAGTACATTGTCGGAAGAAACACCCGATGTTGTTTTTAATATAACATCTGACAGCAAAAACCGGATAAAGGACATATTAGAAAAAGATTCACAAACAGAAAAAGTATTAGAATATGATACCGCAGTTGTTGAAACTAAAAACGGCAGCATAACCACATTTATATGTGAAAATTTCTCGAATGTAAATAATGATTTGTGTTATAGGGGAAGAAATCCCATAGATAAAAATGAGATTGCCGTCGGAAGTGCACTGGCAGATGAATATTCCATTGGTGACAGGATTGAAATTAAATACGGAGATGGTGCTTATTTATATGAAATAGTAGGTTTTATCCAAAGTGTAAATTATCAGGGTGAAGTTTGCGAGCTTACACAAGAAGGTTATTTAAATATTAATAGTGAATACAAGTGTCAGTCCATTTATCTTTATTTAAAGGATAATGTTGATGTGCAAACATATATTACAGAAACGGAAAAGAAAAATCCTGCCAATATAGTAAATTCCATCAACTTTAATAAAATGACAAAAGTATCGCAGGATATGTATTCAGGAACTGTAAAAGTCATTATTGTATCAGTTCTTATTTTGACAATACTGATAGTTTTTCTGGTTCTATACATTATTATAAAATCATTAATAATAAGCAGAAAACAGGAATTTGGCATTTATAAAGCCATAGGTTATTCCAATATCCAACTGATTTACCAGATATCAGGAAGCCTCCTGCCAGTATCACTAATTGCCGTATTCTCCTCAGCAATAGCCGGACTATGGTATATTCCCATAATCAACAACACAATATTCAGCACAATAGGAGCCATGAAAAATAACCTCAGCACCCCCTTATCATTCCTCCTCCTGTCAGCCCTGATACAACTCCTGATAAACCTTACCCTCACCATCCTCCTATCCCTCCCCCTAAAAAAAATAACCCCATACACCCTAATAAAAGAATAACTATTAAAAAAACAGTCCAACTCAGACAAAAAAGTAAAAAAAATAAATCCGCAGGCGGTCTTTGCAGCGTAGCGAAACCAACCGCCAAAGAATTTACTTTTTATGTCAAATACAGTGATAAATATAACACATCACCAAACACCCTTAAACAATATCACTACTCTAATATAATTCACTTGATAAATAAAAACTTAAGAAAACACGTAAAATCCAGCCAAAACATAAAATAAAAAAATAAATCCGTAGGCGGTCTTTGCAGCGTAGCGAAACCAACCGCCGGAGGATTTATTTTTTTATTTTACTCATATCTCAACGCATCTATCGGATCAAGGTTTGCCGCCTGTATAGACGGTATAAGACCAAATATAATACCAATAACCATAGAGAATACAACCGCTATAATTGCAGCCGGTATACTTATTGCAACAGGAATATTTGCTATGCTTGAGACAACACGGGATAATCCTATACCGCACAATACTCCCAGTATTCCGCCAAGACTGGTGAGAACCATTGATTCTGTAAGAAACTGGAAAAGAATTTTGTTCTTCCTTGCACCAATAGCTTTCTTCAGTCCGATTTCCCTTGTTCGTTCCGTAACGGATACAAGCATGATGTTCATAACACCTATACCTCCTACAAGAAGAGATATGCTGGCAATCCATATAAGCTGCGTATTAGTTGAATTGCTGATATCCTGAAGACTTTCTAACTCTTTCATCGCATTGTTAGATTTGTACTTACATGTTTGGGAAGTTACAACATTTGAATTAATCAGTGATGCAATTTCCTTTCCTACAGAATTCATGGAATCAGTGTTTGCAGCCTTAACTACTACAAATTGAGGTTCATCAAATGAATATACGGAAGGCCAGACAACTGAAGGAATATACAGGCTGCATCCGCTGTCATCCATATATGAGTAATAATCCTCAACACTGTTTATGGTAGGTTTGAATTCATCCATTTTTTTAATAATTCCTATAACGGTGAAAGGTTCTCCGTTAATATCAATAACCTTATCTATGGGGTCAATTCCCGGAAAAAGGCTTTCCTGTGTATGTTCATCAATAAGCACTACTTTTCTGTATTTGTCAAAATCTGACTGATGGAATCCTCTTCCTTTATATACTGTATAGCCGCAGGTAGAAAGATAATTGCTGTCTATTCCATATATATATGAGGAAGAAAGAGAGGTGGAATTGTAATATACTGATTCTCCCCAATCGCTGCGTTTGTTGAAAAGAGAAGCACTTTTTACATTTTTTGTTTTACATATTTCTTCAAATAGTTCATCTGATATGGGGTCTATACCGTCCGGTATGCCTTCGTAGTTATTAAATTCGTATTCATAGCCGTCACGGTATACAGATATGGTAACATTATTATTTCCTGAACCTATGAGGTTTTCTTTTATCTGTTCGTTAGTTCCCTTTATGGTAGATACAATGGTAATAATAGCAGCTATACCGATAATTATACCAAGCATTGTCAGGATGGAACGAAGCTTGTGAGACCAAATTCCCTGAAATGACAGTCTGATATTTTCTAACATAATCACGTTCCTCCTTATTCTATGTCCATGTCGGATGTATCTGCTTTTGCACCGTCTTTTGCATACTTAGTATACGGAGAGGCAATATATCCGCTGGTGTCAATCTCATCTTTTATCTCAAGATAAGAATCATAAAAAGTCTTTCCGGTAGTTACATATGTTTTTTTAAGATAACCCTTTTCGTCTACAAGGTATAGGAATTTCTTACCATTATCGTCACCTATATATGCTTTTTCAATTCCGATGACCTGAGAATCTTCGTCAGATACATCTTTAAATGATACAGATACATAGTCATCTACTTTGAGACCTGATGATTTATCCACATTTACTGTTATAGGGTAAAAAGACAGGTTTTTATTAGAAGTATATGCATATTCATTACTTCCGGATGTAGGGTATGGTGAAATAGAAGTTATTGTGCCTTGAATCTGCTGCTCTCCTAATTCACCCCATGAAATAATGTTAATAGTGTCTCCTACTTTAACAGATGCATAAGTATATTCATCAACTGCCGTTTTTACATATAATCCGGCACTGTCAGAAATAACCATGACAGGCTCGGAAGAGTCAGCATCAGCATTAATAGATGTCACTACACCGCTTACAGTACTGGTTATGGTTGCCTTGTTAAATTTATCCTGTGCTTTTTTTGCACTTAACTCATCTTCCTTTTTCTTGATTGTAAGCTCGGCAATTTCCTTTTGTTTTTCAGAAATCATCTGATTCAATTCAAATTGTGTGTATTTTCCGTTAATACTGTCAGATTCAGAAGGCTCGTCTTCGTCATCCAGTTCATCCAGTTCGTCTAGTTCATCTAGTATATCATCATCCGGCTCATCAGATATATCAGGCGTATAAGCAGAAAATTCGCATGGAACCGGCGGCATGGTATTATTAAGCTGTATAGTTTCAGTGCCGTCTGCAAGAGTATAGATACTGCCCACCTTCCATGTGTAGTCATCCTTTATGGAAGTATTTTTACCTGTCGGAGATAAAATGCATGTATATGCAAAATCTCCCGTATCTTCTGAATAAATGTACAATGTAACATATATATTGTCGCCTTCGATATTTTTAAATAGAGAGGCATGTAAAGTACAGTCGCCGCTACATTTAAATTTATATGGGTTGTCGATGCTGCCATCACCCTCAAATGCCTGTGAAATATTATTTATCTCTGAAATAATATTATCCGGTTCAATATAATCCGGTTCAGTAAAATCAGATTCGTCAGGGGTTTCGGGTTCTGTATAAGGAACGGCATTTTGATATTTTGTCAGCATTTTATTAGCAAGCTGTATATCTAAATCATCCTGCTGCACTTGAAGGTTGCATGAATCAAGTTCCAGTTTTAATTTATTGGAATCAAGTGCTATAAGAGGAGTGCCAACTTCAACAGTATCACCTTCATTTACAAGTATCTGGCTTATTATGTCGTTCTCGTCAAGCCGTATATTCTGACCGCCTCCTGCAAATACGCTTCCTGACAGTGATGATTCCATCATGTCATAATCATAGGCACAGACGTATTCTATAGGTGTTGTTTCTACGGTATGTTTTTTATTATTTTGCGATATTGCATAATAAATTCCTATACTTGATGCAGCAACTACTAAAAGAACAACAGCGGTGATTATTATTATCTTCTTATTCTTTTTCATTGTGTATCACCTCCGTGGCGGGTTCTATAATCTGTCCGTCTTTAATATGAATAATGCGTTTTGCATGCTCGGCTATTTCGGCTTCATGGGTTATCATAACTACCGTAACGCCTTCATCATTAAGTTTAGAGAACAATTCCATTATCTGTTCACCGGATTTTGAATCAAGTGCTCCGGTAGGTTCATCGGCTAAAAGTATGTCAGGTTTATTTACCATTGCCCTTGCAATGGCTACACGCTGGCACTGTCCGCCGGAAAGCTGGTTGGGTTTAAAATTCATACGGTCACCGAGTCCTACTCTGTCTAATACTTGTGCTGCAATTTCACGGCGGTCCTTCTTAGGCACGCCGGCATACTGAAGCGGAAGCATTACATTGCTGATGGCATTCTGTCCCGGCAGAAGATGAAAGCTCTGGAATACAAAGCCTATTTTATTCAGTCTTAAGTCAGATAAGGCTTTATCACTATATCCAAATATATTTTCACCTTCAAACAGGTATTCGCCCTTGGTAGGTCTGTCAAGGCATCCCACAATATTCATGAGAGTGGATTTTCCTGAGCCGGAAGCTCCCATAATCGCCACATATTCTCCCTTATCGATTTGAAGGGAGATATCTTTCAGGACGGGAACTTCCAACTTACCATTCTGGTAAGATTTAAAAATATTTGAAAGTTCAATTATCATTATTCAGCATCCTCCTCGTCATCGCCCTCTGGAGTATCAGGTATGTCATCATCGTCAACATTATCGAAGTCAACATCATCGTCATCGTCAATATTATCGAAGTCAATATCGCCGTCATCGTCAACATTATCGAAGTCAACATCCTCGTCATCGTCAATATTATCGAAGTCAATATCGCCGTCACCGTCAATATTATCGAAGTCAATATCACCATCAAAATTATCCATATCAATATCCTGGTCTAAATCTCCTATATTGCCAATAGCTTCTTCTGAATGGGTCACCGGCTGACCTTCAAACAGTTCATCAGAAGGAAATGCAATATAATCATCCGTTGTTAAGCCTTTTAAAATCTGATATTCCATGTTTTCGCTGTTATATTCGCCAAGTTCCAGATTCTGTTTAACAAGCTTTCCATTTTTTTCCTTCCATGCGAAGTAGCTGCCATCATCATTCTTGCCAAGGAACAATTCTGAAATCCACAGTCCCTCTTTTGATTCACTCTGACCATAGTCCGGTTCAATAAATACATGCTGTCCCAGTATAAGGTTTTCTGTATTCTCGAATGTAACATAGAAATACCATTTAGATGCAGGTTCACCGGAGGAAGAACCGCCATCCATGTCCATATACATATCTGAGCCGCCGGAATTTGATATAGGATTGTTAAAATCTATTTTAGAAACTGTACCTTTTACGGATTTGGAGCTGTCTACTCTGGATCTGATGATTACGTTTGAACCCTCAGCCATATCACCCATGTTAAGTTCAGTCAATATTCCCTTAATCTGATAATCACCTAAAGGAAGTATTGAAATATATGGAGTCTCGTTTGCACTTCCTTCCATATCGGAGTCATCTCCAAAAGAGGAGGATTCATTACCTATAGATTTAATAATACCATCAGCGGTACTGGTAACTATTGCGTTAGAAAGGCTTGCTTTCAGTTTCTCAAGTTCTGCCAGTTTACTGTTGACATCATATTGATTCGATGCAATATCAGTATTCAGGGATTGTATCTGCATAGTGTAGCTTAACTGTTCGTCAGCAGGAGCAGATGCTTTTTCGGATTCAAGCTGTGCAATCTGCTGTCTTGCAGAATTAATCTCTATATTAAGTTTATCAATTTCCAACTGGAGTTCTTCTATTGACAAATTAATCTCATTAGTATCGTATTCAAATAACTGGGTTCCGGCAGTGACCTGGTCTCCCACATTCACAAAGCAGGTTTTTATAGTCTTGCTGCTGTCAGCATTTACCGTTATTGCTTTTTGAGATTCAACAACTCCTGTAAATCTGCCTGCAACACCTAATGAACCATATCCTGTAAGCTCTGCTACAGATGTGACATATGCTTTATTCTCATCATTCTTATTTTGAAAATGTCTGACAATAAAGAATATACATACAACTGCGATTAGTATCAACACTGCTGTTATTATAATAAGTTTCCTTTTTCTTTTAAATAAAGAAGTTTCTTTGACGATTTTATCATCACTCATGTTTTTCCTCTTTTCTGTACCACATAATATTCTTAAATATATATCCGGCAGTACACGGACTTATAACGCTACCATTATACTATATTTAACAAAATATGATAGAGTTAAATTGTTAAAAATATGTGAAAAAGTATATGGGTAGGACAATAGGATAAAAAATGCAGCTTATGTAGCTGTAAATGCAACTTATGTCAGAAGTTATTGATACAGATAAAATAATTGTTATAATTGCTGCAGAAAGGAGATTAGGGTATGCTTTTAAAACTTATTCAGAATCGACATATAGAAAAAACAAAAGTAACTGTTGAATATAAAGAAAAGAATGAGCAGGTAAATAAACTTATTGAGTTTGTTGAGCATCTGGATGAAATTGAAAATAATTTTATTGGGAGTTCTGAAGGAAAACTATATAACTTAGGCATAAATGATATTCTGTATATTGAATCGGTAGATAGAAAGACATTTGGTTATACATCTGATAATGTTTATGAATTAGGTTGTAAATTATATGAAATAGAGGAAAAGTATAATGTTCTGGATTATATTAGAATATCTAAGTCTTGTATAGTAAATATAAATAGAATACATTCATTGAAACCGGATTTTGGAGGCAAAATACTTGCCACAATGGACAATAACGAAAAACTATATATATCCCGCCAATATGCACCGGTATTGAAAGAAAAATTAGGATTAGGAGGTAAACGATAATGAAAAAATTTTTAAAAAATGTACCCGGTCAGATTGCAGGTACCTTTGCAATTATGGTGGTTTGCTTTACTATAATTAGTTTATCAAGGGGTGTAGAAACAATTCCAATCAGACGTTTAGCGGAGTTATTACTGCTTGCAGTCATAGGTGGAATTTTGATGGAATTTGCATTTGGAACATGCATATTTAAACAAATGACAGATGTAAAAAGGGTTTGTATATTCATTGTACCTTTTTCGATAATAACTTTTATATGCTCAATAGCATTTTGCTGGATAACAAAATTGGATGTAATAAGTACTTATATTAAATTTGTCGGGATATTTATTGGGTGTGGAGTGATTTCTATAGTTTTGTTTGAAATAGAGCATCTGATAAGAGGAAAAAAGTACACTGCGAAACTTAAAGAGTACCAAAATGGAGGTAGGAAAAATGTGTGATAAAACTAAAGATCTGGGAAGGACAACATTTGGAATTGCAATTATGTTTGGTATATATTGGATGTATTCTTATTTTCTGGAGGAATATATTCCTATTGCAGATTCTTTAAAATCACTGCTTGGTTTAGTAGTTTTATATGTAATTGGTCTTGGGATGTTTGTTTTGATTACAAAAAAGGTATCTGTTCAGAAATATGAAAAGAAGAAAATTTCATTAAGAACTATAGGATTGAGTTTTTTATTGCAATTCACTGCTATAATGGTTTTGAGTGTGATGGTTAATATATCAACAGTCTTAGGTGCAGATAATACTTCGGCAGATATAAATGCAACATCATTATATATGCTCTTTATGTTACTGATATTTAATCCTATAATAGAAGAAATTGTGTTTAGAAAAATACTTGCAGATAAGCTGTTGAAATATGGAGAAGGATTTTATATGCTGGTTTCTTCATTCTGTTTTGGTATTGTACATGGTGTGTCCTTAGGAGTTCCTCATATTATATATACTTTTATTTTAGGTATGATATGGTCATATTTAATGGTAAAAACGGGCAATATTAAATTGGTAATATTTATGCATGCATTGTCGAATTTTTTTGGTAGTGTAATAATACAATCATTATTAAATATCTCAATGATTGTGACAGGTATTTATTCAATGCTGTTAATGTTATCGGGTGTAATAGGTTTAATTATGTTTATAGTAAATAAGAAGAAAGTGGTTATAGATGGTGAGTCATTTTTTATTAAAAAAGGCACAATGAAAGAAATATTCAGCAATAAAGGTATTTGGTTTTATATGGCATTAACCTTGATTGTAATGATAATAAAATAGATGACACCTATATTTTTTGCGAAAGATACTTGCGTCTCTGACTTTTTTGAGGTAAGGTAAAAAGAGAGGGAATTGAAAGGAGACATTACATAAATGAAGAAAAAGATGGTTCCGATAGTTTGTTTTTCAATATTTGCAGTAGTAGGGATTGCAGTAATCTTATGTGCAGTCTGGGTATTTGTCAGAGGAATACAGTTCAGGAAGTCAGCTGTAAGCATTACCGCAAAAATTGAAGATATTAATACTCGCTATGACAATGATGGAGACGCACATCATCAGGTTTTTGTTACATACACATTTAAGGGTCAGACATATGAGATGGTTAGATTGAATGAATATAGTAGTAACATGTATGTTGGTAAGAGCATAGATCTTTTATGTGATCCTAAAAATCCGGGAAGAGTGGAAACGAATTCAAATTTTTATATCGTAGTCATAACGTTGTCAATTATGGGAATAGTAAGTTTTTGCGTAGGTGTCATTCCATTATGTTTTTCGATTAAGAAAATCTTACAGAAAAAACGTCTGCTTGAAAAAGGACGTGTTTTGCATGCTACAGTTGGAGAAATTAGTTTGAACACAAGTTTGGCTGTTAATGGGCAAAATCCTTATATTATTTATTGTACATGGTATAATTATAATACAGGTTGTACGGTTCGCTTTAAAAGCGAAAACCTCTGGACAGATCCAAGCAATGTTTTCGGTATAGGAAGTGAAATTGATGTTTATGTGGACGAAAATAATCTAAGCAAATATTATGTGGATGCGGAACGGCCACTTTCGGAAAAGGTTATGGATTTTACATGATGAGTTATCATTCTGTCAAAAAATGGAATTATATACTATTGACAAAAACAATGTAAAAGGGGTATACTTATTAAAGAGTTAGCGGCTACTAACACAAGAAAGCCGCATTTATTAAAATAATGCGTTAGTCGATACTAACTCAAAAGAGCACGAAAGAAGTGCATATTTTTTTATCGGTTGGTTAGACATAACTAACTAAAATAAAAAAGATATATAAGTGCAATAATAAAGTAAAGGTGAACCACAAATTAAATGAAATAAACAGACAGAATGTAAAGTTTGCACATTTCAACACCAATTCTATTGCCACATTAAAAAGTATTACAGAGAGGCAGAAAGGAGAAAAAATGTCAGAAGATATAATAATAAAGCACTGTTCCCCTACACTTGCGGGAATGAAAACCGGAAATATGTTTTCCTGCTCTTTTACAGATGCAGGTGAGATGAGGGATACAGTAAGGCATTGGAACCATTTGCTGGGGAAGAAAGGTCTGCGGGTGCTGCCGCTTAAGTTTCAGAATGACCGTGCGTTAGTGTATGTCTACCGCATTTCCCATCTCTCACGTGATTTAAAGAATGATTTTGTCTGCAGGTTACTTAAAGAAAGAGGATATGAAACGGAAATGCCGGAACGCTGTATAGCCCGGCTTGTCAGGAAAATGAAAGAGTGCGGAGAGTTCCCTCATGAAATCGGACTGTTTCTTGGCTATCCGCCGGAGGATGTAAATGGTTTTATAGAAAACAGGGCGCAGGGCAGTAAACTAACCGGATGTTGGAAGGTTTACGGCAATGAAGAAAAAGCACGAATGATTTTTGCGAAGTACAAAAAATGTACGGATGTTTACACTGAGAAGTTTGCCGAAGGAAGATCCGTTGACCGGCTTACGGTTGCCGGTTGATATAGAAAGATTTTTAGGGAGGTTGGATGTAAAATGTCAGATGAAGAAAGAAGATTTTTGGAAATTGTAGATTTAAAGAAAGGATTTGGAAGTGGGGAAACTCGTCAGGAAGTGCTCCGCGGAATGAAATTTTCAGTTGCAAAAGGAGAGTTTTGTGTACTTTTAGGACCTTCCGGTTCCGGAAAATCTACACTACTCAACATAATCGGCGGAATAGACAGTGCTGATTCCGGATATATATCCATAAATGGTGACAAACTGGAAGATTTAGGTGAAAAGAGGCTGACACAGTATCGCAGAAAACATCTGGGGTATGTTTTTCAGATGTATAATCTGATAGGGAATCTAAATGTGAAGGAAAATATAGAGGTTGGGGCATATCTGTCAGATGCCCCTCTTGATATTGATGAGCTTTTAAATACACTTGGGCTTTATGACCACAGATACAAGCTTCCCAACCAGTTATCAGGAGGGCAGCAGCAGCGTGTTTCTATTGGGCGTGCAATCGTCAAAAATCCTGATATCTTACTTTGTGATGAACCTACTGGTGCACTTGATTATAATACGTCAAAGGAAATATTAAAGTTGATTGAAGATGTTAATGTAAAGTATGGAAATACAGTTATTATGGTCACACATAATGAAGCGATTAAAAATATGGCAGATCATATAATAAAACTTCATGATGGAAATGTTCGTCATAATATAATCAATGCAGATAAAATTTCGGCTGCAGATTTGGAGTGGTAATCACAAATTAGTGTTTAGATTTGAACCGGCATATTGAGAAAGGGTGTGGTTATAAAAATGAAAAAAGATAAGAAGAAAGTGAGAAATCCGCTTTTAAAGAGAATTCTCAGAGAACTTTTGGGTGACTGGAGAAAGTATCTTGTGGTAAGCCTTTTTCTGATTCTTACCATCGGATTTGTATCGGGAATGTATGTTGCAAATGAAAGTATGATGACAGCAGCAGAACAGGGAGTGTCAAAATACAAGTTGGAAGATGGCCATTTTGAACTGAATCATAAGGCAGATGAGGAACTGCTTTCGGCAATCAGGTCGGGAGAAAAGGCAGATATTAAGCAGTATTATCTTGATAAATCTAAAGAAGAATTGGACAATTCAGACTTTAAAGCTGTTCCGGTACAGTTGTATGAAAACTTTTGCCGAAATGAAGAAGAAGATAATAATAATGATGGTGTGGCTGATGGAACTGTAAGAGTTTATGCAAAAACAGAAGTGATAAATCTGGCATGCCTTATGGAGGGGAGTTTTCCTGATACGGAAGATGAAATTGCGGTTGACCGTATGCATGCAGATAATGCCGGAATTAAAGTGGGAGATACCATTACAGTAGGAGGACAGTCTTACAAAGTCGTCGGATTGATTGCATATGCAAATTATTCAACACTTCATGAAAAGAATACAGATTTTATCTTTGACGCTTTGAAATTTGATGTGGCTATGGTGACAGAGAGTGGATTTGACCGCTTAAATTCGGTTATCCGGTATACATATGCATGGAAGTATGAGAATGAACCTAAAGATGAAAAGGAAGAAAAGAGACTTTCGGATGATTTCTTAAAGGCACTGCTCACGCAGACCGTTGCAAACGATAATGAAATTGAGGATTATATTCCGAGGTATGCGAATTCAGCCATAAACTTTGCAACAGATGATATGGGCTCTGATGAAGCAATGGGCGGTGTTCTTCTTGATATCTTAATCGTTATTATTGCCTTTATTTTTGCGGTTACGATAAGCAACACAATAGCAAAAGAATCACAGACTATCGGTACACTTCGTGCTTCCGGATATAGCAAAGGAGAACTGATTCTGCATTACATTTCCATGCCGGTAATTGTGACGTTAATTGCGGCAGGCATTGGAAATGTGCTTGGTTATTCTGTATTTAAAAATGTAGTGGTATCCATGTACTATAACAGTTATAGCCTTCCAACCTATGAAACAATATGGAATCCCGATGCTTTTTTTAAGACAACTTTTATTCCGGTGGTACTGATATTTGTTGTAAATCTTGCTGTTATTATTAAAATGATGCAGCATACACCTTTGCAGTTTTTGAGACATGATTTAAAGAAAACGAAACGTAAGAAAGCAATGCGACTTCCGAGATGGAAATTTTTAAACAGGTTTCGTCTGCGTATTATATTCCAGAATATTCCGAATTATATCATTCTTTTTGCCGGTATTTTCTTTATTATGGTAATGCTTGCAATGGCAGTCGGAATGCCTGATACTCTTGAATTTTACAAAGAAAATGCTGCGGATATGATGTTTGCAAAGTATCAATATGTGCTTAAGTCATACGAAGATAATGTGCTTGATACAGAAAATGAAGATGCTGAGAAATTCAGCATGAAATCGCTGCAAAAAAAAGGTGATTCATTGGATGAAGAGGTTTCGGTATATGGAATTTCAGAAGACAGCAGGTATGTAAGTATTGCTGATTTGAAATCATTAAAAGAAGGTGAAGTGTATATTTCAGAACCTTTCAGTGATAAGTATTCTCTGGAAGTGGGAGATACCATTTCTCTTGATGAAAGGTATGAGAACAGGCAGTATCAGTTTGAAGTTGTGGGAATTTATGAGAAATGTCAAAGTATTGCCATCTTTATGCCGATACAACATTATGGTTCTGTATTTGATTTGGATGAGGGGGAATTCAGTGGATATATGTCTGATTCGGAAATTACAGACATTGAGGAAGAAAGCATTGCAACTGTGATTACGGAGAGGGATATTACTAAGATGTGTGACCAACTGGAACATTCAATGGGTTCTTATATGCAGTATTTCCAGTTCCTGTGTGTTCTTTTGTCGGCAGTATTGATTTATCTTCTTACTAAGATTATTATTGAGAAGAACGAAAATGCAATATCCATGACTAAAATATTGGGATATGATAATATAGAAATAGCAAATCTTTATCTTTTTTCGACTACCATTATTCTGATTATAGCGGATGCTGTCAGTGTTGTTTTGGGAGCTTTGGTTATGAATGAGGCATGGAAATTGATTATGTTCAGTTACAGCGGATGGTTTACATACACAATTAAACCGGTAGGATATGTTAAGATGTTTGGGTTTGTCTTAATAGGATATCTGATTGTTATGATTTTTGATTTCAGGAGGATAAAGAAGATTTCAATGAATGAGGCACTAAAGAACATGGAGTAATTTCTGAAATAGGCAGGAGTCAAATACTCCGCAGCAAGCTGACGGGGCATCAAATTTGTAAAGCAGCAAGATGCGGGGTATTTGACCCTCGCGGCAGTCGCCAAATGTCTGCAAGCAGTCACTTGGCTCGTTGCTCGCGGGAATAAAGAGATTTTATTGAGAGTGAATTGTAAAAGAGGTGCATTATGATTAAACTTACAGTAGGAGTAGAAGGTATGGCCTGCGGCATGTGCGAGGCACATGTTAATGAAGCAGTAAGGAATACGTTTTCGGTGAAAAAGGTGACATCTTCACATACAAAAAAGCAGACAGTTATTATTACAGAAAGTGATATAGATGAAAAGAAACTGAAGGATGTTATTGCAGAGAGCGGATATGAAGTAGTGTCCATAATAAGGGAACCTTATGAGAAGAGAGGGCTGTTTTCTGCATTTCGTAGATGAAACTTTATAAGTTTTAAACGGATTGAAGAAGAGGTATGACAAATAATAAAGACTTTTGGGACAGATTGGCGGAACGTTAAAGCTGACTTAAGCAGAGGCAGTAATGAGGTGAATATATGCAGGTTAAGATTCCTTCTTATTATAAAAAGTTTAAATGTATAGCAGGAAAGTGCAGCGATACCTGTTGTGACGGATGGAGAATTATAATAGATGATAAGTCAGTAAAAAAGTATAGAGAACATAGTGGAGTTCTTAAAGAAAGATTTCAGGAAAGACTTGTATCATATAATGGAGAAAGTATATTTGTACCTGATGGCAGCAGATGTCCTTTTCTGAATTCTAAAAATACTTGTGACATTTACATCTGTATGGGAGAAGATGCACTTAGCAGCACATGTTCTGCTTATCCGAGGAAAATCAGTGTAAAGGGAAATGTTATGGAAGCTTTCCTTAACCTGTCATGCCCTGAGGCGGCGAGACTTATGCTGAATGAAAAAGATGGGATAAAGTTTGAAAAATATGATGATGGTGTACAGCCGGAGACAGTAGTTTCAGATAGAGATATTTTTATGGACATGTTGGAGGAAGTGTTTATAAATATTGTAAATGAAAAAAGAATATCATGGAAAAAAAGACTGGTAATGATTTTGTTTGCAGCAGATAATATATGCAGTTCAACGGATAAAGATTTTGATGTATGCATGGAGTTTGTTATGAGCCTTAAGAATCAGAATGGTATAATGGAGCTGTCAGAGCTGATACCTGATTCTGTTTTGATAGAAAATACAGAAATTAAGAAACAGATATTGTCAGCACTTTTAAATGTATATGGTGCAATCTGTATTGGCAGAAATCATGACAGTATGTCAGTAGATTTGATGCGGGAGTATCTGGAAAATGAAAATACCGGATTTACAGATAATGAAGATATATTGGAGGGTTATAATTATCAGTATGAAAATTATGTAACATATTTTATTTTCAGACATTTAAAGGAGTGTGTCACTGGCAGGGATATATTTGAAATGGCGGTAATGATGTGTGCGTCATATAGTATAATTAAGGCAATGGATGTGATGTGTATTAGGAGATATGGGGAACTTAGTTTAGAAAATCAGGTGGAAATAATGCATTATTATAGTAAGATTGTGGAACATTCTGATAAGGATTATAA
This sequence comes from Lachnospiraceae bacterium, assembly GCA_014799465.1. Classification (GTDB taxonomy): domain Bacteria; phylum Bacillota; class Clostridia; order Lachnospirales; family Lachnospiraceae; genus UBA2821. The sequence continues at coordinate 42,588 of JAAVHZ010000051.1, read as the reverse complement.
TAGAATTATGGATATTATAAGGGATTGCGGATTTGACACAATGGCATATATGGTGCAGCTTACATAAACGTTAGAAATGATTTCAAAAAAGGGCTTGGACTGTTGAAATATACCATAGAAAATGGTATGATTTTAATCAGATAATCCAAACGGACTGAAGATTTTTATATATTACTTTTAGTAGGAATTTGCATACAAAAGTTAACGAGGAGAATGGTAATGAACCTGATTTATAATATTGATTTTGAAATAGTTGGAGCGATATATGTTCTGGTAATCTATGCTGCGTTAAGTATATATTATTCCAATCAATCAGAGGTCAATAAAAAATTTAAGTTAGTAGTCAAATGTGTTCTGGCGGCAGAAATCATGGACATTGTGACGGCTGTCACCATAAGTTATGGCGGCGTGATTCCTCCGAAACTGAATATACTTACAAATACTGTTTATTTTGTATTGGCATTTAGCCTTGGATATTGTTTTCTTCGGTATGTGGAAAGTTATGTCCATCAAAGTGTAAGCATGATAAAAAGCATACGTGTAAATAAAATCAGTTATTTATTGCTGTTAGCCGTTCTGGTTTTAAATATGTTTACAGGCTTTTTATTCACATTTAATGAGAATGGAGAATACATTCATGGAAGTCTGTATTTGATTGTTTACATTGTACCATTATATTATATATTATTTTCAGCAGTGGTGCTTGTCAGAAATCAAAGATTTTTCAAAACAAAGCAGAAACTATCCATTAGTGTATATATTATTATGTGTTTTCTGGGACCGGTTATGCAGATGGTGTTGTTTCCTGATATTTTGTTGAGCGTGTTTACACCCTCGATAGCACTTCTGATTATTCTGTTTTCCATGGAAACACCGGATTACCAGTTGCTGATGAAAACACTTGCAGAGCTTGATGATCTCAGGAAAAATTTGCAGATAGAAGTAAAGAAACAGACAAAACAGGCGGAAGACAGAAGGGAAAAAGTAGAACGGTTGTCTGAGCAGGTGATTTTGACACTTGCCAAAACAATTGATGCGAAGGATAAGTATACAAATGGTCATTCTGAAAGAGTGGCAGCTTATTCAAGAGAGATTGCAAAAAGAATGGGAATGTCTGAACAGGAGCAGCAGGAAATTTATTACATGGGGCTTTTGCATGATATTGGAAAAATAGGAATATCAGATGCGATTATCAATAAGACTGAAAAACTGACAGATGAAGAATATCGGATGATATTAAAGCATCCGGAAATCGGAGAGGAAATTTTGGCAACTATATCAGAAATTCCGGGTATTTCAATAGGAGCGAAGTATCATCATGAAAAATATGATGGAACAGGATATCCGGGTAAAGTTGCAGGAGAGAATATTCCGCTTCCGGCAAGGATCATTGGAATTGCGGATGCTTATGATGCGATGGCTTCCAAGAGAAGTTACCGTGATGTATTGCCGCAGCAGGTGGTTCGTGAAGAAATCGAAAAGGGAAGGGGAACACAGTTTGCTCCTGAGTGTGCGGATGTTATGTTACAGATGATTGATGAGGATAAGGATTATCAGATGTGTGAGCAATAGAAAATTTAGTTTTTAAACATTTATGCTTTTATATAAAAAAATATTTACATTTCCAAGAAAAAAGTGTAAGATTTTAAAAGATATATACAGGAAAGGAAAAAGAAAATATGAAGAAATATGTTATAACTATGATTCTTGCATTATCGGTTATGATGGTATTTGCAGGATGTGGTGACAGCAGTAAGGATAAGGGCAGCGATAAAAAGACTGAGAAGCAGACTGAAAGCGAAGAATTACTTTCAGGAAAGCATAATGTGGAGATAGATATAAAGGATTATGGAAAAATCTCTCTTGAACTGGATGCAGATACTGCACCTATAACAGTTACTAACTTTGTAAATCTTGTGAAGTCGGGATTTTATGACGGACTTACATTTCACAGAATAAGAGATGGATTTATGATTCAGGGCGGAGACCCGGACGGCAACGGTACAGGCGGTTCAGATAAGGAAATAAAAGGAGAATTCTCTGAGAATGGTGTGGAAAATAATATTTCCCATGAAAGAGGAGTTATATCAATGGCACGTGCAATGGATATGGACAGTGCAAGTTCACAGTTTTTCATAGTACAGACTGATTCTACTTATCTTGACGGTTCATATGCAGCATTTGGACATGTTACTGAAGGTATGGAAGTAGTTGACAAAATATGCAAGGAAGTACCTTCGTCAGATTTGGTTGATAAAGATAAGCAGCCTGTTATAACATCTATTAAAGTTACGGATTAAATATTTCAGTACAGTTAATGCCGCCAAAAGGCGGCATTAATTGTTATGGAGGGTCAAAATGAGAAAAGTTTCTGTTGTACATTGTGCTGACATACATTATGATTCAGATATAAAATTTTTGGGAACAAAAGAGCGTAAAAGGTGTGAAGAAAGAAGGGCTTCTTTTGAAAAAATTCTGAAAATGTGCAGGGTGGAAAAGATAAATTATCTTTTAATTGCAGGAGATTTATTTGATACTCCTGAACCAGAAGAAAAGTATGTTAAAAGGCTTAGGGATGAATTTGAAAAATGCAGTGATACATATATATTTATATCGCCGGGCAATCATGATTATGTATCAGTATCATCACCATATAGAAGGGAAGACTTTTGGTCTGATAATGTATACATATTTATGGATGAATGGGAAGGAGTAAACATAGAAGAAGATGGTGTGACTGTATATGGAAGCGGATTCACGCAGATACATTGCAAAAACTCTATGTTAAAAAGATGTGAAAATGACGATTATATTCATCTGGGGGTAATGCATGGAGATATAAGCGGAACAGAAAAATATAATCCGATAAACAGAAATGAAATATCGGACAGTGGGCTTGATTATCTTGCATTGGGACATATACATAAACGGACAGATGTTTTAAAGTCGGGAAATACATATTACAGTTATTCGGGATGCCATGACGGAAGAGGATTTGATGAGCCGGGAATTCAAGGCGTATATAAAGGGTATGTATGGGAAGGCGGATGTGAAATGAAGTTTTATCCTGTATCCTCCAGAAGTTTATACAGAATGCAGTTTGATATATCGGAAATGTCAGATGAAAATATTGCCCAATATATAGAAGCTCATCTTATGGGTACGGAGGAAGATATTTATGAGATAACCCTTAAGGGAAAAGTTACCGGAGGATATGAGCCGGACATTGCATGGATATCTGAAAGGTCAGGGCTGTTCTATGTAAGATTAATAGAAGAATACAGCAGGCATTATGATTATGAAGTTCTCAGGTCGGAGAAATCTGTCAGAGGTGAATTTGTCCAAAAGATGATGACTTTAATGGAACATGAAGAGGATTATGTGAAAATGAAAGCATTAGAATTAGGTGTTACTGCATTTTCTAAAGAGGTGAATTACCATGAAGATTAAAAGAATTCATATTATGGGTTTTGGAAAATTAAGTGATTATGAGCTGGAATTTGAAGACGGGTTTCAGGTAATTGGTGCAGAAAATGAATTTGGTAAGTCTACAATTATGACATTTATTCGTATGATGTTCTATGGCAAAACAGGCGGAGGACATGATGTTTTACGGAATGAAAGGCTTAAATACAGACCATGGGACGGCAGCAATATGGGAGGTATGATTGAGTTTGAGTATGAAGAAGATTTGTTCAGACTTGAAAAGGTATTTGGAAAATCAGTGTCTACAGATAGAGTATTTCTTATAAATGTAAATACAGGAAAACAGGTACCGCTGCCTAAAGGTGAAGAAGTGGGAATGTATTTTTTCGGAATGGATTTGGATGCATTTACAAGATCTGTATTTATAGAGAACAGTATTGTGGAATATAAAACCAATGATAAGGATTATCTGGCAGAAAAGCTGGGCAGGCTAATTGATTATGGGGATGAAAATGATAAGGGTCAGGAAGCAATGGCAAGGCTTAGGAATGCCATGGAAGAACTTATATCTAAAAGCGGAAGAAGCGGTAAGATAATAAAGCGGGATGAAGAATTAAAAAAGGCTGAGTCTGAATATGAATCGGCAGTCATGCATAATGAAAATGCGGATATGTATATAAAAGAATGTGATATAATAGAGAAAGCCATTGAATTAAACAGTATATCTACGGAAATAGATAAGATAGATGTAATGCTTGATGAAGCAGGAGGTGCAGATGGAGGATATACAAGACCATATGGCTATCTGCTTTTACCATCAGTTGCACTTATCATAATATCTGTTATATTAAGTCTGTTTAACATTTATGCATGTGTATTATGTGCAGTTTTGGGAATAGTCGGAATCATTGTGGGATTAAGGAAGAGAAAAGAAAACGAAGTCAGTCCGTTGGTGCAGAAGCTTTTAGATGAAAAGTCAGAACTTATATCTCAGGAAAAACTCATAAAAGTTTCAGATAAATATAAGAATATGCCGATAAAAGAGTTGAAACAAATGCAAAGAGAGTGTCAGGCAAAATCAGGTCATCTTGATACGGATAGCATTAAAAGCAGGGTCGATGAGCTTACAGACAGTATTAAACGCATGGAAGAATATTACAGTTCGCTTAAAATGGCATATGAAATAATGGAAGATATTCAGACTGAAAGAAGAAGAAGCTTTGGTCCAAAGATTAATAGAAAAGCATCAGAGATTTTTAATGTTATGACCGGAGGAAATTATGAAACGGTAATGGTGGAAAATGATTATAATGCAAAGGTGGTTGAATACAGGGGTATAAAAAGTATTGATTGGAAGTATCTCAGCAGCGGAACTATGGATCAGTTGTATCTTGCAATGCGTCTTGCTATTTCAGAGATAATGGCAGAAAAAGAATATTTTCCTATTTTAATGGATGATGTACTTGAAAGGTATGATGATGAGCGTCTGGAGGAGACTGTTAATTATCTGAAAAATTGTGACAGCAATACACAAATAATACTGTTCACCTGTCATGGTAATGTTATGCGGCTTTCAAAGAAATTTGATAATGCCGGTAGTTAATAGGATGGAGGATTATTATGAAGACTACAGGTGTAGTTATATGTAATTATAATAAAAGTAATGATGTTGTAAATTGCATACAAAGCGTAATTGAATCAAAAACAAATGATTATGATATATACGTGGTGGATAATGCTTCAACAGATGATTCTGTAAGCAGGATTAAAGAGAATTTTGGTGACAAAGTAAATCTTATTGTAAACAGTGAAAATCTGGGAGGTTCGGGAGGCTTTAATGCCGGTATCAGAAAGGTTGTATCGGAAGGGTACAAGTATGTATGGTGTCTTGATAATGATGTTCTGGTGGATGAAAATGCACTTTTATATCTGGTGGAGTTTCTTGATGAACATAGTGACACCGGCATGGTGGGTTCCAAGGTGTATCACATGGAGGCACCGGATTATGTGCAGCAGTTTGGCATTACCATAGATTTTGATGATTTTTGTGTAGAGGCAAAATACTTAAACAGACAGGAAGACGGAACTATGCCGGAAGTGGTATATTCCGATGCTGTGGCGGCATGTTCGGTTCTGGTGCGTACCTCGCTTATAAGGGAGATAGGGGCAATGCCGGAAGAGAACTTTCTGTATTGGGATGATACGGAGTGGGGTTACAGATGTAACATGGCAGGATATAAGGTAGCATCTTATGGTAAATCAAAAGTACTTCATGCAATGGGTGCAAAAAAGGAGACAGTAAATACATTTCCAACATATTATGCATGGAGGAACTGGATTCAATTTTTTATAAAGTATACACCGGAAGAAAAAATTGATGAACTGAGCCACACATTTATACATTCAGTATTTGATGAAATATATCAGGGGTATTATAAAAAAGAGTATAATAAGGCGAAAACGGTTATGTTTGCATATGATGATGCTTTGCATGGAGTAAAGGGCAAAGCACATGAAGGGAAAATATTTGAGATTGACAATAACGATGAGAAGTTTAAAAATCTGGTTAAAGGTAAGAAAAAAATATGTATTGAAACAGGAAATCATATGGGACTGGCAGAAAGGCTTAAGGAAAAAATTAAGAATTATGAGCCTTGTACTGAAGTATTATTTGACAGTGAACAGGAAAGCAAAAATGGTATTTTAACGATTAAACTGTGCAATTATATTTTTTCACTTAGAGTTATAGAGAATGAATATGTATATATTGATGAAGAGGAGAATATCCTTCAGGATGAATCAGATGTTATTAAGGTGAAAAATTATAATAACAGTTTTCAGACATTTTTATATGGACATCAGCCTGTATTTTTGTTATTGGCTGAAAAGATGCGTAATGAAGGAAAGGTATAGAAATGAATCTGGTACATTTTAAATATATTATTGCAATAGAAAAATATGGCTCAATATCAATGGCGGCAAGACAGCTTTATGTGGCACAGCCTAATTTGAGCAGAGCCATAAGGGAAGTGGAAAATGAATATGGTATAAAGATATTTGAACGAACGACTAAGGGTGTGGCAATTACACCGGAAGGATGTCGGTTTATAGAAAAGATTAAGCAGATACAGTCAAGTATTGAATCTTTAAAAGATGACTTCATAAGAGAGAAGAAAAATGAGGTTGCATTTAAAATATCTGTTCCGAGAGCAACATATATTTCAGATATATTTGCAAGATACATAGCAGGTATAAAAGATAAAGAAGATATATCCATACATTATAAAGAAAACGGTTCTATTGAAACGATTCAAAATCTGGTTCAGCATGATTATGACTTGGGAATTATAAGATATGCAAAAAAATATGAAAAATTTTTTAAGTCACAGATGAAACTAAGAGGTATAGAGTATGAGAAACTTAAGGAGTTTGAATATTTAATAATGATGAGCCGGGAGAATCCACTGGCACAAAAAGAAGAAATATATGAGTCCGACCTTAACGGACAAATAGAGTTGGTGCATGGGGATAATATGCTTCCTAATGGAAGTTACATAGATATAGATGACGATATGGATGAGCAGTTGGACTATCATAAAAGAATATATATTTATGAAAGAGGAAGCCAGTTCGATATTTTAAGAAATGTAAGAAACTCTTTTATGTGGACATCTGAAGTATCTGATGATATATTAAAAAAGCATGAAGTAGTTCAGAGAAAATGTCTGGGAATAAATTATTCCATGAGGGATTATCTCTTATACAGTCATAATAGAACACACGAGTGTGAAGGATTTGTGAATTTTTTAAAAGAAAATATATGAATAAATATATATGATAGCAAAGGAGCTATATCAGATATGATATAGCTCTTATTTATTTTAAAGATGTGAAAAATGTAAAAAAATGTGATATAAAAAATAAAGTTTTATGAAGATGATAGGAGGTAACACAAATGACAGATATGGGTTCATCTATGCCATTATGGGCATGTATACCGTTCGCGGGAATGCTTTTGTGTATAGCAATATTTCCGCTTGTAAAAGCTGAATGGTGGGAAAAGAATAAACCGTGGGTAGTATTATTCTGGTCGGCAGTGTTTATTATACCTTTTGCAGTTAAATACGGAGCAGGGGAAGCAGTAGAAAGTCTTTCGGAAGTAATGATAGGAGATTATCTTACATTTATTGTACTGCTGTTTGGTCTGTTTTGTGTTACAGGTAATATAAGTCTTGAGGGAGATTTGGCAGGAAGTCCGAAGACTAATGTATGGATGCTCTTTTTAGGTACGATGATGTCAAGCTGGATAGGAACAACAGGTGCAAGTATGCTTATGATACGACCTGTTATAAGGGCTAATAAATGGCGTGCGAGAAAGACGCAGATTATAGTATTTTTTATTTTCCTTGTATCAAACATAGGAGGATGTCTTACACCGGTAGGTGACCCGCCACTGTTGATGGGATTTACTAATGGGATAGGCTTCTTTTGGAGTCTGAAGCTTATACCGCTGCTTATTATCAATACTTTAATCCTGCTTATTGCATTTTACATAATTGACCGTCATGCTTACAGAATGGATTTGGCAGATGGTCTCTACCCTGAGATAAAGAATACCCAAAAACCTGTTCGTTTAGCCGGTGCACATAATATACTGTTTCTTGCAGCGATTGTCGGAGCAGTTATATTGAGCGGTATTCTGCCAAAGGTCAATAATATATTTTCCAAAGGACCTTCAATATTAGGAACTACACTTTCGATTGCATCAATTATTGAGATTGTATTGATTCTTATGGCAGCATTTTTGTCATTTAGGACTACTGACGGTCATATAAGACGTAGAAACCATTTTACATGGGATGCGATAAAAGAAGTTGCAATATTATTTATAGGAATATTTATTACCATGATTCCGGCACTTATGATACTGAAATCAAGAGGGGCGGATTTAGGACTTACAAAGCCATGGCAGTATTTTTGGATTACAGGGGCGTTATCCTCATTTCTTGATAATACTCCTACATATTTAGTATTTTTTATTACTGCTGCATCTATGGGGTATTCATCAGGGGTTTCCACTTTAACAGGAATGATACCTACAGTTACACTTATGGCGATATCCTGTGGTGCCGTATTTATGGGGGCAAATACATATATCGGAAATGCACCTAATTTTATGGTTCGTTCCATTGCCGAGGAAAATGGTATAAAAATGCCTTCGTTTTTTGGATATATGTTATGGTCATTTGGCTGCCTTATTCCGGTATTTATGGTAGATATGCTTATATTTTTTATATGATGTATAAAAAAATGGAGATAATAGAAGGAGCAGCTACTATGGATAAGAAGGTTGATATTATAAAAGACGCTGATGGTAAAAGTATTGTAGTCATCAATGATTTGCGTTTCAAGGGGAGGCGGAGTGTGGATTGGAACATTGTTGAGGATTGCCTGAAAGAATATATCGGGGAGTGTGCAGAAATTATGGAAACATCAGATGTGGTATACATAGGTGCGGATTTTCCGGACGAGTTTGCACATTCCAAAGACACAAAGGAATTAAGGGGTGCAAATATGTATGCAAAGGCAAATTCTTCAAGCATTATCAGGGAGATGATTGAAATTTCCACGAATAAAACTTTTGCAGAGAATTATGCACAGAAGCATAACACAGATGCAAAATACGGCTGGTACAGGTATGACACACGTTTTGCAATACCTGTTTATGATGATGCAGGCGAACTGGTCAGGTACAATGCTTTTAAGGCAAGAATACTGGTGCGCCATGCAAATGATGGGAAACTGTATCTGTATGATATTTTAAGAACAAAAAAAGAAACGAGCAAGCCGCTTGAGCAATAGCTGTACGGTTGAAAAACTCATTTCTTTGTAATTTTATTTTAAAGGCATACAGCAGTTTTGTCAAGAATTATTAAAAACATATAAATTGTCTTTAGTAAAATTGGGGAAAATACTTAATGCTTTAATGAATGATAGAAATTTTAAAAGTATAACTAATCTTCCCTTTATGGCTGGATTGAAGTATGGTTTCAGAGGGGAACACTTTGCACAATGAAGTGTTCCTTTTGCTACCTGCCCTGACTTTCAACTTCAATCGATACAACAAAGTGTAGGTTAGGCGTATATGTAATGCGATACACCGTAGAATGATACTCATTCCATGAAATACCTTTCCACTTATTATAAGCATGTTCCGTATCCATATTAAAATTCAGAAGGTCCGGCACATAAATTTTTTCCCGTGCGGGTAGATGTTCCCTTGATTCTTTAACTCCCGATACATGGTAACAAACAGCAGTGTCCGCATAATCTTCACCATATAAAACAAAATCTACTGAACTAAAATTAGAGCTAAAAATAACCAAGTCTGACATCAATCGGTCTTCTTCTATCGCAGCTATATCTTTTTTAATTTGTATATATTGTTCTATTAATGGTTCATCCTTTAGCATAACAATAGGAATCCATACAAAACTGGCAAATATAATAATCAAAATTGAAGGATGACATCCATATGCTGCCCAATTTTTGACAATTTTTATATTCTCAGGCTTGTGCTCCTCTTTGATTTGAAAAATAATTGCCACAATCCCAAAAACAATGGTTATCACAATTGCAAGAACTGCTGTTGTAAATAACCACAACTGTTGTTTACAATAACCTTTCAAGAGTAATACCGGAGTATCAGCATTTTCTACAAAGAGGTCGACTACAGACTCATTCATAGCCAAAACCATTCCATACCACACCAGAAACCAGACCCCGATATAACAAAGCACCCACCGTAAACAATGTAATTCTGCTTTCAAATTTTTCATTTTAGTGTCTCCTGTTTTTATTTTAAAAGATTTCCACAATCAGACCTGTATGTTTTAAATATTTAATCTGATATGTATGTTCCTTTACAATATCACTATCATTGTAAAGGAACATAAACTCTATCATTGTATCCCTGCTTACAAAGCGTGACAGTTTAAGAGAAAGTTCTGTTGTTAAGTTTTCTAATGCATAATTTCTTTCACTTATAAAATAACTGTCTCCTCCAAATAACTCTGTTTCTGTATATTCAAAATTTCCTCTTCGATAATTTACAAAGTCTTTCCGTGCTGCCACACTTATATCACCATAGTCTACAAAGGACAGGTTTACAAAAAACATAAGTATTAACAAAAAAGGCATTACAAAATTACTCAGCATTGAATCAAATATTATTCCCATATATCTGTACTTCCAAAGAAAACTTAAAATTACATAAAGACATACTAGCACAAATCCCCCTATCTGAAAATACCGTTCATATCCTGCCCGAAACAGTAAAACTTCCACTTCATTTTCGGTGTCAATAAACAAATTCATAAAAGGCACATAAATGCGATTAAGCAGAAAAATAATTCCTAACAAAATGACAAGAAATATCCCATAAAACGGATAATCACCATCATATTCGTTGTAAATATCTTTCGTTTTTTCTCTTATTTCCTTTCCCTGTACCATATTATTGATGGAATTCACAATCGCTTCCGGTTCCATTCCAATAAAAAGCCTGGGCACTTTTACCACAATCTGCTTTTCACCTATTCGAGTCAGGACAATATTTCTGGTTGTAAAGGATATTTGATTTTTATAAGAATTTCCGTTGTATCTCTCTTCTTTATATTTAGCTTTTAAAACATTACTAATCGGAATAATCCTCTTTCGAAACATTCTATATTCTACAAGAAATTTCTCATTTATCAAAATAGGACCTACCAACAATGGTCTTTTTTGAAAGGCAGCCCGTTCTTTTTCGTCTAATGCATTTATTTGCCTGTGTAAGTGTATTTTTGTGATAAATTGTACGAAAATTATAATGCTCTCTAAAAGCAATACTACACATGCTAAAAAAGGAAGTAATTCGGTTTCTTTGTGTGAAAAATCCGTATAGACATAGATTACAATTTCTCCAAATATCAAAACAGGAAGTAATGTATAAAATAAGTAGATACTTTTTTGTCGCTTGAAATTATTCTCTACTAACATTTATCTCATCTCCTAAATCTTTAATTTATCATTAACCATATCCGCCATTTTTCTTTTCCGCAAAATTATTAAACAATAGCTATTCTTTGGAATTTGTATGTGTTACAATATTGGTACTCGTATTATACCATTATGAGATATTTTTACAATAAAGTTATCAATTCTTAAGTATATAAATTTTATGTCTAAAGGAGAATTATTATGGTTAAAGAAAGTTTGAAAGCATATTTGGATAAATATTTTGAAGAGTATATGAAATACATGGGTTCTTATCCTGTAGTTCCATATGATGAGGAGGAAGAATCAACATTATGGTTTGGAGAAGTGGACGAAGAAGAATATATTCAGTGGAAGTATAAAGAAAAAAGAATACAGACAGATTTTTCACAGTTAGAGAAGGAATTTGGGTTGATACTGCCTGAGGCTGCAAAAGAATTATACAATTCATACTATTTTTTAAAGCTCGAAGGTTTTTATCATGGAGAATCAGTATTTCTTGACAGTATAAGTGATAATAGAGATATTTTAAACGAGTTAAAATATGTATTTGAAAATGAAAGCAAAAAGTATATACCAATTGGATTTTACAGTTGTATGGATCTATTATTATGTATGGAAATTGATACCGGAAAGATTGTTGCGGTAGATTATGAAATTGACAGGGCAGATATAATTGCGGATTCTTTGGAAAAGCTGCTGGATGAAATGATTCCGCATAAGGAATAACCAGAATTGAATTTCTAAGGTGTTGATAAAGGGACAGCTTAATATTACTATTTGAAAAAACAGTATTAAAGGCAGGTGCAGTAATGATTTATTTAAAACACTTTTCCTTCCCTGATGTGGAAGAAGAATATAGTTTTATAATGGCGGAGAAAAGGACATGCTATGATTCGTTTTATCCTTTTCAGGTAATATCAAAACATAATCTTAGGATGATAGATTTTGAACCGGTAACCATACTATATGGTGGAAACGGTTCGGGTAAAACAACAGTACTTAATGTTATTGCAGAAAAACTAAATCTTAAAAGAGACACATTATATAATCGGACAAATTTCTTTGAGGATTATACAAATATGTGTGGTTTTGAAACAGAAACATCTATTCCGAAATCAAGCAGAATAATTACAAGTGATGATGTATTTGACTTTATGCTTAATATTAGGAATATTAATGATGGAATTAACCTAAAAAGAGAGGATTTGTTTCAGGAGTATCTTGATAATAAGTATTCAGGATTTAAGATGAAATCTTTAGATGACTATGAGCAGTTAAAAAAGGTAAATATGTCTCGCAGTAAAACACAATCTAAATATGTCCGAAATAATTTAATGGATAATGTAAGGGAACATTCTAATGGAGAAAGTGCATTTATCTATTTTTCGGATAAAATTGAAGAAAACGGACTATATCTTCTGGATGAGCCGGAAAACAGCCTGTCTCCTGAAAAGCAGCAGGAGCTTTTAAGGTTCTTAGAAGATTCGGTTCGTTTTTTCGGCTGCCAGTTAATTATATCAACACATTCCCCTTTTATTTTGTCAATGAAATATGCGAAAATCTATGATATGGATGAAGAGACGGTGGATATTAAAAAATGGACGGAACTCACTAATATCCGTACATATTATGACTTTTTTAAAAAGCATGAAAAAGAGTTTTTATAAAAAGATGTTGACATTTATATCGGTGTCCGATATAATAAGTATATCGGCAGGCGATATAACGGTCTGCGAAATATTTTATAAAAAAAACTAAAGAATTAGTATTTAACAAGTGGAAGGAGAAATACTTATGGATCGTTTTGAGAAAATTTATACTCAGGGAAAAATTGATATAGTTGAAATTTGGATTGACAAAGAGACAGGTGTAAACTATTTATATCGTGCATATGGTCAGACAGGTGGATTAACTGTACTTTTAGATGAAAATGGAAAACCTGTTGTGACCAAAGATAAATAATTTTAATAATGTCAAACAATTTGATTTACTTAAATAGAGTGAATAAAAAATATCGGAGCTAACCGTCTGGAAACATTGGTTTTAGACCATTTGTAAGCGGTTATCTCTTTTGGGTAATAAGCAGTGAATCCTCTTGGATTAAAGAATAGTGCATGGCTGAACTGTTACATAATGTATCAGATACTGTCATTATGTACTTTTCTAATTTTCATATTTGTGCTATTCTTAGTGATAATAGAAGTTTATTAACATAGCAGCCTTTTCCGGCTGCATCACTATTTTATCAGGAGGAAAAGAAATGGCAAACCCGGCATTAACTGAAGCAGTATATTATATTTTACTTTCGCTGATTCAACCGCTGCATGGATACGGAATTATGCAGAATGTGGAAAAGTTATCAAAAGGACGGGTACGCCTTGCAGCGGGTACTTTATACGGTGCAATAAATACATTACTTGAAAAAGGATGGATAAATGCATTACCGGGAATGAAGGACAGCCGTAAGAAAGAATATGTTATAACAGATTTGGGAAAACAGGTTTTGAATGATGAGATTCTTCGTTTATCTGAGTTGCTTGAAAATGGCAATCGCATTTTAGGAGGTAAATGACAATGAGAAAAATTGTACATAAACTGTTTTGGGTATGGGAGTTTGAAAAGGAAGAAAAATGGCTGAATGAAATGGCTGCTAAAGGTCTATGTCTGATAGCAGTGGGGTTTTGCCGTTATGAGTTTGAAGAGTGTGAGCCGGGCGGCTATAATATCCGTCTTGAACTATTAGATAATCTGCCAAGAAGTGCAGAAGGAGAAAGCTATTTATCATTTGTTGAGGAAATGGGAGCTGAATATGTAGGTTCTTACTTGCGTTGGGCATATTTTAGAAAAAAGACAACTGATGGTACATTTGATTTATTCTCTGATAATACTTCACGCGTAAATTATTTAAACCGTATTATGAATTTTGTACTCATTATTGCAGCATTAAACTTTTTTGCAGGGTGCTATAATCTGTGGGTCTTTTTTGCATATAACAGTAGTATTAACATTTATGGAACAGTTAATCTGGTATTGGCACTATTAAGTATATATGGTTGGTTTAGATTGAATTCAACACGGAATAAACTCAAAAAGGAAAATCAGGTATTTGAGTGATTTGTAAAGTTATACTTTTTTTCTTATCATGTTTGTGATATTATAATAATTAATAAAAAACTGCAATAAATATTTTGATATTTGTTGCAGTTTTTGTATACAAAAGTACAGGGAGGAAAAAGATATGGTGACGAGAAATGAAGAACTGGCTGCTTTTTTGAGGTGGAAGCACAGTGAAATCGGGGAAATGCTTCATGCCATAGAGCCAAGACTTAAAATTCCGGAGACTGATCAGAATATTATATATGAAAATGAGAATCAAAATATTCAGATTACCTATAGTTTCAAAGGTGCATTTCAGGGAAATGTATATTTATATATTGATAGTGAACAGAAAAGTATTTTTTCACAATTACAGGATTTTGCCAAATATTTAGAACTATGCAGGAGAAATAATAAAGAACCAAAATATATTACAAAGTATCTGATAGAATTGCAGCAAAAAGCGGATGAATGGGACAAACCGGAATTACCCACAGAGAAAAGTAAACTTATCAGTTTTCTTAATGAAGAAGACAGAATTATGTTTGACAATAAGTCTGAAATAAAGATGCCAAATCGTTTGATTGTTGATGGAGAGGAATGGAGCACGGAAGGGGTTTCTTATAAAACGGCCAATCAGATTTTGGAAAAGCTGTATAGCGGACAGTATGCCAGAATAGAAGTAACTTATCAAGAGTTTTATGAAAGAAAGGGAAGAATGCTTCCGTTAAATATGACTTCTTTAGTTTATCTGTGTGAAGATGGCAAAATGGTTATGCAGTATTTTGAAGAAAAAGAGTTATATACAGGAATTTACTTTGAGAACCGAAATAAAGCCGGATTGGTGGATTCGGATTTGCTGCCTCATATTAATTTCAGGGGAAAAGATATATTGGAACAAAATATTGTGTTGGATATTGGCATACTTGGTGAATTATGCAGGGAAATGTTTATTTGCGGCTGTATTGATTATGACGAAAATGGTGGAAGATCAGGCTTTTTTGAGCGAAAATATTTTTCAAATAAAAATGCCTATACAAAGTACCGTGATGAAAAAGGAGAGTTTGCATAATATGAATTGTTTTGAATTATTAGGTATTGAACCAACCAAAGATAAGAAAACCATACGTCATGCATATGCCTCACAGGCAAAAAAGTATAATTTAGAAACAGATACAAAGCAGATTGAAAGGCTCAAGGATGCATATGACAACGCAATGGCATATGCGAGAGAATCTGCGGATACTGTGGATATAGCAGAAAATGTCAGTGAAGAAAATGTCATTAAAGACAGGGATATTGGTCGTTATATAGCAGAGGAGAATGCAATACCGGAGCTGCCGATAGAGGATATTATGGTTTCCTTAAAGGAGGAGGATAAACCAGCTGGGGAAATATTCTATGAATCGGAAAGCTTGTGGGAAAACTATGGAAAGGCACAATATGATAAGGCAAAGGAACTACCGGGAATCAGGAAAATAGAAAAAGGCATTGGAGAAGGGCATATATTTACCTTTGAAGAAGGCAGGAAATATGTAATGTCACCTGAATTTTTAAATAATCAATATGAAGAATTTTATATACATATTCTTGTGGAATTATTTGATAAATATACAGAATATCTTGAAAGATTTTTTGTTCCGGTTGCTTTTATGTACGGATGGGAGAATGGCGGCAGCAATGATGAAAGATTTCTACAATCGCTTTTGGGGCAGAAAGAGAATGATTTTATAGAGTCACTTTTAAAAAGGGCAGAAGTGATGGCTTTTTACGTAAATGCACAGAGATATTATTCATTAACGAAGGCATACAAAGACAATGATAAAGATAAACAGGGATTTTTCTGGTCGGGACTTTGGCAATATGGATTGAACCATGATGTGTTACCGGTAGTAAAAGTCAAAAATGATTTTTCTTTTTGGTCAATGCTTACTGTATTTTTAGAATCGCACAGTGATTTAGATTTAAATGCATATATAGAACTTGAGCGGTGGTTTAATCTGTCATCTGAAAAAAATTCTTCCAAGAAGCATATATTTCAACCGATTGTAGATAGGATTGAAGAAAATACGGGCTATTCTATGGACATCATAAAGTTGATGGCTGCAAACGGACAACAGATTACAGAACTGCGTAAGAAAGCACAGCTTAGCAGTTATTTAAAGGAAGGCAGGCTTAGTTATTCCGCTTTTGCTCATTTATATGAGTTATATTACTTTGTGCCGGAGCCATCAGAGGAAGAGCAGAAGGTAATGGAAGTTCTACAGGAATATACAGAGTTTATAGAATATTATTGGAAACAGGCAGAACAGGAATTTAAGGAGGATTAGGAAATGGAAAAGATACTTTTAAAAATTGTGGAATGTGTAACTGATGGAAATAAGGAACTTATGGAGGAAATGGAAGGCTGTATTTCAAATACAATGAACTATTACAAAAGTCATCAGGAAGAATTTGAATCAAGAGGAATAGAGGAAGATGAGGTAGAAGAAGGGGAAATGGAGGAAGATGAGATTCAGTGGATTGCTCTGGTGGATATATTGATAAAAGGCGGATATGTAACAGAGTGTGACTGGAAAGTGGAAAAGGAAGATTTTCTTTACAATATTAATAATCTGAATAAACTAAAATCTAAAGGTCTTAAGGCAGAAGATAAATGGTTGGATGAAGATGGCGAAATAACAGAGTGGCTGGAGATTTTAGACAAAAAATGGGAAAAAGAAGGTATTGTAATGTCTGCATTTGATATTGACAGTGACAGCTATGTTTTATTCCCATGCGAGACGGATAAATTTGAGCAGTTAAAGGATTGGGCAGAGGAAGACGGATACAGAATTGAATATGGTAAGGAGATGTAAATTACATGGCTATCATAGGAATTGACCTTGGAACTACTAATAGTCTGGTGTCTGTTTACAGGAATGGAAATGTAGAAATAATAAAAAATATTCTTGAAGAAAATTATATACCAAGTGCTGTGGCAATAGACGAGGATGAGAGGATATTAGTGGGAAAACCTGCCAGAGAACGGATATACCGATATCCCGAGGATTGTGCAATAGAGTTTAAACGGCAAATGGGCAGCATAGACAGAATTACGATAGGGAATAAACACTATCTGCCAGAGGAGTTGTCTGCCTTTGTATTGAAAAAATGCAAAGAAGAAGCTGAAATTTATCTAAATGAGGAAGTAACAGAAGCGGTGATTAGTGTTCCGGCATATTTTGACAATCAGCAAAGGGAGGCAACAAAGCGTGCAGCAAAAATAGCCGGACTTGTATGTAACCGGATTATCAATGAACCCAGTGCGGCAGCATTGGCACATCGAATGAAGATGGGAATTGAAGAGGAACAATATATTATTGTAATTGATTTTGGAGGCGGTACACTTGATGTATCTTTAGTGGACTGCTTTGAAAATATTGTGGAAATTGCAGCAGTATCTGGGAATAACAAATTAGGCGGCAAGAACTTTGATGAACAGATTGCAAAAGAGTTTATAAGGGAAAATCAACTGGAGGAAGAGAGCCTTTCACCGGAAGAATACAGCCTGATAATACGGAAGGCTGAGGAAACGAAGATTGCATTAGGTGGAAATGAGCAGGTTACTATGAGATGCAAGCTGAAAGACAAATTATATACCATGGTTATTACACAGGAAAAGCTTCTTTCTATTACGGGAAATTTATTGGCGGCATTAAAAGAAGTTATGGTAAGAGTGATTCGGGATGCGGGGTGTACCATTGACGAAATAACTGATATTCTGCCGGCAGGAGGCTGTTGCAGGCTTCAGATTGTACAAAATTATCTTAAGGAGTTATTCAAAAGGGAAATTGCAGTTTCAGATGATATACAGGAATTAGTTGTAAAAGGATTAGGATACTATATTGGGATTATGGAGCAGAAGGAAGGAATGAAGGGGATTCTGGTAACAGATGTGTGTCCGTTTTCTCTTGGCGTGAATACGGCAGGAGTATCCATAAATGATGTTATGAGTATAATTATTCCCAGAAATTCCACACTTCCCAAACAGGCATCAAAGGAATATGTACCGGTGTCAGAAGGACAAAAGGAAATTGTTTTTTCTATATATCAGGGAGAAAATTATTATGCAGAGGAAAATAAAAAACTGGGAGAAATGCGAATCGAATTGTCTCCAAAGACAGAAGAGAGCCAGAAAGTTTTAACTACGTTTTCTTATGACATTAACGGTATTCTCTGCGTGGAAGTGAAAAATTCACAGGGTATAAAGAAGAAAAAGCAATTCCTCGGAACAGGAAATGTATCATCAAACAAAAATATATTTGAAGAAAAATATCTGCCGCGTGAATTAGAAGAATATACAGCCATCCATGAAAGGCTTCAAAACTTGTTCGCAGAGGCAAATGAATGGAACAGGGAGAGTATTTTAAAATGGCTTATGTCTATAGAATATGCCAAAGAGTATGAGGGTTATGTGGAGAATATTAAAATTCTGCGTAATGTGAAACGGTGCATCAGGGAATATGAGGAGTACATAAATGGAGAAGATATTTTTTCATAGATACTTATTTATTATCATTATGGTTATTTGTTTTCTTACAGGATGTTCAAAAGGCAACGAAACTGGAGAAAATAGTACAGGAGTAACCAATGGTTACTTTTTTCCTAAGGATACAACATCATGCACATATGATGGTTTAACTTTTTGGGAATTGTCCGGACAATCTAAGGAAATTGTTCTATCTGTTACAAAAGTACAATTTTTTGAAGAGGGAGATTTGTATGAATTAGTGATAGATTCCGGAGAAAATGCAAATGACAGATTTGGCATAGACAGAAGTTGTTTAGGGTTTTTCTTCGTACAGGATGACAATATTTATTTAATTGACAAGGAGACTGCAAAAAGCGAAACTTTAACAAAGGATGAAATTATAAGTAAAGGAAAGCTGGTATGCAGCCAAACAGGAAATGAAGACTGTTTAGAAGAAGATGAGACAGGATGGCATGAATATATTATTGCGGATGGCAATATAAGAGAGTATCATGGCTACAATAACCTGACCGAAACAGGGTACTATGAGAGCTTTATTTGGGAATATGGAAAAGGTTTAGTCGGGTATAGAAGTGGATATGGTGCTGAAGCAGATGCAGTAAACTTAACTCTTTCAAAGTGAGGTATATTTATATGATAAAAATTAAAGAATTAAATATTGATTACATAGAAGAAATCAAATCATTATTTTGTGACATTTTTACAAATGAGCCGTGGAATGATGATTGGAGTGATGCTTCTCAACTGCACGAGTATATATTAGATTTAATTGGAAATAGAAATTCTTTAACATTGGGTATATATGAGGATAACAAACTTATAGGTCTGTCAATGGGAAGTATAATGCATTGGTGGATTGGCACAGAATATTATATTTATGAGTTTTGTGTTAAGGCAGATAAACAGAGGCAGGGAGTAGGAACTGAATTTTTAAAATGTGTTGAGGAGTATGTAAAAAGATTGAATGTTACTCACATTTTCTTGCAGACAGAAAGAACAGTTCCTGCGTATGAATTTTATAAAAAGAATGGTTTTGTTGAATTAAATGAACATGTCTCTCTTTTTAAAGAATTTAATTAGTATGTGTAGAATAATATCCGATAAATAAAATGAGTATCGGAGGTAAGGAATGAATTATAATATAAGAAAATTAAGAGAAAATGAGCATAAAATACTTGCAGAATTTTTATATGAAGCAATTTATATCCCGGAAGGAGTTGAAGCTCCACCAAAGAATATAATAGAACAGCCGGAACTGCAGCTATACATTTCAGATTGGGGAAAAGAGCATGATTATTGTCTTGTAGCAGAAGTGAATGATAATATCGTTGGAGCTGCCTGGACCCGCATTATGAATGATTATGGACATATTGATGATAAAACGCCTTCTTTTGCAATATCTCTGTATAAGGAATATAGAGGCATGGGAATGGGGACAGAATTAATGAAACAGATGCTGTCCGTTCTTAAAGAAAATGGGTATGAAAAGGCTTCATTATCTGTTCAGAGAGCAAATTATGCATACAAAATGTATCTGAAACTTGGATTTGAGATAATTTCAGAGAATGAAGAAGAATTTTTAATGATAATAAAGTTATAATAGTTAACGTGAGCTGTCGCTTTACCTGATGATAATTTGTAAAGCAACAGCTTCTTTGTTACAGCATCTTATGGTAGCTTATAATGAAAACAGTGCGTTTTCATAGTCCTTAACATAGTATCTGATATTCTTCCGACCTTTTTGAATGATTGTATGACCTTCTTTTTCAAGCATTTCTTTCTGTGCTTCAATGCCGCCGGGATATTTAGCATTTAGTTCCCCGTTTGCTTTCAGCGTTCGCCAATAAGGTGTTTTATCATCTGTCCTTTGAAAACTTGCCCATGCAACAATTGAGACAAATATTCCTGCTGTAATCGGGTCTGTAAAGTCCGCATCGTTTTGTTCTGCAAAATATTCTCTTATTATGCCTACTGTAAGCAGCTTTCCCAAAGGTACAAGCCGCATCACTTTGTCATAATCAATCGGTGGTGCAAAATACATTTTGTCTCCACCATACTTTTCTATGCTTTTTTCATCCGTAATTGTCTGGAATTTAGGCATATCTTTGCTATAATTCAGCATCTTATTAAAATCTTTTTTATTTTCATTTGCCATAAATAAGCACCTCCTGCATGAAATTATAATTTAAAGAGAAGATATATGCAATGAGACTGTTTTAAAAATTTATAAATGGATGAAATAATAGGCAGCGACATTTTTTTCAATGCCACTGCCTATTGTTCTATTCTTGGAATTAAGATATATTTATTTTTCTTTGTGTGTTGCGGTTTTTTGCTGCTAAACGAAATGCCTTTTCCATTGCAGGGGTAAGTTCGGGAGAATCTTCATCAAATATTATCTCTTTTTTTGCTGCTTCCTCTATTTGCTTGATTTGTTCCTTTGTAGGTTTTTGGTTTCTATCCAAAGTAACTGTCCGTATCATAATAAATGCTCCTTTCTGTTTTGGTGGCAAGTCTTGCCGATATTAGACGTATATTTTCTTTTCGCTCTGTATAAACAACAAACAGAACATCATTTACCATTCCGATAGTATTATATCGGTCTTCATTGATACTGTGTTCTATATCATATATTTCAATACGTTGTAAATCATTAAAAACTAACATTGCCGTTTCAAAATCAATTCCATGTTTCTTCAAATTTAGTTGGTTTTTATCCTCATCCCATTCAAGTTTCGATATATCATTTTCCACTGCTTTCTTTTACTCATAGATATTATATATTATTTTGGCAGGAAATAAAATAGTTATAAATATGTTGTTTATAAATGCTTTCTTAAAAGCTTTTCTTTTTCAGCATCCCATCCTTCATACATGGTGAAAACCTTAATTTCCTACTTTTTCATCTTTTTATGGTGCTAAAGATTGTAAAATAGGAAAAGTACACTTTTCTTCCACTGAAAAAGGATATGTAGGAGTTTATCAATTGGATAATGGATATTGGCTTATCGGTATGCAATAGTTATCAATGGCAAGAGGAAAGAAGCTAAAAAATTAAGAAATGAATCAGGCAATCCATTTAAGACTGCAAAACAAGCAGCAAAAGCAAGAGAAATAGCAATAGCACAAGAAAAATCAAAATCACTGATGTCGCAACAAAAAGAGATAATAAGAAAGACATTAACAGAAGTGTATCAAGAATACTGTGATAAGGGCAGGAGCGGAAAAGCCTATGCAACCATCAAGAAGCAGGATTCTTTGTGGAACAATCATTTAAAAGAGCGTTTCGGGGAAAGGTACATTGATGAAATAACAGTAGCGGAAATACAAGACTATCTGGAAGAATTATATTATATAGACAATAGAGCATATTCCTATACAGAATCCTTTTTGAAAATGTTCTATCTTATATTCGGACAGGCATATTCCAGAAATTATTTGGATGTAGATACTTATAACAAGTTATGTGTAAACAAAGATACTAAGATACATATGCCAAAATTAAAAATTGATGATGATTTAGACATAGTATCTTTTGATGATAAGCAAATAGAACAATTAGACAGTTATTTCAGTGGTACAAATGCAGAAACAGCTTATATGTTGGGGAAATATTGCGGTTTGCGTATCAATGAATGTTATGGTTTGAAGTGGTCTAATGTAGATTTGAAAGGTGGCATTATCACAATAGACAGACAAATGCAGTATCAGGAAGGACTGATAAAGTTAGTTTCTCTGAAAACCAGAAACGCAAAAAGAAAAATATATATGTGCAGCAAATTAAAAGAGTATTTCAAAAATTTAAAGTGACAGCAGGAGAAAGACAAAAAAGAGTTAGCTTTACAAAGGCAGCAGAATCAGACATTTATACAAGATTTGAATAGGGAAATGATTTATTCTCTTGAATTGGTTAATTCGCTGCCTAATGGCAAAATACAGACAGTTAATTCCATGAAATACCATTCCAGAACTTTGAAAGGCAAACATAACATAATGTTTAAATACCATTATTTAAGGCATACTTATGGAACAAATTTAGCTGCTTTAAATACACCAGAATATTTATTGTGCAATCAAATGGTGCACGCTAATAGTAATGTTACACATAAATACTATGTTGCTATCTCTGAAAGGGGAGTTGATGAACTGTTAAAGAGTCTCGAAAAGGTGTAATTGTATATAGTTACATACAAAAATAGGGAGAAATTTTGTTGAACCATTATTTATAAAATGATATTAAAAATTCTCTCCCTATCTTTTTCCGCTTGTTCAAAAGAGATTCTGATTTGTTCCTTTGCAAGCGATAACAGATATTTGTTGATTCCTTCAAGAATGAAATCTACATTAGTACCAGTCATTTGTATATTGCTTTCTAAGGCTTTTTTATAAGTGTCTGTGTTTATATGTGGCTCTTTAAGAAAAACAAGGTCTATTCCCAAATTAAATAATTCTTCATAGAGTGTAAATCTTTCATCTGCATTTCTTAACATTCTGGAAACGGAATCAAAAATAATTATAACTTCTTTTCCTGCTGCTGATTCCTGCTTTACCAGTTTATAAAGTTTGTTCCATTCCTTTCTGTCGGTGGTCTTTGTTACTGTGTACACTTCTTTAATAATATGTGCAGTAGGATAAACTTCTAAGATATTCAGCTCTTGCCTATCAATGTTCTGTTTCGGTGTGCTGATTCTGCAATATCCATATTCTTCTTTCATACTGTTTTTATCTCATTTAGTATAATTTTAAACGTTGGATAAGGTCTACATTAGTGCCAATTGTTTGTATATTATTTTTCATAGCTTTTATTAATAATTTTAATACTATTTTCGAACAAGTTTATTTTGGTACTGTTTAGAAATAGAATAATTTAGAAAAAATGCTGAATTGAAAAAGTTAATTTTGTATGAAAGATTAAATTCCATAGGTCGTGTCATACATTTTCAAAATTATGGTCTCAGATAGCGGATTTGAAAAATATTATTTAAGGCTGAAAATTAAATTAAGAAAAATGTGTTGAAAAGACTGTCTATTGCTTATATAATATAAATGAGGAATACTGTAATAGAGTATGAGCCATACTATATAAGGAGGTGTTAGATATGGCAACTTCAAGTATTACTAAAAACTTTATCATTTCTGGTCAAAAACAAGTAGAAAAGTTTGCTAATGCCATTGAGGAATCCTATCAGGAATCTCTTCATAGAGCACCAACACCTGACTTAGGGATTACGCATTTACGAGGCTCAGAGGAAGTTAAGAAATTTATGGCAAAAAGGAAGAAAACAAATGCTTAATGACGTAACAGTCTTTAACATTCGTGAATACTTGTCTAACAAAGGCGATAAAGATCTCGGAGAGGATGAGTTACGACAACTCCTCTCCGAGTTTTTTTGTGATAAGAATCCGGATGTAGAAAGATTTTTGAAAGAACAGTCAATAGAATTCACAAAGAAAAACCAGTTCGTTACATACTTGGTATTTTCTAATGACGATGCTTTATTGGTTGGCTATTTTACACTTACAATCAAACCAATTACTGTAAATGCAGAAAATTTCAGTAATACCATTAAACGTAAAATTGCCAGAGTAAGTGAGTTAGATGAGGAAAATGGTACATACACTCTTTCGGCATATCTTATTGCACAACTGGGAAAGAACTATAAGGATGAAGCCAATGAGAAGATTACTGGGGAACAGTTACTTCAGGCTGCTGTAGATACTATAAAGGAGATTCAGTATATGGCTGGAGGAATGATGATTTTTCTTGAGGCTGAGGATAAGGAAAAGCTTATGCATTTTTATGAAGATAAGAATGAGTTTAAGAGGTTTGATACAAAAGAAACTAAGTTTGGGAAAAGGGATACACATACTTTGGTACAGTTGTTAAAGGTTTTGTAGTAAGCTTGTTAATAATGAATGTATTATACAGGAACAACTAAGTTGACTGAATCAGAAGCCCCATGAACTGAGTTGATGGAAAAGAAAGGCTTGGAAATGTGATATTTATGGAGAGAATATGGGCAATAAAGGACAATCAAAAAGGGAACAAACCATTTCTGATTCATTCCCTTAATTTTAGAAATCTTTTAAAATAAGGCTTTTTGATTAGCCAAAATATCTCTTAAGCAGACCTTCAAATGCCTTTCCATGTCTAGCCTCATCTCTAGCCATCTCATGAACAGTATCATGGATTGCGTCAAGGTTAGCAGCTTTAGCACGTTTTGCAAGGTCAGTCTTTCCTGCTGTTGCTCCGTTTTCAGCTTCAACCCTTAATTCAAGGTTCTTCTTTGTGCTGGTTGTTACAACTTCACCAAGTAATTCTGCAAACTTAGCAGCATGCTCTGCTTCTTCATAAGCAGCCTTCTCATAATATAAACCTATTTCAGGATATCCTTCTCTAAAAGCAACTCTTGCCATTGCAAGATACATTCCGACTTCTGAACATTCTCCGTTAAAGTTTGCTCTTAAATCTTCCTTAATGTCCTCGCTTACGTCACTTGCAACACCTACTACATGTTCTGCAGCCCAGCTTAAATCACCTTCCTGCTTTACAAACTTCTCAGCTGGAACTCCACACTGTGGACATTTCTCAGGTGCCTGCTCTCCTTCATAAACGTAACCGCAAACTGAACATACAAATTTTGCCATAATTCTCAAATCCTTTCCTTTTTAATTATTTTATATATTAATTTAAATATAAACAGTAATCATTACTGTTTTAAGATAACATATAAGCTTTTAAGTGTCAATAGAGTTTTTTTCTTTTTTGACACATTTCGGGCATATTCCGTAGAAAAAAGTTTTATGTCCCTCTATAATACCGTTAAATGAGTTAGATGCAAGAGTAGTAATAAAATCAATGTTATCCATTTCAAGGTCTGTTACACTTCTGCATTTTCTGCATATGAAATGATTGTGGGGTGAAGTATCATAATCAAAATGTTCCATTTCGTCACCACAGGAAATCCGCTTTATTTCTCCCAGTTCTTCTAAAAGTGAAAGGTTTCTGTACACAGTGCCAAGACTTATTTTGGGGAATTCCTTTTTAATATTAGTATATATGACATCTGCAGTAGGATGGTCTTTTCTTTCTGATAAAAATGCAACAATGGCATCCCGCTGCTTGCTATGTTTGATATTTTTCATACTAACCATGCCTTTCAAAATAAAAACAGTAATCATTATTGATAATAAACTAATCAGTATAATTTGTCAATAAAATGTAAAAAATAAGCAAAGAAACTTTTCAATAAATAAATGATATGCTATATTAATAGGAAGAAACTAATTTATTTAAAATAGATGGAGGTAGTGATGCGAAAAACAAAGATTATATGTACATTAGGACCGGCTACGGATAATGATGAGGTATTAAAAGAACTTGTAGAATCAGGAATGGATGTGGCAAGATTTAACTTTTCTCATGGAGACCATAAAATACATGAAAAAAGAATGAAAATGATAAAGAAGTTGAGGGAAGAAGCAGGCAAACCTGTGGCGACTATGCTTGATACAAAGGGACCTGAAGTTCGTGTATGCACATTTAAAGATGGTAAGATAGAACTTAAAAGGGGAAATACATTTACATTAACCACCAGAAAAGTAGAAGGAAATGAGGATATTGTTCAGATTACCTTTGCTGACTTGCCGAAAGATGTAACCGTAGGTACTACAATACTTATTGATGATGGTCTTATAGAACTGAAGGTAGTGGAGCTTAGTGACACTGATATTAAGTGTGAGGTTATAAACGGAGGAATTGTATCTAACAGCAAAGGTGTAAATATACCAAATGTTGATTTGTCAATGCCATATTTAAGTGAAAGAGACAAGGAAGATTTACTGTTCGGTATACAGCAGGGATTTGATTTTGTGGCAGCTTCATTTGTAAGAACCGCAGGGGATGTACTCCAGATAAGAAGATTTCTTGAGGAGAATAATTGCTATTCCATAAATATAATTGCTAAAATAGAAAATGCTCAGGGCGTAGACCATATAGATGAGATTATACAAGTATCAGACGGAATAATGGTAGCACGTGGAGATATGGGTGTGGAAATACCGAATGAAGAAGTTCCTGTTATCCAGAAAATGATTATTAAAAAAGTATATAATGCGGGAAAGCAGGTTATAACGGCTACACAGATGCTTGATTCAATGATGAAGAATCCGAGACCTACAAGGGCGGAGACAGCCGATGTGGCAAATGCCATTTATGATGGAACAAGTGCAATTATGCTATCCGGAGAAACTGCAGCAGGACAGTTTCCGGTGGAATCCTTAAAGACTATGGTAAGAATTGCTGTAAGGACTGAAAAAGATATAGATTACAAGAAACGTTTTCTGGCATTAGAAAGAAAAGCAAATCCTGATGTTACAGATGCTATTTCACATGCTACCTGTACAACGGCACATGATTTAAATGCAAGTGCGGTAGTAACAGTCACAAAATCGGGAAGAACGGCAAGAATGGTATCAAGATATCGCCCGGATTGTGATATAATGGCATGTACCACATATGAAAATGTATGCAGACAGCTTAACCTTTCATGGGGTGTCATACCGATTCTTATAAAAGAGGAACAGGATACTTTTGAGCTGTTTGATAATGCGGTAAAAGAGATTGAAAATAAAGGATATCTGAAAACAGATGACCTGGTAGTAATTACAGCAGGCGTACCATTAGGCATGTCAGGGACAACCAATATGTTAAAGGTACATTGTGTAGGGCGTAAATATTAATAGTTGTATATAGAATCTCACTGGCAGCAAATGCAGTCAGTGGGATTTTATTCCCGCAAGCAACGAGCCAAGTGGCTGCTTGCAGACATTTGACTTGTAACAGTTTCAGCCATGCAGAGAATAATATATAATAATTTCGTGGGAGCTCGCTCACTAAGAAATTATTATATATTATTCTCTATAGGGCGGACGCCCGACAATGTCATGGCTGAACTGTTACTTCTATTTTGCTATTCTGATAAAAAATGTTGACTTTTATATAATATGTGATAAAATATAATCAAAGCATACGTTTCTTATTATCTATAATTCTTTATAGTGGTGAATTGCTCAGTAAAGTGATTTGTCATATTCAGCCATTCGGTTTTTAGAAATCAATGCTTATTAAAATAATTATCATTATGGATAAGTGGGAGATTTCGAAAACTGATGAAGTAAAATCTCCTGCATTACAGGAGGAGAAATGAGTAGGGAGACAAACAGGAATTATAAAGATACTATATTCAGAATGCTGTTTAAGGAGCCGGATAATGCATTGTCACTGTATAATGCACTGAACAGAACTTCATATAAAGACATTAAAAAGCTGCAGTTTAATACACTGGAGAATGCAATATACATGAATATTAAAAATGACATATCTTTTTTAATAATGAATCAGTTAAACCTATATGAACACCAGTCTACATATACACAGAATATGCCACTAAGGGATTTACTGTATGTATCGGATATTTTACAGGAGTATGTAAAGGAGAAGTCATTGTACAGCAGCAGAAGGATAAACCTTCCCAATCCACATTTTGTAGTTTTTTATAATGGAACAGAGAGAAAGCCTGAGAAACTGGAATACAGATTATCAGATTCGTTTTTTATAACAGAAGAAGAACCGGAACTTGAACTGAAGGTGACAGTACTCAATATCAATCAGGGAATGAATACAGATTTAAAAGAAAAATGTAAGATTCTTAAAGAATACATGATATATGTTGATAAAGTGAGAAATTATACAAAGTTAATGCCACTTAATAATGCAGTGGAAAAGGCAGTAGAAGAATGCATAAAGGAAAATGTACTGAAGGAATTTTTATCAAAACAGAGAGCGGAGGTTATAAAAATGAGCATATATGAGTATGACGAAGAGAAGGAATTAAGAATTATCAGAGCTGATGAAAGAGAAATAGGCAAAGAGATAGGAAGAAAAGAGGGGGAAGAGTCTGCAAGAAAGCTAGGGATAATGGTTTTAATAGACGTATTAAATGAGTTAAATGCACCAAAAGACATAGTATTAGAAAAGGTAAGTGAGAAGTTCGAAATATCAAGAGAAGAAGCAGAAGAATATCTGAACTGCAAATAGTAAGGCATTGTGTGTTAATCAGGATAATATTGATTTTTTACTTGCAAAACCATATTATATATGGTATCTTTCATTATGAGCGGTATTCGAAAGAAACTGCATCAGATGATAATGCATGCCACCGAAAACTTAAAGTCAGGAGGTGCTGCCATGCGGATAGGAATTATTGGAGCAGGAAGAGTTGGCTGTTCAATAGGGAAATACCTTAATGTAGCCGGAATTCCTGTTACAGGTTATTATAGCAAGAGTGTGGAGAGTGCACAGGAAGCGGCACATTTCACGGGAACCATGGTATTTGACAATATCAGGGACATAGTATCAGCAAGCGATACTCTTTTTATAGCCACACCTGATGACAGGATTGTGGAAGTATGGGATTGCATTGCAGAAAATTCAATTCAAAATAAGATTATATGCCATTTTAGCGGCTCATTATCATCCGTTGTATTTTCCGGAATAGAAGAGACAGGAGCATCAGGCTGTTCTATTCATCCGATGTTAGCGTTCAATAACAGATTTTCCTCGTATAAACAATTAAATAATGCACTATTTACCATAGAAGGTATGGATAAAGCCGTATCTTCAATAAAAAATATGTTTGAAGATATGGGAAATAAGGTATTTACCATGAAATCAGAAGAAAAGGTAAGATATCATGCTGCGGCATCAGTAGTCAGTAATCAGATGATAGCACTATATCAGATAGGTATTGACAGTCTTGTACAATGTGGATTTTGTACAGAAGATGCGGAAGTACTTGTAGCTCCTTTAGTATCAGGAAATGTAAATGCATTTTTAAAATCCGGTTCAAAGTCTGCACTTACGGGACCTGTGGAGAGAAATGATATCCATACAGTTGAAAAACATTTACGGGTATTGTCAGGTGATGACAGGGAAATATACAGGCTACTTGCGAAAAGACTGGTAAATATTGCTGAGGATAAAAACCGAAACAGAGATTATTCTGGTATGAGAAGAATTTTGGAAAAGGAAGGATAATACAAAATGAAGAATACAGTGATGACATTTAAGGAAGCAAAGAATAATGGTGAAAAGCTGACAATGCTTACAGCGTATGATTATTCAACGGCAAAGCTGATTGATGAGTCCGGTATAAATAGTATACTGGTAGGTGACTCTCTTGGAAATGTGATGCTTGGATATGAAGATACTGTATCTGTTACAGTTGATGACATGATTCACCACGGAGCGGCAGTGGCAAGAGGTGCAAAGAATGCACTTGTAATAATAGATATGCCATTTATGTCATATCAGACTTCTGTATATGATGCAATGGTAAATGCGGGACGACTGATGAAAGAAGGCAGGGGAAATGCAGTTAAACTGGAGGGCGGAAGTGAAGTATGCCCACAGATAAAGGCTATAACAGATGCAGGAATTCCGGTGTGTGCACATTTAGGAATGACACCACAGTCCATTAATGCATTTGGGGGATTTAAGGTTCAGTGTAAAACAGAGGAGGCAGCAAAGAAGCTTATTGAAGATGCCAAAGCAGTAGAAGCGGCGGGTGCATTTGCAGTTGTGCTTGAATGTGTTCCGGCAAAACTGGCTGAACTGATTACTAAGACTATAAGTATACCAACTATAGGCATAGGTGCAGGAAACGGATGTGACGGACAGGTTCTTGTATATCAGGATATGCTCGGAATGTTTTCAGATTTTACTCCTAAATTTGTTAAAAAATTTGCTTCAGTTGGAGAAGTGATGAAAGAGGCATTCAGTAATTATATAAAAGAAGTCGGAGATGGTACATTTCCTTCTAAAGAGCACGAATATAAAATAGATGAAAAGGTAATGGAAAATATTCTTAAGGAGGATTAGTATATAATGAAGATAGTGGAAACAGTCAGTGAAGTAAGGCAGTGTGTTAAGCAGTGGAGAAAGGAAGGGCTTACAGTCGGACTTGTACCTACTATGGGATATCTCCATGAGGGTCATAAAAGTCTTATAGACCGTGCAGTAAGTGAAAATGACCGTGTAGTGGTAAGTGTGTTTGTGAATCCTACACAGTTCGGACCTAATGAAGATTTTGAGAGTTATCCGAGGGACATGGATAAAGACAGTGCTTTATGTGAAGATGCAGGAGCTTCACTTATATTTCATCCTCAACCGGAAAAAATGTATCTTGACGGGTATTCTACATTTGTGGATATGGATACGATTACAAAGGGTCTATGCGGTAAGACGAGACCGACACATTTCAGGGGAGTGTGTACGGTTGTATCCAAGTTGTTTAATATAGTGGCACCAGACAGGGCATATTTTGGGCAGAAAGATGCTCAGCAGCTTGCAGTTATTAAACATATGGTAAGAGATTTAAATTTTGATATAGATATAGTAGGATGCCCTATTATAAGAGAAGAAGACGGACTGGCAAAGAGTTCAAGAAATACTTATCTTAATGAAGCCGAAAGGAAGGCAGCAACAGTTCTAAGCAGGGCATTGTCAGAGGGAAAGAAATTCATGGCAGACGGTGAAAAAAAATCATCTGATGTAAAAAAGATAATATGTGATATTATATCGTCTGAGCCTTTGGCGAAAATAGATTATGTGGAGATAGTTGACTGGAACAACTTAGAGCCGGTGGAAGATACAGAAGGGCAGGTACTATGTGCTATAGCTGTATATATAGGAAAGACAAGGCTTATAGATAACTTTGTTACATTGTAAACAGAAAGGTATGATACTATGACTATAAATATGCTTAAAGGAAAGATTCACAGGGCGGTTGTCACACAGGCTGAACTTAATTATGTGGGAAGTATTACGGTAGATACAGAGCTTCTTAAGGCAGCAGGAATATTAGAATATGAAAAAGTGCAGATAGTGGATGTAGAGAATGGCAACCGTTTCGAGACTTATACAATAGCAGGTGAACCGGGTTCAGGCATGATATGTCTTAATGGGGCCGCAGCCAGACAGGTTCAGGTCGGAGACCATATTATTATAATGGCATATTGTGATGTTACACCTGAAGAGGCAAAGGAACATAAACCTTATGTAGTCTTTGTGGATGAGAAAAATGCTGTTAAGAGATGTGCGAGATATGAAAAGCATGGAGAGTTATCTTAGCATTTTGGAAAGGAGCAAAGTTGATTTTATGTTGAAAGGGAAAACAGTGATTCTTGGAGTCACCGGGAGCATAGCAGCATATAAGATTGCCAATCTTACAAGTATGCTTACAAAGCAGCATTGTGATGTACATGTTATTATGACAGAGAATGCGGCTAATTTTATTAATCCTATAACATTTGAGACACTGACTGGGCATAAGACGCTTATTGATACATTTGACAGAAATTTTAATTATAATATAGAACATGTTTCGTTGGCAAAGAAGGCAGATGTGGTGCTTATAGCACCTGCATCTGCCAATGTTATAGGTAAGATGGCAAATGGAATAGCTGACGATATGCTGACAACTACAGTACTTGCCTGCAGATGCAGAAAACTGGTATCACCTGCCATGAATACGGGAATGTATGAAAATCCTATATTACAGCATAATCTTGATAAACTTAAAAAGTTCGGATTTGAAATTATAGAGCCTGATACCGGTTTGTTAGCATGCAAAGATGTGGGAGTGGGAAAAATGCCTTCTGAACAGGTGCTTTTTGACTATATTTTAAAAGAAATAAGATTTGAAAAAGATATGGAAGGCAAAAAAGTGATGGTAACGGCAGGTCCTACAATGGAAGCTATTGACCCTGTAAGATATATAAGTAATCATTCAACAGGGAAAATGGGATATGCCATTGCAAATGTGGCAGCACAAAGAGGTGCAGACGTAACACTTATTACAGGAAAGACAGAGCTTGAACCACCAAGGTTTGTGAATATTATTAATGTTATAAGTGCATCAGATATGTTTGAAGCAGTTAAGGAAAATGCTGAAAAGCAGGATATTATTATAAAGGCGGCAGCAGTTGCAGATTATACACCGAAAGAAACATCAAAGGAAAAAATAAAGAAATCTGATGATGACAGCATTATTACATTAAAAAGAACAGCGGATATACTGAAATATCTGGGAGAAAACAGAAGGGAAGGACAGTATATCTGCGGATTCTCAATGGAAACTGAAAATATGCTTGAGAATTCTAAAAAGAAATTAAATAAAAAAAATGCAGACATGATAGTGGCAAACAATTTGAAAGTAGAAGGTGCAGGATTTGGGACAGATACAAATGTCATTACGATAATTACAAAAGATAATGTAACAGAGTTTCCTATAATGTCAAAAGATGAAGCTGCAGTAAAGATTTTAGATGAGATTTTATTGCAAAGTGGTGAGGCATAAAGTATACTAATGTGAGAAGAAAAGTTATAGTATTATTGTGGAATACGGAAAAAGAGGATTTAATGGATTACAGAAGAAGTTTAATTAAAAAAGTAGAATTTGTATTTATGATTTTGTGTATTGTATTGGTGTTGAATTGCAGGCAGGTGTATGGTGCGGATGATACTCAGACTATTACAATAACTAAAGACGGACAGTCGGTTGATAAATTCTGTAATGTGAAATCGTATTATATTCTTGGCAGCAGTAATACGGGCAATTATTGCTGTGCGGCATATGTAAAAAGATTTTATGCAGCATTGTATAATGTAATGGTATCACGGGTAAATACTTATGCAGGACCTCCTGTTGTATCCGGTGAAGGCAAAAATGTGTCATTAAGACAGGTGTCTGTTCCACAGCCGGGAGATATAATGCAGAATACTGCGTATAGTCATGTTGCTATTGTAAAATCAGTAAATGGGAATGAAGTAACATTAATAGAACAGAACTGGAAATGGACATCCGGCGGGGTAGTTTATACTAAAGTCAACAGAAAGATTGATATAGGAAGTGCATATTTTTACAGGCTGGTCATTAACGGAAAAGATGTTGCCCCAGTTAAAAAAGCATCAGAGCCCAAAGACCATCAGGTATGGCAGATATCAGCCACAGGAGGCATAAATTTAAGAAAATCATATTCAGAGACTTCCGGTATACGTACAACTATTCCTTATAACACAATACTTAATATAACCCAAAAGAAAATGGTATCAGGCAAGGCATGGGGAAAGACTATGTATAATGGTAAGAATGGGTGGATTCTTTTATCAAATGCATGTTATATATGGGGAAAAATTTCTGCTGCTGATAAAGAGCCTCCGGTATTGTCAAACGTAAAAGTAAGCAGAGTAACGGGGAACGGATATAAAATCACTTGTAAGGTAAAGGATAATGTGGGAGTAGCAAGAGTGCAGTTTCCTACATGGACTTCATTTGACGGACAGGATGATTTGGTCTCTGACTGGGCTGAAAATCCGAATTGTTCAGGAACCATAAATGGTGATACGGTAACATTTAAGGTAAACAGAAAAGAGCATAATGGTGAATATGGGATATATAATACACACATATATGCATATGACGCTGCAGGGAATGTTGTCGGTGCGGTGGTACCTACTGTGGAAGTAGGCGTGGCATCGGGACTTGAGGATGATTTTTATGCTTATATATGTAATAAGAAATCGGGAAGATACATAACTTCATCAGGAAATTATCCGTTTGTCAGCAAGTATAAAGGGAATAATAAGCAGATGTTCAGATTTGTAAAGCAGGATGATGGATATTATACAATAGAGTCGGTAAATCTTAAGAAAGCATTATATGTTAAGAAAGCTTCTGATGGATATGGAAGCTATGTCAGATTTGGAAAGCTTAAGAACAGTGCTGCGTGGCATTGGAGAATATATGGCAGGGAAGGAGCATATGTATTCAGAAATAAGACATCAGATGAAGTGATTATGTTAAAGCTGGATAAGTTATCAGAAGGAAACAGATTGCGTATGAATGGTCAGAAAAACAGCAATACATTTACATTTAAAATCATACAGACAAATCGGAGGAAAAAATGAGATTCGGAAAAGGATATTGGAAGACATTTGCAGGCGGGATAGAGAGAGAATGGGTTATAACAAATGGTGCAGGAGGTTATTGCGGAAGTTCGATTATCGGGGCTAATACAAGAAAGCATCATGGGCTGCTTATTGCAAGCCTGCATGCACCGGTTCAAAGATTTATGATACTTTCCAAAATAGATGAGACTGTATCAATCGGAGAAAATGTATATTCATTGTCCGCTACGCAGAGACCGTCAGGATATGAGGAGGGTCAGAAGCACCTGCAGACATTTATTTATGATGAACTTCCACAATATCGCTATCAGATAGAAGAAATGTTTATAACAAAGACTCCGGCGTTTGAAAGAGAAAAAAATACAATAACAATAGGATATGAGATAGTAAATGGCTCAAAACCTTCAGAGATAACATTTACCCCGCTTTTTAATTTTAGGGAACATGGGGAAAAGAGTGAAAAAGCTGATTTAAAATTTGAGACTTTCACTGATGGAAACGTAATTACACTTGTACATGAAGGACATAAGGAATATCCTGTAAAATTCTGCTTTTCAGAAGGTGAAATCCGTCAAAGGACAGAAAAGTATGATGAAGAGATGGAGTATCAGACTGAAATAAATACAGGGAACACTGCTATAGACAATCATTTTAAGCCATATGACATTACAGTGAAGGTAAAGCCGTATGAAATAAAGAGGATATCGTTTATCTGCTCTCTTGAAAATGAATACTGTATGGATGCATTTGAAAATATAAGAAAAGAGAGGGAAAGAGTAAAATTATTAAAGCAGAATGCAGGATATGAGGATGAGTTTGTACAGATGCTGGTACAGGCGGCAGACCAGTTTATCGTAAAAAGGGAATCTACAGGTTTTAAGACTGTACTTGCAGGACTTCCGTGGTTTACTGACTGGGGCAGGGATACCATGATAGCACTTCAGGGACTTACTCTTGTGACGAAACGGTTTGAAGATGCCAGAGGAATACTACAGACATTTGCAAAATATGTTAAAAATGGTTTAGTGCCAAATATGTTTCCGGATGAGGGCATTGAACCCTTATATAATACGGTGGATGCATCTCTCTGGTACTTTTATTCAGTATATAAGTATCTTGAATATACAGGTGGTGAAAGTGATTATGAATTTATCCGTACTGAAATATATCCGAAGTTAAAAGAGATAATAAGCAGTTATAGAGACGGAACGGATTTTTCAATATACATGGATGAGGATGGACTCATACACGCAGGAAGTGGCTATGACCAAGTCACATGGATGGATGTGCGTGTAGGAGAATGGGTGGTTACGCCGCGTCATGGCAAACCTGTTGAAATAAATGCACTTTGGTATAATGCACTAAAGGTTATGGAAGAGCTGTCAGAAAGATTCGGTGAATCAGGAACAGAGTATGGAGAACTTGCGGAGAAATCAAAAGAATCATTCAGGAAAAAATTCTGGAATGAAGATAAACAGTGCCTTTATGATGTGGCAGATGTTTCGGGAAATGATGACAAGATACGTCCTAACCAGATATGGGCGGTATCGCTTCCATATACAATGCTTGACAGTGAAAAAGAAAAAAAGGTGGTTGAAACAGTTATAAGTAAACTGTATGCAAGTTACGGATTAAGAAGTCTGTCTGCTGATGATGCTGAATATAAAGGCGAATACAAGGGCAGACTTCATGACAGGGATGCAGCATACCATCAGGGAACCGTATGGGCATTTCCTTTGGGAGCACTGATTACTGCATATGCGAAAGTAAATGGAAGTTCAAGGAAAAGTATAGAATATACAGGTAAGCTTATAGAGCCGTTAAAAGACCATCTTATGGATGGGTGTATCGGTTCTATTGCAGAGATATTTGATGGAAATGAGCCTGTTATATCCAGAGGATGTTATGCACAGGCATGGAGCGTTGGTGAGATACTGCGTGCTTATGTTGAAAATTATCTGATTCCTATGAAGAACATGGAGGATTAATTATATAGATGAAGAGAGTTATAAATAAGATTATCATATTAAGCCTGGTGTTTATAGCCGCTATGGTGCTATTATTCTTTAAGTCAAACAATGAAATTGAAAATGAGCCTGTAACCATGGGCAAGGCTACACTTCCTATTATGAGTATTAAGCAGGGAGAGTCATATATAAATACACTCAGGGGCTACACTATGAGCATGGAAGCCAAATATATGCGTGATTCAATAACACCGGTGTCTTCAGACCGAAAGGTAAATATAACAATAAATAACTGCGAAAATATGATAATCGGTGCAGAATATGAAGTTATGAGCATGAATGCAGAAAAGGTGTACCAGAAATCAGAGATAAAAGATTTTAACTCATCTCCGGATACGACGGAAATGCAGGTTTTGCTTGATAATACAATAGCTTCTGATGAAGAATA
The DNA here is from genome assembly GCA_014799465.1 of Lachnospiraceae bacterium. GTDB lineage: Bacteria > Bacillota > Clostridia > Lachnospirales > Lachnospiraceae > UBA2821. The sequence continues at coordinate 5,047 of JAAVHZ010000051.1, read as the reverse complement.
TCTGCTTGTCATAAAAGTAAATACCGACAGATATGATAATATATATTACTATACCAGAGTATCAATTATAACTGAACCTCATTTTGCTGAACAGGATAAATTTGTACGTTATTTCAGTGAAGCAACATTTGATAAAACAAAGGCAGAGGAACTGGTATCATATATTGAACCGAATGCAACCGAAGAGAATTCTAATCTTGGCAGGGTTACTATATATTCCAGCTTTAATCAGCTTACATGGGGAAACCTTTCACCAGAGAGAGTAACGCAGCCGGAAATAACATATAAAGAGTTATTGGGTGATGTAGGCAGCTATGAGCTGAACTACAGGGTCAAGGCACTTAATAGCTATGGTACAGAGCAATATTATAATGTTACTGAGTTTTTCAGGGTTAAATGGACAAGTACTGACATATATCTTCTTGATTATGAAAGAATAATGGAGCAGATATTTGATGCAATGGGTCAAAGCATCACATCAAGCAGGATTAATCTTGGTATAGATTCAGAATTAAATACGGATTATGCAGCAGATGAAACAGGGACATATGTTGCCTTTGTCAAGGAGCAGAGCCTGTGGCTGATGGATACTAAACTTAATCAGGTGACATCCATATTTTCATATAGCAGTGTTACAAATGACAGTGATATGAGAAATACCAATAAAGAACATGAAATGAAGATTGTCAGTTTGAATAAGAATGGAAATATGGAATTTATGGTTTATGGATATATGAACAGAGGTGAGCATGAAGGTGATGTGGGTATTGCATTGTATAAATATACTAAGGAAACAAATCTTGTAGAGGAAAGTGTATTTATACCATTTACACGTAGTTTCCAGATATTAAAAGAAACCATAGGTAAACTCATGTATGTAAATGATGCCGGTGTTATGTATATTATGTTAAATGACTGTATATATTCCATAGATTTGACGGGTAATGAATATGTTCAAATAATATCTAACCTTAAGGACGGATGTTATGCAATAAATGATGACAGTACTGTTGTGGCATGGGAAAAAGATATGTCATATGCGGGAAGTGATTCAATAGTTGTGATGAACCTTAAAACAAATCAAGAATTTACAATTAATGCAGATGCCGGTATGAAGATAAAGATATCAGGTTTTCTGGGAGAAGATGTTGTATATGGAATAGCAGAGACTGGCAGGATTGTAACAGACCAGAATGGTATAACTACAGTTCCGATGCATATTATAAAAATTGTAAATATGGATGGTGAGGAGCAAAAAGCATTCAGTCAGGAAGGTTACTATTTTACATCATCACAGGTTAAGGAAAATATGATTAATCTTAAAAGGGTACAGTATGATGTCAGTGGAACTGTTTTCCAGAATGTTTCAGATTATCAAATATTTGGAAATGAGGAAGAAGACGAAGATACTGCAGTTATGACCACTATAAATACTGACTTGAAACAAAAGGAACTGGTAATTAATTTTACAAAGAAAGTAACTACTTCTGATAAACTAGATGTAAAATATCCTAAAGAAATTAAATTTGATGATACAAATACACTGAGCCTTCGTGAACTTATATCTTCAAAGGAAAGATATTATGTATATGGAAAAGGAAGAGTTCCTGCGATATATGATAATGCAGCAGATGCAGTATTGAAGGCAAATGAAGTTAATGGTGTGGTAGTAGATGATAATATAGAATATGTATGGGCAAGACGTTCACGCAGTAAAGAGAAGACTCTTACAAATGTTTCACTGACCCCTTCAGGAGATGTAGCCGGATATGTAAGTGCTTGTGTAAATGGCATGCTTAAGTCATGTGGTATAGAGGCGAACGCAGCAGAAGAGCTTGCACAGGGAAGGTCAACAATAGATGTGATGAATTCTCATATGAATAATCAGAGGGCTATTGATTTGGCAGGGTGCAGCCTTGATGAGATGCTTTACTATGTGGATAACGGTTATCCGGTACTTGGTATGCTTGAAAATGTAAATTGTGTATTGATAGTGGGTTATGATTTTTATAATGCAGTACTTTTGAACCCGGGTACGGGTCAGACTTACAGGCAGGGGCTTGAAGAAACGGCAGCACAGTTCGAACAGTATGGAAACAGGTTTGCAGCTATATATTCTGTAAAAAAATAACAAAGGAGGAGAAGACGATGAAATATTTTAAAGCAGGAATTCTGGTATTACTATTATGTATAATATCAGGAATCCAAAGTGGAACAGTTTATGGTAGGGAGTATAATGGCTTTTACTATTATGTATATGGTGAGGGAGAAACACTTTATGTAAGCATAGATGCTTATTACGGAAGCGAAGAGAATCTTGTTATACCGGAAGAGTTGGAAGGTTATCCTGTAACAAGTGTAGAAATGTGGTATTCAGATGATGAAGGAGAAGATAATACTACTACAAAATCAATTACCATACCTGCAGGTGTAGCAGAATTTAGTGTTCGTGGTTTTACGGCATTGACAGACATTTTTGTTGATGAAAGAAATGAAACATACCAATCAATAGATGGTATATTATATAGTAAAGACGGAACAAAGCTGGTTCAGTGTCCTGTCGGAAGAACAGGAAGATTTGAGATGAGAGAGGGAACGGTAACTGTGGATGGGAGAGCCTTTTCACCCCAAATGACAGAACTTTATATTCCGGAGAGTTTTAATGATGTCGAAATGCTGCCGTGGGCAATTCGGTGGACTTGTGAAGATTTAGAAAAGATTCAGGTATCGGATAAGAATCCTGTGCTACATGCGGAAGATGATATACTGTATAATAAAGATGGAACAATATTGCTTGGATGCCCTAATGGAAAAAAAGGCAGTATAAATATTCCGGAGAATGTAGAAGTTATATCTGAATGGGCTTTTAGTGGATGCAGTAAAATAGAGAATGTTTCAATGCCTGATACAGTTAATTCGGTTGGAGAAAGTGCATTTTACGGTTGCAGTTCCTTAACGGATATACATCTGTCAGCAAATATTACGTCTCTTGGTACCAGAGTATTTGATGGCTGTATGTTATTAAACAGATTGGTCATACCGTCAAAATTAGTATCAGTTTCTGCCAAAGCATTTACAAATTCCGGAATTCGTGAATTTGTTGTAGAAGAAGGAAATGAAAGTATTAGTTTTGCGGATGGGATACTGTATGGGGAAAAGGGTAAATTATTGATAAAATGTTTACCTGATGTGGCAGGTGAAATTAGTCTGCAGGAAGGTGTAGTCAGCATAGAAGAAGAGGCATTTTATTATTGTTTGAATATAACAAAAGTTACATTTCCGGATAGTGTAACAGAAATGGGACAAAGTGCATTTTACGGCTGCCAATCCCTTATGGAAATACATTTGTCAAGAAATCTGACTAATATTCCTTATGGTGCATTTGAGGAATGTTACAGTTTAGAAGAGATTATCATACCGGAATCTGTAACAGAAATAGAAAATTTCGCCTTTGACGGATGCATAAATCTGAAAAAAGTATGGATTGAATCCATGAAAGTTACTAATCTGGGATATTTTGTATTTGGTTTCTCTGGGAACACAGTTCAGGTATATGTATATGATGAGAATTTGTACCAAATGTTCATGGAAGACGAAGCTAAAAGTTATGGGGCTAACATTACCCTTCTTAAAAAAACAGAACCATTAGAGTTAAGCAAGTACAATGTAACATTATATACAGGTAATATAAAGAAGTCTGCTACAATTAAAGCGGTACTTACAGATATTAAAGGTACAGTAAAATGGACAACATCAAATAAATCTGTAGCAACAGTAAAAAATGGAAAGATTACTGCTGTTAAAAAAGGAAAAGCTGTTATTACTGCTAAAGTTGGAAAATATAAAAAGACGGTACAGGTTACAGTTAAGAATCCGGATATAGTAGTGGCAGATGGCTCAGAGAGCATTAAAACCATTACTCTTAAAAAGGGAAGTACTGTATATTACCGTGTAAGTGTAAATCCCAAAGGTTCAAAAGTGAAAACTGAAGTAGGAAAGAACATCAGTAAAATGGCAAAGATTTCTCTGAAGAACAATACTTTATCGGTAAAAGGTTTAAAAAAAGGTACGTGTACATTCAAGCTTAAATGTGGACAGGGAAGCAAAAAGATAACAGTTAAAATTAAGTAATTACTATATTGCTAAATCTACATTTTTACCGGGAATCACTGTTTTATCGGATTCTTTTGAGTTTTTTGCATACATATCAGAATTGTATTTAATTTGTGTAGTGGTAGTACCGCCGGACACATATACCCTGCCGCATTCAGGACAAATGGCTGTATGTATTGATACGGAAGCCTGAATAACCTCCCCATCTTTAGAGGATGCTTTCTTATATGCATTAGATACATGTTCCTGCTCATGTGCCCTGACTGCGGAGCCGGCGTTGTCAGGGTCTATGTGTGCGGCACTTTTAAATGAAACCATCTCATCAGAACCATCCTGATACTTTCTGTTCTCACAGGTCTCACATTTCTCCGTTCCCTGACGTTTTTTAGCTTTTAGGGTTATGTCATTTTCATTAAAATCTTTTTCTGTTTGTGAATAAGGATTTAATCTTTCGTTATTATAATTTATTCCCATTATCATTTCAAATACCTCCTGTTTAATGTAAAATACGTATAAATACCAGTCATTTATATAAAAATATTAGCACAAACAAATTGGAGTTTCAATATTGATATTCCTACAATTCAGACATTTATTTATGAACAAATTAAGAAAAAAGCATCCTCACAATATAATGTTTTAAACAGATATTGTGAGGATACTCTTATAGAAAACTTATAGTCGGGGTGACAGGATTCGAACCTGCGACCTCATCGTCCCGAACGATGCGCACTACCAAGCTGTGCTACACCCCGTCTGCAATAAATAATTATAAATAATGATGTGCAATTTGTCAATCATTTTTGTGTAAAATGCACGACAAACGCATGAGTAAATAAATTATGAACAATCCATTTTTTTCTGTTAAAATAAAAAGAAAAAGGATGGAATAATAATGGAAGAACTGCTGAACTGGATGGAATACATTGAAGAT